>NZ_JBPJZG010000010.1:0-229299 GCF_051216415.1 Variovorax trehalosi
AGGGAGCAAATCCCTGGACCGAGCGAAGCAAAGGCCCGATTGCAAGCCGAGCAAAGCGATGGCCCGTTGGTTGCCCCCTCCCCTCTGGCTGCGCCGAGGAGCGCAGCGGTTCGCGGACAAGGGCTCGCAGCTGTCTGAGCGAAGCGAGTTCTGCGAGACCCCGCGAAACGCGAGCACCGCAGGTTGCCCGTAGCGAAGCGGAGGGTCGCAGACAGTGGGGTCGCCTTTTCTTTGGCTACTTTCTTTTGGCGAAGCAAAAGAAAGTAGCTCGCCCGCCGGGGCGAGACCCGGCCTCGGAAAGCAAACGAAGCAGCACGACTCAGAGCGTATGACTGCGGTCGCCCTCGGCAAACCCCATCGCATCCCAAGGCTCACCAACCGCAAAGCCCACCACCTTGAACAGCTCCCCCATCTCATGCTCATGAATGAGACGGGCAGCCATCGCCCGCTCCGCAACCGAGCCCTGCTCCATCCGAGAAACCAACCCGCAATTCAGCAGAAACCGCGCCTGGCTCGTATAGCCCAGCACCTCGAGCCCCGCATCCTGCCCCGCAACCGCGATCCCGGTGAAATCGACATGCGCCGTGATGTCCTTGTAGCCCACATCGGCCAGCGGATCCCCATCCGCCTGGTGCGCGCGATGGCACATCACCGTGCCCATGTGCCGCTGCGGGTGATAGTACTCGCTCTCGGGAAAACCGTAGTCGATGAGGAAGGCCGCGCCCTTCTCCAGCCGATCCGCCAGCGTGGCGATGAAGGCCTGCGCCTGCGGATGAATCTCGGTGAGGTAATCGTGCTCTCCGGGCACGTCGACCGGCGGACGCAGATCGGTCGCGCGATCGGCCCAACTCCAGCCATCGTTGCCCGCATTGCGCACCACGCCACGCTCGAACCACTGGCCCTGCACGCGCGCCAGCAGTTGCACGGGCATCGCATCGAGCACCTCGTTGCCGACCACGACGCCCTGCATCTTTTCAGGCAGTTCGCCGAGCCATTCGACGCGGTCCGCATAGCGCACCAGCGCCTGCTGCTGCCGCTCGCGCAATGTGCCGGAGAGATCGACGATGCGATAGCGCACGTCGCTGCGGCCCATCTCGTCGAGCGCATGCAGCAACTGCACCGCCAACGCACCGGAGCCCGCGCCGAATTCCCAGACCGTGTCGGTGCCGGTCTTCTCCAGCGCCTCGGCCACTTGCGCTGCCAGCGTCTGGCCGAACATCGGCGTGAGTTCGGGCGCCGTCACGAAATCGCTGCCCGAAGACGGCATGTGGCCGAACTTGGCCGAGGTGTTGGCGTAGTAGCCGAGGCCCGGCGCATACAGGGCGAGCGCCATGAAGCGGTCGAAGCCGATCCAGCCGCCCGCGCGCTCGACGGAGCGGGCGATCAGGTGGTCGAGGGCGGTGGGTAAACTGTTCGGGGTCTTGGTCGTCACCCCCTGATTCTCTCTCCCTCCTCGCATGAGCACCGCCTCCCTCCCCCCTGCCCGCCGCACCGTCCTCGTCACGGGTGCGGGCCGGCGGCTGGGCCGCGAGATTGCATTGGCGCTGGCCGCGGGCGGATGGCAGGTGGCGGTGCACTACCGCAGCTCGCGCGCCGACGCCGAGAAAACCGTCGCCGATTGCGCCGCGCTCTCGGGCGACTCGGCGCTCTTCGAGGCCGACCTGGAAGACGAGCACGCCACGCGCGCGCTGCTATCACGTGTCGCGGCGCGTTTCCGCACCGTCGATGCCGTGGTCCACAGCGCGGCCCTCTTCGAGCACGACGACACCGCCAGCTTCAGCTACGCCCTCATGGAGCGCCATGCGCGCAGCAACACGGGCGCGGCCATCCTGCTGGCGCAGGCGCTGCACGACCATCTCGCGCGGCGCGATGCCCAGGGCGCGGTCGTTCACCTGCTCGACCAGAAGCTCTGGAACCCGAACCCCGATTTCCTGAGCTACACGCTCTCCAAGGCTGCGCTCGAGGCCGCCACGCCGATGCTCGCGCTGGCCCTGGCGCCGCGCGTGCGCGTGGTGGGCGTGGCGCCCGGCCTCACGCTGCCCAGCCACATGCTGGACGACGACAAGTTCGCGCAGTTGCACAAGCTGTCGCCGCTGGGCCGCTCTTCCACGCCGGCCGACGTGGTTGCCACCGTGAAATTCGCGCTGGAGAACGGCTCGATCACCGGCACCACGCTGCTGGTGGACGGCGGCCAGCACCTGATGAAATTCGAGCGCGATTTCTCGCTCATGTGAGAACCCAACCATGTCCTCCTCCCACACCCACGGCCGCCAGACTCTCACCCTGCTGGGCCTGCGCTTCAATGCCAACCTGGGCATCCTCGACCATGAGAAGGTCGCGCCGCAGCCGATCCAGGTCGATGCCGAACTGAGCATGGGCCAGCAACCGCTGCTGCCGCAGGACGACGACATCTTCCACGTGCTCGACTACGGCAAGGTGCGCCTGATCATCATCGACGAGTGCACGGCCGAGCACGTCAACCTGCTGGAGAGCCTGATCGGCAAGGTGGTGCACCGCCTGCTGCAACTGCCTGGCGTGCTGGGCGTGCGGGTGAAGATCGCCAAGCTCGAAATCTTCGACGACTGCGAAGTGGCGATCCGCATGGAAGCCGGGGAATGGTGATCCAAGGCAAAATCGGGGTCTTTCCCCCGATTTGCCTGAAGTAGCCCACCAATGAACGCCGTCTGGATCGACGAAGCGCCTTCCGACGCCACGACCGTCGCCGCGCCCACCAACTCGCTGAAGATCGAGCGAGAAACGCACAAGCTCGAGAAGCGCCTGTGCCGCGAGGTCGGCCGCGCGATCGTCGACTACAACATGATCGAAGAGGGCGACAAGGTCATGGTGTGCGTCTCGGGCGGGAAGGACAGCTACGCGATGCTGGACATCCTGCTCAAGCTCAAGGCGCGCGCACCCATTCACTTCGACATCGTCGCGGTCAACCTCGACCAGAAGCAGCCCGGCTTTCCTGAAGAGGTGCTGCCCAAGTACCTGAGCGAGCTCGGCGTGGCCTTCCACATCGAGAACCAGGACACCTACAGCATCGTCAAGCGCGTCATTCCCGAGGGCAAGACGACCTGCGGCCTCTGCAGCCGCCTGCGCCGCGGCATCCTCTACCGCGTGGCGGACGAGCTGGGCGCCACCAAGGTCGCGCTGGGCCATCACCGCGACGACATGCTGCAGACCTTCTTCCTCAACATGTTCTTCGCCGGCAAGTTGAAGAGCATGCCGCCCAAGCTGGTGAGCGACGATGGCAAGCACATCGTGATCCGCCCGCTCGCCTACGTGGCCGAGAAAGACCTGGTGCGCTGGGCGCAGCACCGCGAATTCCCGATCATTCCGTGCACCCTCTGCGGCAGCCAGGAGAACCTGCAGCGCAAGCAGGTCGGCGAGATGCTGCGCGAGTGGGACAAGAAGCACCCCGGCCGCGTGGAGAACATGTTCACCGCGCTGCAGAACGTGGTGCCTTCGCACCTCCTGGACGGAACGCGGCACGACTTCAAGGGTCTGAAAGCGACGGGCGTGGCCGACGACGAAGGCGACAAGGCCTTCGACACGCCCTCCTTCGACTTGCTCTCCCAGGCACCTGCAGCCCTTCGCATCGTCCAGGGCTGATCCGGCTACCCAGGGGAATTTTGGGCATCGCTGCCCGGAGACCCTTTATGAAACGTGCTTCTTTCGCTCTGCTTTTGGTAGCAGCAGCAACAGTGACTCTCAGCGGCTGCGCCACCTCCTGGGTGGTCGACAGCGATGTGAAGAGCTTTTCGTCGATCGGCACCGTGCCGCCCGGCGCCACCTACCGCTTCGACCGCCTGCCCTCGCAGCAGGCCGACACCGCCCGCCAGGACTCGCTCGAGGCGATGGCAGCCGCTGCTCTCGAAAAAGTGGGCCTGCGCCGCGACGACGCCAAGCCGCAATACAGCGCGCAGATCGGCGCCCGCGTGACCGCCGGCCTCTCGCCCTGGGCCGACCCGTGGCTCTTCGACGGCCCCTGGGGCTACGGTTACGGCGGCGGATATGGCTATGGCCGCCGCTTCTACGGTGGCGGCTGGTACGGCGGCCCGGCCTACTTTCCACCGGCGGCCAACCCCTGGTACGAGCGCGAGGTGAGCATCGTGCTGCGCGAAGCGGGCTCGAACCGGGTGGTCTACGAGACCCGGGCCCGCAACGACGGGCCGTACAACGCGAGCGCGGCGATCCTTCCGGTGATGTTTCAGGCCGCGCTGCAGGGCTTTCCGAATCCGCCGCAGGGCGAGCGCCGGGTGAACATCGACCTGGCCACGGCGAAGACGCTGGCCGTGAAATAGTGCACTTCTAGAATCGAGCGGATGCAAGAAGCCACCCGTTTGATCGCCGTCCGCCACGGCGAGACCGCCTGGAACGTCGACACCCGCATCCAGGGCCAGATCGACATCGGACTCAACGCCACCGGGCTCTGGCAGGCAGAGCGGGCCGGCCAGGCGCTGGCGGACGAGGACATCGACGTCATCTACGCCAGCGACCTCGCGCGCGCCTGGCAGACCGCCGAGGCCATCGCCAGGCCGCATGGGCTCACCGTGCAGCCCGAGCCGCGCCTGCGCGAGCGGGCCTTCGGGCATCTGGAGGGCATGAGCTTCGCGGAGATCGAATCGATGCTTCCCGAAGATGCCAAGCGCTGGCGCGAGCGCGATCCCGAATTCGAACCCGTCGGCGGCGAAAGCCTCCTGACCTTCCGCGACCGCGTCACGCGCGTGGCCGCCGAACTGGCGGCGCGCCATCCGGGCCAGCTGGTCACGCTGGTCGCGCACGGCGGCGTGATGGACGTGCTCTACCGCGCCGCCACCCGCCAGGAGCTGCAGGCGCCGCGCACCTGGCAGCTCGGCAATGCCGCCATCAATCGCATGCTGTGGACGCCGGAGGGTTTCAGCCTCGTGGGCTGGAGCGACATCGCCCACCTGGCGGCGGACGACACGCTGGACGAGACGACGACCTGATGCGCCATCGCGCAATTGCGCAATGGCCAAATAGATACGCAAAAAATGGAATTGCGCCCTTCACCTCAAGGCAAGGCGCAAACCGCAGAATTCTCCACAGGGATCATGAGGATTTTTTGCAACGCATCTTCTGAATGAAAAGAATAAATTCCGAATCCTCGGCCTATGCCAGTTGGGACGCCTCCCTGGCCCTCTCGACCCCATGGATCGAAGCCACGCACCTGGGCAGCGTCGTCAGTTTGACAACGGGGGATGTGCTGGCTCGCGAAGGGGAGCGGCACGATTATTTTTACCTTCTTCGATCAGGATTCGTTCATTCGACAATTCAGCGAAGCAATGGCGCTGAATTCCTGCTTGAAATATTCGGGCCGGGCGCAATTTTTGGCGAAGGCCCCGCATTTGCCAACAGACCCCGCCCGACTACGACGCGCGTGGTGGCGCCCGCAATTCTCAGCCGATATCTCCCGTCGGATATCACGCGGAAATTCGCCACCATGCCCGAATTGGCGGCTTCGCTTATTCAACTCCTCGGCTTCAAGAATCAAATGATTGTCGAGAAGCTGGCGGGTGTTGCAGCGGCGCCTACAGAACGTGTCGTCGATTTGCTTTTGCGTATTGCGCGATTGCAATCGAACAGCGAATTTTCGTCAACGCCGGAATCGAAGGATTTTCAAGTCGATCTCACGCACGAGAAAATTGCCGCAATGACCGCATTGAGCCGGGTGACCGTGACAAGGACATTGAACGCATTGTCCAGGCAAGGGGTCATCGAGACACGGGCCAAGCAGGTCATCATCCACGACGCTTCTGCGCTACGTCGTTTGCATTACAAAAATAGTTAACTTCCTGTATCTCTGGATACCACGAAAACCCTCACTTGACGCCATCATCAGCCTCGCAATTCAAGAGGAAAAGATGGCAGAGTCAAACAAGTGGGTGGTTGAGGATATCAACCGCACAACGCCGAACCTCGCGGCGATAAGGAAATTCTCAACCGGGGACCGCGCAGGCCTGCGGTTCGAGAATTTTCTACAGGAATATCAAATCGACCTGATATTGCATGCCATTTCAAAAATTGGCATTGAATATTATGAGGGCGACGACAAGGCCGGCGGCGTCGTTCGCAAAGGAAAGCTCGGCCCCAATTTCTTTCGATTCAAGGCGGACCCCGGCGAATATTTCCGCCGGGCGCAGATTTACGAAGAGATATTCGACCAGCAGATTCTCGGGCTCGTCAATTTCTTCCCCCGTGTCCAGGAGGTGGCGTCGAAGATGTTCTCCTTGGCGCATGGCGTCGCCGAGCACGAAGGCCGGCGCATGATGAATTTCACGGTGCGCGTTTTGCCGGAAGCGCCGATTCATCGGGACTGGATGCCGGGCGAAAACTCCGGACTTTCATTTGCGCCGCAAATCAAAGAGCAATTTGCATGGAACATCTATCTCAAGACGCCGAAATCCGGCGGGCAGACGCGCATCTATAACGAGCAAGACCTCGCGCAGGCCGGCAAAGACAGTGAATATTCCGAGGTCGCTCCCCGCGTTGGGGATTTGATCATCTTCCGCACCACGCACGCCCATGAGGTATTGCCAAGCGATGGAGAGCGGTTGACCTTGTCCGGGTTTTTCGCAACCACCCCCGAGAAACTCCTGTTCTGGATATAAGGGCTGCGATGGAAAAGTCCCTGTCCGCACCCATGGGAATTTCGCATGGATGGATTGCGGCACTGCCTTTCATTCCCAAGGTATTGGTATTTGGCCTGATTGTCGGCGTGGCCAGCAAGAATGCCGATTGGTCCTTGAATGAATTGATTCTTGCCGCATTGAGCATCAATGCAGCCACCGCCCAATTGGCCGCGCTCGAATTCAATAATTCCGCGCATATTGGCGCATTGATTGCATTGACCATCGGACTCAATGCAAAGCATCTTATTTTCACGGCCTCGCTTTGGCCTTATCTGAGAAATTCCGGCAAATGGCGTGCCTGGCTGGCGGCGGCCATGGTGACCGACAGCAGCTGGACGGCATGCCAAATGGCCGCCCAGCGTGGGCCGATCAACGTCAACTTCATCCTGGGAAACGCCTCCGCGCTGACCCTGGCGTGGACGGCCGGCTGCATCGCCGGATTCCAGTTTGGCGCCGTTTTTACGCAGCAGATGCTGTATCGCTTTGGAATGGATGCGCTGGTGCCCCTCTCGATGGCGCTCCTGCTGCCTGTCGGTCTGCGAAGAAATCCTCACCAGCTGGCGCCTGTAGCCATCGGCGCCGTGGTCGGCCTGGCTTGCTGGTGGCGAACCGATCAACAGGCCGCGGCGGTGCTGGTGGCGGGCCTGGCCGGCATGGCGGCCACGCTGTGGCTCCATAGGAAAAGCCAGGCATGAACGCCATCCTCGTCATGGCCTTGGTCACGATTGCGATCCGCCTGTCGGGCCTGGGCGCTGCCCAATGGCTGTCGCGTTGGCCGGCCGCCGAGCTTGCCTTGTCGAACGCCGGCCCCAGCCTGATGGGGGCCTATCTGTTGATCCAGATCTGCATCGCGCCCACCTTGCTCTTGCCCGTGGCCATCACCATGGGCGTGGTGTGGCGCTTCGGAGGGTTGCAGATCGCCTTTCTCGCCGGTTGGCTGGCGCTGATGGCCGCACGCCATCTTTGATGTCGAGGGGCGCTGCGCTTCAGGCGTGCGCCGCCGCGTCTCCGGCCACGCCGGCTTCAGCCTTCTTCGCTTCGCCCGGCAGGTCGACCATCGGCCCCGTGCCGCTGTAGCGGTCGAGCGCGAGGTAGATCGCGGGCGTGATGTAGAGCGTGATCACCTGCGAGAAGATCAGCCCGCCCACCACCGCCACGCCCAGCGGCTGGCGCAATTCGGCGCCGGCGCCGAGGCCCAATGCGAGCGGCAGCGCGCCCATCAAGGCGGCCAGCGTGGTCATGAGGATCGGCCGGAAGCGCAACCGGCAGGCTTCGCGGATCGCATCGACCGGCTTCATGCCTTCGGTGCGCTGCGCGTCGAGGGCGAAGTCGATCATCATGATCGCGTTCTTCTTCACGATGCCGATCAGAAGCAGGATGCCGATGGTCGCGATCAGCGTGAGGTCGAAGCCGAAGATCTTCAATGAGAGCAGCGCGCCCACGGCGGCCGACGGCAGCCCCGCCAGAATCGTCAGCGGGTGGATGTAACTCTCGTACAGCACGCCGAGCAGCACGTAGATGACCAGCACCGCCAGCACCAGCAGCACGGCCTGGCTCGACTGCGAACTCTGAAACACCGCCGCATCGCCGCCATAGGTGGTGATGATCGACTGCGGCATGTTCAGCTCGTTCTTGAACTGGTCGATCTTCGCGGTCGCGTTGCCCAGCGGCACGTCGGGCGCGAGGTTGAACGACACCGTCACCGCCTGCAGCTGGCCCTGGTGGTTGACCGAGGTCGGCCCCACGGTGCGGTTGATGGTCGAGAAGGCCGACAGCGGCACCAGCCTGCCCGTGGTGCTGCGCACGGACAGACGCGAGACGTCGTCCTCGAACTGCCGGTCGCTGTCGGCGGCCGAGAGGATCACCTGGTAGGTGTTGCTGGCCGCGTAGATGCTGCCGATCTGCCGGTCGCCGTAGGCGTTGTAGAGCGCGGTGCGCAGGTCCCCCACCGCCACGCCGAGCACGCCGGCCTTGTCGCGGTCGATCTCCAGCGTGGCCTGCAGGCCGCGGTTCTGCGAATCGCTGGTCACATCGCGGAAGGCGGGGTCGGCGCGCATGCGCTCCATGAGCCGCGTGGCCCACGGCACCATCTCGCCGGCGTTCACGCTCTGCAGCGTGTACTGGAAGCGCGCCTTGCTCTGGCGGCCGCCCAGGCGCAGGTTCTGCACCGGCTGCATGTAGACGGCAATGCCCGGGATTTCGCGGAAACGCTGGCGCAGCGATTCGAGCACCTTGGCCATCTGCGGGCGCTCGCTGCGCGGCTTGAGCACGGCAAAGAGGCGCCCCGAGTTCTGCGTGGCGGTCGGGCCGCCCACACCGACGAAGGAGCTCACGTAATCGACGCTCGGGTCGTCCTTGAGCGTCGCGGCCACGCGGTCCTGCAGCGCCTTCATGGCGGTGAAGGAAATGTCTTCGGCCGCCTCGGTGGTGATCTGGATCTGGCCGATGTCTTCCTCGGGGAAGAAGCCCTTCGGAATGGTGATGAAGAGCCAGGCGGTGACGACGAAGGTGAGACCGGCAGCCACCAGCATCACCCAGCGGTGCATGAGCGTCCAGTCGAGCGTGCGCATGTAGGTGCCGTGCACCGCGCGGTAGCCGCGTTCGAAGGCGCGGCCGATGGCGGTGCCGGGCTCGGGATGCTCTTCTTCATGATCGAGCGCGCCCTCCTTGCGTGGCACCTGCTTGAGCAGCCGGCTCGCGAGCATCGGCACCAGCGTGAGCGACACGATGGCCGACACCAGCACCGCCAGCGCCACCACCACCGCGAACTCGTGGAACAAGAGGCCGATGACGCCCGGCATGAAGAAGATCGGGATGAACACCGCCACCAGCGAGATGGAGATCGACACGATGGTGAAGCCCACCTCGCGCGCGCCGCGCAGCGCGGCCGCGAAGGGCTCCATGCCCTTCTCGACGTAACGCATGATGTTCTCGAGCACCACGATGGCGTCGTCCACCACCAGCCCCACGGCCAGCGTGATGCCCAGCAGCGAGACGTTGTCGAGGCTGTAGCCGAAGGCGTAGAGCAGCGCCACTGCGCCGATCAGCGAGATCGGGATGGTGGCCGCCGGAATCAGCGTGGCCACCAGCCGGTGCAGGAAGAGAAAGATCACCAGCACCACCAGCGCGATGGTGCCCAGCAGCGTGAGCTGCACGTCGTGCACCGCTTCGCGGATCGAAAGCGAGCGGTCGTTCACCATCTGGATCTCGACCGACTGCGGCAGCTCGGCCTTGAAGCGCGGGATGAGCGCGCGCACCGCGTCCACCACCTGCACGGTGTTGGCATTGGGCTGGCGCTGCACGGCCAGCGAAATGGAGTCCTGGCCGTTGAAGCTGCTGGCGGTCTTGACCGATTCGAAGCTGTCCTCGATGGTCGCCACTTCGTCGAGCCGCACCGGTGCGCCGTTGCGCTGGCCGACGATGAGCTTGGCGAAATCGGCCGCTTTCACGAGCTGGCGGTTGGCCTGGATGGTGAGCGTCTGGCGCGGGCCGTCGAGCACGCCAACCGGCGTGTTGGCATTGGCTGAATTCACCGCCTTGGCGAGTTCGTCGAGCGTGATGTTGCGCGCGTTGAGCAGGTCGGCATTCGCCTTGATGCGCACCGCAAAGGCCTTGCGGCCGTACACGCCCACCTGCGCGACGCCGTCGATCGTCGAGAGCGTGGGGGAGATCAGGTTCTCGGCGTAGTCGTTGAGCTCGGCCGGGTTCATCGACGGCGAGATCAGCGCGATGAACAGCACCGGCGCATCGGCCGGGTTCACCTTGCGGTACGAGGGGAGCTGCGTGAGCTCCTGCGGCAGCTGGCGCTGGGCGCGCAGGAGCGCGGCCTGCACGTCGACGGCGGCGGCGTCGATGTCGCGGCTGCTCACGAATTCGAGCGTGAGCGAGGTCACGCCCTGCGTGTTGACCGAGCTGATGGTCTGCAGGCCCGGAATGGTCGAGAACTGCTTCTCGAGCGGCAGCGCGACCGAACTGGCCATCGTGTCCGGACTGGCGCCCGGGAGCTGCGCGTTGACGTTGATGACCGGCGTGTTGTAGCTGGGCAGCGCCGCCACCGGGATGCTGAAGTACGCAAAGATGCCGACCACCACCACCGCGGCAGACAGCAGCACCGTCATCGCAGGACGACGGATGCAGAGCTCCGAGATGTTCATGCGCGTTCCCGCTGCGGCGGCTTGATGTCCGTGCCTTCGGATGATGCGGCGCTACCCGGCGTCACACCGGTGGTGCCATTGGGGGCGGCGCCTGGCCCGCCGGTCTTCGCATCGACGCGGACCTTGCCGCCCGGGCGCACGTTCTGGCTGCCCTCGATCACGACCTGCTCGCCTGGCTCCACGCCGCTCACGGCCACCTTGGTGCCGAAGGTGTGCAGCGTCTTCACCTTGCGGCGGGTGGCGGTCTTGGCCTGATCGACCACGTAGAGGGATGTGCCGTCGGACAGCATCATCAGCGCCGCGGCCGGCACCACCGTGGCGCCGTTGAGCGTGCGCACGGTGATGCGCGTGCCTACGAACTGGCCCGGCCAGAGGCCCTGGTCGGCATTGGCGAACACGGCCTTGGCGCGCACGGTGCCGATCTGCGGATCGACCGTGTTGTCCACGAAATCGAGCGAGCCGATGAGCGGCGTCTTGCGCCCGGTGACGAGCGCTTCGACCGGCGACCGGTTGCGCGCGGCCTCCAGCAGATCCTGCAGGTTGCCTTCGGGCACCGGGAAGCTCACCGCGATCGGGTCGAGCTGCGTCACGGTGACCAGCGACAGCGTCGGCTGCACCAGCGTGCCCGGGTAGATGTTGACGGCGCCGATGCGCCCGGCGATCGGCGCGCGAAGGGTGGCATAGCCGAGCGCCACCTGCGCCGACTGCACGGCGGCGCGGTCGGCCGCCACGGCGGCGCGCTGTGCCTCGAGCTGCGAGAGCGTGGCGTCGGCCGCGCTCTTGGCGATGAAGTTCTGCGCCACCAGGTCCTGGCTGCGCTTGTACTGACGCTCGAGGTCGGCCATGGTGGCCTCGTCCTTCTGCTGCTGGGCGCGGGCGCGGGCGAGGTTGGCCTGGTCGTTGCGGTCGTCCAGCGAGAAGAGCAGTTGGCCCGCCTTGACGAACTGGCCTTCTTTCACATGGACGGTGCTGACGGTGTTGGTGACCTGCGGGCGCAGGTCGACGCTGTTGAGGGACACCACGCTGCCGTTGACCTGCACCGTGACCGGCACGTCCTGCTTTTCGGCGGTGGCCAGGGTCACCAGGGCGGGGGCGCCGCCGCCGGATGCGGCGCCGTTCCCCGGGGTCGCCGTCGTCTTCGCATTCTTTGCCCCGGCCTTGTCTCCGGACATGCTCCACCATCCGCCTGCGACGGCTACGATCAACACACCCGCAAGGGCAATGGCAGCATTTTTCTTCATGGGTTCTTGTGCACTTTGGGCTGACACTGGCTATTGAATCAGCGCCCGACTCACGGCGTTCATGGTTCCCGTAAAGAAATGTAAAGCAGGTCAACCGACAAGCCCGCGCTCAACCTGCTGTGGCCGGCGTGAAGGGGGCCATACCCCCTCGTTAAAATCGCCGCTCCACAGCCTCTGGATATACCCCATGAACCGCTGCAAGAAAACCACGAATGCCCTCACTTTCACCGCGCTGTGCGCCCTCGCCGCAAGCGCCGGACTGTTCTCCCTGCAAGCCAGCGCACAGGACGAAATTCCCCGTCCACAGACCCAGAACGAATCGCTGAACGGCGGGCGCAACTTCCCCATCGGCACGCTGCGCGGCAAGTTCATGGTGACCAACGCGCCCGACGTCGAGCTCGACGGCAACGCCGACCGCCTCGGTGCCGGGGCCCGCATCCGCAGCCCGCAGAACATGCTGGTGATGCCCGGCGCGATCATTGGGCAGAAGTACCTGGTGAACTACACGCGCGATGCCGCAGGCCTGCTGCGCGAGATCTGGATCCTCACGCCCGAAGAAGCCGTGGCCAGCCGCGAATCGCTGAACAAGCCGCTGCTGAACATCTGGCCGTTCACCACGAACGACACCCTCAATACGCAGTAACCGCTGCACATAGAAAGAAGCGGCGCAGGCCTCCCGCGCCCGCCGCGCCCCCCATTCCCGGAGGGCATCGAGAGAGCACCCCATGAAAAAAGTATTCATCAAGACCTTCGGCTGCCAGATGAACGAGTACGACTCGGACAAGATGGCCGACGTGCTGAACGCCGCGCAGGGCTACGAGCCGACGCAGAACGTGGACGAGGCCGACCTCATCCTGTTCAACACCTGCTCGGTGCGCGAGAAGGCGCAGGAGAAGGTGTTCTCCGACCTCGGCCGCGTGAAGCACCTGAAGGCCAAGGGCGTGAAGATCGGCGTGGGCGGCTGCGTGGCGAGTCAGGAAGGCGCGGCCATCATCGCGCGCGCCCCTTACGTCGACATCGTGTTCGGTCCGCAGACGCTGCACCGCCTGCCCGAGATGCTCAACGACCGCGAGCGCCTGGACCGCCCGCAGGTGGACATCAGCTTCCCCGAGATCGAGAAGTTCGACCACCTGCCGCCCGCGCGCGTCGACGGTGCGACCGCCTTCGTGTCGATCATGGAAGGCTGCTCCAAGTACTGCAGCTACTGCGTGGTGCCCTACACCCGCGGCGAGGAAGTGAACCGCCCGCTGGACGACGTGCTGGTCGAGATCGCCGGCCTGGCCGACCAGGGCGTGCGCGAGATCACGCTGCTCGGCCAGAACGTGAACGCCTACCGCGGCCGCATGGGCGACACCGCCGAGATCGCCGACTTCGCGCTGCTCATCGAGTACGTGGCCGAAATCCCCGGCATCGAGCGCATCCGCTACACCACCAGCCACCCGAATGAATTCACGCCGCGGCTCATCGAGGCCTACGCCAAGGTGCCGCAGCTGGTGAGCCATCTGCACCTGCCGGTGCAGCACGGCAGCGACCGCATCCTGATGGCGATGAAGCGCGGCTACACCGCCATGGAATACAAGAGCACGGTGCGCAAGCTGCGCGCCATCCGCCCCGACCTGGCGCTCTCCAGCGACTTCATCGTCGGCTTCCCCGGCGAGACCGACGAAGACTTCGCCAGAATGATGAAGCTCATCGACGACTGCCAGTTCGACAACAGCTTCAGCTTCATCTTCAGCCCGCGCCCCGGCACGCCGGCCGCCGCGCTGCACGACGACACCCCGCACGAAGTGAAGCTCGCGCGCCTGCAGACGCTGCAGCGCGTGATCGACGGCAACGTGCGCCGCTTCGGCGATGCACTGGTGGGCAGCACGCAGCGCGTGCTGGTCGAAGGCGCTTCCCGCAAGGACGCGAACGAACTCATGGGCCGCACCGCCTGCAACCGCGTCGTCAACTTCGAAGGCGACGCACGCCTGGTCGGCCAGATGACCGACCTGCGCATCACGCGCTCGCTGGCCTACACGCTGCGCGGCGAAGTGGTGACGCGCGAATCGTCGCCAGCGCTGCAGCAGCCCGCCGCGGCGCTCGCCCACTGATGGCGAAGCGACCGTCGATACGGGGCTCGTTCCAGCAGCTCCTGCTCTTTGCCTTTCTGCTGATCACCGCGCTCCTGGTGGGCGTGGCATTGCGCTCGGTGTTCCAGTACGACGCACTCATGACCCAGAGCCGCGACGCCGCGGCGCGCGCATTGCGCCTTTCGGGCGCAGCGCAATCGCTGGCAGAACGCAGCGCGGCCATGGAACGCGCCGGGCGCCAGTCGCTGGTGCTCAACGACGCGGTGCTGCGCCGCCGCTTCGACGAAGCCGCGCGCGAATCGCACCAGGTGCTCGAACGGCTCGAAAAGAACGGCCTCTTGCCCGCCAGCATCGAGCCGTGGCGCGCGCAACTGGGCGTGATCGAAGGCCTGATGAGCGGCAGCGCCGACAGCGCCCTCACCCGCGAAAGCACAATGGCGATGCAGTTTCGCGAGCTCGACACACTCAACACCAGCCTCGCGCAGCAGGCCCAGTTCCTCATCGAGATGCAGAACGACGCGCTCGCCAAGCGCATCGAGAACGCGCGCCGCCGGCTGATGCGCGAAGTGGTGGCTGCGAGCGTGCTGGCGGTGGTGCTGGCGCTGGCCTTCGGCATCTGGCTCGCGCGCCCGTTCAAGCGCATGGAGCACGCCATCGTCGGCCTCGGCCAGAACCGGCTGGACGAACCCATCGACATCCGCGGCCCGGCCGACGTGCGGCGCGTGTCGCAGCAGCTCGAATGGCTGCGGCTGCGGCTCACCGAACTCGACGCCGACAAGGCGCGGTTCCTGCGGCACGTGTCGCACGAACTCAAGACGCCGCTGGCCGCGCTGCGCGAGGGCGTCTCGCTGCTCGAAGACGGCGTGACGGGTCCGCTGAACCCGGCGCAACTCGAAGTCGCGCAGATCCTGAACCAGAACACCGTCTCGCTGCAGGGCCAGATCGAGGCGCTCCTGCGCTTCAACGCCGCCGCCTTCGAGGCGCGCGAACTGCGCCGCGAACGCACCGAACTGCTGCCGCTCATCGAGGAGCAGATCGAGGCCCAGCGGCTGCAATGGCAGTCGCACGGCCTGCGCGTACGCGCCGAAGGCGAGCCGATCGCGATCACCGTCGATCGCACCAAGCTCGGCACGGCGATCGCCAACCTGCTGTCGAACGCGATTCGTTTCTCGCTGTCGGGCGGCGTCATCACCCTGGCCGTGTCGAGCACGCCGGAGGCGGTGCACATCGACGTCAACGACGCCGGACCGGGCATTGCCGAGGGCGACCGCGACCGGATCTTCGAACCCTTCTTCCGCGGCGAACGCCAGCCCGAGCACACGGTGAAAGGCACCGGCATCGGACTTTCCATCGTGCAGGAGTACATTGCAGCCCACGGGGGCCGCATCACGCTGCAGCCTGGCGGGCCCGGTGCACGTTTTCGCATCGAGTTGCCGCGCACGGCCTGACCCTGTTGCCGACACGCCCCTCTGAATCACCGCTTCGCGCCCTTCGCCTCTTTTTTCGACCCATGTCTTTTTCGTTCGTCCGCAGTTCCACCCTCGCAGCGGCGTTGGCCATGCCTTTCGCCCTGTTGCTGGGCGCGTGCGCCACAAGCCCCAAGCCGCCGGCCGAGGCCGATGCACTGCCCCCGCCCGCTGTCGTGCCGCGCGTCATGCCGGTCGAGGCCGAGCCCCGCGCGCCCGCCACGCAGCCGGCGTCGCTCTTCACGCTGATGACCCAGGGCCCGCAGGCGGCCATGCTGTCGTATGCCGACAAGGTGCGGCCGCTCGGCGGCGGCGAACTCAACACCGAGATCGCCCGCATCGGCGACCCCGGCGATTCGCCCACCACGCAGATGCAGCTGGCGATCCTGTTGTCGCAGACCCGCGTGCCGGCCGACCTGGCGCGCGCCCTCGGCCTGCTGCAGCGCGTGATCGCCAACCCGTCGCCCGAGGCACAGCCCCTGCACCCGCTCGCGCGCGCACTGGCCGCCCGTTATGTGGAGCAGCGCCGCGTCGAGGACGACCGCGACAAGCAGGTGCAGCAGCTGCGCGACAGCCAGCGCCGCATCGACCAGCTCAACGACCGCATCGAAGCGCTGCGCGCCATCGAACGCAGCTTCGCGCGGCCCGCCGCCACGCCGGCACCGGCAGGAGCCCCGGCACCTGCGACCAACGGAAACAAGCCAAGCCCATGAGTACTTCCGGCGCCCGCCTCCTCGTGGTCGACGACGATCCGGACATGCTGCGCCTGATCTCGATGCGGCTGGTGTCGGCGGGCTACCAGGTCACGGCCGTGACCTCGGCGGAAACCGCGCTCACCCAGTTGGAGATCGAGCATCCGCAACTGGTATTGAGCGACGTGCGCCTGCCTGGCCGCGACGGCCTCGCGCTCTTCGACGAGATCCGCAAGCGCCATCCCTCGCTGCCGGTGATCCTGCTCACCGCGCACGGCACGATTCCCGATGCGGTCGAAGCCACCGCGCGCGGCGTGTTCACCTACCTCACCAAGCCCTACGACGCCCGCGAGCTGCTCGACAAGATCGGGCAGGCGCTGGCACTCGGCGCCCCCGCGAGCACGCCGGCCAAGAGCGGCGACGAAAGCTGGCGCGCCGAGATCGTGAGCCGCAGCAACCGCATGGCCGAGCTGCTGGCCGAGGCGCGCATGGTCGCCAAGTCGGACGCCTCGGTGCTGCTGCGCGGCGATTCGGGCGCGGGCAAGGAACTGCTCGCGCGCGCCATCCACAAGGCCAGCGCGCGTGCCGACAAGCCGTTCGTGGCGGTCAATTGCGGGGCGATTCCCGAAGCGCTGCTCGAGTCGGAGCTGTTCGGCCACATGAAGGGCGCCTTCACCGACGCCCACGCCAACCACAAGGGCCTGTTCCAGCAGGCCGACGGCGGCACGCTGCTGCTCGACGAAATCGGGGACATGCCGCCCGCCCTGCAGGTCAAGCTGCTGCGCGTGCTGCAGGAGCGCGCGGTGCGGCCGCTGGGCGCGAGCCAGTCGATCGAGGTCGATGTGCGCATCGTCTCGGCCACCCACCGCGACCTGGACGCCGCGATGGAGGCGGGTCAGTTCCGCGAAGACCTTTATTACCGCCTGAACGTGGTGACGCTCACGCTGCCGCCGCTGTCGGCGCGGCGCGAAGACATTCCGCTCCTGGCCAACCACTTCCTGCAGCGCCTGTCGACCAAGTACGGCAAGCGGCTCTCCGGCTTTGCGCCCGAGGCGCTGAAGGCGCTGACCACCGCCGCTTGGCCGGGCAATGTGCGCCAGCTGTTCAACGTGGTGGAACAGGTCTGCGCGCTGTCGAGCTCGCCGCTGATTCCGCTCGCGCTGGTGCAGCGGGCGCTGCGGGTGCCCACAGTCGAGGTCCAGACCTATGCCGACGCCAAGCAGCGTTTCGAGCGCGACTACCTCGTCGGCCTGCTCAAGCTGACCGACGGCAACGTGGCCGACGCGGCCCGCCTGGCCGACCGCAACCGCACCGAGTTCTACCGCCTGCTGCAGAAGCACGAACTCACGCCGGGCCACTTCAAGGCCGATGCTGTCGCTCCGGGCTCGGAGCCTGTCGCCGAGTAGCGACGCCCCTAAGTCGTTGATTTCAAAGACCATTTCCCACCAGCCTCCAAGGCTTGTCGGGATTCGGCGACAAAAACAGGGGTTTTGAGGGCCTTCGGCGGGCCTCCCCACCGAAATCCGTATCCAGATCGCTCCAAGTCATTGATCTGAAAGCATTTTTCCATGCTGGCACAGGGTTTGCCCCTGTACTGGCATGACAGCACTTACCAGCCCATCTTTCGCACTGCGCCCGCAGCGCGACGGCCTGCGTCAAAAGCAGTTTTCCCTCTCGCGGCCTCGTGCCGCGGGCCATTCGCTCGCCGCGCTCGCCAGCGCAGGCGGCGCTGAACCCGATTGCGTCATCAAGCGCTTTCCGGGCATTGGCGACACCCCCTCCCTCGACAAGCAACGTTGGTAAATCACATGAAGCCCACTGACTTCTCCCAACTGAACGTGCTGACCGAAGCCGATTTCTCGCACCGCAGCCCGGTCCGCGAAGAACGCCATCCCAACTCGGTCACCGCACCGCCCGTCAACCGCGGTTCGATGACGCCCCGCCCCTGGCGCGGTTTCTGGAACAGCATCGGCACCGCCCTGCTGGTGAAGCTCGGCGCTGGCCGTGCGGCCGAAGGCACCGACGCTGAATCCGCCGAATCGACCCAGCAGGTCAAGCAGCCGTGGCAGCGCGCCGCGGCACGCCGCCGCAACGCCTTCATGCTGCTCACCGTGCTGAGCACCGTGATCGCCTCCACGCTGTTCGCCGGCGTGCAACCCGACTACGACAACGTCTGGCTCGAATACGGCCAGATCGGCCTGTACGGCCTGCTCTCGGGCTGGGTCGTGACCGGTTTCGTGACCGCCCTCATGGGCTTCTACGTTTCGGTGCGCGGTGACAAGCACGCGCTGTCGGCCAAGCAGGTCGCCAACCACCCGATGAACCCCGAGGCACGCACCGCGATCATCATGCCGATCTGCAACGAAGACGTTGCCACGGTGTTCGCCGGCCTGCGCGCCACCTGCGAATCGGTCGCCTCCACCGGCCACGCCAAGCAGTTCGACGTGTTCGTGCTGTCCGACAGCTACAACCCCGAAACCGCCGCCGCCGAGCGCGCCGCCTGGGAAGACCTGCGCGCCGCCCTCGCCGACAGCCCGAACCAGCCGCAGGTCGAGGTGTACTACCGCCTGCGCACCCGCCGCACGCACCGCAAGGCCGGCAACGTGGCCGACTTCTGCCGCCGCTGGGGCAAGGACTACCGCTACATGGTCGTGCTCGACGCCGACTCGGTGATGAGCGGCGACTGCCTGACCTCGATGGTCAAGCTGATGGAAGCCAACCCGACCGCCGGCATCATCCAGACCGCAACGCAGGCCATCGGCCACGTCACGCTGCATGCCCGCGCACAACAATTCGCTTCCCGCGTGACGGGCCGCCTGTTCACGCTGGGCATGCAGTTCTGGCAACTGGGCGAATCGCACTACTGGGGCCACAACGCGATCATCCGCGTCGAACCCTTCATGAAGCATTGCGCGCTGGCCCCGATCAAGGGCACCGGCGGCATGTCGGGCGGCATCATGTCGCACGACTTCGTCGAAGCCGCGCTGATGCGCCGTGCCGGCTACAACGTGTGGCTCGTGTCCGACCTGGTCGGCAGCTACGAACAGCAACCGCCGGACCTGCTGGCCGAACTGCAACGCGATCGCCGCTGGTGCCAGGGCAACCTGCAGAACGCCCGCCTGATGGCCGAGCCCGGCATCCATTCCGTGCACCGCGCGATGTTTGTGACCGGCACCATGGCCTATGTTTCCGCTCCGCTGTGGCTCGCGTTCCTGACGCTGGGCACGGCCCTGTGGCTCAGCGGTTCCAGCCTCGTGTCGAGCTGGAGCGTGCTGCCCGCCGAACTGGCCGGCCTCTGGGTCTGGACCCTGTGCCTGTTGTTCCTGCCGCGCGTGCTGGGCATCGCTGCCGTGCTGATGCGCGGCGAGCAACGCCAGTACGGCGGCACCTGGGGCCTGGTGAAGAGCTCGGTGATGGAAAGCGCCCTGGCCATCGTGCAGGCGCCGGTCCGCATGCTGGCCCACTCGCTGTTCGTGCTGGTCGCCCTCACCGGCATCAAGCTCGACTGGAAGTCGCCCCCGCGTGAAGCCAACGCCGTGCCCTGGAAGATCGCTGCCACGCAACTGGCCCCGATGACGCTGGTGATCGCCATGCTGGCCGTCGGCGTCGCGATGATCGACCCGAGCGCGCTGATCTGGCTCATGCCTGTCGGCCTGCCGCTGCTGCTGGCGATTCCGCTGACCGTGCTGACCAGCCAGATCGCGCTGGGCACCACGCTGCGCGACCGCGGCTTCCTGCTGATTCCCGAGGAATCGCGTTCGCCCGCCGTGCTGCGCCGTGCGTGGATGCATGCGCTGCGCCTGGCACGTCCTGCGGCTCTGGCTGCAGCCTGATGCGCTGAAGTCACAGCACCTCGAAAAAGCCGGCCTCAGGGTCGGCTTTTTTCATGGTGCGTGGCTAGAATCGCCCACTCTTTTTCAACCCACGGATCTTCCGATCCCCTGGAGCGCCAAGTGCCCCGATTCGCCGTCATCACCCTCTGACGCCGACAACACCACTTCATTGCTGGTCATGTCGGGCGCCAAGCTGCGTTCCACTGACCAGGCACGGCCTCCCCGGCCACTGAAGTCGACTCTCTTTCCAGCTTCGCTCCCGCACGTTGTCGGTTCTTCCTGATTTCCATCTGGAGAACAACGTGTTCCCTCTCTCTTCTCTTTCGTCGATTCCGCTGCGGAAGTACCCGCGTACTGCGCATCTGGAAGGCTCGCGCCTGCAGGCCGGCGATACCGACGACGGCCAGACGTCGTTGTCCGCGCTGCACGGCCAGCATGTGGTCATCGAGGAAAAACTCGATGGCGCGAATGCCGCCGTGTCGTTCACCTCCGCAGGCGAACTGCTGCTGCAATCGCGCGGCCACTACCTGGCCGGCGGCGCGGGCGAGCGGCAGTTCAACCTGTTCAAGCACTGGGCCGCGGCGCATGAGGCGGCGCTGCTCGAGCGGCTCGAAGACCGCTACGTGATGTACGGCGAGTGGTGCTTTGCCAAGCACAGCTGCTGGTACGACCGGCTGCCGGCGTTCTTCCTGGAGTTCGATCTGTACGACCGGCAGGCAGCATGCTTTCTCTCGACGCCTGCACGGCATGCGCTGCTGGCCGATGGCCCGGTGGTGTCGGTGCCCGTGCTGTACGAGGGCGAGATGCCGCGCAGCGCGAAGGCACTGCGCTCGCTGGTGCGGCCTTCGCTGGCGCGCAGCGCCGACTGGATGCCGGCCTTCGAACAGGCCGTCGCACAGGAGAGCCAACCGCTCGATCTCGTGCGCCAGCAAACCGACCTGTCCGACCTCGCCGAGGGCCTGTACCTCAAGACCGAGTCGGACGGCCAGGTGACCGGCCGCTACAAGTGGGTGCGGCCTGACTTCGTGCAGACCATCCTCGATTCGGGCTCGCACCACAGCCGCCGGCCCGTGTTGCCCAACCAGCTCGCGCCGGGCGTGGATCTCTACGCACCGACGCCGCAAGTGAGCTGGCAAGACCTGGGCCTGCGCACGCTGCGCGACCCCGCCGACCTGACAACAACCACAAGGAGGCCGCGATGACATACGACGATCTGCACGCGCTGGTCCCCGCGCCCGCGCAAGGCTACGACTGGACGCAGTGCTGCGACCTGCTGCCGGCCCTGCTGCGCCTCGAGGAAACGCCGCAAGACCCGTACTACCACGCCGAGGGCAACGTCGGCATCCACACGCGCATGGTGCTCGACGCGCTCATGGCCGACGCGCACTACCAGCGCGCCGATGCCGACGGCCGCTTCGTGCTGTTCATGGCCTGCCTGCTGCACGACATCACCAAGCCCGACACCACGGTGATCGACGAAGCCAGCGGCCGCATCGGCCAGCCCGGTCATTCGCGCCGCGGATCGGTCGACGTGCGGGTGCTGATGTGGAAGGCCCGCGTGCCGTTCGCGCTGCGCGAAACCGTCTGCCGGATCATCGCGGTGCACCAGGTGCCGTTCCACGCCTTCGCCTCGCGCAAGGGCGAACGGCCCGAGTGGCTGGTGCACAGGCTCTCGTGGGAGCTGAGACTGCCCGACCTGTGCTGCGTGGCGCGCTGCGACATGCTCGGGCGCCACTACGAAAAGCGCGCCGACAGCCTCGCCGACATCGCGCTTTTCGAGCAGCTCGCGCAGGAAGAAGGCTGCTGGGATGGCCCGCGCAAGATGGCCGATGCGCACACGCGCCTGGCCTACTTCCGCGGCGCCGACACCAGCCCCGACTACCCGCTGTTCCAGGCGCCGGGCGCACAGGTCACGGTGATGTGCGGCCTGCCCGCGAGCGGCAAGAATCACTGGGTGGCGCAGCATCGCAAGGGCTGGCCGGTCGTGTCCTTCGACGATGCACGGGCCGAGCTGGGTCTCAGGCACGGCGAGAACGATGGCATGGCCGCGCACCATGCCGTCGACCAGGCGAAGGCGCTGCTGCGCAAGCAGGAACGCTTCGTCTGGAACGCCACGCACCTGAGCCAGCAGATGCGCACCAAGACACTGGACCTGCTCTGGGCGTACCACGCACAGATCGAGCTGGTGTACCTGGAGGTGCCGCACCCGGAACTGATGCGCCGCAATCGCGAGCGCGACACGACGCTCTCGAACGCGGGCATCGAGCGGATGCTGCACCGCTGGGAGCTGCCCGCGCCGATCGAGGCGCATGCGACGGTCTACGACGTGCAGACGTGAAAACGAAGAAGCTCGGCGGAATGCCCGGCGGGCCTCTGTCCTGTCACTTGACTTGAACGCCCGGGCTCGCAGCCCGAGCCCCAGTGAGCGCGTGCCACAAAGCCAGTGACGCGTTCTTCACGCTGAGAACCATGTAGACCCACGCCTTTTGCCACCGATGGCGAACAATAAAGACGTGCAAATGCCAGTTCGAGCGCTTGCGCACTGCTGCGCCACTGTGAATCAGCAGGAACGCGTCGGGGTTCCCTGCGAACTCATGGGCGAGGCGCTCGGCCTCGCCTATGAAGAAGGACAGCAGTTCGGCTTTGTCCTGCTGCGGACTCGGACCATCTTCATCGTGGCAGAGGACAAAACAGTGAGGCAGCAAAGGCAGGCTGTAGCTGACAAGAAGACAGCCTCTTTCCGCGTAGCCGAGCGGAACGCTCAGGATCCGCTTGAACATGAGCGCCCGCATCTGGAGCGATGCCGGCCTAGAACGGCAGCTTCGGCCCGCCAGGCCCACCCATCCCGCCCATGCCCTTCATGCCGCCCATCTTCTTCATCATCTTCATCAGGCCGCCGCCCTTCATCTTCTTCATCATCCCCTGCATCTGCTCGAACTCGTTGAGCAGGCGGTTCACTTCCTGAACCTGCACGCCCGCGCCGGCCGCGATGCGGCGCTTGCGCGTGGCCTTGAGCAGCTCGGGCTTGCGGCGCTCCAGCGGCGTCATGCTCTGGATGATCCCTTCCTTGCGGCGGATGTCGCGCTCAGCGCGCGTCATGTCGGCCTCGGTGGCCTTGGCGGCCATCTGCGTGGGCAGCTTGTCCATCAGGCTGGACAGGCCACCCATCTGCTTCATCTGCTGCAGCTGGCCGAGGAAGTCGTTGAGGTCGAAGCCCGCGCCGCTCTTGACCTTGGCCGCGAGCTTCTGCGCCGCCGCCACGTCGACGCCGGCCGTGACCTGCTCGACCAGCGCGACGATGTCGCCCATACCCAGGATGCGGCCCGCATGCCGCTCGGCGTCGAACACCTCCAGGCCGTCGATCTTCTCGCTCGTGCCGGCGAACTTGATCGGCACGCCCGTGACCTGGCGCACCGACAGCGCCGCGCCGCCGCGCGAATCGCCGTCGGTCTTGGTCAGGATGATGCCGGTGAGGGGCAGCGCTTCCTTGAAGGCCTTGGCGGTGTTGATCGCATCCTGGCCCTGCATGGCATCGACCACGAACAGCGTCTCGACCGGATCGAGCGCTGCATGCAGCTGCTTGATTTCGGTCATCAGCACTTCGTCGATCGCGAGACGGCCTGCCGTGTCGACCAGCAGCACGTCGAAGTAGTGGCGCTTGGCGTGGTCGAGCGCGGCGCGCGCGATGTCCAGCGGCTTCTGGTCGGGCGTGCTCGGGAACCATTCGGCGCCGGCCTGCTTGGTCACCGTCTTGAGCTGTTCGATGGCGGCGGGGCGGTACACGTCGCCCGACACCGTGAGCACCTTCTTCTTGCGCTTCTCGATCAGGTGCTTGGCCAGCTTGGCGGTGGTGGTGGTCTTGCCGGCGCCCTGCAGGCCGGCCATGAGGATCACCGCCGGTGGCTGCGCCGCGAGGTTGATGTCGGACACGCCCTCGCCCATGGTGGCGGCGAGTTCGCGATTGACGATGCCGACCAGCGCCTGGCCCGGCTTGAGCGAACCGAGCACTTCCTGGCCCAGCGACTTTTCCTTCACCCGGGCGACGAAGTCGCGCACCACGGGCAGCGCCACGTCGGCCTCCAGCAGCGCCATGCGCACCTCGCGCAGCATGTCCTGCACGTTGCTTTCGGTGATGCGGGCCTGGCCGCTCATCGTCTTGACGAGGCGGGAGAACTTTTCTGTAAGGGCGGTGGCCATGAGCAGGGATGCCTTGCTGCCCGCTGCGGCGGGCCGGATGGAAAGTCTGAAAGACGAGGGGAGAACTTGAAGTCGGGCGCGGGGAACGCAAGGGCGAGCCGGTACACTCCGGCCGATGATTTTAGCGATCCCCTCCCCACTCGGCGTGGCGCTGGGCATCGCCACCGCTGCGGCCTACGGATTTGCCGCTGCTGCGGGTGCCCGACTCAGCCGTCAAACCGTCCAGTGGGCCCTTGGAATTGCGTGGCTTCTGCATGCGGCCGTGCTGGCCCATGGGCTGGTCGGCAGCGAGCCGCGTTTCGGCTTTGCACCCGCGCTCTCGGTCACGGCATGGCTGGTGCTCACGGTCTATGCGATCGAAAGCCGCCTGTATCCCCAATTGAAGGTGCGGCGCGCTCTTGCCTGGCTGGGTGCAGCGGCGGTGCTGCTGGCCATCCTGTTTCCGGGCACGCCGCTGCACGTCACCGCTTCGCCGTGGCTTCCTCTGCACCTCGCGCTGGGCATCGCCTCCTACGGGCTGTTCGGCGCGGCCGTGGTCCATGCCTGGCTGATCACGCGCGCCGAGAAACAGATCCGCCTGACGACCGGCGCGCCCCCCGAGGGCGGCGTGCCGCTGCTCACGCTCGAGCGCCTCACCTTCCGCTTCGTGACCGCGGGCTTCGTGCTGCTGTCGGCCACGCTGCTGGCCGGCCTGCTGTTCACCGAGCAGCTCTACGGCGCCGCGGGCCGCGCCTGGAAGTGGGACCACAAGACAACGTTCTCCGTGCTCGCCTGGGCCACTTTCGCGGTCCTTCTGATCGGCCGTGCGCGCTTCGGCTGGCGCGGCCGCACGGCCCGCCGCGTGCTCTACGCCGGCTCCGCCCTGCTGCTGCTGGCCTATGTGGGCTCCCGCTTCGTGCTCGAAGTGGTGCTGGCGCGCCCTCCCGTATGAAATACCTCCTCGTCCTCGCCGTGCTCTGGATCGCCATCTGGCTCTGGCGCAAGAACCGGCGCGAAGAAATGCGCGACGCCCAGCGCGAGCGCATGGCCAAGGCGCAACAACGCCCGGCCGCGCCAACGGCGGTCGGCGCGCCGCAGGCCATGGTGCGCTGCGCCCACTGCGGCCTGCACCTGCCCGCGAGCGATGCCATCGCCGGTCCCGACGAGGCGGTCTACTGCAGCACCGCGCACCGTCAGGCCGCTGTCGCGGCGCGCGGCTGAACACGCCCCCTGCTCCATGAGCACCCCCCTCTGGTCGCGCGGCGAGCCGGTCACCGATTGGGACGTGCTCGAACCAGGCAGCAGCGAGAGCACAGCGCTGCTGCGGCTCTGGCGCGGCTTCATGGCCGCGCGCTGCTTCGTCGCGCTGGTGCTGGTGGTGCTGCAGGGCGTGGCCTTTGCGCTCGGACAGACGATGCAGGCGACGGCCATCGCCATCTCGGCCGGCTACCTGGTCGCCACCTGGCTGGAGATGCGCTATGCGCACTTCGAGCCGCCGATCCGCGGTTTCTCGACGCTCTGGCTGCTGACCATCGGCGTCGACCTCGCCACCTTCACCGCACTGCAGGTGCTGCAGGGCGGCAACGTCAACTACACGCCGCTGTTCGCGCTGCCGGTGCTCATGAGCGCGGTGCTCGGCACGATGATCGTGAGCCTGGGCACCACGGCCACCGTCACGCTCCTGCTGCTGGCCGACGCGGGATGGCACTGGCTGCAGCAGCCGGGCGACTCCTCGGCCCGCTTCGTCCAGTCGGCGCTCACGGGCACCGGCCTCTTCGTGGTGGCCCTGCTCGCGCACGAGCTGGCGCGCCGGCTGGCACGCGAAGAGGCGGTGGCGCAGCGCAACCGCAGCAGCGCGCAGATGCAGGCGGAGGTCAACGACCTGGTGATCGAGACGCTCGCCGAAGGCGTGCTGGTCATCGATGCCGAAGGCATGGTGCATGCGGCCAATCCGGCGGCCGACGCGATCCTCGGCCAAGGCCTGGCGAAACTCCCGCTGCCGTTCGCGCTGCATGCGCAGCCCGCCTGGCACGCGCTGGCCGCGCTGTCGCGCCAGACCTTCGCGCGGCGGGCGCCGCAGTCCGAGGAGATTCCGGTCGCGCAGGCCCGCGGCGCGGCGCGCGAAGTGCGCGTGCGCACCCGGCTCACGCCCACCAGCGACAAGCGCGCCGACAGCCTCTGCGTGATGTTCCTGCAGGACCTGCGCGAGCTCGAGGCCCGCATCCGCACCGAGAAGCTGGCCGCGATGGGGCGCATGTCCGCCGCCGTGGCCCATGAAATCCGCAATCCGCTGGCGGCCATCGCCCAGGCCAGCGCGCTGCTCAGCGAAGACCTCACCGACCCCGCGCATCGCAAGCTCACCGACATGGTCCAGCACAACGCGCAGCGCCTGGCCCGCATCGTGGATGACGTGCTCGACGTCTCGCGCGCGCGCCAGCAGCGCGTGCTCTCGCTCGGCGAACAGGTGGTGCTCGACCCGGCGGTGCAGGTGCTGGCCGAGGAATGGGTGCGGCAGACGCAGCGCAAGGGCGTGCGCATCGCGCTCGACGCGGCCGGCATCGACGTGCGCTTCGACGCCGAGCACCTGCGCCGCCTGCTGGTGAACCTGCTGGACAACGCATCGCGCTATGCGAGCAAGGGCGAGGGCGCGATCCAGGTCATCACCACGCTGCAGCGCGCGGGCACCAACCGCCCGGCCCTGCAGGTGTGGAGCGACGGCGCGCCGCTGGAGCCGGCGGTGCAGCGTCACCTGTTCGAGCCCTTCTTCTCGTCCGAAAGCCGCTCCAGCGGCTTGGGCCTTTTTCTCTGCCGCGAGCTGTGCCGGCGCCATGGCGCCACCATCGGCTACGAGCGGCGGGCGCTCGCGGCGGGCGGGCCCGAGGGCAATGAATTCTTCGTCAGCTTCGCCGCCAGCGAGAACCGACTGACACAATAGCGTCGTGAGCACCCCACTGTCTTCCGCCCCGCGTCCCGCGCAGATTCTTGTCATCGACGACGAGCCCGACCTGCGCACGCTGTATGAACTGACGCTGCTGCGCGAGGGCTATCACGTCGAGGCCGCGGGCAGCGTGTCCGAAGCCTGGCAGCACCTGGAGGCCGGGCGCTTCGATGCGGTGATCACCGACATGCGACTGCCCGACGGACAGGGCATGGAGATCATCCATCGCATCCAGAAGAACCAGCGCAGCGAGCGCTGCGTGGTGATGACGGCCTACGGCTCGGCGGAGAACGCGGTCGAGGCGCTCAAGGCGGGTGCGTTCGACTACCTCACGAAGCCGGTCGACCTGAAGCAGTTTCGTGCCGTGGTTGCCTCCGCGGTGCAGGCCACGCGGGCGCCCGTCGTGCAGGTCAAGCCGGAGAAGGCTGCCGTTGCAAGCACCAGCGAGCGCGCCGGGGCCGCCTCGGTCACCGGCAGCAGCGGCGTTGCGGCGCTCGATCGCCTGGTGGGCGAGTCGGACCCGATGCGCCTGGTCAAGTCGCGTATCGCCAAGGTGGCGCGTGGCATGGCGCCGGTGCTGGTGCGCGGCGAGTCCGGTACCGGCAAGGAACTGGTGGCACGTGCGGTGCATGCGTGCAGCCAGCGCAGCGACGGGCCGTTCGTCGCAGTCAACTGCGGCGCGATTCCCGAGAACCTGCTTGAAGCCGAATTCTTCGGCGCGAAGAAAGGCTCGTACACCGGCTCCTCGCAGGACCGCGACGGCTACTTCCAGGCCGCGCGCAGCGGCACGCTGTTCCTCGACGAGATCGGCGACCTGCCGCTGGCCATGCAGTCGAAGCTCTTGCGCGCCATCCAGGAGCGCAGCGTGCGCTCGATCGGCTCGACGCAGGAAGAAGCGGTCGACGTGCGCATCGTGAGCGCCACCCACAAAGACCTGCACGCCGAGGTGCAGGCCGGCCGATTCCGGCAGGACCTTTTCTACCGCCTCAACGTGATCGAAATCGCGGTGCCCGCGTTGCGCGACCGCCGCGAGGACCTGCCCGCGCTCTGCGCTGCGCTGCTCGCGCGCATCGCGCAGGACGGCGGGCTGCCCGTGCCGCATCTGTCGGCCGAGCTGCTTCGCCGCCTGGCGCTGCACCCGCTCGACGGCAACGTGCGCGAGCTCGAAAACCTGCTGCACCGCGCGGTCGCGCTCAACGACGGCGACGAGCTGCACCTCGACCTGATGGGCGGCAATGTCGCGACGGCGATGGCGGCTGCCGACGTGGCATCGGCCACGCCTGCACAGCTCGCGCCTCGCAGCGATGAGCAGGCATCGGTCGTTGTCGCACCGGCACCGGTGGCAGAGGTCAAGCCCGCGCCGCCACCTCTGCCCTCCGACCTGCAGGCCTACCTCGACCAGCAGGAGCGCGAGATCCTCGTGCGTGCCTTGCACGAGAGCGGCTTCAACCGCACCGCGGCCGCCGCGCGCCTGGGCATGAGCCTGCGCCAGATCCGCTACCGCATCGCGCGGCTGGGCATCACCACGCCCAACGGCGACGATGGCGCCAGCAGCCATGTCGACGACTGAAGACGCCGCACACGACACGCCGCCCGCCGGCGACGGGCTCTGGCGGGCCGGCTGGTACCGCTTCGCGAAAGCCCTGCCCTCGCCGAATTTCGGCCCCCGGCCGAGCGACGCGCAGACCGACCTCATCGTGCTGCATTCGATCAGCCTGCCGCCCGGCGAATACGGCGGCGATGCGGTGCAGCGGCTCTTCACCAACCGGCTCGACTGGGATGCGCATCCCTACTTCCAGTCGATTCGCGGCATCGAGGTGTCCTCGCATTTCTACGTGCGCCGCAACGGCGAGCTCTGGCAGTTCGTGAGCTGCGACGACCGTGCATGGCATGCAGGCGTGTCGTCGTGGCGCGGCCGCAGCAACTGCAACGACGACTCGATCGGCATCGAGCTCGAAGGCCTCGAGGGCCAGACCTTCGAAGCCGCGCAGTACGAGACGCTCGCCAGCCTCTGCCCCGCGATCGCGCAGCACTACGCCATCGCATTCATCGCCGGTCACGAGCACATCGCGCCGGGCCGGAAACAGGACCCCGGCGCGGGCTTCGATTGGCGATTGCTGCACGCGCAACTGGGCTGGAAATCACAGATGTTTCCCCCATCTGTGATGGAGCGCTAATTTTTTCAATCGCGTGACGCCCCGCGATGCCCTGCCCTCGGGTCACATCGCTTTCGAGAATGCAAATGCGAACCGCAGCAACCATGCGGCTTGCAGGCTCAAATCGGCTTGCAAGCCACGTCCCATGCGGGTTGCGCGACCATAGGCCAGTATTGACGCGGCATCGCCAGCCATGGCCTATGCCTAGAGAGATACCCGCAGTAGGTGAATCACTCACAAAACACTACCTGTAGTGGCTTGTAGACCCCTGGCACCCTAGATATAGTGTCCTCCGTCCGGTCAACAACGCCGGCGCGGCGCCCAGCCAAGGCGTCGCCACCCAACAAGAATTGCCAACCGAGAGGAAGCGAATGCAAACAGCCCTGAACACCCCATCGACCCCGCGTGCCGTTCCCTCCACGCCTCCCCAACAACAGCGTGACACCGCCGGCTCGCCCGCCGGCCAGAACCTCGCGCACTACCAGATCATCCGCCGCAACGGCGCCGTCGTTCCCTTCGAGCCGAACAAGATCGCCATCGCGATGATGAAGGCCTTCCTGGCCGTGCACGGCACCCAGGGCGCGGCTTCGGCCAGCGTGCGCGAGACGGTCGACGTGCTCACGCAAGGCGTGATCCGCGCCATGGTGCGCTCGCGTCCGGGCGGCGGCACCTTCCACATCGAAGACGTGCAGGACCAGGTCGAGCTCGGCCTGATGCGCGGCGGCCACCATGAAATCGCGCGTGCCTACGTGCTGTATCGCGAACGCCGCACGCAGGAGCGTTCCAAGCAGGTCGAGCAGGAAGCGCCAGCCACGCCGACGCTGCATGTGCTGGACAACGGCGAACGCGTCGCGCTCGACCTGAACCAGCTCAAGGGCCTGATCGAATCGGCCTGCGAGAACCTGGGCGACAGCATCACCGCCGCACCGATCGTCGCCGAGACGATGCGCAACCTGTACGACGGCGTGCCGCTCGACGAGGTCTACAAGGCCTCGATCCTGGCGGCCCGCACGCTGATCGAGAAAGACCCCGACTACACCTTCGCCACCGCGCGCCTCTTGCTGCACACGATCTTCAAGGAGATCGTCGGCCGCGAAGTGATGCCCGCCGAACGCGCCACCGCCTACGCCGACTACTTCCCGCAGTTCATCAAGAAGGGCGTGGAGAACGACCTGCTCGACGAGAAGCTGCTGCAGTACGACCTGCCCCGCCTGGGCGCGGCCCTCAAGGCCGAACGCGACAACCAGTTCGACTACCTGGGCCTGCAGACGCTGTACGACCGCTACTTCCTGCACGTGCGCAAGACCCGCATCGAACTGCCGCAGGCTTTCTTCATGCGCGTGGCCATGGGCCTGTCGCTCGGCGAGATCGACCGCGAAGCCCGCGCCATCGAGTTCTACGAAGTGCTGTCGTCGTTCGACTTCATGTCGAGCACGCCGACCCTATTCAACGCCGGCACGCTGCGCTCGCAGCTGTCCAGCTGCTACCTGACCACCGTGCCCGACGATCTGGACGGCATCTACGAGTCAATCAAGGAAAACGCGCTGCTCTCGAAATTCGCGGGCGGCTTGGGCAACGACTGGACCCGCGTGCGCGCGCTCGGCAGCCACATCAAGGGCACCAACGGCGAATCGCAGGGCGTGGTGCCCTTCCTGAAGGTGGTGAACGACACCGCCGTGGCCGTGAACCAGGGCGGCAAGCGCAAGGGCGCGGTCTGCACGTACCTCGAGTCGTGGCACCTCGACATCGAAGAGTTCCTGGAACTGCGCAAGAACACCGGCGACGACCGCCGCCGCACGCACGACATGAACACGGCCAACTGGATCCCCGACCTCTTCATGCGCCGCGTGATGGAAAAGGGCACCTGGACGCTGTTCTCGCCCTCCAACGTGCCTGACCTGCACGACCTGTTCGGCGCCGACTTCGAAAAAGCCTACGTCGCCTACGAAGAAAAGGCTGCCCGCGGCGAGATCAAGCCCGCGCGCACCATCCAGGCCTCGGACCTGTGGCGCAAGATGCTCACGATGCTGTTCGAGACCGGCCATCCCTGGATCACGTTCAAGGACGCCTGCAACGTGCGCTCGCCACAGCAGCATGCGGGTGTCGTGCACTCGTCGAACCTCTGCACCGAGATCACGCTGAACACCAGCGACACCGAAACGGCCGTCTGCAACCTGGGTTCGGTGAACCTGCTGCAGCATCTGAAGGACGGCAAGGTCGACCAGGAAAAGCTCAAGCGGACGATCTCGACCGCGATGCGCATGCTCGACAACGTGATCGACATCAACTACTACGCCGTGAAGAAGGCGCGCGACTCGAACCTGCGCCACCGTCCGGTGGGCCTGGGCCTCATGGGCTTCCAGGACGCGCTGTACGAACTGCGCATTCCCTACGCTTCGCAGGAAGCCGTGCAGTTCGCCGACGAGTCGATGGAAGCCATCTGCTACCACGCCTACTGGGCCTCGACCGAGCTGGCCAAGGAACGCGGCAAGTACTCGAGCTACAAGGGCTCGCTGTGGGACAAGGGCATCCTTCCGATCGACACGCTCGACCTGCTCGAGCAGGCACGCGGCGGCTACGTCGAGGTCGACCGCTCGGCCACCCTCGACTGGGACGCGCTGCGCCAGAAGATCAAGGCCGACGGCATGCGCAATTCGAACTGCGTGGCCATCGCACCGACGGCGACCATCTCGAACATCATCGGCGTGGACGCCTCGATCGAGCCGTGCTTCGGCAACCTCTCGGTCAAGTCGAACCTGTCGGGCGAATTCACCGTGATCAACCACTACCTGGTGCGTGACCTGAAGCGCCTGGGCCTGTGGGACGACGTGATGGTGATGGACCTGAAGCACTTCGACGGCTCGCTGCGTCCCATCGACCGCGTGCCGCAGGACGTGAAGGCGCTCTACGCCACCGCGTTCGAAGTGGAAACCACGTGGCTCGTCGAAGCCGCCTCGCGTCGCCAGAAGTGGATCGACCAGGCGCAGTCGCTCAACATCTACATGGCCGGCGCATCGGGCAAGAAGCTCGACGACACCTACAAGCTCGCATGGCTGCGCGGCCTGAAGACGACCTACTACCTGCGCACGCAGAGCGCGACGCACGCAGAAAAATCGACGGTGCAATCGGGCCGTCTCAATGCGGTGTCGTCGGGCAACGACGCACCCTCGGGCATGAGCGCACTCGAAGCCGCCGCTGCTGCAGCGAAGGCACAGATGAGCGCGATGCCTGCCACCGACATCGCCTTCTGCGGTGTGGACGATCCGACCTGTGAAGCGTGCCAGTGACACGCCGATGCTCGCGACAGTGAGTCAGTGAGGTGCATGCGAAAGTCGCGCGACGTTCAAGCAATGAAGCCATTGACTGACATCGCGCGATGCATGCGAGCAACATAACAACCACATAAATGGCGCGCGATGTGAACGAGCACTTTGCAACTCACATCGTTACTCCGATAATTTGAGCATTGGATTTTTCTATGTTGACCTGGGACGAAGAAGTCAAGCCCTCCTTACCAAAGGATATGCAACAAGGATTGCAGCACCACAACGCATCGACCAGCGGCTTGCCCGCAGGCCGTTCGGTGGACGCTCCGACTTCGTCGATTGCACAACCCGCATCGTCTGCTCCGCGCACGCTCGATGACGGCGCCGCCGCACCGCTGCGCCAGGTTGCTCCCGCTTCGGTTACCGTCGTGGCGCAACGCGTCAAGGCCTCCGACAAGCGCATCATCAACGGCCAGACCGACGTCAACCAGCTGGTGCCGTTCAAGTACAAGTGGGCCTGGGAAAAGTACCTCGCCACCTGCGCCAACCACTGGATGCCGCAGGAAGTGAACATGACGCGCGACATCGCGTTGTGGAAGGACCCGAACGGCCTGACCGAAGACGAACGCCGCATCGTCAAGCGCAACCTCGGCTTCTTCGTGACCGCCGACTCGCTGGCCGCCAACAACATCGTGCTGGGCACCTACCGCCACATCACGGCCCCTGAATGCCGCCAGTTCCTGCTGCGCCAGGCCTTCGAGGAAGCGATCCACACGCACGCGTACCAGTACATCGTCGAGTCGCTCGGCCTGGACGAGAGCGAGATCTTCAACGCGTACAACGAAGTGCAGTCGATCCGCGAGAAGGACCAGTTCCTGCTCCCGTTCATCGACGCCATCAGTGACCCGCACTTCAAGACCGGCACCCACGAGACCGACCAGACGCTGCTCAAGTCGCTCATCGTGTTCGCCTGCCTGATGGAAGGTCTCTTCTTCTACGTCGGCTTCACGCAGATCCTCGCGCTCGGCCGCCAGAACAAGATGACCGGTGCCGCCGAGCAGTACCAGTACATCCTGCGCGACGAGTCGATGCACTGCAATTTCGGCATCGACCTGATCAACCAACTCAAGCTCGAGAACCCCGGCCTCTGGACCTCCGAGTTCAAGGCCGAGATCAAGGACCTCTTCATGAGGGCCGTCGAGCTCGAATACAAATACGCCGAAGACACCATGCCGCGCGGCGTGCTCGGCATGAACGCCTCCATGTTCAAGGGCTACCTGCGGTACATCGCCAACCGGCGCGCACAGCAGATCGGCCTCGAAACGCTCTTCCCGAACGAAGAAAACCCGTTCCCCTGGATGAGCGAAATGATTGACCTGAAGAAAGAGCGCAACTTTTTCGAAACCCGCGTGATCGAGTACCAGTCGGGTGGTGCGCTCTCCTGGGATTGAATCTTTCCGATAAGAATTAATGAATTCAAGAATTGCCCTTGCCACCGATCGCGCCAAAGAGCGCGGCATGGACGAGGGCTCAGGTGTTCATGGTGCTGGGGCTCAGATTCCAACGCCATGAATCGCTTCACGCTCCCAACGTGCGTGGAGTGCTTCAATAGGTTGATTTTTTCAACTTGATCAAGGAGAAATAGAAATGGCAACTGCAAAGAAAGCGCCGGCTAAGAAAGCCGCTGCAAAGAAGGCTCCGGCAAAGAAGGTCGCGGCCAAGAAGGCTCCGGCGAAGAAGGTAGCAGCGAAGAAGGCTCCGGCCAAGAAGGTTGCTGCCAAGAAGGTCGCCGCCAAGAAGGCTCCTGCCAAGAAGGTAGCAGCGAAGAAGGCAGCACCGGCCAAGAAGGCCGCTGCGAAGAAGGCTCCGGCGAAGAAGGCCGCTGCCAAGAAGGCGCCTGCGAAGAAGGCTGCGGCGAAGAAAGCTCCTGCCAAGAAGGCCGCTGCCAAGAAGGCCCCTGCAAAGAAGGCCGCCGCCAAGAAGGCTCCTGCGAAAAAGGCTGCGGCCAAGAAAGCCGCGAAAAAGCCCGCTGCCAAGCCTGCCGCTGCTGCCAAGAAGCCTGCTGCAAAGAAGGCTGCCAAGGCACCCGCCAAGGCTGCTGTAGCGCCTGCCCCTGCCGCGCAAACGACGCTGAATCCCCAGGCAGCTTGGCCGTTTCCTACGGCCAGCAAGCCCTGAGTAATCTCAGCGCCTTGACGGCAAAAAACCCGGCACCTCACGGTGTCGGGTTTTTTTATGGGCGCTCGAAGAAGAGGCTTCTTACAGGCCCAGGGCCTTGCGGTCGACCTGGTAGTTCTGCGGTCCGCGCTGCGCGATCTTGAGCGCGCCGATGCGGTTGCCCAGTGCCGCGCATTGCGCGAGCGGCCATTCCTTTTCCAGACCGAACAGCAGCGCGCCGCGCCATGCGTCGCCGCAACCCGTGGGCTCGACCACGGCGGTGGGCATCACGCCCGGCACATGTTCGCGCTCGCCATCGATCCAGACCTCGCAGCCCTCGGCCGCCAGCGTGACCACCAGGCCGCGCACGCGCTTGGAAATCTCCGCCAGGCTCCAGCCTGTGCGCTGCGACAGCATCTTTCCTTCGTAGTCGTTGACCACGACCCAGCTCGCGAGATCGACGAAGTGCTTGAGCGCATCGCCGTCGAACATCGGCAGGCCCTGACCCGGATCGAACACGAACGGAATGCCGGCGGCAGCGAATTGTTCCGCGTGCTGCAGCATCGCCTCGCGGCCGTCGGGCGCGATGATGCCGACCTTGATGTCCTCGCGCGCAGCCACCTTGGTGATGTGCGCCTGCTGCATCGCACCGGGGTGGAACGCGGTGATCTGGTTGTTGTCGACGTCGTTCATGATCATCGCCTGCGCGGTGAAGGTGTCGTCGAGCTGGCGCACGAACTCGGTGTCGATGCCCAGCGAGCGCATGCGCTCCAGGTAGTCGGCACCGTCGCTGCCGAGCGTGGCCATCGGCAGTGCCGTGCCGCCCAGCGCGTTGAGGCTGTAGGCGATATTGCCGGCGCAGCCGCCGAAGTCGCGACGCAGGCCCGGCACGAGGAACGACACGTTCAGGATGTGCAGCTGGTCCGGAAGGATCTGATCGGCGAACCGTCCCTCGAAAGTCATGATGGTGTCGAACGCGAGGGAACCGCAAATCACTGCTGCCATGGGTGGACCGTTTTCGTTGAAAGAAGATGGATAAAGGAAGGACGACGGCTTGCGTGCAAGCGCCCGGCTAGGGATAGAAGGCTTCCACGCGGTAGCCCGCGATGGGCGGCAGCGCAGCCGCTTCCGTCGGCGACAAGGTCAGCGGCAACGAAGCTGCGCGATCGGCGCGCGCCGCGAGCACCGACGGTGCGCCGTAGTCCACGGGCGTCAGCACGCGCCGCACCACCGCGCGCTCCTGCGTGTCGAGCAGCGACAGCTCGACGGCCGGCATCGCGAGCGGCACGGTGGCGCCGTTGCGCAAGGTGAAGCTGAGGCGATAGTCGTTGCCGCCGCTCTTCTCGCGCGCGAAGGCGGCGCCCTCGATCATGATGTCGCCGATCTGGCGCAGCGCCGAGAGTTCGCAGCCGGTGTACTGGCACAGCGCCGCCAGCGCGGGACGCAGGCCCGGCTGGCGCGCGACGATGCCATCGCGCTCGTGGCGAACGATCTGCACGATGAGCAGCAGGACAGCGAGCAGCGCCAGGACGACCAGCAGCAGCCGCACGCCCTTGCGCTGCCAGAAACCGGGCGCCTGGGTGTCGTGCTCTTCGTCGTCGGAAAAATGGTGGTCTTCTTCGCGCTCCGCGAACATCGGCGGCAGCGAGACGGGACCCTCCTCCGGCTCGCTCGCCTCCCGAACCATCGACGACGACGCGGCCTTGGCCGCGGCCCTGGCCTCTCGCGACTTGTTGGCGCTCGCGATCTTGGCCGACTTGATGCGCGCCCGGCGCAGCGCCTTCTGCATCAGGACCTGGTCGTGGTGGTCCTCCTCTTTTTCCTCTCCCTCCTCGGCGCCGTCGTCGAGGGTGGGCTCGACCAGTCCGTGCACTTTGGCGCGCGGGATGGGCAGCGGGGGGACCGGAGGCGGCGGAGATGGCGGCGGCGGCGCGAGATTCAGGTCGATGTTCGGGAACGGCGGCAGCGAGCTCGCCGGCGGCCGCCATGCAGGCTCGCTGACATCCAGGTCGGACCACGGCTCGTCCGCGATGATGCCGTGCGCGGGCAATGCGAGCGCTGGGGCCGGCAAGGATGGTTCAGGCGGCGGCGCGACTGCGAATTCGGCAGGCCCGGGCTCTTCCGTCGCTGGCGGCGGATGCGCCATCTCGGCCTGGGCGTGCTCTTCAGACTCGTCATCGAAGAAATCTGCGTCTTCGGAGGCCTGGGAAGGCTGCGACGGCGCGTCGGCCCGGCTCTCGGAGGAAGGCTCGACCAGTGCAGGCGGATTGGCATTCGCCGACGACGGTGCAGGCGCCCCGTCGGAAGATTCGTGCAGGTCGAGCGTCGCATCGAACACATGGCTGCACCGGCCGCAACGCACCCAACCGTCCGAGATGCGAAGCTGATCGCGCACCACCTTGAAGGTGGTGGTGCAGGCGGGGCAACGCGTGACGAGGCTCATGACCGGGCGATTGTAGGGTTGGGCCCCTATCGCATGAACGGCGCGAATGGCGCGCGGCAGTGCGAAAACCCGGCCCCGCTGCTCAGCAGCGTGCCGTCATGAGGATCCAGCCGTCCTCGCTGTCGCTGACCTCAAGGGTCGCATACGGCGCGTAGGCTTCTTTCAGCTCGTCGGCCTGGCGCTCGAGGATGCCGGCCATCACCAGCGATCCGCCAGGCGCCACGTGGCTGCGCAGCAGCGGCGCGAGCAGCTTGAGCGGCGTGGCAAGAATGTTGGCGAGCACGGTGTCGTAGGTGCCCTTGGCTGCTTCGGGCAGACCGGCGTTGAGGCTGACCCCGTTGGCTTCGGCATTGAGACGGGTCGAGGAGACCGCGGCTTCGTCGATGTCGACGGCATCGATGTCGAGCGCGCCGAACTTCGCCGCGCCGATCGCCAGGATGCCGGAGCCGCAACCGTAGTCGAGCACGCGCTGCTTGCCGAAAGCGCCCTCGCCCTGCTTTGCGATCCAGCGCAGGCACATGCGCGTGGTGGGATGCGTGCCGGTGCCGAAGGCCAGACCCGGATCCAGGCGAATCAGCTGCTTCGCCTGCGCGGGCGGCTCGTGCCAGGTCGGCACGATCCAGAACTCGGGCGTGATCTCGACCGGCGCGAATTGCGATTGCGTGAGCCGCACCCAATCCTGCTCGGGCACATTCGCCACGCCAAGCACGGAGCAGCCTTCAAAGAAGTCCTGCAGCGCGAGCAGTGATGCGGCCTCTTTCGCAAGCGCCTCATCGGGGAAGAGCGCGATCACGCGCGAACGCTGCCAGCCCTCCTTGGGCGGCGGCATGCCGGGCTCGCCGAACAGCGCCTGCTCGGCATCGGTCTGCGCGTCGGCGTCCTCGACGGACACGCTCAGCGCATCGAGTGCATCGAGCGCGTCGCTGAGCATTTCGACCCGGTCTTCCGGTGCCATCAGGCGAAGTTCGAACATGGCGTCGTCTCGTGGGTCAGCGCTTGTGCGCCGCGAGCCACTCTTCGAGGTAGTGGATGTTGGTGCCGCCGGCCATGAACTTGGCGTCGACCATCAGCTCGCGGTGCAGCGGGATGTTGGTCTGGATGCCTTCGATCACGGTCTCGTTCAGCGCCGTGCGCATGCGCGCCATGGCCTGCTCGCGCGTGTCGCCGTACACGATGATCTTGCCGATCATCGAGTCGTAGTTCGGGGGCACGAAGTAGTTGGTGTACGCATGCGAATCGACGCGCACACCAGGGCCGCCCGGCGGGTGCCACATCGTGATGCGGCCTGGCGACGGCGTGAACTTCCACGCGTCTTCGGCGTTGATGCGCACCTCGATGGCGTGGCCGCGCATCTCGATCTGGCGCTGGGTGAACGGCAGCTTCTCGCCGGCGGCCACCATGATCTGCGTCTTCACGATGTCGATGCCGGTGGTGAACTCGGTCACCGGGTGCTCCACCTGCACGCGCGTGTTCATCTCGATGAAGTAGAACTCGCCGTTCTCATAGAGGAACTCGAAGGTGCCGGCGCCGCGGTAGCCGATCTTCTTGCAGGCCGCAGCGCAGCGCTCGCCGATCTTCTCGATCAGCTTGCGCGGAATGCCGGGGGCCGGCGATTCCTCGATCACCTTCTGGTGGCGGCGCTGCATGGAGCAGTCGCGCTCGCCCAGGTAGACCGCGTTCTTGTGCTTGTCGGCGAGGATCTGGATCTCGATGTGGCGCGGGTTCTGGAGAAACTTCTCCATGTACACGGCCGGATTGCTGAAGGCCGCGCCGGCTTCCGCCTTGGTCATCTGGATCGCGTTGACCAGCGCCGCCTCGGTGTGCACCACGCGCATGCCGCGGCCACCGCCGCCGCCCGCCGCCTTGATGATGACCGGGTAGCCGATCGCACGGGCAATGCGCTTGTTGGTGGCGGCGTCGTCCGAGAGCTCGCCCTCGGAGCCGGGCACGCAAGGCACGCCGGCCTTGATCATGGCCTGCTTGGCCGAGACCTTGTCGCCCATCGTGCGGATGTTGTCCGGTGTCGGGCCGATGAACTGGAAGCCGCTCTGCTCCACGCGTTCGGCGAAGTTCGCGTTCTCGCTCAGGAAGCCGTAGCCGGGGTGGATGGCTTCGGCATCGGTCACTTCGGCCGCCGAGATGATCGCCGGCATGTTGAGGTAGCTCTGCCCCGAAGGCGCCGGGCCGATGCACACGGCTTCCTGCGCCAGCTTGACGTACTTGGCCTCGCGATCGGCTTCGGAATAGACCATCACGGCCTTGATGCCCATCTCGCTGCAGGCGCGCTGAATCCGGAGGGCAATCTCCCCCCGGTTGGCAACCAGGATCTTCTTGAACATGGTCACTCGATGATGAACAGCGGCTGGCCGTATTCGACCGCTTGCCCGTTTTCGCCGAGGATCTGGGTGATCGTGCCGGACTTGTCCGCTTCGATTTCGTTGAGGATCTTCATCGCTTCGATGATGCAGATCGTGTCGCCCTCATTCACCTTGCTGCCGATTTCGACAAAGGCCGGTGCGCCCGGGCTCGACGAACGATAGAACGTGCCGACCATGGGCGACTTGACTGCGTGGCCGGCCGGAGCGGCTTCGGCTGCGGGGGCGCTTGCGGCGGCCGGGGCAACAGGTGCGCCTGCCACCGGGGCGGCAGCAGGCGGCGCTGCCAGGGTTTGCACATACTGCACCGGAGCGGCGCCGCCGCCCTTGACGATGCGAACCTTGCCTTCGGTTTCGGTGATTTCCAGTTCGGAAATATTCGATTCGGACACCAAATCGATCAGTGTCTTGAGTTTGCGCAGATCCATGGGACTCCAGTGCCGGCTTTGCCGGTCATTCGGATATAATTGGGCTGAAAATCGGCGATTTTCAGCGTTTGGTGGCTAACGCCAGCTTGGGCGGCCGATTCTAACCATGAACAAGTTCGCGCCGCCAAGTCTCTAGATCGGCGGTTTCGAGCTTGCCCATTTTACGAGCTGCAACAGAGCCGTTACCGTTCAGCACCAGCGTGAAGGGCAATCCACCACCGGTATTGCCCAGGTTCTTGACCAGCTCCGTGCCTTGCAGCCCGGCCAAGCCGGTGGGATAGGTGACCGGGGTGCGTTGCAGGAACTTGCGTACCGCGCTGGGCTGGTCGATGGCCAATCCGACCACTTGCCATCCGTTGGCGCCATGTTCGCGAAAGAAGGTGTCGATCATCGGCATTTCTTCGACACAGGGCGGGCACCATGTCGCCCAGAAGTTCAGCAGCAGCGGCTTGCCGCGGAGGCTCGAGAAGACAAGTTCACCGCCCTCAGGCCGTTCGAATTTCTGGGCCCAGAAGGTCGCGTCGAGTTGCTCGCCACCCGCCACATTGCTGCCGGCGCTGCGTTCCCGCCACCAGGCGCCACCCACCCCGGCAGCGGCGGCCACCGCCGCCACGCCGCCATAGAGCATGCCGCGTCGTGTCGGCGAAGAAGTCATTCACTTGTCCTTTTCTCTTTCAATCAGTCGGCGCAATGCGGGCAGATCGCCGCGCGGCGTGCGCCCCTGGGCGTCGGGCTTGAGGGCGCCACGCAGGTCGTCGAGGTCGTAGACCAGCAGGTGGACGCCGATTTCCTCGCCGAGCGCGCGGCTTGGCGCATGCACGCTCAAGGCTTCGACCTGCTCGCCATGGAAGCCGGTAACCATGCGGGGTTCGTAATCCACATGATGGTCGATGAGGGCGATCTCGGCGGATTTGGAATCATCGCAGAACATCTGTATGTAGATGTCCGACAGCCGGGTGGCCGTGCCGTGCCATACGGCGCCGCCGATATGCGGGCGGAAGGCGGCCATTCGCTCCATCCACTCGAGTGCCAGCAGTCGCAGCGCGTGCAATTCTTGCGGCTGGGTGTCGGCGCAGAACAGCGCGATGTAGTCGCGCACCTCGGCCTCGACTTCGTCGTTGTTCGGCAGCGAAGTGCGCGCCGACAAGCCCAGGTCACGCAGGGCCCGTCGTTTGGCGGGACCATATTCCAGCCCTTCCTCGACGACAAGGCGGGCTGCGGTGGCGGCGATTTCACGCTTGGACGTGTCCATCGGGGCATTTTGCCCGCAGTAGGCGTCATGCACACGAAATCAACATGAAGCTCGGGGCGAAGGCCCGGCTTGCGGGACAGGCCCCGTATTCCGCGTCCCTAGAATCGCCCGATGCACATTCATATTTTGGGTATCTGCGGCACGTTCATGGGTGGCCTGGCCGCCCTGGCGCGCGAAGCGGGCCACCGGGTCACGGGCTGCGACGCCGGCGTGTACCCGCCAATGAGCGACCAGCTGCGCGCCCTCGGCATCGACCTGATCGAGGGTTTCGGCGCCGATCAACTCGCTCTCGCACCCGACATGTTCGTGGTCGGCAACGTGGTTTCGAGGGCGCGCCTGCCGGACGGCAGCCCCAAGTTCCCGCTGATGGAAGCCATCCTCGACGCTGGGAAGCCCTACACCAGCGGCCCGCAATGGCTGGCCGAGCATGTGCTGCTGGGCCGCCATGTGCTGGCCGTGGCCGGCACGCACGGCAAGACGACCACCACCTCGATGCTGGCCTGGGCGCTCGAGCAGGGCGGCAAGGCGCCGGGCTTCCTTGTGGGCGGCGTGCCGCTGGACTTCGGCGTGTCGGCTCGCCTCGGCGACGGTGCCGCCTTCGTCATCGAGGCCGACGAGTACGACACCGCCTTCTTCGACAAGCGCAGCAAGTTCGTGCACTACCGGCCGCGCACCGCCGTGCTCAACAACCTCGAGTTCGATCACGCGGACATCTTCGACGACCTCGCCGACATCGAACGCCAGTTCCATCACCTCGTGCGCACCGTGCCCGGCACCGGGCGACTGGTGGTCAATGCCACCGAAGAAAGCCTGCAGCGGGTGCTGGCCCAGGGCTGCTGGAGCGAGCTCGCGCGTTTCGGCGCAGGCGGCGAATGGGAGGCCCGCGGCTCGCACGACGCCTTCGACGTGCTGCGACAAGGCGAGACGGTCGGCCGGGTCGAGTGGGAACTCTCGGGCCTGCACAACCAGATGAATGCGCTGGCCGCCATCGCGGCTGCCGACCACGTTGGCGTTGCGCCGGCCGATGCGGCGCGTGCGCTCGGCAGCTTTCGCAACGTGCGCCGGCGGATGGAGCTGCGCGGCACAGTCGAACGCAAGGGCGGCGCGATCACGGTCTACGACGACTTCGCCCATCACCCCACCGCCATCCGCACCACGCTCGACGGCCTGCGCAAGAAGCTCGACGACGCCGGCAAGAAAAGTGAGCGCATCCTCGCGGCCTTCGAGCCGCGCAGCAACACGATGAAGCTGGGCGTCATGGCCGCGCAGCTGCCGTGGAGCCTGGAGTCGGCCGATCTCTCGTTCTGCCACACGGCCGGACTCGACTGGGATGCCGCCGCGGCCCTGGCGCCGATGGGCGACCGCGCGCAGGTTGCCGGGGCCATCGAGCCGCTGATGGCCCAGATCGTCGCGGCTGCGCGGCCGGGCGATCACATCCTCTGCATGAGCAACGGCGGCTTCGGCGGCGTGCACGACAAACTGCTCGCAGCCCTGCGTGCCGCGGCGGCATCATGAGCACCATGCGCGCCCGGGAACTGATCGACAGCCTGAAGTTGCAGCCCCATCCCGAGGGCGGCTGGTACAGCGAGGTGTTCCGTTCACCAGCCAGCGTCACCCCAATCGACGGCCGGGCGCTCCGCAGCGCACTCACCAGCATCTATTTCCTGCTCGAGGCGGGCCAGCATTCGCGTTGGCACCGAGTGCTGTCCGACGAAGTCTGGGTGCATCTCGAAGGCGTGCCGTTGGCGTTGTGGACCTGCGATGCCGCGATGCGAACGGCGCCGGCCCATGTGCGGCTGGGGCCGGTCGACACGCACGGCACACGCCCCCAGCACGTGGTGCCAGCCGGCCAGTGGCAGGCAGCCCGCCCGATCCAAGGCCATTCGTCAGGCGACTACACGCTGGTCGCCTGCATGGTCGGCCCGGGCTTCGACTTTGCCGACTTCTCCATGGTGCCGCCCGACAGCGACGAGGCGGCGTCGATGCGGCACCACTGGCCCGACCTGGCCGGGATGCTCTGACCGTTTTCAGCCGCGGCGGGCCTTCACGGCCTGCGACAGCGTCTCGAGCACCCGCATCGAATCGTCCCAGCCAATGCAGGCGTCGGTGATGCTCTTGCCGTATTCGAGGCCCGAGATCTTGTCCTTGCCCGGCGTGAACTTCTGGGCGCCGGCCTGCAGGTGGCTCTCGACCATCACGCCGAACACGCGGTTCGAACCGCCGGCGATCTGGCCCGCGATGTCCTTGGCCACGTCGATCTGCTTCTGGTGCTGCTTGGAACTGTTCGCGTGGCTGCAGTCGACCATCAGCGTGGGCGGCAGCTTGGCGGCTTCGAGGTCCTTGCAGGCGGCTTCGACACTGGCGGCGTCGTAGTTCGGCGCCTTGCCGCCGCGCAGGATCACGTGGCAGTCGCGGTTGCCGTTGGTCTGCACGATCGCGACCTGGCCGTTCTTGTGCACCGAGAGGAAGTGATGGCCGCGGGCTGCGGCCTGGATGGCGTCGGTGGCGATGCGGATGTTGCCGTCGGTGCCGTTCTTGAAGCCGATGGGGGCCGAAAGGCCCGAGGCGAGTTCGCGGTGCACCTGGCTTTCGGTGGTGCGCGCACCGATGGCGCCCCAGGAGATCAGGTCGCCGATGTACTGGGGCGAGATCACGTCGAGGAACTCGCTGCCCGCCGGCAGGCCGATGCGGTTGATGTCGATCAGCAGCTGGCGCGCGATGCGCAGGCCCTCGTCGATGCGGAAGCTCTCGTCCAGGTACGGGTCATTGATCAGGCCCTTCCAGCCGACGGTGGTGCGCGGCTTCTCGAAGTACACGCGCATCACGATCTCGAGCGTGCCGGCGTATTTTTCGCGCTCGACCTTCAGGCGCTTGGCGTACTCGACGGCGGCGGCCGGGTCGTGGATCGAACAGGGGCCCATGATCACCAGCAGCCGGTCGTCCTTGCCGGCCATGATGTTGTGGATGTTGCGGCGGGTGCCCTCGATCAGCGTTTCGACCGACGTACCGCGGATCGGGAAAAAGCGGATCAGATGTTCAGGAGGGGGCAGCACGTTGATGTCCTTGATGCGTTCGTCGTCGGTCTTGCTGGTTTTTTCGACGCTCGCATACCAGCTGTCGCTGGCCGGGGCAGTGTTCGTGCTCATGGTGCTGTTCCTTGTTGGAGTGAATATCGTCAGGGCATAAAAAAACCGCCGGGGCTTGGGGCGCCGGCGGTTTTGGGAGGGTGTTCGTTTGCTTTACGCGCTCGCCTCTCGTCCGCCGGAAACCGGGAACCAAAAGTAGGCAAAAAAGTAAGCGCGGAGGGCGGACATAGGGGCGGAATGTAGCACGGAAAACAAAGACCCGGTCAAGCGGCCGGGTCCCGGGGTGGTTTAGCGGTAGCCCGATTCGTTGGCGTTGTGAATGATCCAGATCAGGTTGCCGCTGGTGTATTCACCCATGCCGCCACCCGCGAAGATCAGCCGTCCCTGGCCCTTGTAGGTCATCTCGAAACGGTGGCGGTCGCTGCCGAAATAGAACGGAATGAAGGCCTTGCCCGTCACGTAGGCGCCCTGGTCGGTCGGCGGGCCGGCGAGGTCGGTGACCTGCTTGGCGCTCATGCCGATCTGCAGGCGGGTGAACTTGCTGTTGCGCGCCGGGTTGCCGGTGATCTCGCCTTCGTAGCCGTTCAGGCCCTTGACGGTGCGGCCGCTGCCGGCCTCGACCTTGGAGGAATCGGTCACGTTGCCCCGACCATCCATGCCGGCGCCAGAGCCGCTGCGCGCGGGCGCTGCCGGAGCGGCGGCCGCGGGAGCGGGCGCGGCCTGGGGCTGGCTGCCCGAACCACCGCGCGATGCGCAGCCGACGCTACCCAGCGCGACCAGGGCGGTCATGGCCCAGAGGGCCGCGGGCGAGTTGATCCTGTTCCCCATGAAATGCTCCTTGAATGCGTCGTGCGCAAAAGGGCGCAGCTTAGCAACCGAAGGAAACGCCCGGCAAGTGCCGAAAGTCCTAAGCCGTTCCACCTACCGTGAGCCCGTCGATGCGCAGCGTGGGCTGGCCGACGCCCACGGGCACGCTCTGGCCTTCCTTGCCGCAGGTGCCCACACCCGAATCGAGCTTCATGTCGTTGCCGATCATGGTCACGCGGGTGAGCGCGTCGGGGCCGTTGCCCACGATGGTCGCGCCCTTGACCGGGTACTGGATCTTGCCGTTCTCCACCCAGAAGGCCTCGCTCGCCGAGAACACGAACTTGCCGCTCGTGATGTCGACCTGCCCGCCACCGAAGTTGGTGGCGTAGAGGCCCTTCTTGATGCTGGCCACGATTTCCTGGGGGTCCTTGTCGCCGCCGAGCATGTAGGTGTTGGTCATGCGCGGCATCGGCACGTGGGCGTAGCTCTCGCGGCGGCCGTTGCCGGTGGGCTTGACCTTCATGAGGCGGGCGTTCATCGAATCCTGGATGTAGCCCTTGAGGATGCCGTCCTCGATCAGCACGTTGCGCTGGCTGGCATTGCCTTCGTCGTCGACGTTCAGCGAGCCGCGGCGGTCGGCGATCGTGCCGTCGTCGAGCACCGTGACGCCCTTGGCCGCCACGCGCTGGCCGATGCGGCCCGAGAACGCGCTGGAGCCCTTGCGGTTGAAGTCGCCTTCCAGCCCGTGGCCGATGGCCTCGTGCAGCAGGATGCCGGGCCAGCCGGAGCCGAGCACCACGGTCATCTCGCCGGCTGGCGCCGGGCGGGCATCGAGGTTGGTCAGCGCGGCCTTCACGGCCTGGTCGACATATTCGGCGATCTTCTCGTCGTCGAAGTAGGCGAGGCCGAAACGCCCGCCGCCGCCGCCGGAGCCGACTTCGCGCCGGCCGTTCTGCTCGGCGATCACCGTGACCGACAGGCGCACCAGCGGTCGCACGTCGGCAGCCAGCGTGCCGTCGGCGCGTGCCACGAGCACCACGTCGTATTCGCTTGCAAGGCCGGCCATGACCTGCGCCACGCGCGGATCGCGCGAACGCGCCAGCTTCTCGGTCTTTTCGAGCAGCTTGACCTTGGCCGTGCTGTCGAGCGTGGAGATGGGGTCGACGCCGTTGTAGAGCGAGCGGCTCGAGGCGATCTTGCGGGTCGGCGTCTTCACGCGGCCGGTGCGGCCGGCGGAGGAAATCGAGCGGACCGTGCGGGCCGCATCGAGGAGCGAGGCTTCGGAAATATCGTCCGAATAGGCGAATGCGGTTTTCTCGCCGCTGACCGCACGCACGCCGACGCCCTGGTCGATGCTGAAGCTGCCGGTCTTGACGATGCCCTCTTCGAGGCTCCAGCCCTCGCTGCGCGTGTACTGGAAGTAGAGGTCGGCGTCGTCCACCTTGTGGGAGGTGATCTCTGCCAGGGCCTTGCTCAGGTGCGATTCGTCGAGTCCGAACGGCGTGAGCAAGAGTTGTTGGGCTGTTGCCAGGCGCTCGATGGTGGGTTCGCGAGAGATCATCTCGCCATTCTAGGCAGGCACCCTCTCCCGTGCCGCCCCCAAGGGCACTCGGGCGCCTAGGCCTAGTTCTGCGCCAGCTTCCTCGCCCGCGCGATCGACATCAGGATGCCCAGCCCCAGCCCCAGCGTCACCATTGCCGTCCCGCCGTAGCTGATGAACGGCAGCGGCACCCCCACCACCGGCAGGATGCCGCTCACCATGCCCATGTTCACGAAGGCGTAGGTGAAGAAAATCATCGTGACCGCCCCTGCCAGCAGCCGCGAGAAGAGCGTCGTCGCGCTGGTCGCGATGGCCAGCCCGCGGAAGATCAGGAGGATGAAAGCCGAGATCAGCGCCAGGTTGCCCACCAGCCCGAACTCCTCGGAGTACGCGGCAAAGATGAAGTCGGTGGTGCGCTCGGGAATGAATTCGAGGTGCGTCTGGGTGCCCTGCATGAAGCCCTTGCCGCCGACGCCGCCCGAGCCGATGGCGATCATCCCCTGGATGATGTGGAAGCCCTTGCCCAGCGGGTCCTTGCTCGGGTCGAGCAGCGTGCACACGCGCTGCTTCTGGTAGTCGTGCAGCACCCGCCAGTCGACGCCGTCGGTGCACAGCTTCGACTCGAAGCTCACGATCAGCGTCACGGCAATGGCGCCAATCAGCACCGGCGGCACGATCAGCTTCCAGGGAAGGCCGGCAAAGAAGATCACCGCCATGCCCGCCGCCAGCACCAGGAGCGAGGTGCCGAGGTCAGGCTGTTTCATGATGAGCCCGACCGGCACCGCCAGCAGCACCGTGGCCACCACGAAGTCGAGCGGCCGCAACTGGCCCTCGCGCCGCTGGAACCACCAGGCCAGCATCAGCGGCATCGCGATCTTGAGGATTTCGCTGGGCTGGATCACCACGCCGACGTTGATCCAGCGCTGGGCGCCCTTCTTGGTGATGCCGAAGAGCGCCACCGCGATCAGGAGCGCCACCCCCGCCGCGTAGAGCGGCACCGCGAACATCATCAGCCGCTGCGGCGGCACCTGCGCCACCACGAACATGATGAAACCCGCCAGCAGCATGTTGCGGCCATGGTCGACAAAGCGCGAACCGTGGTCGTAACCGGAGGAATACATGGTCAGCAGCCCGGCGAAGGCGAGCAGCAGCACGGCGAAGGCCAGAAAGCCGTCGAAGCCCTGGAAGATGGGCGCAATTCGACGCGCCAGGGAGGGCTGATTGAACACGGCAGACATGGGGGCGGATTATCCGCGCCCCGCATGTCCTTTCAGCCGAAACAGAGCTGAACGACCGTGCGCCCCGGTCGGCTTTCGACCGCCAGCCGGGCGCCGATGGCACCGGCGCGCTCCCACAGCGCCCTGGGGACCTGCGCGGCGTCGAAACCCCGGCCGTTGTCGATCACCCGCAGCCGCACCGTGTCGCCCTGCATGTCCGCCTCGATCCGCAGCACGCTGGCCTGGGCGTGCTGCAGCACGTTGGAGATGGCCTCGAACAGCAGGAACTGCAGCTGCCGCATGGCGTGCGCATCGAGCAGTTGCACCGGCCCGACCTCGTCCACGGCCCATTCGAATTCGATGCCCGCCGCCACCAGCCGGGGCTCCAGCCGGTAGCGCAGCGCCGCCAACAGCGCGCCGACGTCGCCCGGCGGCAGGTGGATCGAGTCGATCGACAGCTTGAGCTGGTCGAGCGAGTCGCGCAGCGTGCGCAGCAGTTCTTCCGAACTGGTCTGGCCCGACTGCAATTGCCGGATCGCCGAGCTGATGTGCGAGCCCACGCCGTCATGCATGTCGCGCAGGATGCGCTCGCGCTCGTGGGTGCGGGCCTGGTCGCGCGCCACCTGTTCGAGTTCGGCGTAGGTCAGCGCCAGTTCGCGCTCGCGTTGCGCCACCCGGTCGGCCAGCGCCGCGACCCATCCGCGCGCCTGTGTGCTCACCGCATGAAAGCGCCGCAGCACGATCAGGAGCAGCGCGATGCCGAAGAAGATCGACGAATAGCGCACCCAGGTGGTCTCGCCGTAGGCGTCGCTCAGGCGGATCACCAGCCAGTCGCGCACGCCGAAGGCCACCGTCACGAGCGCCGCGAGGGCCACCAGCATCCGCTCGGTGCTCGGCTGGCGCGCGGTCGCCACCACGAAGCCGCCCACGAAGACGCCGATGATCACGATCTCGACAGCGAGCCATCCAGTAAGCCACACGGGTTGTTCGCGCTGCAGGGCCAGCGTGCTCGCCACCACCGTTCCCGCGACCACTGCGGCCAGCGGCCAGCGCAGCCACTGCAGCCGGGGATTCCGGGCCCACCCCGCGAGGTGGTAGCAGAACATCATGGCCGACGCCGCCCAGCCCGCGTAGCAAGCCGCCATCAGCACGCCCCAGGGAACCCAGGGCAGCGGCGGCTCGGCGATCACGCCGTCGGCCACGCGGATCGCCCAGCAGAACTCGGCAAGTGCCGCCCATAAATAGATACCGTCGCGCCGGTGCCGCCCCACGGCGCCGGTGTCCACCTGCGTGAGCCAGAGTGCCAGCGCGATGCTGCCGACGATCAGGCTGAAGGCCGTGAGCAGCACCGAGCCGGTGAAACGCCAGGCGTAGGCGCTCTCGAAGAGCTCGGTGCGCACCGGCGTGGCGGGACCGACGACGACGCGCGAAAGGCCGGCCCGCCGGGCGCTGTCGGCGCGCAGGCGGATCTGCAGGTGGTTCTCGCCGGCAGTCAGCAGGTGTCCCGGCACCGGCACATAGATGGGCGCCTTGGCGTAATCGGCGTTGTTGCCCACGCCCAGGTCGCCGTAGACCTGCAGCAGCGCCCCGTTGAGTTGCACCTCGAAGACGTTGCCCACGCGGGGAATGAAGATGCCCCAGGGCGTTTCCGGCGCAGCCGCGAGAGTGAATGGCAGATCGAAGCTCGCGAGACCGGGCCGGCCGCGGTGCTGGCGGTCCCAGTGATAGGAGAGTTCGACCGGTCCGGTGCGGGTGATGCCGTCGACCGATGTCGTGATGGTGCCGTGGCGCAGTTCGATCGGCCCCTCTGCGACTCGGGCCGCCGTCTGGGCCGCCGCGCCCCCCATGCCGGCAGTACCGGCCACCAGCACCGCCAGCCAGAGCGAAAGCAGCGCGCCCAGCCTCGCCAGCATCCGTCCTCAGCCCGGGTGAGGCAGCAGGCCGAGGCGCGTGGCCTCGAAGACCGCCTCGCTCTTGGAATGCACCGCGAGCTTGCCGTAGAGGTTCTTGATGTGGGTCTGCACCGTGTGCACGCTCAGGCCCTTGAGCCGCGCGATTTCCGCATACGAGAAGCCGCGCGCGATCAGCGTCAGCACCTCGTGTTCGCGCGCGGAAAGCAGGCCGCGCTCGTTGTCGTCGAAGGCCGCCTCGGGCGCGGCAGTGCCGGCGCCGACGATGCTGGCCGATTGCAGGCTGCGGTACTTGGCCAGCACCCGCCGCGCGATCATGGGCGAGATCGGCGATGCGCCGGCCTTCATCTCCACGATGGTCTGCGCGATGTCCTCGGGCGCGGCGTCCTTGTGGATGTAGCCCACGGCCCCGGCCTCGATGCTGGCGAGCACGTTTTCCTCGTCGCCGAAGACTGACACCACCAGCGGCTCGCAGCCGGGAAAGCGCGCGACGGCGTCGCGGATCACGTCCAGGCCGGTGCCGTCGGGCATGCCGAGGTCGACCAGCAAGACGTCGGGAATCGTCGTGGTGCGCGCCAGCCAGCCCAGCGCCTCCTGCACCGTGCCAGCGCTGCCGAGCCAGAAAAGACGCGGGCTGCGCTGCACGCTGGCTTCGAAGAAGGCGCGTGCGCGGCTGTCGTCCTCGACCACGAGCACCCCCCAGCGGCGCAGCGTCCCGTCATCCAGAGCCTCTGTATTCATGGGATGAAGCATAAGCCTCGGCGCGCCCCCCCACCGCCGCGCATGCATACCCCTTTCATGGGATGCGCACGACGAATCGCATCCCGAGAATTGGGCGTTTTCTTTTTCTTTTTTGCCGCGGGTTCATCGCCGTGCGTGCGACGCCGGCAACGAGGAGCAGCCCATGAATACTTTCGAACTCCAGCCAGGCGACCATCGCAGGGCCGAGGCCGGCGAGACGTTCATGCGGTGTAAGTAGTTATGAGTTATCGCTTTCCCCAAGAACCCCTCGCCGCAGGGTTTTTGAATGCCGCAAGCCGCTTTGCAGGCACAGACCTCATGCAGAATTACCTCGCCTCGGCCAGCGAGGTGCGGCGTTCGCACCTTCCCGCCCTTCCCCCCATGGACCCGCAAACCACCCATCTGCTGTACCTGCACGGCTTCCGTTCTTCGCCCCGTTCGACCAAGGCGAGGCTCGTGGCGCAGCGCGTGGCGCAGGCGCATCCGAACCTGGAGTGGTGGTGCCCGCAACTGCCGCCTTCGCCGCACGACGCCATCGACATGGTAATGAAGGGCATCGCGCACTGGCCGCGCAAGTCGATGGCCGTGATCGGCTCGTCGCTGGGCGGCTTTTATGCCACCTACGTTGCCGGCATGACGCGCTGCCGCGCGGTGCTGCTCAACCCGGCGGTGTACCCGGCACGCGACCTCACGCTCTACATCGGCGACCAGACCGTCTGGCACGACCCGGCCGAACATTTCTATTTCCGGCCCGAGTACATCCACGAGCTGCGCGCCATGGAAGTCGGCTCGCTCACGCGGCCCGAGCGCGTCTTCGCGATCATCGCCAAGGGCGACGAGGCGCTCGACTGGCACGAGATGTCGGCCCGCTATCCGGACAGCAACATCAAGCTGCTGGAAGGCGGCGACCACGCGCTGTCGGATTTCGAGACGGCGCACTTGGACGACGTCATGGCGTTCATCAATCCGGTCTGAGCATCGCCGGGCCGGGTGGCCCCATCCCGCATGGGACAATCCGCGCCATGTTTGTATTGTTTGAAGAAGCCGGCAAGTACCTCGGCGGCCGTGTCCTGTCGGAGGCTGAAGCCTCGGCGCAGGTCGAGCTCGAGACCGGCAAGCGCGTCAAGGTCAAGGGCGCCAACATCGTTCTGCGTTTCGAGAAACCGTCCCCGGCCGAGCTGATCGCCGAGGCGCGCACGCTCGCCGCCGCGATGGACCTCGACCTGGCCTGGGAATTCGCGGCCGAAGGCGAATTCGGCTTTGCCGACCTGGCCGCCGACTATTTCAGCGACAAGCCCACGCTCGCCCAGCAGGCAGCGGCGCTGTTCGCGCTCTTCGAGGCGCCGCATTACTTCCGCCGCGCGGGCAAGGGGCGCTTCAAGAAGGCGCCGGCCGAAATCGTGCAGCAGGCCCTCGCCGCCATCGAGAAGAAAAAAGTCATTCAGGCGCAGATCGTCGAATGGGCCGGGCAACTGGCCGAGGGCGTGTGCCCGCCGCCGATCCGCGAGCAGCTCTACAAGATCCTGTTCAAGCCCGACAAGAACGCCCCCGAATACAAGGCCGTGGTCGACGCTGCGCGCGCCACGCAGCGCCCGCCGCTCGACCTGCTGGAGCGCGCCGGCGCGATCGATTCGCCCTACCAGTTCCACTGGCGGCGCTTCCTGTTCGAGAACTTCCCCAAGGGCACCGGCTTTCCCGCGCTCGCGGCGCCGGCCATCGTGGACGAGCTGCCCGTCGCCACCGGCGTCCAGGCCTTCTCGATCGACGATTCGCAGACCACCGAAATCGACGATGCGTTGTCGGTGCAAGGTCTTGGCAGCGGCACCGTCACGGTCGGCATCCATATCGCGGCGCCGGCCCTGGCGCTCACGCCCGGCAGTGCCATCGACAACGTGGCGCGCGCGCGCATGTCGACGGTCTACATGCCGGGCTACAAGATCACGATGCTGCCCGACGAGGTGGTGAACACCTACACGCTGCTCGAAGGCGCCGACCGCCCGGCCGTATCGCTCTACGCGCGCTTCGACGAAGCCACGCTCGAGCTGCAAGGCACCGAGACCAAGCTGGAGCGCGTGCCCATCGTCGCCAACCTGCGCCACGACCAGCTCGACAGCGTCGTCACGCAGCCCTGGCTCGAAGACGCCTCGGTCACGAGCGAGAACACGCCCGAAGCCGCCGCCAACCTGCGCGCGCCGCTCTCCTTCCTGTTCCGCCTCGCCAAGCAATTGAAGGCGCAGCGCGAAGTGGTGCGCGGCAAGCCCGAGAACTTCAACCGGCCCGACTACAACTTCCGCCTCGTCGGCAACGACGGCAACGAGCCCACCGGCAACGAGCAGGTGCAGATCACCACGCGCCAGCGCGGCGCGCCGCTCGACCTGATCGTCTCGGAAGCGATGATCCTGGCCAACAGCAGCTGGGGCGGCTGGCTCGGCGAACTCGGCGTGCCCGGGCTCTACCGCAGCCAGGCGAGCCTGGCGCCCGGCATCAAGGTGCGCATGGGCACGCGCGCGCTGCCGCATGCGGGCCTGGGCGTGAAGAGCTATGCGTGGAGCACCTCGCCGCTGCGCCGCTACACCGACCTCGTGAACCAGTGGCAGATCATCGCGGCCGCGCGCCACGGCAAGACCGCCGCGCTGGCCGCGCCCTTCAAGCCGAAGGACGCCGACCTGTTCTCGATCCTCTCGGGCTTCGATGCGGCCTATGCCACGTACAACGGCTACCAGGGCGGCATGGAACGCTTCTGGACGCTCAAGTACCTGCAGCAGAACGGCATCACCGAGCTCGAAGCGACGGTCATCAAGGACATCCCCAACGGCGCGCTGGTGCGTGCCGACGCGCTGCCGCTGGTGTTCCCTGTGGCGGGCCAGCAGGAACGTGGTGCGCGCCTGCGCGTGAAGCTTGGCGAGATCGACGAGATCGCGCTCGACGTGAGCGGCACCGTGCTCGAACGCCTCGACGCGCCGAAGGCCGATGCCTCGGCCGAGGAGGAGAGCGGCGAGGACGAAGAAGAAGTCGCCGGCCCGATCGCCATTGCCGTCGACCTGAGCGACAGCGAGGCCGCGCCGGAAAACACACCTGCATGAACTCTGGCGAGACGTCCGGAGAAATGCAGCCCCTGGAGGAGTTTCGAGAATGAACTTCAAGGACCTCAGCACGCTGCAGATAGCCCTGGGCGTGTCGGTCATTGCGCATGCCGCGCTGCTGGCGGTGCGCTTCGTCGATCCCGAGTCGTTCAACCGCGCGTTCACCGACACGCCGCTCGAGGTGATCCTGGTCAACAGCAAAACCAAGGAGCGGCCCGACGCCAATGCCAAGCTGATGGCGCAGACCTCGCTCGCGGGCGGCGGGGACCTCGACAAGGGGCGCGCGACCAGCCCGCTGCCGCCGTCGAGCTTCACCGCCGTGGGTGATTCGTTCGAAGACGCGCGCAAACAGGTCGACGCCCTGCAGGCCGAGCAGATGCAGATGATCACGCAGCTCAAGCGCGACATCGCCGCCATGCCGGTGCGCGATCCGCGCAACGCGGGCGATCCGACCGAAGCCGCTGCGCAGGAAGAAAAGCGCCGCCAGATGGTCGAGTTGCTGGCCCAGATCGAGCGCCGGGTGAACGAGGAGAACTCGCGCCCCAAGAAGCGCTACATCAGCCCGTCCACACGCGAAGCCGCCTTCGCGGTGTACGTCGACACCATGCTGCGCCGCGTCGAGGCGCGTGCCGCGGAAAACTTCCCCGAGCTGGCCGGCAAGAAGCTGTACGGCGAACTCAAGATGACGGTGACCGTCAACTTCGACGGCAACGTGCTCGCCACCGTGGTCGACCAGAGCTCGGGCAACATCGCGCTCGACCGCCGGGCGCAGGCCATCGTTCGCAGCACCGGCAACTTCGGCAAATTCACGACCGCGATGCGCCAGGAGCAAGCCGACCAGATGGTGATCCAGGGCACGTTCCGCTTCGCGCGCGACGGCACGATGGAAATCTCCCAATAAGTAGCGAGGCTGCAACCATGGACCTGTACTGCGTCATGGGCAACCCCGTCGAGCACAGCCGCTCGCCGCGCATCCATGCCCGTTTTGCCGAACTCTGCGGCCAGCAGATCGACTACGGCCGCCGACTGATTCCGCTCGGCGCCTTCGCCGAAGGCATCGCCGCATTCCGCCGTGAAGCCGCCGAGCGCGGCGACAGCGCGCGCGGCTGCAACATCACCGTGCCCTTCAAGTTCGAAGCTGCCGCCCTGGCGCAGCACACCAGCGAGCGTGCCCTGCTCGCGCAGGCGGTCAACACGCTGCGCTTCGAGGCCGATGGCAGCATCCATGCGGACAACACGGACGGCATCGGCCTCGTCAACGACATCGTGCGCAATGCGGGCGTGCCGCTGGCGGGCAAGGAGTTGCTGCTGATCGGCGCCGGTGGTGCCGCCGCCGGCGTGCTCGGCCCACTGCTCGACGCGGGCGCCTCGCGCATCGTGGTGGCCAATCGCACCATCGACAAGGCGGTCGCGGTGGTCCAGCGACATGCCGCACTCGCGCTCGGCCACGGCGCCACGCTCGAAGCCTGGGCGCTCGACGAAGTGCCAGGCAGCTTCGACGTGGTGGTCAACGCCACCGCATCCAGCCTGGCGGGCGACGCGGTGCCGGTGAGCGCGCAGGTGCTGCGCCCCGGCGCGCTCGCGGTCGACATGATGTACGGCCCCGCAGCCGCAGGCTTCATGGCCTGGGCCGAGGCGCATGGCGCCGTGCCCCGCGACGGACTCGGCATGCTGGTCGAGCAGGCGGCCGAGTCGTTCGAGATCTGGCGTGGCGTGCGACCGCCTTCTGCGCAGGTGCTGGCCGAGCTGCGCGCATCGCTCGCCGCCGGCCACTGACCCAATGAAGGCCGTGCTGCGCCTCATTGCCTGCCTCGTGGTGGCGGGTCTCGCACTCGAGTTGTTCTTCGTCGTGCGCATCGCGGCCATGGCGGTGGTCGATCCGCAGAGCACCGCATTCCAGCGCTCCGAGGCCTGGCAGGTCGCCATCCACAAGGGCAGCGAGGGCGGCTGGCGCCAGGAGTGGGTGCCGTATGCACAGATCAACGACACGCTCAAGCGCGCCGTGATCGCGAGCGAAGACGCCGGCTTCGTCGATCACAACGGCGTGGAGTGGGAAGCCATCGAACGCGCGCGCCAGCGCAATGCCAAGGCCGAAGAGCTGGCCGCCAAGCGCGCAGCACGGGCCGTGGCACGCGGCAAGCCAATGCAGCCGGTGCGCCTGCGCGGCGGCTCCACCATCACGCAGCAGCTGGCAAAGAACCTGCTGCTTTCGGGCGAACGCACGATGCTGCGCAAGGGCCAGGAACTGGTGCTCGCGACCCTGCTCGAGGTGTTTCTCGACAAGCGCCGCATCCTGGAGATCTACCTGAACAACGTCGAGTGGGGCGAAGGCGTGTTCGGTGCCGAGGCTGCCTCGCAGTACTACTTCCGCAAGCCCGCTTCGCGCCTGAGCGCGAACGAGGCCGCGCGGCTCGCGGTGATGCTGCCGAGCCCCAAGTTCTTCGAGCGCCGGCCCGGCTCGCCGTACCTCAGCGGACGGGCGTCGACGGTCATGGCGCGGATGTCGTCGGCCGAGCTGCCCTGACCCCGAACTTCGCACGCAGCGCTTCGAGGGCCAGCACGGCCGCGAAGCCGATCGTGTAGGCCACCACATCCCACCAGTCGGCCGTGCTGCCGAGCACGATGCGCAGGGCCCGATTCGGAATATGCAGGTGCCAGGCGGACGCGAGGAACTGGCCCAGCTCCACCGCATAGCCCACGCCGAGCGCGGCCAGTGCCAGTGGCAGGACGCGCGCGGCAACGAAGGTCTTGAACACGAAGTAGACCCACACCACCGCCAGCACATCACCGAAGAAACTTCGCAGCCACCCCCAGCGCGCGCCGACGGTGGCCAGCAGCGCAAGAACAATGAACAGGGCCACCGCCCAAGCCAGTGAAAGAGGATCGAATCGCCATCGCATGGCCCGTATCATCGCGCCCATATGCTGGCAAAGCTCACAGGTTGGTTGTTGTTGGGAATCGTCCGGTTGCTCACCGGTGCGCAGGCGCGCTGGTACGGCTGTCCACCGAAGGCCGAGCAGCGCATCTATTTCGCCAACCACCAGAGCCACGCCGACCTCGTGATGATCTGGGCGGCCCTGCCCGAGGAACTGCGCAGCATCACACGGCCGATCGCGGCGCGCGACTACTGGGCCAACACGCCGGTCAAGCGCTGGATCACGACGGAGGTGTTCAACGCGGTGTATGTGGAGCGCGCTGCCACGACGCCGGCCGCAGCTGCCGTGCCCGAACCGGTACAGACTGAACCTGCTGTCGTTGCAGCGCCCATCGAGCGCATCGAGCCTTCGATGGAGCCGCTGCTGCCAGCCACATCGCCTGTCGCCGAAGCGCCGCGTGCCGAGCCCGTGAACGAACTGCAAGGCGAGCTCGATCTTCCGGCGCCCCCACCGCCCCCTCAGCCTGCTGCATCGCTACCGTTCGTTGCGGAACCGGCGCCACCGACCGAACCCGCACCGCCTCCCTCCGATCCTCTCGCGCCACTCGTCGAGGCCCTCCGCAGCGGCGACTCGATCATCATCTTTCCCGAAGGCACGCGCGGCCACACGGGCGAGCCGCAGAAGTTCAAGTCGGGCCTCTACACGCTCGCGACGATGTTCCCCGACGTGGTGCTCGTGCCGGCCTGGATCGACAACGTGCAGCGCGTCATGCCCAAGGGCGAGATCGTGCCGGTGCCCATTCTTTGCTCCGTCACCTTCGGCGCGCCGATCCGCGTCGAGGACGGCGAGGAGCGCCGCCCCTTCCTCGATCGCGCGCGTGCCGCGGTCATCGCCTTGCGCGACGTCTGACGACATGAACCAGTTCCTGCGCAGCCTCACCCCGACCCAACAGGTCGCGGCCCTGTTCCTAATCGTCTTCGGCCTGCTGGTGATCATCAGCACCACCGCCTTCTTCCTGAGCTTCAGGGAAAAGCGCAATCCGGTGCACGACGCCACCTGGCAAGCGGAGCTCGCGCACTTTCGCGCGCTGCTCGGCACCACCTGGTTCATGGTGCTGGTCTTCTGGATCGGCTGGGCGTTGGGCGAGACGGTGGCCACGGTGCTCTTTGCGCTGATCTCGTTCTTCGCGCTGCGCGAGTTCATCACGCTCTCGCCCACGCGGCGCGGCGACCACCGCAGCCTGATCCTCGCGTTCTTCGTGGTGCTGCCGATCCAGTTCTGGCTGGTGGCCACGGCGCGCTTCGATCTCTTCACGGTGTTCATTCCGGTCTACGTGTTCCTCGCGATCCCGGTGGCGAGCGCGCTGGCGAATGATCCGAGCCATTTCCTCGAGCGCAACGCCAAGCTGCAGTGGGGCATCATGGTCTGCGTCTACGGCATGAGCCATGTGCCGGCGCTGCTGCTGCTGAGCTTTCCGGGCTACGAAGGCAAGAGCGCGTTCCTCGTGTTCTTCCTGGTGTTCGTGGTGCAGACCTCGGTGCTGGTGCAGCACCTCATCTCGCGCCGCACGCAGCGTGCGCCCTTCGCACCGAACGTGAGCCGCAGCTTCAACTGGACCAGCTGGGGCATCGGCATCGCGGTCGCGAGCCTGGTGGGCGCGCTGTTCTCGTTCATCACGCCGTTCAAGTTCGGCCAGGCGCTCGCGGTGTCGGTCATCGCCTGCATCGCGGGGTCGATGGGGCACCTGGTGATGAAGGCGCTCAAGCGCGACCGCGGCATTCCGAACTGGGGCAAGAAGGGCGTGGGCGTGACCGGCGCGAACGGCCTGCTGGACCGCGTCGATGCGCTGTGCTTCGCGGCACCGATCTTCTTCCACTCCATTCGCTGGTACTTCAACGCCTGACAGACATGCGAATTCTTGGCATCGATCCTGGCTTGACGACCACCGGCTTCGGCGTGGTCGATGCGGACGGCCACGCACTGCGCTATGTGGCCAGCGGCACCATCAGCACCCGGCACCTGGGGAGCGGCAACCTGCCGGCGCGCCTGAAGGTGCTGTTCGACGGCATCGCGGAAATCGCGGCGCGCTACCAGCCCGATGCGTCGGCGGTGGAAATCATCTTCGTCAACGTCAATCCGCAGTCGACGCTGCTGCTGGGACAGGCGCGCGGCGCATGCGTGACCTCGCTGGTGAACAGCAACCTCACGGTGGCCGAGTACACCGCGCTGCAGATGAAGAAGGCAGTGGCGGGCCACGGCCAGGCTGCCAAGGCGCAGGTGCAGGAGATGGTGAAGCGGCTGCTCGACCTGCCCGGATTGCCCGGCGCCGACGCAGCCGACGCGCTGGGCATCGCGATCACGCATGCGCAGGTCGGCCGGTCGATGGCGCGGCTGGCCGAGGCCGCGGAGTTGTCGAAGACCCATGCCGGCACCTACCGGCAAGGGCGTTCACGCTGACCGACTACCTGCGGAAGTCCAGGCGTCCGTTCGTCCAGCGTCCGTCGATGCGCCGGTTGTCCACGATCAGCCCGACCCAGGGGCGCGTGATGTCGGGGCTGCTCAGGTTGATGTAGCGGCCCACCAGCGTGTCGGGTGCGATGTAGCGGACATCGAGCAAGGCATGGCGTTCGCCGTTGCCCCAGTCGAACATCAGGTAGAAGCGTCCGCCGGCTACCTTGACCATCGCCTTGCCTTGCTTCCAGGCCTCTGCGCTGTCGCCGGGGATGGTCGGGTCCGCGCCGCCGTTCCAACGACTGGACCACGCGCCCGCGATCGAATCCGGAACCTCATCGATCACCGCGCCCCATGCCTCTGCATTTGGATCGTCGGTGCCGCCGCCCAGCTCGACGCCGTCGGCAAATTCCTCCACATCGGGGCCGTCCGGGTCCGGGGCATCCTGGACGCCGAACGGATTCCTCGTGGGTTGTTCAGGCTGTGTGTTCATGGCGCCATCGTGCGCCCGCGCCTCTCGTCCCGCATGCCGTTTCCGGACACGCGAACGGAGAAGAAAAAACTAGGCCACGCGTTCGGCGATCAGCACCGCGAAGAAGCCGAAGGCCGCGAGCAGCGTCCACTTGAGCACGATCCAGCCGACGCGCCGGTACTTCGCCTGTCCGGTGCCCGCATAGAACGCGAATGACACGCCGGCCACCAGCAGAAGCAGCAAGATGGCCCAGCGAAAAAGAAGCATGGGGGGAGCGTACTGGCGAGAGCCCGCTTACCAGGCCCGCGCCACTTCGCCGAAGCCGCGCGGTGCGCGCTTCTCGTCGTCGAAGGTCACGACCTCGTACGCGTCGCTGTTCGCGAGCAGTTCGCGCAGCAGCTTGTTGTTGAGCGCATGGCCCGAACGGAACGCGGTGTAGGCTGCGAGCAGCGGCTTGCCGATGATGTACAGGTCGCCCATCGCATCGAGGATCTTGTGCTTCACGAACTCGTCGTCGTAGCGCAGGCCGCCCACATTGAGCACCTTGGTGTCGTCCATCACGATGGCGTTGTCCAGACCGCCTCCGCGCGCCAGGCCCTTGCTGAGCATGTACTCGAGTTCCTTCGTGAAGCCGAAGGTGCGCGCACGCGCGATGTCGCGGCTGTACGAATCGGTGCCCAGGTCGAACTCCACGCGCTGGCCGGTGGAGTTGACGACGCGGTGATCGAAGTCGATCTCGAAGCTCAGCTTGTAGCCGTGGTAGGGCTCCAGGCTCGCCCACTTCTCGTTGGCACCCTCGCCTTCGCGCACCTCGATCTTGCGGGTCACGCGGATGAAGCGGCGCGGCGCCTTCTGCAGCTCGATGCCCGCGCTTTGCAGAAGGAACACGAAGGACGAAGCCGATCCGTCGAGGATCGGCACTTCGTCAGCCGTGATGTCGATGTAGAGGTTGTCGATGCCAAGGCCCGCGCAGGCCGACATCAAATGCTCGACCGTCTGCACCTTCGCGCCGCCGGTCGAGACCGTGGAGGCGAGGCGCGTGTCGGTGACCGCTTCGGCGGTCATGCGGATTTCAGCCGGCTCGGGCAGATCAACGCGGCGGAACACGATGCCCGTATCGGCCGGAGCCGGTCGCAGGGTCAGTTCCACGCGTTGCCCGCTGTGGAGCCCCACGCCCACGGCGCGGCTGATCGACTTGAGGGTTCGTTGTTGCAGCACGCCGGGGATTTTAGGCGCGCCACGGCTGTGGCGGCCTATTCCCCTCGCTATGGCAGCGATAGACATCGGTTCTACGCAATCCAGACGATGGACGCAAAGGGCACGAAGTGAACGCAGCGCCTAGAGCCAGCGGAAGTCCCTTTCAGGTCTTCCCTGTACCCCTTGCGAACCTTCGTGCCCTGAGCGTTCGGTCGCCTTCCGTCAGTCGGCCTGACGGCGCAGGAATGCCGGGATCTCGAAATCGTCCATGCCGCCCGACGACAGCGCATCCACCTTGGCCGCAGCCATCGTGCGGTTGGTGCGCCACACGCTGGGAACGGCCATGCCGTCGTAGTTCGGCTGGTTGCCACCGCCGCCGTGACCGCTGGTGTGGCCGACGCCGCCCATGGTGGGCACGTTGAACGGAATGTTGTCGGTGCCGGTGCGGATGACTTCCAGCGTCGGCGCCTGGCGGCGTGCGTCCGCACGCGACAGGCCCGTGGCCACCACGGTCACGCGCATCTCGTCGCCCAGGGCTTCGTCGTAGGCGGCGCCATAGATCACGTGCGCATCGGGCGAGGCGTAGGCGCGGATGGTGTTCATCGCGAGCTTCGACTCGTTCAGCTTCAGCGAACCCTTCGATGCCGTCACCAGCACCAGCACACCCTTGGCGCCCGAGAGGTCGATGCCTTCGAGCAGCGGGCAGGCCACGGCCTGTTCGGCTGCGATGCGCGCGCGGTCCGGGCCTGCGGCCGCGGCCGTGCCCATCATGGCCTTGCCCGGCTCGCCCATCACGGTGCGCACGTCTTCGAAGTCGACGTTCACGCCGCCGTACTCGTTGATGATTTCCGAGATGCCGCCCACGGCGTTCTTGAGCACGTCGTTGGCGTGCGCGAAGGCTTCGTCCTGGGTGATGTCTTCACCGAGCACGTCGAGCAGCTTCTCGTTGAGCACCACGATCAGCGAATCGACATTGGCTTCGAGTTCGGCCAGGCCGTCGTCCGCGTTCTTCATGCGGCGGCCGCCTTCCCAGTCGAAGGGCTTGGTCACCACACCCACGGTGAGGATGCCCATTTCCTTGGCGATGCGCGCGATCACCGGCGCAGCGCCGGTGCCCGTGCCGCCCCCCATGCCGGCGGTGATGAACAGCATGTGCGCGCCGTCGATGGCCGCGCGGATCTCGTCCACCGCGAGCTCTGCGGCTTCACGGCCCTTGTCGGGCTTGCTGCCGGCGCCCAGGCCGCTGGTGCCCAGCTGGATGATCTTGTTCGCGTTGCTGCGGGTGAGCGCCTGCGCGTCGGTGTTGGCGCACACGAACTGCACGCCCTGCACACCACGCTCCATCATGTGCGCGACGGCATTGCCGCCACCGCCGCCCACACCGATCACCTTGATCTGCGTGCCTTGGTTGAATTCTTCGACTTCGATCATTTCGATGGTCATTTCTAACTCCTTGAATATTGCAGTTGCCGTTTTGTATCTATGAATAATTCTTTTGCCGTGACGTGTTCAACGAGAGCGTCGTCACGATGGTGGACCTGTTCGTCGCCATCGCTCGTTGAAATGCAACGGCGGACTGCCGCGTGCGAGCCAGAGTGGGGAGTGGTTCATGGTCAGAAGTTCCCCACGATGAAGTCCTTGAAACGTCCGAACGCAGTCTTTACCGACCCGTTCTTCTGCGCGACCTTGAAGCCGCGCATGCGTGCGAAGCGTGCTTCTTCGAGCAGGCCCATCACGGTTGCCGCGCGGGGCTGCGCCACCATGTCGGACAACGCACTCGAATACTTCGGAATGCCCCGGCGCACCGGCTTGAGGAAGATGTCTTCGCCAAGCTCGACCATACCGGGCATCACCGCACTGCCGCCGGTGAGCACCACGCCCGAAGAGAGCACCTCTTCGTAGCCCGATTCGCGCACCACCTGCTGCACGAGCGAGAAGATCTCCTCGATGCGCGGCTCGATCACGCCGGCCAGCGCCTGCTTGCTCAGCATGCGCGGACCGCGGTCGCCCAGGCCCGGCACTTCCACTTGCTGGTCGGGGTCGGCCAGCAGTTGCTTGGCGTAGCCGCTCTCGACCTTGATGTCTTCCGCGTCCTTGGTGGGCGTGCGCAGCGCCATCGCGATGTCGCTGGTGATGAGGTCGCCCGCGATCGGGATCACCGCCGTGTGGCGGATCGCGCCGTTGGTGAAGATCGCCACGTCGGTCGTGCCCGCGCCGATATCGACCAGCACCACGCCCAGCTCGCGCTCGTCTTCGGTCAGCACCGCCTGGCTGGAGGCCAGCGGGTTCAGCATCAGCTGGTCGACTTCGAGGCCGCAGCGGCGCACGCACTTGATGATGTTCTCGGCCGCGCTCTGCGCACCGGTCACGATGTGCACCTTCGCTTCGAGCCGCATGCCGCTCATGCCGATCGGCTCCTTCACGTCCTGGCCGTCGATCACGAACTCCTGCGGCTCCACCAGCAGGAGACGCTGGTCGCTCGAGATGTTGATCGCGCGCGCGGTCTCCACCACGCGGGCCACGTCGGCGGGCGTCACTTCCTTGTCCTTCACCGCCACCATGCCGCTCGAATTGATGCCGCGGATGTGGCTGCCGGTGATGCCGGTGTAGACGCGGCTGATCTTGCAGTCGGCCATCAGCTCGGCCTCTTTGAGCGCCTGCTGGATGCTCTGCACCGTGGCGTCGATGTTCACCACCACGCCGCGCTTCAGGCCATTGCTCGGCGCGATGCCGAGCCCGGCGAGCTTGAGCTCGCCGCCGGGCAGCACTTCGGCCACGACCACCATCACCTTGGCGGTGCCGATGTCCAGTCCTACGACCAGGTCTTTGTATTCTTTGGGCATTGAAATATGTCCTCGGTATTCGCTACTTGATTCTTCTTGGGGCCTCTGGCGAGACCGTGGTGACGCCGCGCAGCCGCAATGCATACGCGTCGTTGTGGCGCAGATCGGCGCCTTCGACGTCGGCCACCGTGCGGTGGTACTGGCCCGCGACCTGGGTCACGGTCTTCAGGAAGCGCTGCAGCCTGGCCGACACCTCTTCGCTCTGCCCGCGCCCCAGCTCGATCTGCGCACCGCTGTCCAGCACCACCTTCCAGCTGCCGCGGCTGGACAGCGTGAGCTCGTCGATGCCGAAGTCGTAAGGCTGGAACTGCGGCGCAAGCACGCGGTACATGCCGAGCACCTGCCCGGCCTGCTCGATCGGGCCGTCCAGGCGCGGCAGGTTCTCGTCCACCTCGGCGACGTTCGCCTCGAACACATCGCCGAAGCCGTTGATCAGCTTCGAGCCCGCCTCGTCGCCCCAGCTGGCCACGGGCACCTGCTCGGTCAGCGTCACGCGCAGCTTGTTCGGGAACTCGCGCCGCACCACCGCACTGCGCACCCACGGCACCGCCTCGAAGGCGGTGCGCGCACGCGCCAGGTCGATGGTGAAGAAGTTGCCCGACAGCTGCGGTGCCACGTTGGCGCGCAGCGTGACCGCGTTGTTGTGCGTGACCTCGCCGTCCACCTTGATCCCCGCGAGCGGGAAGAAAGGCTGGCGCAGCACCCACCACGCGCCCGCGGCAAGCAGCATGAGCGCCACCGCCACGAACGCGAGGTTCGCCACGATGTTCATGAGCTTGACGTCGAAGGGCACGGGGATGCTGTCGGCCATGGCTATTGCGCTCCTCCCTTGGCATCCAGCGAAGCGGAGGCCAGCACGCGCAGGCACAGCTCTTCGTAAGGAATGCCCGCCGCGCGCGCCGACATCGGCACCAGCGAATGGCTGGTCATACCGGGCGAGGTGTTCATCTCGAGCAGGAAGGGCTTGCGGTCGCTGGCGCGGATCATCACGTCGGCGCGGCCCCAGCCGCGGCAGCCGAGCGTGTGGTACGCGGCCAGCGTGATGCGCTGGATCTCGTGCTCCTCGTCGGCCGGCAGGCCGCTCGGGCACTTGTACTGCACGACGTCGGTGAAATACTTGTTCTGGTAGTCGTAGGCGCCTTCGGGCGCGGCGATGCGCACCACCGGCAGCGCGCGCGCGTCGAGCCCCTGGCCGAGCACGGCGCAGGTCACTTCCTCGCCATCGATGAACTCCTCGCAGAGCACGTCGGCGTCGTACTTGGCAGAGAGCGTGACCGCGTCCTGCATCTGCGAGTAGCCCTCGACCTTGGTCACGCCGATGGACGAGCCCTCGCGCGGCGGCTTCACGATCAGCGGCAGGCCGAGCACATCGGGCACCACCATGATCTGCTCGCGGCTTTGCTGGTCGAAGGCCAGGCGCACGTACTTGGGCGTCGGCAGGCCGTCGGCCTGCCAGATGCGCTTGGTCATGACCTTGTCCATCGCCACGCTCGAGGCCATGACGCCCGAGCCGGTGTAGGGAATGCCGAGCAGCTCGAGCGCGCCCTGCACCGTGCCGTCCTCGCCATGGCGGCCATGCAGCGCGACGAAGCAGCGCGCGAAGCCTTCGCGCTTGAGCTCGACCAGTTCGCGCTCGGACGGATCGAAGGCATGCGCATCGACGCCGCGCGAGCGCAGCGCCTCTAGCACGCCGTTGCCCGACATCAACGAGACCTCGCGTTCCGCGGAACTGCCGCCGAACAGCACGGCGACCTTGCCGAAGCGTTTTGGATCCTGAAGGCTCACGATGCCCTCCCCTTGCGCGAGACGCGCTCCGATGTTGTTGACGATGGCGCGGCCGCTGCTGCTGTCGCGGCGCCGCCGAGTTCGACCACCTTGCCCGGCACCGCGCCGATGGAACCAGCGCCCATGGACAGCACGACGTCGCCCGGGCGGGCGTTGTCCAGGACGGCCTGCGGCATGGCCGCGATGTCGTCGACGAACACCGGCTCGACCTTGCCGGCCACGCGCAGCGCGCGCGCCAGCGTGCGGCCGTCGGCCGCCACGATGGGCGCCTCGCCGGCGGCATAGACCTCGCCGAGCAGCACCGAATCGGCGGTACCGATGACCTTCACGAAATCCTCGAAGCAGTCGCGCGTGCGGGTGTAGCGATGCGGCTGGAAAGCCAGCACCAGCCGGCGGCCCGGAAACGCGCCGCGCGCCGCGGCGATCGTGGCCGCCATCTCGACCGGGTGGTGGCCGTAGTCGTCGATCACGGTGAAGCTGCCGGCATCGCCCGGCACGCGCACTTCGCCGTAGCTCTGGAAGCGGCGGCCCACGCCCTTGAAGCCTTCGAGCCCGCGCTGCACCGCCTCATCGGGAATGCCGAGCTCGACCGCCACCGCGATCACCGACAGCGCATTGCGCACGTTGTGCTCGCCCGGCAGGTTCAGCACGATGGGCAGGTCCGGCAGCGTCACGCCGTTGCGGCGCTGCGCGGTGAAGTGCATCTGGCCGCCGACGGCGCGCACGTCGATCGCGCGCACCTGCGCGTCCTCGCCGAAGCCGTAACTGGTGACCGGGCAGGTGACCTGGGCCACGATGTCGCGCACCGCGGGATCGTCGGTGCAGAGAATGGCCACGCCGTAGAACGGCATGCGGTGCAGGAAGTCGACGAAGGCCTTCTTGAGCTTCGCGAAGTCGTGCCCGTAGGTCTCCATGTGGTCGGCGTCGATGTTCGTGACCACCGCCATCACCGGCAGCAGGTTCAGGAACGAGGCGTCCGACTCGTCGGCCTCGACCACGATGTAGTCGCCGCTGCCAAGCTGTGCATTCGCGCCGGCGCTGTTCAGGCGTCCGCCGATCACGAAGGTCGGGTCGAGTCCGGCCGCTTCGAGCACGCTCGCCACGAGGCTCGTGGTCGTGGTCTTGCCGTGCGTGCCCGCGATCGCGATGCCTTGCTTGAGGCGCATCAACTCGGCCAGCATCAGCGCGCGCGGCACGACCGGAATGCGCTTATCGCGCGCGGCCAGAACCTCGGGGTTGTCCGACTGCACCGCGGTCGAGGTGACGACCGCGTCCGCGCCGTCGATGTGCGCGGCCGCATGGCCCACGAAGGTGCCGATGCCCAGGCCCGCGAGCCGGCGCAGCGTGGCGCTGTCGGACAGGTCGGAGCCGGTGATCTTGTAGCCCAGGTTCAGCAGCACCTCGGCGATGCCGCTCATGCCCGAACCGCCGACGCCGACGAAATGGATGTGACGAATCGCGTGCTTCATTTGGCAAGCTCCTCGCAGGCGCGGACGACGGCTTCCACAGCTTCGGTCTTCTGCATGGTCTTGGCCTTGGCGGCCTTCTCGATCAGCGCGGTGCGCTCGGTTTTCTGTAGCAAATCAGCCAGCAATTCAGGAGTGAGGTCGGCCTGCTGCACCAGCCAGCCGCCGCCCGCGTCCACGAGGAAGCGCGCGTTGGTGGTCTGGTGGTCGTCGACCGCCGAGGGGAAAGGCACGAACAGCGCTGCTGCGCCGACGGCCGCGATTTCTGTGACGGTGCTGGCACCGGCGCGCGCGACGATGATGTCGGCGTCGGCATACGCCTGCGCGGTGTCTTCGATGAATGGCGTGAGTTCGCCTTCGACGCCCGCGGCCGTGTAGTTGGCGCGCAGTTCGTCGATCTGCTTGGCGCCGCTCTGATGCAGCACCTGCGGGCGCGTGGCCGGCTCGATGCGGGCCAGCGCCTGCGGCACCACGGTGTTGAGGCCGCGTGCGCCGAGGCTGCCGCCCACCACGAGCAGCTTGAGCGGACCGGTGCGTCCTTCGAAGCGTGCGGCCGGATCGGGCTGCGAGGTGAACGCCGCGCGCAACGGGTTGCCCACCCACTGCGCCTTCTTCAGCACATTCGGGAAGGCGGTGAACACGCGGTCGGCCACGCCCGCCAGCACCTTGTTGGCCAGGCCCGCGACCGAGTTCTGCTCATGCAGCACCAGCGGCTTGTTGAGCAGCACGCCCATCATTCCGCCCGGAAAGGTGATGTAGCCGCCCAGGCCCACCAGCACGTCGGGCTTGACGCGGCGCACCACGCGAAAGCTCTGCCAGAAGGCGCGCAGCAACTTCAACGGCAGCAGGAACAGCGTGAGCGGGCCCTTGCCGCGCACGCCGCCGAACTGGACCGGCTCGAACGCGAAGCCGCGCGGCGGCACGAGCTTTTCTTCCATGCTGCCGGGCGCGCCCAGCCAGTGCACGCGCCAGCCGCGCTCGCGCAATGCCTCGGCCACGGCGAGGCCCGGGAAGATGTGGCCGCCAGTTCCGCCGGCCATGACGAGTGCGGTCCTGCCGGTCATACGCGGCCTCCGCGCATGAGGACGCGGTTCTCGTAATCGATGCGCAGCACGATCGCCAGCGCGATCATGTTCATCAGGATGGCCGAGCCGCCGAAGCTCATCAGCGGCAAGGTCAGACCCTTGGTCGGCAGTGCGCCGAGGTTCACACCCATGTTGATGAAGGCCTGGAAACCGATCCACACGCCGACGCCTTGAGCGACCAGGCCCGAGAACACGCGGTCCAGCGCAATGGCTTGGCGGCCGATGTGCATGACGCGACGCGTGAGCCAGAGGAAGAGGCCGATGATCAACAGCACGCCGACGAGGCCGAACTCCTCGCCAATCACGGCGAGCAGGAAGTCGGTGTGCGCCTCGGGCAGCCAGTGCAGCTTCTCGACGCTGCCGCCCAGGCCCACGCCGAAGATCTCGCCGCGCCCGATGGCGATCAGCGAGTGCGACAACTGATAGCCCTTGCCGAGCGCGTGCTCCTCGCTCCACGGATCGAGGTACGCGAAGATCCGCTCGCGGCGCCACGGACTGGTCGCGACGATGGTGCCGAAGGCCACCACCACCAGCGCGGCGATCACGAAGAACATGCGCGCGTTCACGCCGCCCAGGAAGAGGATGCCCATGGCGATCACCGCGATCACCATGAACGCGCCCATGTCGGGCTCGGCCATCACCAGCATCCCGACCACCACCACCGCAATGCCCATCGGCAGCACGGCGCGGAAGAAGCGCTCCTTGATCTCCATCTTGCGCACCATGTAGCTGGCGGCATAGAGCACCATCGCCACCTTCGCGAGCTCGGAGGGCTGGAAGCGCATGAAACCCATCGGCAGCCACCGCCGCGCACCGTTCACGCTGATGCCGATGTGCGGAATGAGCACCGCCACCAGCAACAGCAGCGAGGCCACGAAGAGCCAGGGCGCGGCGCGCTCCCAGGTCTTCATCGGGATCTGGAAGGCCAGCAGCGCCGCGATGAAGGCGAACACCACCGACGCCGCATGCCGCGTGAGGAAGAACGAGGCGTTGTAGCCGGCGCGCGCGAAGCGCGGGTTGTCGGGCAGTGCGATGGAAGCCGAATACACCATCACCAGGCCCCAGGTCAGGAGCGCGACGGTGACCCAGACCAGCGCCTGGTCGAAGCCCAGCACGCGCATCGGCGTGGCCTTGGTCTGCGCGATGCCGGCACCGCCCAGCCGCACCGGCAGGTGCACGGGCAGCGAATCGATGCCGCTGCGGGCGCGCCTGAACCAGCCACCGAAGCGGCTGGTGCGGGTGTCGGGCGTCGAGGCGCCTGCAGCAGCGGAGTTCACAGCGTTTCCTCCGGGGACGAACCGTCGATCGACATGCCGCGCGGGTTGTCCGCGAGCGTCTGCACGGCCTCGCGGAAAACTTCCGCGCGGTGCTCGTAGTCGTTGAACATGTCGAAGCTCGCACAGGCCGGTGACAGCAGCACGGCATCGCCGGGGTTGGCGCGCGCAGTGGCGAGCTTCACCGCCTCGTCCATCGAGGCGGCATGCATCAGCGAGACGCCGGTGTTGGCGAGCGCGGCCTCGATCAGCGGCGCATCGCGGCCGATCAGCACCACGGCGCGTGCGTGCTGGGCCACAGGCGCGGCGAGCGGCTCGAAGTCCTGGCCCTTGCCTTCGCCGCCGAGGATGACGACCACGCGGCGGTCTTCGCCCAGGCCGTTCAGCGCGGCAACCGTCGCGCCGACGTTGGTGCCCTTGCTGTCGTCGAAGTACTCGACGTCGTCGATCAGCGCGATCGGCTCCACGCGATGCGGCTCGCCGCGGTATTCACGCAGGCCATAGAGCATCGGGCCGAGCGGGCAGTCGGCGGCGGTGGCGAGCGCCAGCGCGGCCAGCGCGTTCATGGCGTTGTGGCGGCCGCGGATGCGCAGCGCGTCGGCGGGCATCAGGCGCTGGAAGAAGATTTCTTCTTCGACCACCGCGCCGCGCTTGCGCTTCTGCGTTTCGTCGGCTTCGAGCGCGCGCACCAGCCAGGCGACACCGTTGATGCGCTCGATGCCGTAGTCACCCGGGCGCAGCGGCATCGCGCTGCCGAAGGTGACGTGCGCGCGGATCTGCGGACGCTGCAGCTTCACCCGGATGGGCGGCGGCAGCATGGCCATCACGCCCGTGTCGTCGCGGTTGAGGATCATCAGGCCCTTCGCACCGAAGATGCGCGCCTTCGCCGCAGCGTAGGCCGACATGTCGCCGTGCCAGTCGAGGTGGTCCTGCGTGAGGTTGAGCACGGTGGCGGCGGTCGGCTCGAAGCCCTGCACGCCGTCGAGCTGAAAGCTGGAGAGCTCGAGCACCCAGACATCGGGCAGCGTTTCGGCGTCGATGTGTGCAGCGAGCGTATCGAGCAACGTGGGGCCGATGTTGCCGGCCACGGCCACGGTCTTGCCCGCGCGCTCCACCAGTTGGCCGGTGAGCGCGGTGACGGTGGTCTTGCCGTTGGTGCCGGTGACGGCGAGCACCGCGGGGGTATAGCCCTTGGGTGCCGGCGGTTCCTCGATCGGCACCAGGGGCAGTTGGGCCGTCGGCTCTTCTTCCACCGCGGCGGAGGCCGGGTTGGTGGCGGAGAGCTCGGCGATCTTGGCGACGAAGTCGGCGGCCTCGCGGGCGGCCGTGGGGACGTAGGGCTTGCCGGTGGCAGGCAGGCGGGAGCCGGTGGCGGGCGCCGGTACGGCTGTCGTCGCTTCGGGCGCGGCATCGGTGGCTGCTGCGGCTTCTGCAGCCGGTGCTGCTTCTTCCGCAGGCGGCGAAACCGGCACGCTCAGCGAAGGATCGCGCGGCATCGCCTCCGCCATCGCGGGGGTTGCGGGTTCGGGCGCGGCTTCGGTGGCTTCCGTGCTTTCGGTTGCGGCAACGGACTCGACGGTCTGCGCAGGCACTTCAGCCGTTTCGGCGGCTTCGGGCACTTCGGTCGCCTCGACAGCCGCAGCCGCTTCAACTGCGACCTGCTCTTCTGCCGCTGCAGGGACTTCCGGCGTGCCAGGGGTTTCGGTGGCTTCAGCGGGCGCAGCTTCTTCCGGCTCAACGCTCAAGGCCAACTCGGCCTGCGCTTCGGCAGGTTCCACAGGCGCTTCCACAACCGATTGCTCGGCCGCTGCCTCAGGCTCGGCCGCGGCTTCTTCCACCACCGGCACTTCGACCGTTCGCAGATCCAGCAGCGCGCGCGCAAAGAGATCGAGTTCACCGCCGACCGTGAGGCCCACAGCCCGCGCCGCGTCGACGACCGGCGCAATGGTCTCGGGCGACAGCCCCGGCGAGCGGTACACCGCACGGATCGGCGTGCCCTCGATCAGCGCGGCCGAGAACGGCCCACCGATGAAAGTCACCTCGGGCAACTCCGCCTGCAGCGTCGCGAGCGCGGCGGGCGCCTCGCGCGTGTCCGCCACGGTCACGACCGCACCGTGGCGCGCGCACCAGCGCGCCATCGCCAGCCCGGACGCACCGAGGCCGAGGACGAGGACGGGGAGGTCTTTCAGATGGCGCATCGGTTCTTTCTCACCGCAGCTTCAACGTCGAAAGACCCACGAGGCACAGGAGCATCGTGATGATCCAGAAGCGCACCACGACCTGCGTCTCGCGCCAGCCGCTCTTCTCGAAGTGGTGGTGCAGCGGCGCCATCTTGAGCACGCGGCGACCTTCGCCGTAGCGCTTCTTGGTGTACTTGAAGTACATGACCTGCGCCATCACCGAGATCGCCTCGACCACGAAGATGCCGCCCATGATGAAGAACACGATCTCCTGGCGCACGATCACCGCGATGGTGCCCAGCGCGCCGCCGAGCGCGAGCGCGCCCACGTCGCCCATGAAGACCTGCGCCGGATGCGTGTTGAACCAGAGGAACGCGAGACCCGCGCCGGCCATCGCCGAGCAGAACACCAGCAGTTCGCCCGAGCCCGGGATGTTGGGGAACAGCAGGTACTTGGAGTACACCGCGCTGCCCGTGACGTAGGCGAACACGCCCAGCGCCGAGCCCACCATCACCACCGGCATGATCGCCAGGCCGTCGAGCCCGTCGGTCAGGTTGACCGCGTTGCTCGCGCCCACGATCACGAGGTACGTGAGGATCACGAAGCCGATGCCGCCCAGCGGGTAGCTCACTTCCTTGAAGAAGGGCACCAGCAGGTTGATCTTGGGCGGGAAGTCCAGGTCGAAGCCCGACTGCACCCAGGCGAAGAACAGCTGCAGCACGCGCCAGTTGGAGCTCTCGGAAATGCTGAAGAGCAGGTAGAAGCCCGCGAGCAGGCCGACCACCGACTGCCAGAAATACTTCTCGCGCGAGCGCATGCCTTCGGGGTCCTTGCGCACCACCTTGCGCCAGTCGTCGACCCAGCCGATGGCGCCGAAGCCCATCGTCACCCACAGCACGATCCACACGAAGCGGTTCGAAATATCGAACCACAGCAGCGTGGCGAAGGCGATCGCGAACAGCACCAGCACGCCGCCCATGGTGGGCGTGCCGCTCTTGGTGAGGTGCGTCTCCATGCCGTAGCCGCGCACCGGCTGGCCGATCTTGAGCGCGGCGAGGCGGCGAATGACGTACGGGCCGGCCACCAGGCCGACGACCAGCGCCGTGAGCGCGGCCATCAGCGCGCGGAAAGTGAGGTACTGGAAAACGCGCAAGAACCCGAACTCGGGCGAAAGCGTCTGCAGCCATTGGGCCAGACTCATCAGCATGTGGTGTCGCGCGGCTCATGCGTCATGACCGGCCTCCTTTTGTTGTTTTGGGATGTGACTGCGCGAGATCGCCGATCGCCTGCACCACGCGCTCCATCTTCATGAAGCGCGAGCCTTTGACGAGCACGCTGCCGACCAGCGGCAGGCGCGCCAGCACGGCGGCGTGCAGTGCGTCGTAGTCGCCGAAATGACGGCCGTTTTCTGTGTCCCCGAAGGCCGCGACGGTGTGCGCGGTCTCGGTGCCGAGCGTGTAGACGGCCTCGATGCCGCGCTGCTTCGCCCAGGCGCCGACCTCGGCGTGGAACTCGGGCGCGCGGTTGCCGACCTCGCCCATGTCGCCGAGCACCAGCAGGTGCGGACCGGGCAGGCCCGCGAGCACGTCGATGGCGGCGATCACGGAATCGGGGTTGGCGTTGTAGCTGTCGTCGACCAGCGTGAGCGTGTGCTTGTTCGACAGCACGACCTCGCTGGCCTTGGAGCGGCCCTTGACCGGCTCGAAGGCCGTCAGGCCCTCGGCGATGCGCTCGATCGGCACGCCCGCCGCAAGCGCGCAGGCGGTGGCGGCCAGCGCGTTGCCCACGTTGTGGCGGCCGGCGATGTGCAGCTGCGCATCGAAGGCGCCCAGCGGCGTGCGGATGCGCACGGCCCAGGCACCCTGCTTCCATTCGGCGCTGTCCAGCGAGATGTCGGCGCCCTCGTCTTCGCCGAAGGTCATGCAGCGGCGCGAGCCGCCGTCATGCGCCATGTCGGTCCAGAGCGAGGTGAAGGTGTCGCCGTATGGAAAGACGGCCGTGCCGTCGTCGGGCAGCACCGCGAACACGGCGGCGTTCTCGATGGCGACCGCCTCGACGGTGGCCATGAATTCCTGGTGTTCGCGCTGGGCGTTGTTGACCAGCGCGATGGTCGGACGCGAGATGGCGGCCAGCCGCGCGATTTCGCCCGGGTGGTTCATGCCCAGTTCCAGCACCGCGTGCTGGTGGCGCGCCCGCAGGCGCAGCAGCGTGAGCGGCACGCCGATCTCGTTGTTGAAATTGCCGGCCGTGGCCAGCGCGCGGTCTGCGCGGAAGGCGACAAGGATCGCCGCGATCATCTGCGTGACGGTCGTCTTGCCGTTGCTGCCGGTGACCGCGATCAGCGGCAGCTCGAACTGCGCGCGCCAGCCCGCGCCGAGCGCGCCGAGCGCAACCAGAGAGTCGGGCACTTCGAGGCCCGCAAGGCCGGCGGCTTCGAGGCCGTGGTGGGCGATGGCGGCGACAGCGCCGTGCTCCTTGGCCTGGGCCAGGAAATCGTTGGCGTCGAAGCGCTCGCCCTTGAGCGCGACGAACAGGTCTCCATCGGCCAGCGTGCGGGTGTCGGTGTGCACGCGCGCGATCACCGTCGCCGGGTCGCCCACGAGGCGGGAGCCGGGAATCCATTGCTGCGCTTGCGCGAGCGTCATGTTCAGCGGCGTCATATCCGTCATGCCGCACCTCGCTTCGTCAGCGCGTCCAGCGCATGGGCCCTGTCGGAGAACGGAATGCGTTGGCCCGCGATCTCTTGCCAGGCCTCGTGGCCCTTGCCGGCGATCAGCACCACGTCCTGCGGCGCGGCCTGCGCGATCACGTCGGCAATGGCGGCCGCGCGGTCGGACTGCACCTGGGCAACTTCGGGGCGCGAGAAGCCGCGCAGCACCTGGCTGATGATCGCGTCGGGCTTTTCGCTGCGCGGGTTGTCGCTGGTCACGACGACGTGATCGGCCTGGCGCTCGGCCACGGCGGCCATCATCGGGCGCTTGATCGGATCGCGGTCGCCGCCGCAGCCGAACACGCACCAGAGCGCGCCGCCGCGCTGCTGCGCCAGCGGGCGCAGGCCGGCGAGCGCCTTGTCGAGGGCGTCGGGGGTGTGGGCATAGTCGACCACGGCGAGCGGTATGTTGCCGGCCACGCTCACACGCTCCATGCGGCCGGGCACGCTGGTGAGATTGCCGCAGGCCGCCACGGCTTGCGACAGCGAGAGCCCCAGCGCGCGCAGCGTGCCGAGCACGCCGAGCAGGTTGGCCACGTTGTACTGGCCGATGAGGCCGGTGGAAAGTCGCTCGACCGACGCGGTGCCGTGTTCGGCCACCGAAAACTGCAGCCCCTGCGCGTCGTAGCCGATGTCGCGCGCCGCGAGACGGGCGGCCTTGCCGCCGGCCGACACGGTCCAGACGTCGAGCGCGCCAATGCCGGCATCGACAAGGTTCGCGCACAGGCTCGCGCCGTGCATGTCGTCGATGTTGATCACCGCGGCACGCAGGCCCGGCCAACGGAACAGCTCGGCCTTGGCTTCCCAATAGGCATCCATGCTGCCGTGGTAGTCGAGGTGGTCCTGCGTGAAATTGGTGAAGACCGCGACCGCGATCCGCGCGCCGTCGAGCCGGCGTTCGGCGATGCCGATCGACGAGGCTTCGATGGCGCAGGCGCCGAAGCCGCGCTCGACCAGCACGCGCAATTCGCCCTGCATCATCACGGGGTCGGGCGTGGTGAGGCCGGTGTAGGTGAGATCGGGCGGCACGCCGATGCCCAGCGTGCCCATCACGGCGCAGGGCGACGGCGCGCTCCGCTCCATGGTGCCGTCGGGCCGCATCGCGCGAACGCCGCCGGCCGCGCGCAGCGTGGAAAGCGATTCGGCCAGCCACCACGCGGTGGAGGTCTTGCCGTTGGTTCCGGTCACGGCCAGCACGTCGAGCAGCGCCGAGGGGTTGTCGTGGAAGGCCGAGGCGATCGGGCCGGTGGCGGCCTTCAGGCCCGGGTAGGCCGCGATGCGATCGCTGTATTCACTTTGATCGAAGCCGAAGGCATCGACACCCTCGTACTCGACCAGGCAGGCCGCAGCGCCCTGCGCGAGCGCGGCCGCCACGTGCTTGCGCCCGTCGGTCGCGGCGCCGGGCCAGGCGATGAAGCCGTCGCCCGCGCCCACGGGCCGGCTGTCGGCATGCAGCGCGCCCTGCACACGCTCCTTGAGCCAGAGCGCGGCCAGTTGGGGGGATGTGAGTGTCAGCATGCTCAGAAGCTCTCGTCGACGCCCTGCGTCATCACAAGGGGTTTGACCGCCAGGTCGGGCGCGACGTTCATCATGCGCAGGGTCTGCTGCACGACTTCGCTGAACACGGGTGCCGCAGCCACGCCGCCGAAATACTGGCCGTCGCTGGGCTCGTCGATCATCACCGCGACGATGATGCGCGGCTTCTCGATGGGCGCCATGCCGGTGAACCAGGCGCGGTACTTGTTGCTCGCGTAGCCCTTGCCGACCTGCTTGTGGGCCGTGCCCGACTTGCCGCCGACCGAGTAGCCGACCGTCTGCGCGCGCGTGCCGGTGCCGCCGGGGCCGGCGGCCATCTGCAGCATCTTGCGCACGGCCAGCGCGTTGGAGGGCGAGAACACCCGCACGCCGACCGGCGCCTCGGTGGTCTTGAGGATCGTGACGGGGATGATCGAGCCGTCGTGCGCGAACGCGGTGTACGAATGCGCCATCTGGAACAGCGACGCCGACAGGCCGTAGCCGTAGGCCATGGTGGCCTGCTCGACCGGCTTCCATGTCTTCCACGGACGCAGGCGCCCGGTAACCGCGCCGGGGAACTGGATCTGCGGCTTCTGGCCGTAGCCGAGCGCGGTGTAGGTGTCCCACATTTCGTGGGGCGTCATCTTCTGCGCAATCTTGAGCGCGCCGACATTGCTCGACTTCTGGATCACGCCCTCGACCGTGAGCGTGCCGTAGTTGTGCGTGTCGCTGATGGTGAAGCCGCCCAGCTGGTAGCGGCCGGGGCTGGTTTCGATCAGCGTCGAAGGCTTCACGCGGCCGGCTTCCAGCGCCATGCCGGCGGTGATGGGCTTCATGGTCGAGCCGGGCTCGAAAGTGTCGGTGACGGCGCGGTTGCGCAGCTGTTCGCCGGTGAGGTTCTGGCGCTTGTCGGGCACGTAGCTCGGGTAGTTGGCCAGCGCCAGCACCTCGCCGGTGATGGAGTCGAGCACCACCACGCTGCCGGCCTTGGCCTTGCGGGCCGTCACCGCGTCGCGCAGCTTCTGGTAGGCGAAGAACTGCACCTTGCTGTCCACGCTCAGCTGGATGTCCTGGCCATCGAGCGGCGGCACGATGTCGCCGACGCCCTCGACCACGCGGCCCAGGCGGTCCTTGATGACGCGGCGCGAACCCGCCTTGCCGGCCAGTTCCTTGTTGAAGGCGAGCTCGATGCCTTCCTGGCCGCTGTCCTCCACGTTGGTGAAGCCGACCACGTGCGCGGCCGCCTCGCCTTCGGGGTACTGGCGCTTGTATTCCTTGCGCTGGTAGATGCCCTTGAGGTTCATCGCGGCGATCTGCTTGGCGATGGGCTCGTCGACCTGGCGCTTGATCCAGACGAAGGTCTTGTCCTCGTCCTGCAGCTTCTTGTCGAAGTCCTTCTGCGGCATCTCCAAGAGCTTGGCCACCTGCTTGAGCTTGGCGCGCACCTCGGGGTCGTCGCGCTCGATATCTTCGGGAATGGCCCAGATGCTGGGCGCCACCACGCTGGAAGCGAGGATGAGCCCATTGCGGTCGAGGATGCGGCCGCGGTTGGCCGGCAGCTCGAGCGTGCGCGCGAAGCGCACCTCGCCCTGCCGCTGGAAGAAGCTGTTGTTGAAGACCTGCACGTACGCCGCGCGCCCCGCCAGCATGACAAAGCCGAACGCGATGCCCGCGACGATGAACTTGCTGCGCCACACCGGCGTCTTGCTCGCGAGCAAGGGGCTGGTGGTGTAGCGAACGCTGCGGTCGCGGCGGCTCATCGTGCAGCCCCCCTGGCGGTGGTGGCGGCCGGCTTGGGCGGCGTCACGGGCGGCAGCGGCGCGACGGCCGGGATCACCGAGCCGTCCGGGCGCACGTACTGCGTGATGGCCGGCGTGGTGGTGCGCATCTGCAGCTGCTCCTTGGCGAGCTTCTCGACGCGCAGCGGCGTGGCCTGGGCACGCTTCTCGACCTGCAGGCGGTCGTGGTCGGTTTCCAGGCGGCGCGCCTCCTGCTGCACGCGGTCGAGCTCGGTGTAGAGCTGGCGCGAGCGGTACTGCGTATGGACGAGATAGAGCGACGTCGCGATGACGGCCATCAGCAGGAGCAGGTTCAGGCGGGCCATGACTAGAGAACCTCCCCCAGGCTGCGCCACTGCGTGGCTCCGCCAACCCCCTCGCAAGCGAGGGGGCGAGCGCCTTCGGGCGGCCGGGCGGCGCTCATAGGGCCTCCGTGCGTTCGGCCACACGCAAGATGGCACTGCGCGAGCGCGGGTTGCCGCGCACTTCGTCTTCGGACGGTTTGATGCGCTCGAGCGCGTTGAGCTTCATCACCTTGGGCGCAGCAAAAGGCGCTCGACGGTCGTAGACCTCCTTCGAGTGCTTGGCGATGAACTGCTTGACGATGCGGTCTTCCAGCGAGTGGAAGCTGATCACAGCGAGCCGGCCTCCGGGCTGCAACACGGACAGGCTCGCTTCTAGCGCCTGTTGCAGCTCTTCAAGCTCGGCGTTGATGAAAATCCGAAAAGCCTGAAATGTGCGCGTTGCAGGGTTCTGGCCCTGCTCGCGGGTTTTGACCGTGCCAGCCACGAGCTCGGCCAGTTCGGTGGTGGTTGAAATTGCGCCCCGTTCTTGTCGGCGAGCAACAATCGCCTTTGCAATCTGAACAGCAAACCGTTCTTCGCCATAGTCACGGATCACCTCTGCAATCTGCTGAAGTTCGGCCGTTGCCAGCCATTCGGCCACGCTCTCGCCGCGCGTGGTGTCCATGCGCATGTCGAGCGGGCCGTCGAATCGAAAACTGAAGCCGCGCACCGGGTTGTCGATTTGCGGCGAACTCACGCCCAAATCCATCAGCAAGCCGTTGACGCTCGCATCGGGCAGCTCCCCCAGCGAGCGGAATCCCTGGTGCCGGATGGAAAAACGCGCATCCGAGATGCGCGCTGCTTCGGCCACCGCTTCCGCATCCTTGTCGAATGCGATCAGCCTGCCTTCCGGCGCCAGCCTCGCGAGGATCGCCCGCGCGTGCCCTCCCCGACCGAAGGTGGCGTCCACGTAGGTGCCGGTGGCTGCCGTGCTGCCGGAAAGAAGGGCTTCCACCGCTTCGTTCAGCAAGACGGTCGTATGGGTCCATGGGGTGTTCACGTGGGTCCTCAGAACGCGAAGTCCTGAAACACATCCGGCATCTCGCCCTGGGTGGCCTCGGCCTCCTTGGCCTCGTAGGTGGCCTTGTCCCAGAGCTCGAAGTGGTTGCCCATGCCCAAGAGCAGCGTGTCGCGCGCGATGCCGGTGGCGGCACGCAACTCGGGCGAGACCAGGATGCGGCCGGTGCCGTCCATCTCGACGTCCATCGCGTTACCGAGGAAGACGCGCTTCCACCACTGCGCCGACATCGGCAGCGCGGCAATGCGCTCGCGGAATTTTTCCCATTCGGGACGGGGGAACACCATCAGGCATCCGTGCGGATGCTTGGTGATCGTGAGCTGGCCGCCTGCCGTCGCGCTCAGGACGTCACGGTGCCGGGTCGGCACGGAGAGCCGCCCCTTGGCATCCAGACTGAGCGATGAAGCGCCTTGAAACACGACCACAAACCCCTGTGTTGGGAGGTGCTGCAATGCCCGAAAGAGGCACTATCCGCACTTTTTCCCACTTAACTGCACTTTTTTGCACTGTAGCAGGAAACACTTGGGGCGCAACTGGCCGTTGGTGGTATTTTTTGTAATGGAATCAACGACTTAGCGCCGATTCCAAAACCTCGGAATCGGCGAATTTCGTTGAAAATGAAGTACTTAGCTCACGCAGTGAAAGTAATGCGTGAAGCATTCCCCCGTTACAGGGGGAGGAGAAGCGGCTTCAGAGGATGAAGCGCGAAAGGTCTTCGTCGTGACTTAGTGCCTTGAGGCGCTCGTCGACGTAAGCGGCATCGATACGAATCGTCTGACCCTCGATGCGGGCCGCGTCGAAGCTTACCTCATCGAGCAGGCGCTCCATCACGGTCGACAAACGGCGCGCGCCGATGTTCTCGGTGCGCTCGTTCACCTCGAACGCGATGCTCGCCAGGCGGGTCACGCCGTCGGGCTGGAAATCGAGCGTCACGCCCTCTGTCGCGAGCAGCGCCTGGTACTGCTTCACGAGCGATGCGCGGGTCTGCGTGAGGATGCTCTCGAAATCCGACACCGAGAGCGATTGCAGCTCCACGCGGATCGGAAAGCGCCCCTGCAGCTCGGGGATCAGGTCGCTCGGCTTGCTCAGGTGGAACGCACCGCTCGCGATGAACAGCATGTGGTCGGTGCGCACCACGCCGTACTTGGTGGTCACAGCCGTGCCTTCCACCAGCGGCAGCAGGTCGCGCTGCACGCCCTGGCGCGACACGTCGGAGCCCTGCGCTTCGCTGCGCGTGGCGACCTTGTCGATCTCGTCGATGAAGACGATGCCGTTCTGCTCGGCGTTGGTGATCGCCTGCGCGCGGATCTCGTCCTCGTTGACCAGCTTCGCAGCCTCCTCGTCGATCAAGAGGCGCAGCGCCTCGGCGATCTTGAGCTTGCGCGTCTTGCGCTTGCCGCCGCCCATCTGGCCGAACATGCCGCGCAATTGCTCGGTCATCTCCTCCATGCCGGCGGGGCCCATGATCTCCAGAGGCGCGCGCGTTTCGGCGAGGTCGAGTTCGATCTCCTTGTCGTCCAGCTGGTGCTCGCGCAGCTTCTTGCGGAACGCCTGGCGCGTGGGATTCGGGCCGTCGATCGCCGGGGTCGTGCCATCGGCGCCCCGCGCCGGGGGCAGCAGCACGTCGAGGATGCGGTCTTCGGCGGCGTCTTCGGCCCGCGCGCGCACCTTGGCGCTTTCCGATTCGCGGGTCTGCTTGACGGCGATTTCGGCGAGGTCGCGAATGATCGAATCGACGTCTTTCCCGACATAGCCCACCTCGGTGAACTTGGTCGCCTCGACTTTGATGAAGGGCGCATCCGCCAAGCGCGCGAGGCGGCGGGCGATCTCGGTCTTGCCCACGCCCGTCGGGCCGATCATGAGGATGTTCTTCGGGGTGATCTCGCTGCGCAGCTTCTCCTCGACCTGCTGGCGGCGCCAGCGGTTGCGCAGCGCAATGGCCACGGCGCGCTTGGCGGCCGGCTGGCCGACGATGTGGTTGTCCAGTTCGGAGACGATTTCCTGGGGGGTCATGGACATGGTCAGAGCGCTTCCACCGTGTGGTTCATGTTCGTGTAAATGCAGATTTCTCCGGCGATCGCCAGCGATTTGCGCACGATCTGCTCGGCCGAGAGGTCGGTGTTGTCGATCAGCGCCTTGGCCGCCGACTGCGCATACGCGCCGCCCGAACCGATGGCAATCACGCCGTCCTCGGGCTCCAGCACGTCGCCGTTGCCGGTGATGATGAGCGAGGTGGTGGCGTCCGCCACGGCCAGCATGGCCTCGAGCTTGCGCAGCACGCGGTCGGTGCGCCAGTCCTTGGTGAGCTCGACCGCCGCGCGGGTCAGGTGGCCCTGGTGCTTTTCGAGCTTGGCCTCGAAGCGCTCGAAGAGCGTGAAGGCGTCGGCGGTGGCGCCGGCAAAGCCGGCCAGCACCTTGCCGTGATAGAGGCGGCGCACTTTGCGCGCCGTGCCTTTGATGACGATATTGCCGAGAGTGACCTGCCCGTCCCCGCCAATGGCGACCTGGTCGCCTTGGGGGGTCTTGCGGCGCACGCTCACGATGGTGGTGCCGTGAAACTGTTCCATCGCAGCCATCTGGGGATGGCCGATGGCAATGCAACCCCGGAACAGGGGCGGTTTCAGTTCTTTCGAATGGCTACGGTTGCGTGGTCCGCAATGCCCACGAGGCCGAACAGCGCGGCGATCAGCCGGTGCGCATCGACGAACTGCACCCGTTCGCCATTGGCATCCCGCTCCCGCACCCAGCTCAGCAGCGTGCCGGCGGCGGCAAGGTCCATGCGCAGCAGTGCCGCGCACGAAATGACGGGCGCCGTGGTGTGCCGCAGATCGGAGTCCAGCCGCTGCCAGGCCGAGAGCGATTCACCCCGCAGATCGCCCGCCAGCGCGGCAAAGCCGGTGTCGTGGGTGGGAAAGCTCTCCGACTCGGCACTCGACAGCAGCGACCACACCGAGCTGCTGCGGCTGGGCGGCGGCGCGGCGAGCGCGGTGCATTCGCCGATCGGATCCTGCCAGGACGGCGGCGACACCTCGTAGGTGATGCAGTAGTTGAGCGCCACCAGTTCGAAATCGTCGGGCAGGTGCATCACCCGCAGCGCTGACAGGTGCAGCTGCCACCAGACATCGTCGGTGCCGCGTTCGTTGTTGGGCGCCGCTTCGGCCAGCACCGCCAGCAGTTGCGCAGTGCCGATGAAGCGCAGCTTGACCGGCGAATCGGCCCAATGGGTCAGCAGCACGCGCAGCGGCGCGGCCGCCTCAGGCTCGATGGCGGTCAGCGAGCGCCAGTCGAGCGTCCAGACCGAACCAGCCTGCGACAGCGCGCGCGTGAGGCTCATCAGCCCCTCGCGGGACAGGCGCGCGGGACTGCTCCAGTCGGCCTGGGCACCACCGCCCTCGCCGCCCTGCTCGGCCTCTTCGCTGGCGGTCACCGCCTTCACGCTGCGGGCCAGGTCTTCGAGCGACACCCAATCGGGGCCCATGCGCTTCATGCGCTGCGCATAGCGCATGCGGGCAGCCGCGAACTTGGCGGCGTCGCCGGTGGCGCGGTACAGGTCGAACAGGGTGCGCCAGCGGCTGTCGTCGCGCTCGGCCGCGGCGTCGTTCTCGCCGTCGGCCGCCGGGGTGCTTTCGGAGGCCAGCGCCTGCAGCAGGATCGCCTCGGCGCCGGCATCGTCGCCATGCGCGAAGCGGATCACCGCTTCTTCGAGCGCACCGTCGTGCGCGAGCCGGGAAGACAGCAGCGGCGGTGCGCCGCCGGCACTCGCCGCGCCAGCGGCTTCGACGGGCGCCACAGCCGCCACCGTGCGGTGCACCGGCGGCGGTTGAAGCAGATCGTCGACATGCACAGGCGGCAGCGTCTCGGCGCCGGCATCGGGTGGCGGGTTGACCAGCGTCTCGCCGTTCGGGCCCCGGCCCTTCCACCACTGCTGCGACATCTGCTCTTCGATCTCGTCGATCTTCTTGAGCGTGAGCGCGCGACCCTCGGACTTTTCCGAAGAGCTGTTGATGTTGAACGACGACGGCGTGACCGTCGCCTCGAAGGCGTGGGCGGCCGCCTCGCGCTGGCGAAGCTTGCGCAGCATGTCGAACTCGCGCCGGCGCACGAAATCGTTGCGCTGGCGCCGCTCGATCATCTCCTTGAGCATCTCCCGGCTGTAGGTCTGCTCGGGCAGCGAGGAGTCCGACGTGGAGGGAGTCGCATCCAGCTCCGACCAATCCTTGAGCGGATTGCGGACAAACTTGGCCACCTTCGAGAAAAGACGGCCCGATTCTTCCTTTGGCATTCGGTGAAGACTATCGAACGGGCTGGGTTTTATCTACCGCGAACCTGTTCAATCTCCGAACATTTTCTGCTTGAGCTCGCGGCGCTGTTGCGCCTCGAGCGACAGCGTGGCGGTCGGGCGGGCCAGCAGGCGGCCGACGCCGATGGGCTCGCCGGTCTCGTCGCAGTAGCCGTAGTCGCCGGCGTCGATGCGCTGGATCGACTGCTCGATCTTCTTGAGCAGCTTGCGTTCGCGATCGCGGGTGCGCAGTTCGAGGGCGTGTTCTTCCTCGATGGTGGCGCGGTCGGCCGGATCGGGCACGACCACCGTGTCTTCACGCAGATGCTCGGTGGTCTCGCCGGCGTTTTCCAGGATGCCGCGCTTGAGTTCGACGAGCTTCAGGCGGAAGAACGCCATCTGCTTTTCGTTCATGTACTCGGTGTCGGGCATCGCGATGACTTCGGCGTCGCTCAGCTCGGCGGGCGACTTGGTCTTCCAGTTGTTCGCGAGCTTGGGGTCTTTCTTGACGGCCAGCGGCGGCGGCGGCACCAGCGCGGTGGACGGTGCTTGCGAGAAGCTGGACTTGGCGGCGGTCGACGCCACGGACTGCGGCATCGAAGGGACGGTCAGTTGCGACAGCCGGGACACACGGCCCCCACGCGCGGCGGGTGCGGGCGTGGCGGTTTGAGCGGGTATCGAGGGTGTCGCCGGGGCGGAAGAGGAGGCGGCAGCCGTTTTTTTCATGGGGATCGGGGGAGCAGAAGGAACGGCAGCAGGGCGGCCGACGGGTTTGGATGACGATGGACCCGTGCCTGCGGTCTTGGTTGCTGTTGCAGGCTTGGCGGGCTTGACGGACTTCTTTGTCGCAGCAGTGGCAACGGCCTTGACCGGTGGTGCTGCGGGCTTTTTGGACGCGCTTTTCTCCTTCGTTGCAGGCGCTTTCGCGGTGGCGGAAACCTTTTTCGCCGCGGGTACAGCCTTCGCAGCCGGCGCCTTCTTTGCGGCGGGCTTGGATGCTGGCGTGGCCTTGGCGGCGGGTTTCTTCACGGTGACTGGCTCCTTGGACGAACTGGAACGCGCTTTCACTGGGTGTCTCCTCCCATGGGAGCCACTCGCGGCTTTCGTGCCGCGCGGGCTCCACGTTGTCGGGGTGCTCGCGGGTTGCGAACCCCGGGGTTATACCCCCGAAAGCCCTGCAGAAACCCGCGGCGCCCCGTGCCGGAAGTCACATCTTGTCCAACAGGACGGGACGTGGCTCCCGGAACAGGCGCGCGATTGTATAGAGAACTCGAAACCGCGGGCGATGTGTCTGCATGCCGCTCGCCTCCGGTAGCATCGCCCGGCGTTGCCGGAGGGGGTGACGCGCGGCCCGCCTTGCCCCCAGGCGCTGCGGGCCCATCCGATCATTCGATAAAAGAAAGCAAGCCTTGAGCAAGAAAGTAGTTTTGGGAGCCGTGGCCGCGGCCATCGTCGTCGCCTACGGAGGGAGCACCTGGTGGACCGGGTCGAAGGTCCGCTCGATCTACGACACCGCACTGGACGAGATGCCCAAGCAGACCGCGCTGCTGCGCGTGACCGAGCGCAAATACGAACGCGGCTTCTTCGGCGCCGTGAGCACCGTCACGCTGGAGATCGGCTGCGCGGCCGATGCCGCTGCCGTGGCGCAGGCGCCCGCGGCCAAGCCCGCGGAAGGCGAGGAGCCGGAGGAAGAAGGCGGCGACGAGGCCGACGCCAAGCCGCCCAAGCCCCTGCGCATCACCATCCGCGACACCATCCACCACGGCCCGATCGCCGGCGGCAAGTTCGCGGCGGCCACCATTGACAGCGAACTGGTGCTCGACATCAAGGGCCAGGCCCAGGCCGAGAAGCTGTTCGGCAAGGCCAAGCCGCTGACGGCCTTCACCAAGGTCAACTTCGACGGCAGCTACGCCATCGACATGGCGGTCGCGCCCGCCAAGCTGGCCGAGGAAGGCAAGGGCCAGCTCGCCTGGCAAGGCGCCCAGGCCCACATCGAGGTGAATGCCGCGCGCACCAAGGCGCGCTACGACATGACGATGCCCGGCCTGGACTTCAACGATGCGCCCAAGGGCCTGCAGATGAAGATGGGCAAGCTCACCGCCAAGGCCGACATGGACAACAGCGCGGGCTGGTTCCTGGCCACCGGCAAGACCGAAGGCCGCCTCGAGGCCTTCGAGTTCTCCGCCACCAAGGGCCTCTCGGGCAATGCCGATGCCGACACACCCGCCGGCACGCACAAGCCGGTCAAGGTGCTGCTGCAAAACATCGACCTCACCGGCGAAGCCAGCATCAAGGACGGTCTCTACGCCTCGGAAGGCGCCGTCAAGGGCCAGGGCAAGATCGGCGAGACGAGCATCGACAAGTTCGAGATGTCCAGCGGCGCCCGCCGCATCCACGCCGCCGGCTACAAGAAGCTGGCCGACGCCTACCTGCAGTCCAGCGTGGCGGCAGGCTGCGGCAAGAGCAGCAAGGCCACGCAGGCCGCGATGAAGGCGCTGGCCGACCAGCTCGCTCCGGATCTGAAGGCCATGGCCAAGTACAGCCCCGAATTCGGCCTGGACAAGTTGGTGGTCGAGATCGGCGGCAAGCGCGGCGAAGTCAGCTACACGGCCGGCATGGTCGGCGTGACCGACGAAGACCTGCAGGCCCCGGGCATGGCGCTGCTGCTCAAGCGCGGCGTGGTCAAGGCCAATGCGCGGCTGCCGGTGCAATGGCTCGAGCAGATCGCCGCCACCGGCGCCGAGAGCGGCCAGACGCCGCCGCCCGAAATGGTCGCGGGGCTGGTCGAGCAAGGCGAGGCCAGCGGCTTCGTCAAGCGCGACGGCGAACATGTCACCGGGCAGGTCGAGTTCAGCGAAGGCAGCCTGAAGGTCAACGGCAAGCCGCTGACCGAACTGGGCAAGTAAGCCACTGCGAGGCCATGAAAAAGGCGCTGTCCCTTCCGGGGCAGCGCCTTTTTCAATGGATGAATACGCAGCAGGCTGTCGTCAGACCAGGCACTGCTCCAGCCCCTGCTCGAGAATTTCGCGCGGCAGCTCGATGCCGATGAACACCATGCGGCTCTGGCGGTTCTCGTCCTTGCCCCACTCCGGGCCCAGGTCGCTGCCCATCAGCTGGTGCACGCCCTGGAAGATCACCTTGCGCTCGGTGCCCTTCATGTTCAGCACACCCTTGTAGCGCAGCATGCGCGGGCCGTAGATGTTGACGATCGCGCCCAAAAAGTCTTCCAGCTTGGCCGGGTCGAAGGCGCGGTCGGCCTTGTAGACGAAGCTCTTCACGTCGTCGTCCGTGTGGTGATGGTGGCCGTGGCCTTCGTGCTTGTGCGAGGGGTGGTCGCAATGCTCGCCATGCGCGTGGTCATGGTCGTGGTGATCGTGGTCGTCTTCCTTCAGGAAGTCGGGGTCGATGTCCAGCTTGGCGTTCAGGTTGAAGCCGCGCAGGTCGAAGATGTCCTTGAGCGGCACGTCGCCGAAATGCGCCTTCTGCTGCGGCGCGCGCGGGTTCATGTGCTTGAGGCGGTGGATCAGCGCCTCGGTTTCCTCGGCCGACACCAGCTCGCTCTTGCTGATGAAGATCTGGTCGGCAAAGCCCACCTGGCGGCGCGCTTCCTGGCGGTCGTTGAGTTGCTGCGGCGCGTGCTTGGCATCGACCAGCGTGAGGATCGAGTCGAGCAGGTAGCTCTCAGCGATCTCGTCGTCCATGAAGAAGGTCTGCGCCACCGGGCCGGGGTCGGCCAGGCCGGTGGTCTCGATCACCACACGGTCGAAATCGAGCAGGCCCTGGCGCTTCTTGGCGGCCAGCAGTTGCAGCGCTTCGCGCAGGTCTTCGCGGATGGTGCAGCAGACGCAGCCGTTGCTCATCTGGATGATCTGCTCCTTCGATTCGGTCACGAGGATGTCGCTGTCGATGTTCTCTTCGCCGAACTCGTTCTCGATGACCGCGATCTTCTGGCCGTGGGCCTCGGTCAGGATGCGCTTGAGCAGCGTGGTTTTGCCCGAGCCGAGGAAGCCGGTGAGGATGGTCGCGGGGATGAGGGCCATGAGGGGTGCTCCGAAGCGGAAAACTAAAAACGGGAGGTGGCGGGCAGTTTAGCCAATGCCACTGAGTTGCGTTGGCGAAGGGGTCAAGCGGGTTTTCTGACCACCACCAGGCCCTTCAAGTACTCCCCTTCCGGGAATTCGATGGTCATCGGGTGGTCCGGGGCCGCGCCCAGTCGTTCGCTGATGTAACCGTCCACGTTCGCGTCCAGCCCGGCCGAGGCCACGATCTTGTGGAACAGGTCGGCGCTGATGCCGCCCGAACACGAAAAAGTCAGCAGCACGCCGCCCGGCTCCAGGATCTTGAGCGCGAGGCGGTTGATGTCCTTGTAGGCCCGCGCCGCGCGCTCGGCATGCGCCGCCGTGGGCGCAAACTTCGGCGGGTCGAGCACGATCGCGTCGAAGGTCCGGCCCTGGTCGATGAACTCGCGCAGCACCGTGTTCACGTTGGCGTCGAGAAACTCGGTCTTCACGCCCGAACCTTCGCCGCCGAAACCGTTGATCGCGATGTTCGCGCGCGCGAAGTTCAGCGCCGGCTGCGACGAATCGACCGACACCAGCTCGGCCCCGTCGAGCGCGCCCGCAGCCTTGAGCCCCGCCAGCGCCGCGACGGTGAACCCGCCCGTGTAGCAGAAGCAGTTGAGCACGCGCCTGAAGCGCCGGTGCTTCGCGAGCTCGGCAAAGCGCTGGCGGCTGTCGCGCTGGTCGAGGTAGAAGCCGGTCTTGTGGCCGGTCGCGATGTCGAGCGAGAGCTTCCAGTCGTGCTCGCGGATCGTGATCTCGGTGGCGCCCTCCCCGCGCAGCCAGCCCGTGACGGGCTTCAGGCCTTCACGTTCGCGGCCGCTGGCGTCGGAGCGCTCGTAGAGCTTGGTGAGGCCCGTGGCCTTGAGCAGCGCATCGGCGATCACGTCTTTCCAGCGCTCGACGCCGGCCGAGAGGAACTGCGCGACCAAGGTGTCGCCGTAGCGGTCGACGATCAGCCCCGGCAGGCCATCGGCCTCGCCATGGATCAGTCGCACGCCGTCGCTTTGCAGATCGAACAGGCCGCGGGCCCGCACGGCGCGCTCGCACACCGATGCGAGGAACGCCGCGTCGATGCGCTGCGTTTCCACGAAGCTCCAGGCCCGCGCGCGGATCTTGGAGATCGGGCTGAACGCCGCCCACGCGAGGAACGCGCCGTCGTGCGATTCCACGCGCACCGTCTCGCCCGAGTCGGCACCGCCGCGCGCAATGGCGGATTCGAAGACCCAGGGGTGGCGGCGCTGCATCGAGCGCTCTTTGCCGGGTTTGAGGCGAAGGGTTTTCATTTTTTGCTTGCTTACTTGTCTTTGTCGGTCCGGGCCTTGGCGCGCGGATGCGCCGCGTCATAGACCTTCGCCAGATGCTGGAAATCCAGCCGCGTATAGACCTGCGTGGTCGCGATGTTCGCGTGGCCCAGCAGCTCCTGCACCGCACGCAGGTCGCTGCTGGACTGCAGCACATGGCTCGCGAACGAGTGCCGCAGCATGTGCGGATGCACGGGCGCTGCGAGGCCCGCCTTCAGGCTGCGCTCGCGCAGCAGCTTCCACACCGCCTGCGACGACATCCGCGCGCCCCTGGCGCTGACGAAAAGCGCCGGCACCACTCGGTCGCCGCGCACGTCGAGCCATTCCTGCAGCGCCTCGGCCGCCTTGCCGCCCACCGGCACGATGCGGCGCTTGCTGCCCTTGCCGAGCACGTTGGCTTCCTTCGCGTCGAGATCGACCCAGCCGAGCGCCGTGTTGCTCGCCTGCGCATCGAGCCCCGTGAGCTCGCTCACCCGCAGGCCGCAGCCGTAGAGCAGTTCGACGATGGCGCGGTCGCGCGCTTCGATCCACGGGTCAGCGTCTTCGTCGTGCAGCTCGGCGAGCCGTACGGCATCGTCCACGCCCAGCGCCTTGGGCAGCGGCCGGCCGGCCTTGGGCGCATGCACGTCCTGCACCGGGTTGAAACCGATCAGCCCTTCATGCCCGAGCCAGCGGTAGAAGCTGCGCCAGCACGACAGCACCAGCGCGATGCCGCGCGGCTCGCGCCCGGCGCTGTGCAGCTTGGCCATCCAGCGGCGGACGTGCGCGGTCTGCACGCGGTCGAGCGGCAGCTTGGCCTCGGCGGCGTTCTCCCGCAGCGCCTGCAGATGGAAGGCGTAGAGCTCGACCGTTCGCGCCGCGAGCCGGCGCTCCACGCGCACATGCTCCAGGTACTTCGCGATCCAGTCCGCCGGCTCAGAAGAGATAGCCATGGCCGGCATTGTTGATGATGGCTGCCGGCTCGCGCAATGCGCCCTTGAACAGCATGCCCCAACGGCGCCAGCATAAGGTCGGCGCGGCGGCGTACTGCACGTCGAAGGTCTGGTCGAAACCGCTCATGCGCACCAGCCGCTCGACGCGCCACAGGTGGTAGGGCTCCGACACGATCACCACGCTGCGCACCCCGGCTGCCTGCAGCAGGGGCCGCGAGAGCGAGAGATTCAGCCGCGTGGACGTGGACGCCGGCTCCTGCAGCATCGGCCCCGCAAAGCCCAGGCCCTGCGCGTGCTGCTGCATCACAGCGGCTTCGACGCGCCCGTCTTCCTTGTCCACACCGCCCGTGAACACCAGTTGCTTCACCCGACCGGCCTGCGCGAGCGCAATGCCCGTGTCGACGCGCCCCGTGAGGCAGGGATTCGGCTTGCCGTCCAGGTACGCCCGGCTTCCCAGGATCAGCGCCGCATCGGCAGCCCTTTGTGGCGGGTTGTCCAGCACCTCGTCGGCACGCTGCCAGATGACGACGCCGATCGCCGCATAGGCCAGCGCCAGAACCCCCAGCGCGCCGAAAAGCGCGACCTGCCAGGGCCGGCGCAGCCAGCGCGGCCGGTTCAAGGACGCAGCCGCGAGAGCCCGCCCGAGGCCAGCTCGGCGATGCGCTCGAGAAAGTCGGTGCCCATCTCGGCGTTGAAGCGCTGCGCGTCGGGCGACGCCAGCACCAGCAGGCCGAAGGCCGGCGATTCGGCGTCCGCGCGCAGCGGAATCAGCGCGATCGACAGCGCCGCCTGCGGTTCCGGCAGCCAGTTGGCGGCTTCGAAGCCCGAGTTCAGGCCGCAGTACGGCGAAGTGAGCGAGGTGGCCAGCGCCTTCACGTCGTCGCTCACCCACTGGGCATAGGCCTCGTTCAGGTATTCGCTGCTGCAGTCCCACACCTTGATGGCCGTCTGCGGCACCAGGAACAGCGACTGCAGATCGACCGCGATGCGGTACGGCAGGCTGCGCGGGTCGCGCGTGGTCAGCAGGCCGCTGGTCCAGCGCTGCAGCCGGTCGGCGATGACCACGTTTTCGGTGCCGTGGCGCACCATGTCCATCAGGCGGTGCTCGAGCGCCTTGATCTTCTCGCGCAGCATCTCGGCCTGGCGCTCCTGCAGGCTCACGGCGCGGTTGCCGTGGGGGCTGGTGAGCTGCACCTGCGCCAGCAACTGGGCATGGCGCTCGAAGAAGTCGGGCGTGTTCGCCAGGTAGTTGGCGATGTCGTCTTCGGTGATCGGGTTCATGGCGTCGTTGTCGTGAGTGAATGAGGTCATGGCTGCTCCGCGAGGTCGGGCACGTCGATGTCGCCCTCGAACACCGTCGTGGCCGGGCCCGTCATGAGCACCGGCTGGCCCTCGCCCTGCCATTCGATCGTGAGGATGCCGCCGTGCGTCTGCACGTCGACGCGTCGGTCCAGCAAGCCCAGGCGGATGCCCGCCACCACCGCCGCGCAGGCGCCCGTGCCGCAGGCGAGCGTTTCGCCGGCACCGCGCTCGAACACGCGCAGCCTGATGTGGGAGCGGTCGACCACCTGCATGAAGCCCGCGTTCACCCGCTGTGGAAAGCGCGGGTGGTGCTCGATCTGCGGGCCCTGCTCGGCGACCGGGGCGGTGTCGACGTCGTCGACCACCTGCACCGCGTGCGGGTTGCCCATCGAGAGCACCGCCACCGACACGATCGCGCTGCCGGCGCGGGTGCCCAGCGCGAGGTGCCACTTTTCCCAAGAACCATCGGGCTGCGCGTCGAGCCCGGCGGTGTCGAAGGGCACGCGCGCGGCCTCGAAGATGGGGGCGCCCATGTCGACCGTCACCCGGCCGTCGGCGCCCATGCGCGGCTCGATCACGCCGGCCAGCGTCTGCACGCGCACCTGGGTCTTGTCGGTGAGCTTGTGCTCTTTCACGAAGCGCATGAAGCAGCGCGCACCGTTGCCGCACTGCTCGACCTCGCCGCCGTCGGCGTTGTGGATCACGTACTGGAAGTCGATGCCTTCCGCGGGCGATGGCCGCACGGTGAGGATCTGGTCGGCGCCGACGCCGAAATGGCGGTCGGCCAGGAAGCGGTATTGCGCTGCGGTGAGGCCCAGCGTGCCGCGTGTTTCGTCCAGCACGACGAAATCGTTGCCGGCTCCCTGCATCTTGGTAAAGCGGATTCGCATCGGGGGATTATCGCCACCGGCGCCGCCCTTCGCGCTGAAAGGGCCGCAGGGCACGGCCCTTTCAGCGTGCCTTGCCTCAGCCCTGGATGAACGCCAGCAGGTCGGCGTTCACCTGCGCCGCATGCGTGGTGCAGGTGGCGTGCGGCGCGCCGGCATACACCTTGAGCTGGCTGCCTTCGATCATTTCGGCCGCCAGCTTGCCCGTGGCCTCGAACGGCACGACCTGGTCGTCGTCACCGTGAATCACGAGCGTGGGCACGTCGATCTTCGCCATGTCGGGGCGGAAGTCGGTCTCGGAGAACGCCGTCACGCAGTCGATGGTGGCCTTGATCGAGGCCTGCAGCGCGATCTGCAGCGTCTGCTTGAACACGCCCTGCGACACCTTCGCGCCAGGGCGGTTGGTGCCGTAGAAAAGCGTGCTGAAGTCGTCGAGGAACTGCGGCCGGTCGGCGGCCAGCCCGGCGCGGATGCCCGCGAACACCGGGGCGTCGGGGCCCACCGGGTGGTCGGCCGTCTTCATGAAGAGCGGCGTCACGGCGCTGATGAGCGCGAGCTTGGCCACCCGCGCGCTGCCCTTGCGCGCGATGTAGCGCGTCACGTCGCCGCCGCCCATCGAGAAGCCCGCGAGGACCACGTCCTTCAGGTCGAGCTTCTCGATCAGCTCGGCGATGTCGTCGGCGAAGGTGTCGTAGTCGTATCCGGTCCAGGGCTGACTCGAGCGGCCAAAGCCGCGGCGGTCGAACGCGATAACGCGGTAGCCGCGCTCGGCGAAGAACAGCATCTGGGCGTCCCACATGTCGGCGCTCAGCGGCCAGCCGTGGCTGAAGAGAATGGGCTGGCCGCTGCCCCAGTCCTTGTAGTAGAGCTCGGTGCCGTCGCGAAGGGTCAGTGTTGTCATGGTTTTTCCGTGTGGTTGATAAAAGGGTGAAAGGGTTCGCGCCGCTCAGAGCGCCAGGAAGTGATGCACCTCGGGCTTGTCCGGCCCGATGTGAAAGCGCAGCGCCTCGGCCTGCAGGTCGGCGTCGGCGTGCGACACGCGGTGGTGCTGGCGCAGGTGCTCGGCCCAGGATTCGACGAGGAACCACTCCATCACGCGCTCCGCATCCGCTGTGTGCTCGTGCACACCCCAGGCGTAGGCCCCGTCGCGGCGGCGCTCCAGCGACAGCCGCTTCATCGCCTCGAGGAACGCCGGCCGGTCTTCCTTGCGGATGCGGTACTCGACCTGGATCATCACCGGCCCACGGTCGTGCGCCACGGGCTCGGCCAGCAGCGGTTCGGGCCAATGGTTCGAGGCCTGCAGGTCGGCCTCGCCGGCGGGCAGGCGCACCCGATGGAAAACGAGCCCCGTCACCACCAGCCCCACCGCCCCCGCCACCAGCGTGAACGGCACGCCGATCTGCTGCGCGACCAATCCCCAGCCCAGGCTGCCCGCGGCCATCGCGCCGTTGAACACCGTGAGGTACACGGCCAGTCCGCGCCCCCGCACCCAGTTCGGCAGGATCGACTGCGCCACCCCGTTGAGCGTGGTCAGCGCAATGATCCAGCCCAGCCCCAGCACCAGCAGCAAAACCACCGCCAGCCACTGCGGCGGCGCGAACACCAGCCCGCCCATCACGCCCGCGGTCAGCAGCGCCGCCAGCAGCAGCATGCCGTCGGCATCGAGCCGGGCGCGCAGCCGCGGCATTACCAGCGCACCGCCGATGGCGCCCGCGCCCACCGCGCCCAGCAAGATGCCGTAGAAGCTCGCCGTGCCGCCCAGCATCTGGCGCGCCACCAGCGGCAGCAGCGCCCACACCGAGCTCGCGAACAGGAAGAACACCGCCGCGCGCAACAGCACCACATGCAGTTCCTTGCTGGCCCGCGTGTAGCGGATGCCCGCGCGGAAGGCGCCGAGAAAGTTCTCGGACAACCCGCTGTCCACCGCCGCCGGCCGCTTCCACCACAGCAGCGCCGCGATCACGAACACATAGCTCAGCACGTCCAGCCCGTAGGTGGCCGCAGCGCCGAAGCTCGCCAGGATCAACCCGCCCGCCGCCGGCCCGATGGAGCGCGCGATGTTGATGCCCAGCGAGTTCAGCGCCACCGCGCTCTTCAGGTCGCTGCGCGGCACCAGCTCCGGCACGATCGACTGCCAGGTCGGCCCCATCAGCGCCGCGCCGATGCCGCCCACGAAAGTCAGCGCGATCAGGTACTCGACCGTGAGCGAGCCCGTGTGCGACAGCACCAGCAGCGTGCCGCTCACCGCGGCCAGCAGCACCTGCACGAAGATCAGGAAGCGCCGCCGGTCCAGGATGTCCGAGAGCACCCCCGCCGGAATCGCCAGCAGGAAGATCGGCAGCGTGGCCGCCGTCTGGATCAGCGCCACCGCCGTCGGGCTCGCCGACAGGTCGGTCACCAGCCACGAGCTGGCCACGTCGCGCATGAAACTGCCGATGTTGCCGAGCACGGTGGCGGCCCACAGCACCGCAAAGACCGGCTGGCGCAGCGGCGCGAAGGCGCCGGCGGCTTTTTGGGGTTCAGACATGGGCACGCTCTTTCAGGTCGAGCCAGGCGACGAGCAGGAAGCCGCCGACCAGGCCCAGGTGTTCGAAGAAGGAGTTGGCCGCCATGAAGCGCTCCGGCCCCACCGGCAACTCCCAGAAACGCAGCGCGACGAATGTCGCCATCAGCGTGAAGCCCCCGAGCGCGAGCGCGCCGAGCCAGCGCCAGAAGCCGGTGAGTATGAGCGCCGCGGCGCCCAGCTCCAGCACGATCACCGCCACGGCCAGCGGGCCGGCCGGCGACAGGCCGAAGTGGTTCATCTCGCCGATGGCGGCGTTGAAGTCCATCGCCTTGTTCAGGCCGCCCTGCAGGTAGGCCGCGCAGAGCAGCAGCAAGGCAACCCAGCGCACGGCGGGTGAAAGGGTCCAGTGCATCGTCTTCATCACACCGCCCAGCAGGCGCAGCCCAGCGCGCCCCAGAAGCTCTTCAGGTCGGCAATGGGCAGCTTGCTGCTCCATGCCGTGGCGTGCTGGTGGCCGTGCACGTTGCAGTCGTTGGCGCAGGCGCAGGACATGGCAGCGTTGCGCATCACCTTCTGCAGAGGCGCCCCTTCGGCCGTGTCAGCCCAGCCGGCATAGCCACCGAAAGTGCGCGCGGGCGACCAGTCGGGCATGGCCGGCGGCAGCGTGCCTTCGTCATGCGCGGCGAACGGGCCGGCGCCGTAGACCACCTTGCCGCCCACCATGGTGAGCAGCGCGGTCGTGTCGGCGATTTCCGATTCGGCGCAGGCAAAGAAATCGCGGTCGGGCACCACCAGGTCGGCCAGCTGCCCGGCCTCGATGCGGCCCTTCTTGCCCTCTTCGTTCGAGAACCAGGTGACGTTCTCGGTCCACATGCGCAGCGCGCCTTCGCGGTCCAGGCAGTTGCGCTGCGGGTACAGCTGCATGCCGCCCACCGTCTTGCCCGTGACCAGCCACGAAAGCGACACCCACGGGTTGTACGAGGCCACGCGCGTTGCGTCGGTGCCGGCCGAGACCTTCATGCCGCGCTCGAGCATGCGCTTGACCGGCGGTGTGGCCTCGGCCGCGCCGGCGCCGTAGCGCTCCACGAAATACTCGCCCTGATAGGCCATGCGGTGCTGCACCGCCACCCCGCCGCCGAGCGCGGCGATGCGGTCCATCGACTTCTCGGAGATCGTCTCGGCGTGGTCGAAGAACCAGTTCAGGCCCGCGAGCGGTGTGTCCTTGTTCACCTTCTCGAACACGTCGAGCGAACGGCTGATGGTCTCGTCGTAGGTCGCGTGCATGCGCCACGGCCAGCGGTTCTGCGCCAGGATGCGCACCACGCCTTCGAGCTCGCCTTCCATCTCGGGCGCCATGTCGGGGCGCGGCTGGCGGAAGTCTTCGAAGTCGGCGGCAGAGAACACCAGCATCTCACCCGCGCCGTTGTGGCGGAAGTAGTCGTCGCCCTGCTTGTACGTCGAGTTCGCCGTCCAGTTCAGGAAGTCTTCCTTCTCGGCCTTGGGCTTCTGCGTGAACAGGTTGTAGGCCAGGCGGATCGTGAGCTGCCCGTCGTCGTGCAGCTTGCGGATCACTTCGTAGTCGTCGGGGAAGTTCTGGTTGCCGCCGCCCGCATCGATGGCGCCGGTCACGCCCAGGCGGTTGAGCTCGCGCATGAAGTGGCGCGTGGAATTGAGTTGGTAGTCGAACGGCAGCTTCGGCCCCTTGGCCAGCGTCGCGTAGAGGATGGCCGCGTTCGGCTTTGCGAGCAGCAGGCCCGTGGGGTTGCCGGCGCTGTCGCGCACGATCTCGCCGCCGGGCGGCGCGGGCGTGTCCTTGGTGTAGCCCACGGCGCGCAGCGCGGCGCCGTTGAGCAGCGCACGGTCGTACAGATGCAGTATGAACACCGGCGTATCGGGCGCCACCGCATTCAGCTCGGCGATGGTCGGCAGGCGCTTCTCGGCGAACTGGTGCTCGGTGAAGCCGCCCACCACGCGCACCCACTGCGGCGCCGGTGTGATCGCCACCTGCCGCCGCAGCATCGACATCGCATCGGCCAGGCTGCGCACGCCGTCCCAGCGCAGCTCCATGTTGTAGTTCAGCCCGCCGCGAATGATGTGCAGGTGGTTGTCGATCAGGCCCGGCAGCACGCGCTTGCCTTGCAGGTCGATCACGCGGGTGTTGCTGCCGGCCAGCGGCAGCACGTCTTCGGCGCGGCCCACGCGGGTGAAGCGGCCGTCCTTGATCGCCACCGCGTCGGCCGTGGGATTGGCGCGGTCCAGTGTGGTGAAGCGGCCGTTGCGCAGGATGAGGTCGGGGGTGGAGTTCAGGGTGTTGGCCATGGTCGATGCGGGTGCGAGGGAGGTTGCGGCGAGCGCGCCGAGGGCGCCAAGCAAATGGCGGCGTTGCGGGTCCGGGGCGCTCATGCGTCGCTCCGATCCGATGGGCGGCCGGCAGCGGTCTTCACCGCCTCGGGCTGCACGCACTTGGGCAGCTCGCCGAACACATGCGGCTTGACCTGGTGATGCAGCCACGAGGTGGCGGCCGGCCGGTCGAGCACCTGCCGCACCAGCGGCGGGAGCTGCTCGCCGAGCAGGATGCCCAGGAGCCCCACCAGGGCGATCACCGGCGGCGCCGGCGAACGCACCTGGAAGAGCGCGTAGATCACGCCGACCAGAAGGCCGAGGGCGAGGGAAACGACGTAGGTCTTCATGGCAGGCGCTTCTTTATTTGGTTGGCTGGTTGCGCTCAGCCTTCGTGTGCGCCGAACATCGTCTTGGCGTACGTCACGCCCAGGCCATAAGCGCCGCCCACCTTCTTCGCGATGCCCGTGGTCAGCTCGTACGTCTCGCCGCGGGCCCAGTCGCGTTGCAGCTCCAGCAGGTATTGCAGCGAGGTCATCGGCCGTGCGCCGGCCTGCACCATGCGGTCCATCGCGCGGTTGTGCGCCTCGGCCGACACGTCGCCGCAGGCATCGGCAATCACGTACACCTCGAAGCCCTGGTCGAGCGCCGAGAGCGCCGGGCCCACGATGCACACGCTGGTCCACAGGCCCGCCAGCACGATGCGCGGCTTGCCGATTTCATTCACGCGGTCGATCACGGCGGCGTCTTCCCAGGTGTTCATCGAGGTGCGGTCGAGCATCTTCTGGCCTGGGAAGGCGTCGGTGATCTCGCTGAACATCGGGCCGGAGAAGCTCTTCTCGGCCACCGTCGTGAGGATCGTCGAGACCTTGAAGCCGGCCGCGGCCTGCGCCACCAGCGCCGCGTTGTTGCGCAGGTTCACCGCATCGATCGAGTGCGTGGCAAAGGCCATCTGCGACTGGAAGTCGATCATCACGAGCGTGTGGTCGGCGGGGGTGAGCAGCTTGGAACCGGCGGTGGGGGTGGCTTGGATGGACATGGAAATACTCCTTTTGTTTGAACAGATGATCGATTGGATTCACAATTGCTTTCGGAGGTAATCTCCTTGGCATGGGCTGAATCATCCGGTTCCGAACCCCTGTCATCGACGAAACTTTTCATCGTCCATCATCGAAGTTTTCGATCATTCCTTTTTCACGGAGAACCGCCGCGTGCTCAAACTCAGCCTGGAAGCCATCGAGGTCGTCGATGCCATTGCGCGCCACGGCTCCTTTGCCGCCGCCGCCACGCGCCTGAACAAGGTGCCCTCCACCATCTCGTACGCAGTCGGCAAGCTCGAGGAGCAGCTCGGCATGCTGCTGTTCGAGCGCAACGGCCCGCGCGTCACCCTCACCGCCGTCGGCGAAGAAATGCTGAAAGAGGGGCGCTGGCTCATCAGCGCCGCGAGCGACCTCGAATCGCGCATGCGCCAGATCGCCACCGGCTACGAATCAGAACTGCGGCTGGTGCACGACTCGCTCATTCCCACCGAAGCGCTCATCGACGACATCCGCGCGTTCGAAGACCTGCGCTGCGGCACGCGGTTGCGTGTGGGCTGCGAAGCCCTCACCGGCAGCTGGGAGGCGCTGCGCGAGGGGCGCGCCGACATCGTCATCGCCGCGGGCGAAGGCCCGGCCGGCGGCGGCTACCAGGCCGTGACCGTGGGGAGCCTGGAGTTCGCGTTCTGCGTGGCGCCCACGCACCCGCTCACGCGGCTGGGCCGTCCGCTGGAGCGCGGCGACCTCTTGGACTGCAACGCCATCGTGGTGGGCGACAGCGCCCGCACGCTGTCGGACCGCACCGTCGGCCTGCTCGCCGGGCAGCCACGCATCACCGTGCCGTCGATGACCGCGAAGGTCGCCTGCCAGGTGGCCGGGCTCGGGCACGGTTTTCTGCCGCGTGCCTGCATCGCGAACGAGCTGGCGCGCGGCACGCTGGTCGAACTGCCGACCCAGGAGCCGCGCGCGCCCGAGGTGTTCTGGCTCGCCTGGAAGACCGGCGCGAAGGGACAAGCGCTGCGGTGGTGGCACGAGCGGATGAACCGCACGCTGGTGCCGGCGCTGTTGCCGCGGTCGTTTATTTGAAGGCGACGGCCCGGGCGTTCAGCGGCCGACGCGCAGCTTGTCCAGCGCCCGGTCGAGAAACGCCAGCCGGTCCTGCCCCCAGAACCGCTCGCCGTTCAGGATGAACGTCGGCGCGCCGAACACGCCCGCTTCCACCGCCTCCGCACTGTTCGCGCGGTACACCGCCAGCGTCTCGGCCGACTGCTCCAGCGCCTGCAACGAGGCGCCGTCGTAGCCGTTCTCGTCGGCCACCGCGATGCGCACCGCGGCCTGCGCGGTGTCGCGCTCCTCCGCCCACAGCGCGCGCAGCAGCGCATGCGAGAGCGGCTGCGCATCGAGCCCCTTGAGCTGCGCGGCGATCACCATCCAGCCCGGGTACTTGTTCCAGTTCGGATCGCTGGGCGCGCCCTTCGGGTAGTGCGCGGGTTCCAGGTTCATCGGCATGCCGAGGTAGTCGCTCCAGCGCGCCAGTTCGAGCGCGTGGTACGTGCGGCGCGGTTCGGGGCGCGTCTTCAGCGGAATGCCGCCGGTCTGCGGCACCACCGCCTGGAAGTCGTAGGGCTTGAGCGTGAGCCGCACATGGTGGCGGCGCACGATGTCCTGCAGTTGCGGGCCGCCCAGGTAGGCCCAGGGGGAGGAGAGGCTGTAGTAGCAGTCGAGCGCGATCATGTTTCGATTATCTTCAGCGCATGCCCGCCCACGCCGCGCCCCTCACCCTTTCGCCCTCGGGGTCGGCGCCTGCGCCGGCAGGGCGATGATGAAATTCCCCGCCTTCCTCTTCTCGCTCTTCGTCTCCCGGCTGGCCGACCAGATGCTGCTGTTCCTGGTGCCGCTCGTGGTGTTCCAGGTGACGCAGAGCGTGGCGTGGTCCGGCTACGCCTTCGCGGCCGAGACCTTTCCGCGCTTTCTGTCATTCCCCGTTTGCGGCGCGCTGTGCGACCGCATCTCGCCGCTCAAGCTCCTGCGCGGCAGCCAGATCTTTCGCGCGCTGGTGTGCCTGCTCGGCGTGCTGGGCAGCGAGGCCATGGGCGGCATCGGCTGGCTCGTGGGTCTCTCGGCCGTGTGCGGCGTGCTCACCACGCAGGGCGTGATGGCCCGCGAAGTGATGCTGCCGCAGATTGCCAACGGCCACCGCTTCGACCGCGTGCTGGCCCACGCGCAGACCGCCGAGCAGACCGGCATGGTGCTCGGCCCGCTGGTGGCGGCTGCGCTCTTCGCGCACTGGCCCTGGCAGGCCGTGGTCGGCGCGGCGGCGGCGCTGTTCCTGCTCGCCGATGCCGCCACCGCGTACTGGCGGCACGGCAACCCCGTGCAACTGAGCGAACCGCACGCCGAGCCCGGGCACTTTCTGCGCCCCATCCAGACCGCCCTCTTGCACGTGCTGCGCCTGCCCGGCCTGATGCGGCTCACCGTGGTGACGGCGGGCGTCAACCTCGTCATCGGGGTCACGCTCGCGTCTTCGGCGGCGCTGGTCACCGGGCTCTACCAGCGCTCGGCCAACTACTACGCGGGCCTGCAGATGCTGGGCGCGGTCGCCACCGTGGTCGTGCTGCTGGCCATTGCGCGCGGTGCGTTCGCGCTGCGCAAGATGGGCGTGGTGTCGTTCCTGTTGATCTTCGGCGGCGGCGTGCTCACCGCCATCAGCCCTAGCCATTGGGGCTACGCGCTGGGCTTTCTGCTGGTGACGGGGTTCGACAAGATGTTCAGCATCTACATCCGCGTGCACCGGCAGAAGATCATTCCCGCCAAGGACTACGGCAAGACCACCGGCGTGATCGTGCTGCTCAACAACCTGAGCCAGCCGGTGGCGGGCCTGCTGGTCGGCGCGCTGGCCGGCACGGCGCAGACCGGCTGGGTGATCCTCGCGCTGTGCTTGCTGATGGCCGCCCTCGGCATCGCCGCCGCGATCAGCCACCGGGCATCGGCCGCAGCCGCCGATGCCTCCGCTACATCACCTTGACCGCGCGCCCGATGAACTGGATCGGCCCCGTCGGCCGGTCGAGCGGTGAGCCGTTCTCCGGCTCCAGCGTCAGCTCGAAGAGCTGATTCGGCTCCAGCGGCGGCAGCTTGTCGATGGGAATCCGCAGCGTCTGGCCCTGCTGCTTGACGAGGCCCAGCGACACCGGCCCGCGCCACTGGTCGGCCTTGGTCCAGAACTGCAGCGTCTTCTGCGGCGGCACCTCGAAAGTGCCCAGCGGCACGAGGCTGAGCTGACGCGACGAGTTCGCCTGAATCACCCAGCCCGGCGACTTGTTCTCGGGTGCGACCAGCACCACCATGTACTGCGTGGCCGGCGGCGTCGCATCGCGCGTGACCACCACCGCCAGCAGCAGCGCCGCCGTGGCGAAGCCGCCCGCGGCCAGCCCGCGCCAGAGCTTGAGGTTGTTCCACCACCCGACGACGCCCGCAGCCTGCGCCTTCGATGCCTTGCCCAACCCATCGACGCTGCGCTCGATGCGCGTCCACAGCGAAGGCGACGGCTCTGCCGGCTCCGCCAGCGCGGTGAGCGGCTGCAGCCGCGCCTCCCACGCGCGCACCGCTTCGCGCAGCGCCGGCTCGCTCCGCATGCGCACCTCGACCGCCGCGCGCCCTGTGGCCGAGAGCGTGCCCAGCACGTACTCGCCCGCGAGCCCGTCGATGTCGTTGACGTCGCCGATGTCCTTGTTGTCTTCAGCGCTGCTCATCCCATGCACTCCCGCAGCGCGCGCATGCCGCGCTGGATCCAGGCCTTCACCGTGCCCAGCGGCGTCTGCAGCCGCTCGGCGATTTCGCCATGCGAGCAGCCTTCGACGTACGCATAGAGGATGCAATCGCGCCGCGCCGGCTCCAGCCCCGAGAGGCAGCCGTGCAGCCGGCCGAGATCGGCGCGCAGCTCGAGGGGATCGCCCGCCGCCGCATACGCCGCTAGCGATGCCTGGTCGTCGGCCGCAACGGCCGCGTCTTCGTCCAGGCTCACCTGCCGCGCGCCGCTGCGCACCATGTTCAGCGCCGCGTGGCGCACCACGCTGTACACCCAGCCCCGGCCTTCGCCGAGCGCGGGGTTGAAGCTCTCGGCGCGCTGCCAGATGCTGATGAAGGCATCGTGCAGCACGTCTTCGGCCTGCTGGCGCTGGCGCACGATGCGCAGCGCCACGCCCATCAGGTAGCGGCTCTCTCGCTGGTAGAGCTGCTGCAACGCCTGACGGTCGCCGCGGGCGCAGGCCATGAGCGCGGCGTCGTAGTCGAAGGGGGCGGTGGATGTGGGAGGCGACAATGTCTGCGGCGGGTGGTGGGCGGCCCCATCGTAGTGGAGCAGCCGCGCACCGCAGCAGATTCACCCCCGAACCATCAGGCCGCCTGTCAGGACGCCTTGTAGAAGATGTAGTCGGCCTGGTACTTCACGATCTGCTTCTGGCCCTTGGTGGCCGGCGTGCAGGGCATGGCCGTCGGTGCCACGCCGCCCTTGAGGGCCACGCGCTGGATGTAGGTCACGCCCGTCATCGCGCCCGAGCCCATCGCCGGGTTGGCCTTGACCAGCTGGTACGGCAGGCTGGTCGGGCCCGACGGTGCGACCGCCAGTTGCGTGGCCGTGAGCTTGGAGCCGTCGTTCGACTCCCAGGTGGCCGGCGGGCCATAGTACTTGCCGACCTGCTTGCCGCTGCGGTCGTTCAGCTTCGCGTCGGGGCCGACGAACACCCACTCGGTCGCGCCGGGGGTGTTGGCCTTGTCACGGCATTCGTACGTGATGTCGCCCACGCCGACGGTTTCCATGGCGACCTTGTTGCCGGCGGGCACCTGGATGGTCGGGGGCAGGCTGGACTGGTTGAACGTGGGGGCCATCGACATCGAGCCGCAGGCGGTGAGCACGGCTGCAGCGGCGGAGACGGCGCCGAGGACGGCGATCGAACGGGAGGTGTGCATGGAATTACTCCTGGGTTGTAGAAGGTCAGCAGCTCCTCGCTGCTGACAGGTACTACCCGCCGGATGCACGTTTGGATGCAGGGGATGCGAAATATTTTTCAGTTGCGGAGTCCGGGGACTTTCTGCGACAGGCTGTCGCAGAAAGTCGCTTGGAACCGCCCCTCCCGCCCTCACCCCGAGTGCGCCAGCCGCAACCCGCCCTTCCCATCGGGCAGCCAAACCTCTGCCCCATCCGAACTCGCATTGAAGAACCCAACCCCGTGCTTCGCGGCCAAAGCGAAAACAGCGTCATACGCGGGTTCGACCTTCGACCAGGCAAACGCCGCGTAGATGACTTCCCGCCCGACGCTGTAGTCGGTCACCGTCGAGTCATCCTCGGGAAGTTCCTCGGACGCAAACGGGCCGTTCATGGCGGGCCAGGACTGGATCATTTCCAGGAACCACGCCTTCAATGCAGGTGTGCTCACCTCCGGGTTGTCGTAGGAATGGTCTTCCTCCCACTCGGTGTGGCCTTCATACCAGTCGAGAAAGGCGGCCCGGTCCTTGGGGGCGGCCTCCACTGCAAACACCATCAAGTCGTAACTCATGCGACGGACTCCTCCTGTTTGGGAGGCCGACTTTAGCCGCCGTGAATGACAGAGGGCAACCCGCCTTGCAGCGCCCGGCGCATGTCGCCAGCGGCTGCATTGACGGCGTCGATGCGCGCCACGAGCGCTTCGTTGAGCAGGCCGAGCAAGGCGCTCAGTTCGCTGCGGGTGGGGGCGAGCACTTCGCTGTCGTTCGGGGCGCCGGTTTCGATGAGCTTTTCGAACGCGGTGTAGGCGCGAAGGATCTCGTTAAGGTTTTCGGCGTCGTCGCAGGCTTGGATTGCGAGGGTGTCGAGGTCGAGAAACGACGGCTCAGGGGGAGTGGAAGGATTGCCAGATTGCGCGGAGGCGCGTGCGGATTCAGCCATGAGATGGACTCCAAGTTGCGCAGAGGTTCATCAGGCTTCCAAACCCGGTCGCACCACCTAGCCCGACGCGGGCAGTATATCTACGGGAGCTTTAGACCCAAGACCACCGTATCCGTCAATCGATTTCATTATTCGCTTGACGTTCTACGCTAGTACTGGGACGCTCTGCGGCGCGATTCAAACCACGAACGATGCGAAATTTACCTAATTGGGATAAATTCCTATGGCAATAGTCAGCCTTTCATCCGCACATCTTGAAATCCTACGAAAACTAGAATCCGAATTAAAAATTGCTGTGGCAGCCGGCGAACCAGATACAGCAATAGAGGTAGCCGCAAAAATACAATCCCTATTGGATTTTGATCGAACGCATCACCGGCTTTTACGCGCAAAGCTTTGGGCCTTTGAAGCCTGCGTTGAAGCCAATAGGCTTTCTTATGCAGAGCGTGGCTTAATAGGGGTTCGCGAACTCGCAGGAACTACAACCCGGTTATCGCTGGAGGCAAGCGGCCTTTTAGCGGTCGTTTTTCTTCGTCAAAAGAAAACCGCAGAGGCAAAAAAGCTAATTCGAGACGTCATCAGCAACATAAACAACATCACCTCAGATCGAACTCGTCATCAGTTTCAAAAACGCCTTGTCTCACGAATCGAAGAGGAATGTATTTTGGCAGAACTTATTGGGACCGAAGAGGGCCCGATGGATGCGGAAGAGGTTCAAGCCAAAGCAGTCCTACTGCTTCAAAGGAGTAGCGATGACGAAATATTCAAACTCATCGGCAACTCGATTCCAGTAGCAAGCATTAATTTACTTAGCGATGTTCGAGCTTATTCAATTTTGCAATTATCAGGCCCGGATCAAAAGCTTTTGCCGCCTCCCGAGAAAGCTCGGGAGCCCAAGGCCATAGGAAAGACCACCTTCGCGGTGCTTAGAAGAATCGCCTGGAAAACATTTTGCAAGCCGAATAGTCCGATCTATAAATTGTGGTCAAAAAAGATTCCCGAAGTTTTTAATCAGGGATATTTTTCAGCTGCAGTACTATCAACATTTGGCGATTTCAGAATTGGCCTTCCCCTTCTGGCAAGCGGAGTGGTTGCATTGGCAATGAAGTATTCTGCTGAGGAGTTTTGTGAACTCGCAAAACCGAAGGGATTGATGATATCTGGCAGTGAAAAAGAATGAACTCAAAATCACGCTCTCCACTCAAGGATAAACCCCTGCGTGTCCCTGGACAATCTGTCGCCGAGGAGCGAGAAGAATTAATTGAAAACACGGTGGCACAACCGTTAATGCTGGCACTTTTCCTATCTCTTCTTGCAGGACTTGAATGGTCTCGTCATTATTTCAACACGAAGCCAAGCCCAATTATTTATTCAATAGCTGCAACAATTGGAATTGCATACGCCGTTTTCCGCATTTGGCGGAACATACCAAAGCTTCGAAATCTACGACAAGCAATGGAAGGTGAAAGGGTAGTGGGCCAATTTTTAGAACGTCTTCGCCAAAATGGCTTTCAAGTATTCCACGACATAGTCGGCGACGACTTCAATGTCGATCATGTATTGATCGGGCCACCCGGTGTTTTTACTGTCGAGACCAAGACTTGGAGCAAGCCAAATTCGGAGAATGCGCAGATCGTTTTTGACGGCGAGACGCTCAAGATTGGATCGTTCTCACCAAACCGCGATCCCATTGTTCAGGCGCGATCACAGGCAAGTTGGCTAAAACAGTTGCTTCTAGAAAGCACTGGCCGCAAGTTTGAGACGCGTCCCGTAATCGTTTTTCCTGGATGGTTCGTGGTGAACTCTGGTGGCTTTCACGATCTGTGGGTCTTAGAACCCAAAGCGCTTCTCTCCTTCTTGCAGCATGAACCAGTGCGCCTTTCCGCGGAAGACGTAAAGCTCGCCAGCTTCCACCTGTCGAGACTTATCCGATCTACCGAGCGTGAAAGAAGTACGCGCGGATAGTTGACTCAAAAGCAACTATCTTCTGCCCAAACCCCCATTTATCCGCAAAGGTATCCACAAGACACTCCTCCTAACCCATCCAGGAGTGCCTCATGCCAATTGCCTTACTCGCGCTGACCCTCAGCGCCTTCGCCATCGGGACGACCGAGTTCGTCATCGTTGGCCTCATCCCCACGGTCGCTGCTGACCTCGCCATCAGCCTGCCCTCGGCCGGCTTGCTGGTCAGCCTCTACGCGCTGGGCGTCGCCATCGGCGCGCCGGTGCTCACCGCCCTCACGGGCAAGCTGCCGCGCAAGGCGCTGCTGCTCGGGCTCATGGCGCTGTTCACGGTCGGCAATCTGCTGGCGTGGAAGGCACCGAGCTATGAATCGCTGGTGGCCGCGCGCATCCTCACGGGTCTGGCGCACGGGGTGTTCTTCTCGATCGGCTCGACCATCGCCACGGGCCTCGTGCCCAAGGAAAAGGCCGCCAGCGCCATCGCGATCATGTTCACCGGGCTCACGGTGGCGCTGGTCACGGGCGTGCCGCTGGGCACGTTCATCGGGCAGCACTTCGGCTGGCGCGAGACCTTCCTGGCCGTGTCGGCGCTGGGCGTGGTCGCCTTCATCGGCAGCTGGATCTTTGTGCCCAACAACATCCGCCACACGGCGCCGGCCTCGCTGGCGCAGCAGGCCAAGGTGCTGGCCGAGCCGCGATTGCTGCTGGTGTATGCCAAGACGGCCATCGGCTACGGCGGCTCGTTCATTCCGTTCACCTTTCTCGCGCCGATCCTCACCGACGTGTCGGGCTTCAGCGCCGGCGCGGTGGGCTGGGTGATGCTGGTCTACGGCATCTCGGTGGCGGTGGGCAACATCTGGGGCGGCAAGCTGGCCGACCGCATGGGGCCGATTCCGGCGCTCAAGATCATCTTCGCGCTGCTGGCCGCCGTGCTGCTGGTCTTCAACTTCGCGGCGCCGCACAAGTGGCTGGCGCTGGTGGCGGTGCTGATGTGGGGCGCGGTCGCCTTCGGCAACGTGCCGGGGCTGCAGGTGTATGTGGTGAAGCAAGCCGAACGCTTCACGCCGCAGGCGGTGGACGTGGCCTCGGGCCTGAACATCGCGGCCTTCAACCTGGGCATTGCCCTCGCAGCCTGGGCCGGCGGCCTGATCGTGACGCACCTGGGGCTGATGCACACGCCATGGATCGGCGCGCTGGTGGTGCTGGTGTCGCTGGCCCTCACGCAGTGGAGCGGCGCGCTGGACCGCCGTGCCGGGATTCCGGTGCGCGCTTCGGGGCCGGTGCCGGTCGGGCACTGAGCTGGTTTCTTTTTTTCTTTCTCCTCTCTCTTTATCAACGCATAGGACAACACCATGACAACGACGAGCAACAACGCATCCATCCCCGCCTTCGGCCTCGGCACCTTCCGCCTGAAGGGCCAGGTGGTCATCGACTCGGTGAAGAACGGCCTGGACGTGGGCTACCGCGTCATCGACACCGCGCAGATCTACGGCAACGAAGCCGAAGTGGGCCAGGCGATTGCCGAAAGCGGCGTGGCGCGCAGCGACCTCTTCATCACCACCAAGATCTGGACCGACAACTACGCCAAGGCCAAGCTGGTGCCGAGCCTGAAAGACAGCCTCGCCAAGCTGCGCACCGATCACGTCGACCTGACGCTGATCCACTGGCCCTCGCCCGGCAACGCAGTTTCTGTCGCCGAGTTCATGGGCGCGCTGGCCGAGGCCAAGGCGCTGGGGCTCACCCAGCGCATCGGCGTGTCGAACTTCAACATCGCGCTGATGAAGGAAGCGATTGCGGCCGTGGGCGCCGAGAACATCGCCACCAACCAGGTCGAACTGCACCCGTACCTGCAGAACCGCAAGGTGGCCGAATTCGCCAAGAGCCAGGGCATCCACATCACCTCGTACATGACGCTGGCCTACGGCAAGGTCATCACCGATCCGGTGATCGAGGCGATTGCCAAGGCGCACAACGCCACCACCGCGCAGGTCACGCTGGCCTGGGCGATGCAGCTGGGCTATGCGGTGATTCCGTCGTCCACGAAGCGCGCGAACCTCGAAGGCAACCTGAAGGCGCAGCAACTGAAGCTGACCGACGCCGAGATGGCGCAGATCGCAGCGCTCGACCGCAACGAGCGGCTGACCGACCCGGCTGGCCTGTCGCCGGCGTGGGACTGATCGATCGATGGGCCACGCCATGAACAACAACGACACGGCAACCGCCCTGCCCGCGTTCGTCGGCCGCACGTACGAAGTGCGCTACGGCGAAACGATGACCGCGCTGAACATCTACGCGGCCGACGGCCGGACGATGCGCTACGAGGTGACGGCCGGCCCCTTCAAGGGCGCGACGGCCGAGGTGCGCTACCAGGCCGAGCAGATCGGCCCCGGGCTCTATGCGCTCTCGTGGCAGGAGGCCGACAAGGGCACGGTGGTGCACGTCGACGACTTCGAAGGCGGCCACTCGCGCTCGTACTACACGACAGCCGGGCATGAGTTCGTGCGCATGGCGGGCACGCTGCGCGAAGTGACTGCTGCGCCATGACCACTTCGCTGCAACGCCTGGTCGCCACCAACGGCAGCGGCCCGAGCATCGGGCTCGAGCTGCCGCTGGACAACGACTGGTCACCCGCGGGCGACACCGCCCGCCGCGCCGCGGGCCGCCCCTTCGGTGTGCCCGACATCGCGCAGCACGCGCGCCTCGCGAAGCTGGCCGACAAACTGGGCTTTCGCGCGCTGTGGGCACGCGACGTGCCGCTGTACGACCCGGCCTTCGGCGATGCCGCGCAGGTGTTCGAGGTGTTCAGCTACCTCGGCTACCTGGCGGGCGTGACCGAGCGCATCTTGCTCGGCACCGCCGCCGTGGTGCTGCCGCTGCGCGAACCGGCGCTCACGCTGAAGTCGGCCGCCACGGTCGACCACTTGAGCAACGGCCGGCTGATGCTGGGCGTGGCCAGCGGCGACCGGCCGGTGGAGTACCCGATCTTCGATCGCGACTACGCCTCGCGCGGTGAACGCTTCCGCGAACAGGTGGCGATGGTGCGCGACTGGGGTGCAGCGTCGTTGCCCGAAGGCATCGAGCTGCTGCCGCGTCCACAGCAGAACCCGCTGCCGTTGCTGGTTGCCGGACTCGCACAGCAAACGCCCGACTGGATCGGCACGCACATGGACGGCTGCCTCGCCTACCCCGGCACGCCGGAAGACCATGCGCGGCGCTCCGCGCAATGGCGTGCGCTGGCGGGCGAACACAAGCCGTATGTGAGCTTCATCCACCTCGACCTGGCGGACGATGCCGATGCGCCGCTGGAGCGCCATCGCTTCGGTGGGCGCATGGGCCGCAATGCGCTCGTCGCGGAGCTGGCCGCGCTGCATGCGGCAGGTGTGCAGCATGTGGGGCTGCATTTGCGGCGCAACCGGCGGCCGCTGGCGGAAACGATGGAAGAGATTGCGCAGTTCGTGCTGCCGGTGTTTCATGCGGAGGCGGGCACGCTTCAGCGTGAAAAGAAAGACGACAACACGGCCGTCGCGGCCGTCTCGGTGTGACGCCTACTCGGCAGCCACCGGCCCGGTCTTCTTGTGCGCGGAGATCGTGGCAGGCTTGATGTGCAGTGCGTTCAGCGCATCGCACTCCGACTTCAACTCGGCCGCGACCTGCTCGGGCGCAGCGTACAGCTCGACGATGTCGCGCTCGCCGACGCAGTGGCCGTCGAGGCGCACGTAGATGCGCTTGAAGTCCCCGCCGAGCGCCCTGGCCACATCGCGCAGGCATTCGGCGAGCGTGGAAAAGCCACCATCCTTGTAGGAACTCGGGGGTATCACGCCCTTGGAGCGCGGCGCCCGCACGGAATAGGCAAACGTGGCGCCCTCGCCCCGCAGCTCCACGACGGGCTGCAGGATGCGTGGCGCGTCCCCGGTGCTTTTCATGGGTGCAGTTTAAGTGCGTCGGGTGCGGGGTGGAACCTCAGCGGCTGGTCGGTCTCTTGCGGGCCGGCGCGGCTGCTGTGTGTTTGCCGCGGGCTTGTCGCGGCGGGTCAGCGAGAGAAACCGTCCGCGGCGCACGGCCTTGTCGCGGATGCCGGCCTTCGATGCCACAGAATGGCGCCCCTTCAAAACAAGAGGAGACGCGTTGAAAGCCTTCGAAGACCAGGTCGAGCGTTTGGTGGCACTCGGGTATCCGGCGATGCTCGGCTGCTCACCCGGCGAATTCCGCGCGCGCCTCGATGCATTGAGCGCCCATGTTCCCGCAGAGGCGCCAGCATTGGATGTGGAGCAGGGAACCGTCGGTTGCCTGCTGGTCGTGCACTGCGCGGCCGCGCCGGCGGACAAGACCTTGCCGCTCGTCGTGCGCAATGGCCACGCGGCCATCGAGCGGCTCTTTCCTCGCAAGCCCGATTTCTTCAGACCGATCCCGTCGCTGACGATGCCGTCAGGGCACGCCTATCTGCTGCGCGATGTCGACCGAGGCAACAGCTCGCTCAATGCGGTGCCCAAGGAAGCCGAGGCACGGATCGCGACCGAAGGCCGGACCCCGCTCACGCTCGAAGAAGGCATCGCATTGCTGACCCAGTACCCCGAGTTCCTGCAGCCCAACCGCTGCTTCATGATGCTGGGCTCGCGCGGCGACGACAAGCGCGTGCCGGCGCTCTGGCTCAGCGGCAAGCAGCCAAAGCTCGGTTGGTGCTGGGAAGGCAACCCGCATACATGGCTCGGCTTCGCTACGTGCGGTGGCCGGTCGCCGGGAGTCGCTGTTCTGACTGTTTCCGAATAGGAACCTTGAACCTCGGGATCACGGGCGAGGAGAACGTGGGCAAGAGCATCCCGATGCGCACGGTGATTCGCATCGAGAACGAGAACCGGCATGTGTTCGAGATCTACTTCACGCCGCCGGGCGGCAGCGAAGTGCTGGCGGACCGGATGGTGTTCACGCGCGTGCCGTGATCGAAGGGCGCGTCATCGTCTCCAGGGCATGCCTCAGCGCGCCCTCCTCCGCCTTGGTGAGCGCCTGCGCCACGCGATGGAACTCGGCCCGATAGCAAGGCAGCATCCACGCCGCCGTGTGCGCGTGCACGCCCTGGCCGCGCGCGATGTGCGCATGGCACGCAACGATGCTTCGATGAATTTCGAGCGCCTGCTCGACACGGGCAAAAGACTGAAAGGGCGCGGTATCCGTTGCGCCGCCGTGCGTTCCGACGATGTGCATTGCCGACTCCTCGTGGCGCACTCCGAGTGGCGCCGTGAGACGACTCTATTCACGCAGGCGGGCAGCGGGGAGTAACAACATCGTCGTGAATCCACCGACCGGAAGCCGGGCACACGCGGGCCCTCGCGCCGTTCCACAGGACCTGCTCTTCATCGAGCCTTGATGCGGCCGAGGGGTCGATGTCGAACGCGATCTGCAATGCCCGCGCCACATGCGCGTTCTCGATAGGGAGCTCCCAAGTGAGGAACACCTGCGTGACGTCGTGCCCCGTCGCGAAGTCGCCGGCATCGAAGCCGCTGCTGCCGCGCCGGATCACTGCGTGGGGCTGGCCGGTGTCGAAGAGCAGCACCGTGCCTCTGACGAGCGGAATGCGTTGGCCGGTGCCGGGAAAGTGAACGTCCAGGCCCTTGTCCTCGCTCACGAAGAGATTGCAGAAGGCCGCGGCGCCGTACTGCGCGCCGTCGTGGTGATATCGCGCGCCGCGGCAGGCCATGAGGGCGATGTCGCTTGCGGCAAGCGCTTCGGAGAGCCCGTGCGTGTGCGCCCAATCAGCTGCGGCCTGCACGCAGCGTTGGTAGTCGGGCCAGCGCGCACGCGCGCGCGCCAGGGGCAGCGGCTCGACGTCGCCGGGCTCCAACTGCAGCTGCGAGGCGATGTCGCGTTCCCAATCAACCACGAGGCGCGCGGGCGGCATGGGCACGTCGATCACGCCCGTGCGCACGATGCTGCTCACGCTGCGGCTGCGCAGGGCATCGCCGCTCCTGAAGCAGGAAGTGAGAAGACCTTGCGAGGGAGCGTGCTGACTTTCGGTTGTCATGAAGGTGCGGATCGGATGTGCGATGGATGCGGTTCGGCGTGCGGATTCGAGGTCCATTTTCTTATCTTCCCGGCGCCTCGCAATGCGTTCGCGAGTCACCCATCTATTGCGCATGACTTGGAATTACGCTGTTCTGCTGAACGGGATTTCACGCGTAGACGATGAATCTTCATGGCGAAGACACTGCGCATTCAGGGAGGACCAACTGCTTCACTCAATCAGGAGTCAACCGTGGATCCCAATCAAAAATTCACCATCCTCTCGTTCGTTGGCGGGGGCATTCGCGGCCTCATGTCGGCGACCGTTCTTCAACGCCTCGGGGACCAGACGAAGAAACTTCTGGACCAGACCACGATGCTTGCCGGCTGCTCGACCGGGTCGATCATCACCAGCGAGCTGCTGATGAAGACGACGCCGCAGGCACTCATCGATCTCTTCACAGGCGATGAGATCACGTTCTACAACAACATGAACCCCAAGCCCGACGCGCCGGCCTACCCCATCGACAAAGTGCTCGCTTCGCAGGGAGATCTGCAGAAGACGAACCTGGTCTCCGGTACGCCAAAGAACGTGTTGTTCGTGTCGTTCAATGTCGGGCGCATCGAGGCCGGCTCGGACGGCCGCGTGGTACCCAAGCCGTGGGACCCGATCATGTTCACCGACATGCTTGGCACCGATGCAGACAAGGCCAACGGCCTGGACGGCAACGGCAACACCCTGGTCGCCATAGCCGCATCGTCCAGCGGCGCAATGCCGGGGCAGCTCGGTTCGGTGGAAGGCAATGTGGACGGAGCCTTCTTCAACCACGACCCGACGCTCGCCGCGATCTGCCTGGCGGTGCACAACGGCGTGCCGCTGGAGAACATCGTGGCCATCACCATCGGCACCGGGCTCATGCCCGACTGGCTCGCCAGCGACACGACGAACTGGGGCGCCAAGCAGTGGATGAACGGCGACGCGAATCCGTTCGACAACACGCCGCCGTTCCTCATGAACCAGACGCAGCCGTCGCCGATTCTGGACATGTGCCTGAGCGGCACCTCGGCCAACATGATGCCCAGGCTGTGCAAGATGCTGCTGGGCGACCGCTACGTGAACATCAACCCGCGGCTGCCCTGCTTCATTCCCGAGAACTCAACCAATAAGCAGGCCACCGACTTGCTCCAATGGCACGGGAAGAACGGCGATCCGGAGAACGTCGAAAAAGCGATCGCGCTGATCAACAAGTACTGGCCGACCAGCAGCCCGCCCATCAAGCCGGTCGTCACGGGCCCGACGATTCCGGTGGTGCCGCCGAAGCCGCCGGTGACCGGACCAGACGGCACGCCGGGCCATGGCGCGTTCTTCTTCATCCAGCACAAGGAATCCAAGAAGGTGCTGGACATCGCCAACGCGAGCCCGTCCGCGGGCGCCCAGGTCATCCTCTACGGCAAGAAGCCCAATCCCGGCGACCAGGCGAACCAGAAATGGCAATTCGTTCCGGCCGTGGACGCGCCGGGCTGGTGGTACCTGCAGACGGCCATGTCGACCGAGATGGTGCTCACGCTCGGCGTCGGCCTCGCGAATGCCAACCCGCCGATCACCGTGCAGAAAAAGACGGACGAACTGCGGTCCCGCCAGCTCTGGAACCTGGTGTCGACCGAAGATCTCGGCTGGTGGTTCATCCAGTGCAAGGCGCAGACCGAGGAGGTGAAGTACACGAACCCGAACTCCTTCGTTCCCTGCGTGATCGGCGTCGGCAGCAACGGCGGTGCCGACCCGATCGCGGTAAGTACTTCACTGGACTACTTCGCGGACGGACCAATGTCCTGGGGCTTCCTGGAAATGCCTTACACGGGATGATGCGGGCGGGGGCGCGCGATCTCGGGCGCTCTCTAGCGGATCTCCAGCAACAGGTGCTCGGGGCTGAGCGTCGCAAGAAGGTCGCGCGCATCGAAGGCCTCGCCAGCGGTCAGCACGCCGGGTGCCTTGACCTGCCCGCCGACGACGCGGGCCAACGCCTCCACGACGAGCGGTGCGGTGAATGCATAGATGTCCCGCCCGCTCGCGATGGCCCTGCGCTCTTCGCTGCCGCGGCGCGCGATCACTTCGACCACGAAGGTCTGCGACGACCGGCCGCTCGCGTCGCTGGCCGTCGGCGCCTTCTGGCTCGGCTCGGTCAGGTCCTTGACGGCGGCGAGCGTCATGTACGAACGGATCTCAGGCACCTGGATGTGGCGCGAGATCGTCACCGTGTCAGCCATGGTGAATTGCGAGACGGCCTGCTGCCTGCCCACGGGCGCGGGGAATTCCCATTCGACGACCGGCGCGCTGCCCGTCGTGTACGCGATCTTTCCGTTTGCGAAGACGACGCGGCGGCCGTCGCGGCGCTGCCGGGAGACCTGGCCCGCAACCAGCGTGCCGGCGGTCGGCAGCCAGCTGTCGAGGCCGTAGGCGATGGAGATTTCGTCGGCCGATGTCCAGTCGCCCATCGCCGCGGTGGCGAGCAGGTCGCCCAGCCCGCCGTAGAACGCCATCGCGTGCACGACGACGACGCCGGCCCCGCGTGCGCGGTCGGCGTACAGCGCGAAGGTGTCGATGTTGGCTTCGACTTCGGCGGCGACATCGAGGTACGGAATGCGTGCGCGCAACGCTGCTTCGATCACCGGGCCCGCCGTGCTGGCGAAGGGGCCTGCGCAGTTGATGACCGCCGCTGCGCCCTGGAGTGCGCGGTCGAGCGATGCGGGTTCGTCGACCGATGCGGGTCTCGCTTCGAGGCCGGGGTAGTCGGTTGCCAGCGCGTCGAGCTTGCCGGCATCGCGCCCCGAGAGCACGGGCGTCCAGCCGCGCCTCTTCAGCTCCGCCACGACGAAGCGGCCGGTATGCCCATAGGCGCCATAGACGACCACCGATTGATTGTTGGATGCCACTGCGAATCTCCTCCAGTAGAGCCATCTGCCGCAAAACGCTACAGATCTGTACTCCCTTGATTCGAGCTTAGAGTACAGATCTGTAGCGTGTCAAGGTAAACTGCCGGCATGAACAAGCAACGCATGGTCGCGACCACCGAAGCAGTCGCCGGCGAACGCAGCCCCTCCGTCGCGCGGGCGCGCATTCTCGAAACAGCGGCGGCGCTGTTCTATCGGGAGGGTGTGAGGGCCGTCGGTGTCGACCTGGTGGTCGAGCGATCGGGCGTCGCGAAGACCAGCCTGTATCGGCACTTCACGACCAAGGACGATCTGGTCGTTGCGTTTCTCGAACAGGAAGACGCCGAGTACTGGCGCGATTGGGACGGCGTGGCCGAGAAGGCGAAAGGCGATGCGCTGGCGGAGTTGGAGGCGCACATCCGCTGGATCGCCAATCACATCCTCAAGCCGACCTACCGCGGCTGCCCGTTCCTCAACGTGGCCACGGAGTTTCCGGATGCAGGCCATCCTGCACGCGCCATCACCACGCGGCACAAGCTCGAATTGCACCGCCGTCTCGCCGCGCTAGCGAAGCAGGCGGGCATTCGCAAGCCCGCCGAGCTGGCGGACCAGCTGGGGCTGCTGTTCGATGGGGCCTACATGAACGGCCACCTGACAGGCAAGAAGGGGCCCGTGCGGTCGTTCGTTTCGGCCGGGATCGCGCTGCTGCGTCTTGCGCAGGAACAGAAATAGCGCGCGTTCTTTAACCCGCGTTCTTCAGCGACTGCTTGGCCTTCTCGGCCGAACTCTTCGAGCGATTCTTGTGATAGCCCGACTTGACGTTGTTCACCGCCTTGCCGACCGGGCCGCTCTTCTTGGCCTTGCTGTCGGCCTGCTTCTCGTCGATCTTGTGCTGCGCGGCATCGGTCGCCTCGGAGGCGGCCTTGCCGATCTGCGCACTGGCCGTGCCGGCCGCGAGCAGGGTGAGCGAAGTGGCGAGTGCGATCAGGGTCTTGTTCATCGGGTGTTCCTCCAAATGTTGAATCGGAGTCGATGGTTGCACCGCTCGCTGCAGCGGCGTGTCAGCGAGGGCCGCGCATGCACTGGGGGCCCGGCCCCACAAGCCCGTGGCGCGGCCGCTTTGCCTACCTGAGCGACTCCAGGTACGAATCCAAGGCCGCGCCCCACAGGCGCTGCACGGTGTAGGTGCCGTGGCCGTCCAGCCCCTTCGGTGGCGTGAGGACGTCGAACGTCCCTTTTCCGCCGGCTGCCTGGAATGCATTGAAGTTGCCCCGGCTGTGCGCAATGGGGTAGTACGGATCTGCCTCGCCGTACAGCCAGAGCGTCGGCTGCGGAAAGGCGGCCCCGCGTTTGAACAGTTCGCCATTCACCTTGACTGCATCCGGGCACCCCGCGCCGATCCAGCCGCCAACGAAGTTGATGACTCCCACCTCCTCCTGCGGATGAAGACCCGCGTAGGCCGTGGCGAGAATGCCGCCGCGCGACACGCCGCCGATCACGATGCGCTTGGCGTCCACATCGCTGCGTTGCCGGATGTGCGTCATGGCCACCTGCAGATCGGCCAGTGCGTGCTCGGCACCGGGCAGCGACAGCGAGGCCTGGCATGAATAGCGCGAGCGATCCGTCTCGAAGCCCTCGTCATACAGCCCTTCGGAGCGGCCCCGTCCCCGGCGCTGCGGATAGATGACCTGCCAGCCGCGTGCGACGAAGAACGCACTCACCTCGGGGCTGACCCAGGTCAGCTTGAACCACTCCGGGCGATTGCCCATGCCTGTCGAGCCATGGTTCATGACGAGCGTGGGAAAGGGCCCATCGCCTTCGGGGCGGTGGATGATCATCTCGAGCTTCACCGGCTTGCCGTTTTCCGTGAACGGCGTGTCCAGCCATTCGACGCGTCGCACATACGCAGGTGGGCGACGCGACAGCACGCCCGCGGACAGGAGCTGGGTTTCCGGCCGCCAGATGCCGAGCTCCATGTCGCCGTCCTTGCGCAGACGCAGCACCAGCTTGGCGCCGGTCTTGAGCGTGACCTGAAGTTCGTCGTTCTCGAAGCGGCCGGGGGCTTCGTCGACCACGGTCTGCAGCGGGCTGGCGCCCGCATAGGTCACGGTCGCGCCGGTGGTGGAAAGATCGCGGATGGCGATCTTGACGTCGCAGCCCGCCGTGCGGCACGACCATCCGCGCCAGATGCCGCTCCATTGCGCGACCTCGGCAGGGGCCGTGGCGTCCTGCGCCAACGCGGCCACCTCCGCTGGAAGTTCGGCCGCCACGGAGCTTTCGGAAACGGCACGCGGCAGATCGCCGATGTAGCTGGGCCATGGGGTCTGCGCCGATGCGGCCATGCAAACGCCGAGCAGAAACGCCCCGAAAAGACTTTGCTTCAAGAGAACTCCCTCCAATTTTCTGGTGATCGAAACACGCGCCTTCGCGTACCCCTACAACGATGCTATCCCGGCCTCCAGCGTGCCATCGCGCGCGACAACCCGCCCACCCGCCACCACGAGCTTGCGCACCGGCCGCGACACCACCGCATGCGCCACGGTCTGCGCATCGACCAGCACCAGGTCCGCGCGGTTGCCCGGCACGAGCCCATAGGCCTCGAAGCCGCAGCCGCCCGCGCCCGCGTGGGTGACGGTGTCGAGCGCCACTCCGACCTCGTCGTCGCGGCGCAGGTTGTAGCGCAGGCCGATGAGCATCGCGCGCTCCAGCATGTCGGGGTTGCCGTAGGGCGTCCACGCGTCGCGGATGCCGTCGTTGCCGCCGACCACCGTCACGCCCGCCTGCCGGCAGGCCATGAGCGGCGGCACGCTGCGGGACGGCGGCGCGCTGGTGACGAGCACCACGCCGAGCTTCGCCATGCGCACGAGCAGCGTCTCGCGCTCGCGTTCGGCCACGTCGCCGAGGCAGAAGCCGTGGCTGACGGCGACCTTGCCCTGCATGCCCAGCGCCTCGGTGCGCTGCAGGATGAGGTCGAGCGAGAACGCGCCCATGGCGCCCGGCTCGTGCAGGTGGATGTCGATGGGCCGCTGGTGCTTGTCGGCGATGCCGAAGAGCACATCGAGCGACTTCACCGGGTCGCCGTCGATGGCGCAAGGGTCGAGGCCGCCGAGCACGTCGGCGCCGAGCGCGAGCGACTGGTCGAGCAGCTCGGCGGTGCCGGGGCGACCCAGCAGGCCGGACTGCGGGAACGCGACGACCTGGATCTGCTGCAGCTCACGCAGCGCCTCGCGCGTGCGCAGCGTGCCTTCGAGATGGCGCAGGCCCGCCTGCGTGTCGACATCGACATGCGTGCGAAGCCGCGTGGTGCCCAGCGCGAGGAAGGCCTTGGCGAGCACCAGCGATTGCGCCGCTGCGCCGTGCCCGCTCGCGTGGCGGAAGGCGCGCTCGTTCTCGATCTTGTCGATGAGGTTGGTGCCGACTTCGTTGCGGTACCAGTCCATGCCCCACATGGTCTTGTCGAGGTGCGTGTGGCCTTCGACGAGGCCGGGGAGCAGCAAGGCGCCGCCGCCCTCTTCCACCGTTGCATCGGCGGGCGCGGAAAGCGCGGCGCCGATTTCCGAGATGCGGCCGTCGCGCACGAGCACGTCGACGGGGGGAGCGCCCATCGGGCGAACGTTGCGGATCAGGAGCGTGGGCATGGTTCTTTTTTGAAAAGCATCGGGCGGATTGTCGCGAGCAGCGTACCCAGATTCGGGCGCGTGGTCATCACCGCACACGATTCGTTCCAGGCCGAAGTGTTCGCGCCGCCCGCTCGCGATGATCGGCGCACCATGCACACGACCACCCTCGACACAGACGCCAGGACCCGCCCCAACCTCGCCTTCGAATGGGCGCTGCTCGCGGTGCTCGCGACCTGCTGGGGCGCCTCGTACACCTTCATCAAGATCGGCGTGCAGACGCTGCCGCCCGTCACACTGATCGCGGCGCGCACGCTGGTCGCCGGCCTGCTGCTGCTCGCGGTGCTGCGCATGCGTGGGGTGAAGCTGCCGACCGAACCCGCGATGTGGGGGCGCTTCGCGCTGCAGGCATGCCTGAACAGCGTGCTGCCGTTCACGCTCATCGCGTGGGCAGAGCGCAGCGTCGATGCCGGGCTCGCGACCATCCTCAACTCGACTTCGCCGATCTTCATCTTCCTGCTCGGCCTCTGCATGGGCGGCGCGGACAAGCCCACGCTGCGCCGGCTGTTCGGCGTGGGCGCGGGGTTGGCGGGCATCTGCCTCATCGTCGGCTTCGAGGCGCTGCACGGCCTCGGGCATTCGCTGCTCGCGCAGCTCGGGCTGGTGGCGGCCGCCGTCTGCTACGGCTGCGCCGCGATGTTCGGCCGCGTGTTCAAGGGGTTGGACCCGATGGTGCCGGCCGCGGGCTCGCTGCTGAGTGGCGCGGCGATGCTGCTGCCCGCGAGCATCGTGATCGACAGGCCGTGGACGCTCGCGCCCTCGGCTGCATCGGTGATGGCGGTGCTGGCGCTTGCGGTGGTTTCGACCGCTCTTGCCTTCACCATTTACTTCCGCCTCATCAAGACACTCGGGCCGATGTCGACTGCCGCGCAGGCGTACCTGCGCGTGCCCATCGGCGTGACGATCGGTGTGGTGTTTCTCGGCGAAGCGCTCTCGCCCACCGCGTGGATCGGGCTCGCTTGCATCGTGGCGGGCGTGGTCGCGATGACGATGCCGGCGCGCCGCGGCGCGCCAACGAGCTGAGGCCGCGTTCAAAACTTTTTCGCTCGGGACCTCATTTTTTACGCGGCTTTTAGACGCCCTCTCCTACGCTGCCGGCTCCTCCATCCGTTAGCGATTTCTTTCGATGAAACACCTGATCCGCATCGCCCTTCCGATGCTCCTTCTCCCCACCCTCACCGCCTTGCCGATGCTCGCGAGCGCACAGCTCGCGGGCAACGTCGCGCTCACCAGCAACTACAAGTTCCGCGGGCAAGACCAGGACATGCTGGGCCGCAACGACTACGCCAAGACCAGCGGCTTCAAGCCCGCCATCCAGGGCGGCCTGGACTACGCCTTCGGCGACAGCGGCTTCTATGTGGGCAACTGGAATTCGAGCGTCAACTGGCTCAAGGGCAACAGCCTGGAGAGCGATGTCTACGGCGGCTACAAGTTCAAGGCCGGCCCGCTCGACATGGACGTGGGTGCGCTCACCTACATCTACCCCGGCAATTCCTCAGGCAACACGACCGAGCTGTACGGCAGCGCCGGCTACACGAACGAAGCGATCGGCTCCTTCACGCTGAAGTACTCGCACACGGTGTCGAAGGACTACTTCGGCTATGCGGGCAACAAGGCCGGCTCGGGCCTGAAGGGCACCAACACCGGCTACCTGAACCTGGCCTACAGCAAGGAGATCGCGCCCAAGCTCACGCTGAAAGCAGCGGTGGGCTACACGAGCATGTCGAGCGACATCCGCAGCCTGGGCTACAGGAACTACGTCGACTACAACGTGGGCGCCTCGTATGACTTCGGCAACGGCCTCTCGCTGGCCGGCTCGGTGCAGGGCGCGAACAAGAAGAGTGCGTACACGGCAGTGAGCAACCCCGGCGTGGACTTCGGCTTCGGCACCTTCGGGCGGACAACTTACTCACCGAACAAGGCGCGCTTCATCGTCACGCTGACGAAGACGCTGTAGTTCTCAAGGTCAGAGCACCCGTTGATCGCTGCACACCGACAGCGTGCCCACGTGCGCAGGGCGTCGGGTGCTCCCCGCAGCGAAATCAAGGAGGAGCCGAAGGCGGGGGACATTCGCGGAGGGGAGTACCCGGCGGCCTGCGCACGCGCCCTGAACGCAGCCCGCACCCATCAGTCAATGCTGATGTTCGCAGCCTTCGCCACCTCCGCCCACTTCACGCGGTTCTCATGCACCGTCTTCTTGAACTGCGCAGGCGACTCGATGCGGATGGTGTTCCCCTGCGCCTCGAACTTCTCGCGGATCTCGGGCTGCTCCAGCACCGCCTTCACCGCGGCATTGAGCTTGTCCACGATCTGCGGGTCCGTGCCCTTGGGCGCGAAGATGCCGAACCAGATCGAGCTGTCGAAACCCTTGGTGCCCGGCACGCCGCTGGAGGCGATGGTCGGCACTTCCTTCACCGCCGCCACCGGCTTGGCCGTGGTCACGCCCAGCAGTCGCACCTTGCCCGCCTTGTAGTGCGGCAGCACCGTCTGCACCTGGTTCATGATGCAGCAGGTCTCGCCACGCACCACCGAGGTGATGGCCTCGGGGCCGCCCTTGTAGGGCACATGCACCATGTTCAGCCCGAGGCGTGAATTGAATTCGGCAAACGCCATGTGCGTGCCCGCGCCGTTGCCCGTGGAGGCATAGTTGTATTTGCCGGGGTTGGCCTTGACGAGATCGACGAACTCCTTCAGCGTCTTCACGTCGATCACGCTCGAATTGATGGTGAGCACGTTCGATACGTCGAGCACCGGCGCCACCGGCACGAAGTCGGTCTCCACGTCGAAGGGCAACTTCTTGTAGAGCGCGGCATTGCTGCCATGCGTGGCGGCGGTGCCGAACGAGAGCGTGTAGCCATCGGGCTTCGAATGCGCCACGTATTCGCTGGCGATGTTGCCGGCGGCGCCCGAGCGGTAATCGATGATGACCGGGCGGCCCAACTGCTTCGCGAGCGGCTCCTGGATGGTGCGGGCGACCACGTCGACGCCCGAGCCTGCGGGAAAGCCCATGATCAGCGTGACGGGCTGCTGCGGCCAGTCGTGCTGGGCAAAGGCGGCCGGCGTTGCGGCAGCGCACAAGGCCGTGGCCAGGAGCAGCGAACGGCGTGAGAACAGGGAGAAGAGAGAGGACGGAGAATGGGCCATGACTGTCTTTCTGCGAGGCGGGCGGTGCAGAGGGTGCAAAAGTGGATTGTGGCGCGCGGCTCATGCCCGTTTCTCCATGAGCTTATGCACCGCGCCACACGCGCATCGCACCCGCTCCCCATAATCACCCCATGGTCCGCTTCTCCCAATTGATCCACCCCGCACGCGAGCCCGCGCCCGTGCGCGCCGCCGCCACCGTGCTGCTGCTGCGCGACACGCCCGCCGGCATCGAGGTGCTGATGACCCGCCGCTCGGCCACTGCAAGCTTTGCGCCCGGTGCCTACGTTTTCCCCGGCGGCCACATCGACGCGGCCGACGAAGCCGCCAAGCGCATCGCCACCCGCCGCGCCACCCAGAGCCGCGCCCAACGCACCCAGGCCATCGCGGCGATCCGCGAGGCTTTCGAGGAACTGGGCGTGCTGCTCGCACACCACGCCGACGGCCGCCCGGTGAGCGCTGAAGACATCGCCTCGATGGACCGCAACGCCACCGCGGGCACCGGCTTCGCCGACCAATGCGCGGCGCGCGGGCTGGTGCTGGCGTCCGACCAGGTGTTCACTTTCGCGCACTGGATCACCGACCGCGACCTGCCCAAGCGCTTCGACGTGCCCTTTCTCGTGGCACGCATGCCAGAAGGCCAGGAGCCCACGGCCGACGAGAGCGAGCAGTTCGAGCCCAGCTGGGTGCACCCCGCCGATGCGCTCGCGCGCCATGCGGCGGGCAACTTCTTCATGATCTTCCCGACCGTGCGCACACTGCAGCGCATGGCGGCCTATGCAACGGTCGATGCGGTGCTCGCGGCCTGCGCGCCCAACGGCAATGGCGAGGCGCCGCTCTGGACCAGCTGCCCGCGCGCGGGCTTCCTCAAGGGCGAGGACGTGCGCTACATGGAAAGCGATTCACCCTACGGCGAGCTCGCACTGGTCTGCCCCGACGGCCAGCTCGTGCACGCGCTCGACTGGCAGAGCAAGCAGCCGGTGGCGCTTTTGAAGAACGTGCAGCGTCTCACCGCGCCCAACCCGAGCGCCATGACCGGCCCGGGCACCAACACCTACATCGTGGGCGATGCGGCCACCGGCTACCTGGTGATCGACCCGGGCCCGAACGACTTCGACCACATCGGCCGCCTCTGGCGCCTCACGCACGGCGACATCCGCATGATCGTCTGCACGCACTCGCATGCCGACCATTCGCCCGGTGCCGCGCCGCTGCAGGCGCTGTGCAAGGCAAGCAAACCGCCGATTCTCGGCCTGCCCTCGGCACCGACCGCGCGCGCCACGGCGCGCTTCACGCCCGAGCGCTCGCTGATCAACGGCGAGCGCCTCACGCTCTCTGGCACCACCGCCGAGGGCGAGCCCATCAGCCACACGCTCCGCGTGATCCACACGCCCGGCCACGCGGCCAACCACCTGTGCCTGGTGCTCGAGGAAGACGGCCTGCTGTTCTCGGGCGACCACATCCTGAACGGCAGCACGACGGTGATCGACCCGCCCGATGGCGACATGACGGCCTACCTGGATTCGCTCGACACGCTGGATGAGGCGTGCGCCGCGGGCCTGGTGGAATTCATCCTGCCGGCCCACGGCTACGTGATCGGCTTTGCGCGCAGCGCCATCGCGCAGCTGAAGGCGCACCGCCTCAAGCGCGAGGCCAAGGTCGCCGCGGCCATGCACAAGCTGCCCGAAGGCACGCCCGAGCAATGGCTGCCGATCGCCTACGACGATGTGCCCGAACGCATGTGGCCGGTGGCCGCGCGTTCGTTGGCCGCGCATGTGGCGCGCATCCAGCAACTGCAGCAACAACCACAACAACAGGCAGGCGCCCGATGAAGAACAACGCTCCCGAAGACGAAGGCATCCGCCTCGCCAAGCGCGTGGCGGCCCTCGCCGGCGTGTCGCGGCGCGAGGCCGAACTGCTGATCGAGAACGGCGCAGTGCGCGTCGATGGCGTGCCCGCACTGCTGCCGCAGTCGCGCGTGCAGGCACACCAGCAGGTCGAGATCGCGGCTGGCGCCAAGCCCGAGCCGGTGGTGCCCGTGACGATGCTGCTGTACAAGCCGGCCGGCATGCCGACCGACAACGCCTTCAAGCTGCTGGTGGCCGCGAACCACCACGAGCCCGAGCGCGCCGGCCAGAAATTCCTGCCCGCGCACGTGAAGGGACAGCACTGCATGACACCACTGGAGACCGGCGCCAGCGGCCTCGTGGCCTATACGCAGGAGTTCCGCATCGAGCGAAAGCTGCAGGAAGACGCGGGCATCCTCGAGCACGAGGTGATGGTCGACGTGGCCGGCACGGTGAGCCCCGAGGTGCTCGTGCGCTTCGAGCGCTCGCCCGCGCGCGTGAGCATCGGCCGCCAGGCCGAGGACGGCAAGCAGACCGGCCTGCGCTTCGCGCTCAAGGGTGCGCGGCCCGGGCAGATCGCGCACCTGTGCGACCAGATGGGCCTGACCATCGTGGCCATGCGGCGCATCCGCATCGGGCGCGTGCCGCTCGCGGGGTTGCAGCCCGGCCAGTGGCGCTACCTGGCGCCGCACGAACGTTTTTGACCGAAGAGAAAGAGAAAAACGACGCGCCGCCTGCCTTGTGCTTGCGGCTTGAAATTTTCAGCAAGCGGCCTGGCGCCGCCGACGGGGAGACCAAGCCATGAAATTCAGAAGAACCAAAACCAGAACCACGGCCGCCGCACTGGCCTCCATCGTGCCCGTGGCACTGCTTGCGGGCTGCAGTTTCTTCGCCTCGCTGCAGCCGGCGCCCGGGCCCGCCGCATCGGCCGCGCCCCCACCCGCCCCTCCAACCGAAGTGGTGTCCAAGGACGGACTCGCACCGATCACCGGCGCGCAGGTAGAGCGCATCCGTGAAGCTATCGGCAGCAAGACGCCCAGCCCGAGCGTGGCCAAGGTGGTTCGCGGCGCCGCGCCGACCATCGAGTCCTTCGTGCGGACCGAAGGCTGCATCACCGAGCGCAACGGCGCCGTGCTCAACCCCTTCGCGGCGCCGGGGCGGCTGTTCGACGGCACCGGCTTCCAGGGCGGCCCGATGGCGCAGATGCAGTACCACGACAAGACGGCCTGCGTGACCGTCAAGCGCATCCAGAAATGGAAGATGGTGTCGCCGAAGCTGTTGCGCTTCGAGGTGGTCTACGTGGGCGACGACGGCGAGGAGCACTCGATCCGTCGCCACGAGCTGATGCGCCAGCCCAAGGGCGGCTGGCTGTTCACGCGCTGAGCGTTCAGGCCGCGCCTGTGCGCTTCTGGCTGCGCAGCGCGATCCCGAACGACAGCTGCGCCACGATGCCCGCCCCGGCCAGCACGATGGCCGCGGCCAGTGCCGGATTCTGGTGGCCCATGCCGGCCAACGCCGTGCACAGCGCGCCCACCGCCATCTGCGTGGACCCATAAAGGCCCGAGGCCGATCCGATGACCTGCGGGTTGACGCTGATCGCCTGCGTCAGCGCCGCCGGCGAAGCCATGCCCGCGCCGACGGTGAAAAGGAACATGGTGCCCACCGCCAGCGCCACCGACAGGTGCCCCGTCAGCACCCCGCCCAGCAGCACAAAGGCTGCGAGCACGCTGAGCGCGTTCGAGCGGATCATGAGGCGGTCGACGCGCACACGCTGGATCAGGTGGCTCGTGAGAAAGCTGCCGAGCCACACGCCCGACACCAGGATCGCGAGGTAGATGCCCGCCTCGTGCGCCGGGCGGTGCAGCTGATCCACGAAGATGAACGGCGCGGAGGCGATGAAGGCGTACATCGAGGTGGTCGCGCAGCCGCCGCCGATCGAGAAGCCGAGGAACGCGGGCGAGCGCAGCAGTTCGCCGTAGTTGCGCGCGAGCGCAGACGCATCGAGCCGCGCGCCCGGCGTGCCGGTCTCGGGCAGCAGGCGCCAGGTGAAGAGCAGGCCGACGATGCCGAGCGTGAAGAGCGCATAGAAGATCGAGCGCCATCCGAGCGCGGTGGCAAGCGCGCCGCCGACCAGCGGCGCGATGCTCGGGCCGACCGTGACCATCAGATTCATCAGCGCGAGGCGGCGCGTGGCCTCTTGCGGCCCGGCCGTGTCGCGCACGATGCTGCGGCCCAGCACGAGGCCGGCGCAGCCGCCGATGGCCTGGAACAGCCGCGCCGTGATGAGCGCGTGCACATCGGGCGCGAGCGCGGCGACGAGCCCCGCCGCCGAGTAGAGCCCGAGCCCGAACAGCAGCACGGGGCGCCGGCCGAAGCGGTCGGCCATCGGCCCGTACAGCAGCTGCCCCACGGCAAGACCGAAGATGTAGAGGCTCACCGTCATCTGCATCGCGCCCATGCCGGCGCCGAGATTTTTCGCGGCAATCGGCAAGGCGGGCACGAAGATGTGCATCGCCAGCGTGCCGCTGAAGGTGACCAGCGCGAGCAGCCACAGCGGCGCGTGCGGGCGTTGCGACGGCGTTTCCGTGGAGGTCATTGCTTCACGGTCGCTGCCGAGTTCCTGTCGAGCGCAACGGCGCTGGATTCATCCGGCTCCCAGCCGCCGCCGAGCGCCATGAACAGCACCACCTGGTCGTCGGCCAGCTGCGCTTCGCTGGCCGCCAGGGCCGCATCGCTCGCCGCGAGCGAGCGCTCGGCATCGAGTGCGTCGAGGTAGGCGGTGCGGCCGTTCCGGTAGAGCTGTCGGGCCTGCGCCGCGACCTTCGCGCTCTCGTCGCGCGAAGCCTGCAACGCGGCGCGGCGGTCGAGTTCGCGGGCGTAGGTGCCGAGCGCGGTTTCGGTTTCGCGCAGCGCGGTGAGCACGCTGCCGTCGAACTTGGCGAGCGCGCCGCGCGTGCCGGCCTCGGCCTCGGCGATGCGGGCCTGCGCGATGCCGGTGTTGGGAATGGTCCAGGAGATCAGCGGGCCCATGCTCCAGCTCATCGTGTCCTTGCGGCCGAAGTCGGCGGCCGGACCAGCCGACGAAGCCGACAGGCCGAGCGTGACCTTCGGATAGAGATCGGCCGTGGCCACGCCGATGCGTGCGGTCGATGCGGCGAGGCTGCGCTCGGCCTGGCGGATGTCGGGGCGGCGGCGCAGCAGGGCCGCGCCATCGCCCACGGGCAGCGTGCCTGCCACGCGCGGGGGCACGGTGCAGTCGGCCACCTCGCGCGGAAAGTCCTGCGGCAATGCGCCGGTCAGCGTGGCGAGGCGGTAGAGCGCGCCCTGGCGCCCGGCCTTCAACGGCGGCAGCGCGGCGTTCAGCTGCTCGAGCTGCGCACGCGCGCGGCCGGTGTCGATGACGCCTGCGCGGCCTGCGCGCTGCAGGCGGTCGGTGACGTTCACCGCGTCTTGCTGCAGCGCAACGGACTTCTCTGCGATCCGCAGGCGCAGGCCCGTCGAGCAGGCCTCGGCGTAGGCGCGCGCGGTACCGGCCGCGACGTTCACACGCACGAGGTCGAGCGCGGCGGCGGCGGCTTCGGTGCTGGCGCCGGCCGCTTCGATGCTGCGGCGGATCTGGCCGAACAGGTCGACCTGGTACGACAGCGATGCGCCCGCGCTGTAGTTGAAGCGGCTCGGCGGCTCGTAGCCCTTCTGCAGCAGCGAGAGGCCCGACACGTGGCCGAACGACGGGCCGCCGCTCACGCCCAGCGTAGGGCGCTCGGCGCCGGCCACTTCGGACTCGATGGCGCGTTCGCGTTCGAGGTTCGCGACGGCCTGGCGCAGGTCGGTGTTGTGCGCGAGGGCCTGCGTGACGAGCTTGTCGAGCAGCGGGTCGTGGTACAGGCGCCACCAGTGCGGGGGCAGCGGCGCGGCATTCGCGGGCGCTTCGGCAAAGGGCTTTGCGGCGGCTGGCTGGCTGGCGAGCGCATCGGCGGGTTGCTTGTAGTCGGGGCCGACCGCTGCGCACGCGGCGAGCCCGGCGACCACCGCCAACGAGGCCATGCGAAAAGCGAAGCGAGTCATGGCGTCATCCCTTCTTCGGAGCGGCCGCGCCGTGCTCCAGCACCTGCACGGTCACGGTCTGGCCCGCCACGAGCCGCGCGCCTTCGGGCAGCGGATCGAGTTTCACGCGCACCGGAATGCGCTGCGCGAGCCGCACCCAGTTGAAGGTCGGGTTCACGCTCGGCAGCAAGTTGGCGCTGGTGGAGCGGTCGCGGTCGGCGATGCCGGCGGCCACGCTGTCGACTGCACCTTCGAGCACCGCGCCGCCGCCCATCGGCGTGACGCGCACGCGGTCGCCCAGGTGGATGCGCGGCAGTTTCGTTTCCTCGAAATAGCCTTCGACGTAGAACGACTGCGCGTCGACCAGCGCGAGCACCGGCCGGCCGGCTGCGGCGTAGCTGCCCTGGCGCAGGTCGAGGTTGGTGACCAGACCATCGGCTGGCGCGCGCACCTGGGCACGCTGCAGGTTGAGGCGCGCGGAATCGAGCGCCACTTCGGCCTGCGCGACGGCGGCCCGCATCTGCTCGACGCGCGAGCGGGTCTGTTCGCGCGCTTCCTTGGAGACGAGTTCGTCCAGGCCTGTGTTGCGCGCGTTCTCGCGCTGCACCTGCGCACTCGCGGCGCGCTGCGCGGAGAGCGCGGCCTGGGCCTGGCGCACGGCCAGGTCGTAGCGCGCGCGGTCCACCTCGAAGAGCAGCGTGCCGGCGGCGACCGATTGGTTGTCCTGGATCGGCACGGCCGTGACGAGGCCCGACACGTCGGGCGCGATCTGGACCACGTTGGCGCGCACGCGGCCGTCGCGCGTCCATGGCGCGAGCTCGTAGTGATCCCAGAGCCGGAAGCCGGCCCAGACGGCCGCGGCCACCACGGCCACGGTGAGGAGGACGCGCAGCAGGCGCTGTATCCGGGAGTTGTCTGAAGAAGAACTGGCTGTCATGGGAATCTCTTCGTCATTGAAGGTGGGAGGTGAGGCGGCTCAGCGCATAGAGCAGCAGCAGGTAGAGCGCCATGTCGAACAGTGCCGGGTGCCACACCCAGCGGTAGAGGCCGGTGGCCGCGAGCAGGCGCCGCACGCCCCAGAGCGCGAGCAGCGCGCCGGCGGCGAGCACCATGAGCCATGGCAGGTAGAGGCCGTAGAAACTGGCTTCGCCGATCATGTGGAGGCTCCTTGGGGTTTGACTGCTGCCAGCGAAGGCGGCGCGTCAGGGAACAGGTTGCGGCGCAGGCCCACCAGCGCGGTGATGGCGGCGCGCGATGCCGAAGAGGTGTCGCGCGCGGCGAGCACCGCATTGAGCGCGTCGTCGATCTGCGGCAGCAGGCCTTGCGGCCGCGGCGTCATGCGGCCTTCGCCGCGCTGGCGGAAGAAGCGCGAGATGCCGCCCAGCAACGCAGCCGAGGTGGCCAGCGGCAACTGCGCGCGCACGCGCTGCAGCACGGCGATGTCGGCGCCCATGCGCAGGTCGCGCAGCGCGTCGTCGGCAGCCACGCCCTCGACGCTGCCGCCGGCCTGCGCGATGCGCGGCGCGAGCAGGCCGATGCGGTCGAGCATGCGCACCGCGTAGGCGTCGCCCTGCGCGTGCTGCGGTTGCGAAGAAGCGGCCATCTCGCCGAGCTCGCGCCAGGTCGCGCGCTGGATGCGGCGCGCGCTCCAGTCGGCGCCCACCGAGCGCACCAGGCGCGTGACGCGGGCCGCGACCAGCACGCCGACGATCTGGCCGATCATGCTGTTGATGAAGCTCACGAGGTCGGCGCTGGCGGTGTCGTGCATCGCGAGCGTGCCGGCCACGCCGAAGATCATCGCCATCGCGGGCATGAAGTGCGTCGGCCGCGGCAGGTACAAGCCCAGCAGCAGGAAGAGCGGCGCGCAGATCGCGACCAGCATGCCGAAGTCCTGCACCGTGGGCATGAGCACCAGCACGTAGACGGCGGAGATCGGAATGGACCACAGCGTCCATTTCAGGAAGCCGTGGATGGCCGGCACCGGATCGTCCATGGTCGCGAAGAAGCAGCAGAAGACCGCGGCCATCATGGTGGCGACCGAGCCCATGGTCCAGCCGGTGAGGATCCAGAACGCGCCGCAAAGGCAGATGGCGATGACAGCCGCGAGCGCGGAGAGCAGCGCCATGCCGTAGTCGCGGTGCAGCGCGCGGTTGCCGAGGGCGGCGGTTCGGCGCAAGGGGGCGGCGCCCTTGAGGCCCTCGTCGATGTCGAGGCGCAGTTGGGCGCAGGCGGTCCAGCCGTCGACCAGTTCTTCGAGGCGGCCGGCGAGGCCGATGCGCAGGGCGCGGCCCCAGGCGGTGGGTTGCGCGCCGGTCTCGGCTGGCGGTGTGGCGCTCAGTGCGGCGATGGCATCGCGCAAGGCTTGCAGGCGCTCGGCGCGCGAGACGTCGTCGCTCGCGGGCTCGGCTTCTGCGCGCAGCCATTGCGCGGCCTGCGCGAGCACGGCGGCCACATCGGGTGCGAGCGCGCCTTCGGCCTGTTCGAGTGCGAGCAGCCGGTCTTCGACGGCCGAGAGCGCGGGCGTGAGCGCGGCGACGCGGTCCTGCATCGTGCGGATCGCGCCGGCGGTCCAGCGCAGGTGCGTGGTGTCGAAGGGCACGTGGGTGGAGAGCAGGCGCAGCTGCGTGATGTCGCCCGCGAGGCGGCGGCGGTCGTCGTCCAGGCGCTTGGGGTCGGCATCGCTCTTGCGGCCGGCCGGCTGCAGCAGGTCGCCGAGCCACTTGCGCGCGTCCTGCAGCGTGCGGTCGAGCAGGCCCAGCACGGTCGGCGCGAGACCCGTGGGCAGCACGAGGCTGTGAACCAACGTGGCGCAGAAGATGCCGAGGCCGATCTCCTCGACGCGCGCCACGGCGGTGTCGAACAGCACCAGCGGCGTCTGCACCGACGGGAAGCCGATCAGCGCGGCCGTGTAGCCCGCGAGCATGAAGACGTAGGAGCGCGGTGTGCGGTCGAAGAGCGAGATGCACAGGCACAGGCCCACCCACAGCGCGAGCACCAGCGTCAGCAGCTCGGGCGCATTGGAGAGTGCGGGCACCAGGAGCACCGTCGCCGTGCAGCCGATCAGCGTGCCGAAGAAGCGGTACACCGCCTTCGAACGCACCGCGCCGGCCAGCGGATGGGCCACGATGTAGGTGGTCATGAGCGCCCAGAACGGACGCGGCAGGCCGGCGCGGCTGGCCAGGTACATCGCGAGCATCGCGGCGGCGAAGCTCTTGCCGGAGAACAGAAGCTCCGCGCGGCTGAAGCGCGGCAGGCGGAGCGCGGTCATTTACTTGCGGCCTTCCTGCGTTGCCAGCGCGTTGCGGCCCAGGCGCTCCTCGAGCGTGGCGAAGACGCGCAGGCACGCGGCGATGTCGTCGTCGCCGATGCCTTCGAAGAGCGTGTTGCGCATCTCGCTCAGCGCGGCTTCGATGGTGGCGCAGGCGGTCACGCCGGTGGGTGTGAGGTGCAGGGTCTTGGCGCGGCGATCGGCCGGATCTTCGAGGCGTTGAACGAGGCCCGCCTCGACCAGTTGATCGACCGAGCGAACCAGCGACGGTCCCTCGATGCCCAGCACGGAGGCGAGCATGCCCTGCCGCATGCCGTCGCCCATGCGGCCGATCATCACGATGGGCCAGGCCAGCGTCTGCGACACGCCGACATGGGCGACCGCCTTGTCGGCCACGGCACGGTAGGAACGCTGCAGCGTGGACAGCGACATGCCGAGGTGCATGAGCGCGTGTTCGCGGCTCTGGGTGGTTTTGGAGGCAGTCACGTCGGATAGCAATTAGTTAGCTTGCTATCTATTATACGGGTAACTACCGATCCGTGCAGCGGCCACGCTGGCGCCCACCTGGGGCGCCGGCGAACCGGGAAAGAAAAAACGGGGGGAAAGAAGAAAAGTGTGAAGCCCGCCGATAAGCCGGATTCTGTGCATCGGAGGTCTCTTGCGAAACTCCCGACGTGACCGCCATTACTCTGGGCCGTTTGTCGCCAAACGGCTCGATGCCACCTACCCGCCAGCTCAGCGGAACCACCTCGATACTGGCCTACTTGGTGTTGCTGCGCGCAGAGATTGCCCGTTTCACCCGAACTGAATCGGCTCGTCTCTGTTGCTCTGATCCTCACCTCACGGTGGAGAGTCGTTAACTCCTGCGCTGTCCTGTGCAGTCCGGACGTTCCTCCAGTGCGGTCTTTCGACACGATGCCCGAAGGCAGAGCGTCCCTTTCGGGCTTGCACCAGCGGCGGTCTGGCGTGCTTCACAGCGCGATTATCGCCCGGCGCGCGGGCACGCTGGTCTCACAATGCGCGGTGTCCGTCGACAAACCGCATCCAAGGAGATTTCCATGAAGGCCCAGAACATCCTCCAGACCATCGGCAACACGCCGCACATCCGCATCAATCGCCTGTTCGGCAATGCGAAGCAACAGGTGTGGATCAAATCCGAGCGCGCCAACCCCGGCGGCTCGATCAAGGACCGCATCGCGCTGTCGATGGTGGAAGACGCCGAGAAGTCCGGCGCGCTCAAGCCCGGCGGCACCATCGTGGAGCCGACCTCGGGCAACACCGGCATCGGCCTGGCGATGGTCGCGGCCGTCAAGGGCTACAAGCTGATCCTGGTGATGCCCGACAGCATGTCGATCGAGCGCCGCCGCCTCATGCTGGCCTATGGCGCCACCTTCGACCTCACGCCGCGCGCTGGCGGCATGAAGGCCTCCATCGCCCGCGCTGAAGAAATCGTGGCCGGCACGCCAGGCGCGTGGATGCCGCAGCAGTTCAACAACCCGGCCAACGTCGAGGTGCATGTGCGCACCACGGCCGAGGAAATCGCGGCCGATTTTCCCGACGGCATCGACGTGATCATCACCGGCGTGGGCACGGGCGGCCACATCACCGGCGTGGCGAAGGTGCTCAAGAAGAAGTGGCCCAAGCTGCAGGTGTTCGCGGTGGAGCCGGTGGCCTCGCCCGTCATTTCGGGCGGTGCGCCGTCGCCGCACCCGATCCAGGGCATCGGCGCGGGCTTCATTCCGAAGAACCTGGACACCTCGCTGCTCGACGGCGTGCTGCAGGTCGATGCCGAACCGGCCCGGGAAATGGCGCGCCGCTGCGCGCAGGAGGAAGGCATCCTCGTGGGCATCTCGTCCGGCGCCACGCTCGCGGCCATCGCGCAGAAGCTGCCTTCGCTGGCGCCCGATGCGGTGGTGCTGGGATTCAACTACGACACGGGCGAGCGGTACCTCTCGGTCGAGGGCTTCCTGCCCGCCTGATCCAGCTATCTCTTTCATAGCGCCCCGGCGCGTAAAATCCGCGGTCTGCTTGATAACCACAAGCCACCGCCATGCTGAGAATCTCCGAACTCAAACTCCCGCTCGACCACGCGCCTGAAGCGCTCGTCACCCTGATCGCCCGGACCCTCGACGTCCCGCTCGAAGCGATCGCCTCCCATACCGTCTTCAAGCGCAGCTTCGATGCACGCAAGGTGGACCTGCTCACGGTCTACATCTGCGACGTGCAGCTGGCCGATGCGAAGCTCGAAGCCGCCCTGCTCGCCAGGCACGCCGGCCACCCGCACATCCAGCCCGCCCCGAACATGGTCTACGTGCCGCCGGCCGACGCGCCCGAAGGCACGAGCCGCCCCGTGGTGATCGGCTTCGGCCCTTGCGGCATCTTCGCGGCGCTGATGCTCGCCAAGATGGGCTTCAAGCCCATCGTGCTCGAACGCGGCAAGACCGTGCGCCAGCGCACCCGCGACACCTGGGGCCTGTGGCGCAAGAGCGTGCTCAACCCCGAGTCGAACGTGCAGTTCGGCGAAGGCGGTGCCGGCACTTTTTCCGACGGCAAGCTCTACAGCCAGATCAAGGATCCGCGCTTCCTCGGTCGCAAGGTGATGGAAGAGTTCGTGAAGGCCGGCGCGCCGCCCGAAATCCTTTATGTCGCGCACCCGCACATCGGCACCTTCAAGCTGGTGAAGGTGGTGGAGAACATCCGGGAGCAGATCGTCGCGCTCGGCGGCGAGATCCGCTTCGAGCAGCGCGTGACCGATGTGGGCATCGAAGACGGGCAGCTGCGTGCGCTCACCGTGCTCGACCAGACCACTGGCCAGTCGAGCGAGCTGCGCGCCGACCATGTCGTGATGGCGCTCGGCCACAGCTCGCGCGACACCTTCGCGATGCTGCACGCGCGCGGCGTTCACATCGAGGCCAAGCCTTTTTCCATCGGCTTTCGCGTCGAGCATCCGCAAGGCCTCATCGACCGCGCGCGCTGGGGCCGCCACGCGGGCCACCCGCTGCTGGGCGCAGCCGACTACAAGCTGGTGCACCACGCGAGCAACGGCCGCTCGGTCTACAGCTTCTGCATGTGCCCGGGCGGCACGGTGGTCGCGGCCACCAGCGAGCCGGGGCGCGTGGTCACCAACGGCATGAGCCAGTACTCGCGCAACGAGCGCAACGCCAATGCGGGCATCGTGGTCGGCATCGACCCGAAGGATTTCCCGGGCGATGCGCTCGCCGGCATCGCGCTGCAGCGCGAACTCGAATCGAACGCCTATGTGCTCGGCGGCAGCAACTATCACGCGCCGGGGCAACTCGTCGGCGACTTCGTGGCCGGCAAGCCCTCGGCCGCGCTCGGCAGCGTGACGCCTTCGTACAAGCCCGGCGTGACGCCCACCGACCTGCGCGAGGCCCTGCCCGCCTATGCCATCGAGGCGATGCGCGAAGCCTTTCCCGCCTTCGGCCGCAAGATCAAAGGCTTCGACCTGCACGACGCGGTACTCACCGGCGTGGAAACGCGCACCTCGTCGCCGATCCGCATCACGCGCGGCGACGACTTCCAGAGCCTCAACGTGCGCGGCTTGTACCCCGCCGGCGAAGGCGCGAGCTACGCGGGCGGCATCCTCTCGGCCGGCGTGGACGGCATCAAGGTGGCCGAAGCGGTGGCGCGCAATGTGCTCGCCGCCGCGGAACGCGAACGCACGGTCAAGGCCTGATGCACGCCGCGCACTTCGCACGCCCCACCGCCGGTGAATTCGCCGTCGCCACACTGGCCATGGCCGCGGTGGTGCTGGCTTCCAACATCCTGGTGCAGTTCGCCATCAACGACTGGCTGACCTGGGGCGCCTTCACCTATCCGGTGGCCTACCTCGTGAGCGATCTCGTCAACCGGCGCTTTGGCCCTAGCATGGCACGCCGCGTGGCATGGGTCGGCTTCGCGGTGGCCATCGTCGCGTCGCTCCTGCTCGCGCCGATGCGCATCGCGCTCGCCTCAGGCCTGGCCTTCATCGCCTCGCAGCTGCTCGACATCCGCGTGTTCGACCGCCTGCGCCGCGGCCTCTGGTGGCGCGCGCCGCTGGTGGCGACGGTGATCGCAGCGGTCCTCGACAGCATCGTGTTCTGGGGCATCGCCTTCGCGGGCACCGACGGACCCTGGCTCACCTGGGCCGCGGGCGACCTCGCGGTAAAGCTCGGCGTCGGCGTGCTGATGCTGCTGCCGTTCCGCCTGTTGATCGGGCGGCAAGCCGCGCGTGCCTCGGCCCTGAGCCACTGAAAGACGACGATGTCCAGCGACGACTTCCACTTCTACGAGCCCGCCAAGGGCCACGGCCTGCCGCACGATCCGTTCAACGCGATGGTCGGCCCGCGCCCCATCGGCTGGATCTCGTCGCAGGACGAGAACGGCGTGCTCAACCTCGCGCCCTACAGTTTTTTCAACGCCTTCAACTACACGCCGCCGATCGTCGGCTTCGCCAGCATCGGCGCGAAGGACAGCCTGCACAACATCCGCCAGACGCGCGAGTTCGGCTGGAACCTCGCCACGCGACCGCTGGCCGAGCGAATGAACCAGTCGTGCGCGGCCGTGCCGCCCGAGGTGAACGAGTTCGAGCTCGCCGGCCTCACGCCGGCGGCCTCCAAGCAGATCGCCGTGCCGCGCGTGGCCGAGAGCCCGGTGTCCTTCGAGTGCCGGCTCACGCAGATCGTCCAGCTCGAAGGCGTGGACGGCGTGCCGGTGCAGACCTGGCTGGTCCTCGGCGAAGTGGTGGGTGTGCACATCGCGCACCACCTGCTGAAAAACGGCATCTACGACACCGCGGCGGCGCAGCCCATCCTGCGCGGCGGCGGTCCGGCCGACTATTTCGAGATCAGCCCCGACAATATGTTCAGGATGTTCCGGCCGCGCTGAGCGCAGAACCGGTTTTTCTGTTGTTCCCCTTTCATCCCATCGCGCCCACCGCCGAGCCCCACCGTATGACCGACGCATCCACCGCAGCCCCGAACACGAACGCGCGCAACGCACGGCGCCAGCGCCCGGACCTCGCCGAACAGCTGCAACAGCTGAAGACCGGCGCCAGTGCCGATGCAGGTGCCGACGCGCAAGCGCCGGCCGAGCAGCAACAGCAAGAACAGCGGCCGCCGCGCGAGAAGAAGCCGCGTCCGCAGGGGCAAGGGCAACAGCCCCGTCAACAGCAGCAGGCCCGGAAGCCGCAAGCGCAAGGTCAGCAACAACAACCCCAACGCGCGCCGCGCAAGGTCAACCCGGTGCTCGAGCGCCTGTTCGAGCTGTACCCGCAGCTCTTCGGCGCACGCTTCGTGCCGCTGAAGCTGGGCGTGTACGAGGAGCTGATCGCACGCCACCCGGAAGACTTCAAGGCCGAAGACCTGAAGATCGCGATGGGCCAGCACGCACGCTCGACGCGCTACCTCGAAAGCGTGGCCGCGGGCCTCGCGCGCCACGACCTCGACGGCAATGCGCTCGACCCGGTTGCGCCCGAGCATGTGCACCACGCCATCCTCGAACTGCACCGCCGCCGCATGCATCGCAACCCCGGTGAAGACCTGCGCCCGCAACTGGTGGCGCGCATCGCCAAGGCGATCGAGGCCTCGGGCCTGGACCGCGAAGCCTATGCCGTGCTCGTGCGCTCGCGCGATGCGAACAACAATGCGGTGGTCGACGAAGCCTTGGCGGAGCTCGCACAACAGGCCGCCAAGCGCGAGGCGCTGCTGCGCGCCTTCGAGGCCAGCGGCCGCACCGAGCAGGAGTTCGCCGAGATGTACGGCATGAAGCCGGGCGAGGTGGCGCGCACGCTGCAGCATGCGCGCGCCGAAAGGCAAGCACCGGCTGCGGCTGCAGAACCAGCTACCCCCACGGAGCCCACAGAACCCGCTGCGGACTGACACGCCAGGCGCCTCCGGGCGTCAACCGCCCATAAAAAAACCGCCAGGCAAAACTGGCGGTTTTTTTCTTTCGGCGGCGGCGCCGCGGTGATGTCAGCGCGCGTTCTGCAGCGCAGCGATGCGCTCCTCGATCGGCGGGTGCGTCGCGAACAGCTTGCCGATGCTGCCGGTGATGCCCATGGCTTCCACGGCCTTCGGCAGTTCGCCGGCCGGCAGGCCGCCCAGGCGCGCAAGCGCGTTCATCATCGGCTGCTTCTGGCCCATGAGCGCGGCGGCGCCGGCGTCGGCGCGGAACTCGCGCTGGCGCGAGAACCAGGCCACCACCATCGCGGCGGCAAAGCCGAGCACGATGTCCAGCACGATGGTGCTCACGTAGTAGCCGATGCCGGGGCCCGAGGAGCGGTCGTCGCCGCGGCGCAGGAAGCTGTCGACCGCGTAGCCGATCACGCGCGAGAGGAACACGACGAAGGTGTTCATCACGCCCTGGATCAGCGTCATCGTGACCATGTCGCCGTTGGCGATGTGCGCCACCTCGTGGCCGATAACGGCCTCGACCTCTTCGCGCGTCATGTTCTGCAGCAGGCCGGTGGAGACGGCGACGAGCGAGGAGTTCTTGAAGGCGCCGGTGGCGAAGGCATTGGGCTCGCCCTCGAAGATCGCGACCTCGGGCATGCCGACGCCGGCCTTGTCGGCGAACTTGCGCACGGTGGCGACGATCCAGGCCTCGTCGGGCGACTGGGGGTTGTCGATCATGCGCAGGCCGGCGGTCCACTTGGCCATGGGCTTGCTGATGAGCAGCGAGATGAATGCACCGCCGAAGCCCATGATGAGCGCGAAGCCCAGCAGCGCCGTGAGGTTCAGGCCGTTGGCCGTGAGGAAGCGGTTGACGCCGAGCAGGCTCGCGACGATGCCGAGCACTGCGACGACCATCACATTGGTCAAAACGAACAGAAGGATACGTTTCAAGTTGAATTCTCCGTGGGGAACTGCCGCTCAGATGAGGGCCGGCGGGCCCTCTTCAAGCCATGCGGTATTGCGAGCGCTTCTTTGTTGTTTGAATACTGACGCGGCCCCGGCATGGCGGCTGCGGGTAGAGCAATGATAGGAGCAAAAGTTCTACGGACGGGGGCGGAAGACCTTCGGATCGTCGTAGTACTCGGCCGACACATTCCCGGCACACCACCCCGGTACGCCCAGCACGGGAAGCGGCACGAAGGGCTTTTGCGCGAGCCAATCCGGGCCCAGGCGCCGGGCCAGCGCGGCGTCATCCAGCGTGTTCGAATGCGCAGCGTCCGGCAGCAGCACGTGCGCCGTCGCGGCCTTGCGGGGCACGACGAGCTTTTCGAGCAGCGCATGGCCGAATACGAGCAGCCGCGCGTCGGACCACTGGGCGCGCCGCGTCACGAAAAGGGTGTGCCAGTCCCGCGCCACCAGCGCCTCCCACAGCGCGGGCGGCGCATCGAGCACCGCGCCGTTCTCGTCGAACAGCGTGAGCGCGTCGCGCAGCGGGCCGCGCGTGGCGCCGATGCCGGTGCGGGCAATCTCGGCGGCCTGCAGTTCATTGAGGCGTCGCTTGGACTCGGGAAACGCGAGCCAGACCAGGCCGTTGAAGAAGTCGTGCAGGTTGTCGCGCGTCGGCACGGTGCGGGTCTGGAAGATGTGCGCTTCGTAGGCCTGGCCGGCGGGCAGGTTGTCCTGATGCACGAAGTCGGGCGCCGAGGGCGGCTTGATGGCCTGCAGTGCCGAAGCGACCGATGTGTCGCTCATGGCTTGCGCAGCCGCTTCGCCATGGGCGCGATAGGGCGCGAGCCAGGGCTGCGCCCAGTCGACCGCCGGCAGCATCGACTCAGAGCGCGGAAGCGCCCGTCCAGCGGATGCGGTCCGGGTGCTGCAGCACGGCGAACTCCGCGGTGAGCTTGTCGAACAGCTTGAGCGAACTGCCGCTCTTGCTGAGGAGGCCTGCGGTGCGCAAGGCTTTCGCCACGTCGTTGAGCGGCACGTCCTTGCCGCTGCGCAGGGCGGGCGCGGCCCGCAGGATGAATTCGGCAGCTTCGGAGACCGGCTGCTGCGAGGGCTGGGGCTCCGCCGCGGCCCGCGTCGTCTTCCTGGCGGCCGTCTTCGTTGCCGCTTTCTTCGCAGGCGCCGTCGTGGTGCTCTTCGCGCGCGCAGTCTTCACCGCAGGCACCTTCGCCGTGACCTTCTTGGCGGCCACGGTGCGGGCCGCAGGCTTCGCGCTGTGGTGCGCCAGATCGATGAAGCTGTCGTACACCCCCACCGTCTCGTCGCCCGTCTTGCCTTGCTGGCCGATGCCGCAGACACGGCAGCCCTTCTCGCGCAGCCGGCTCACGAGCGGCGCGAAGTCGGAATCCGAGGACACCAGCACCACCACGTCGGGCCGCTCGGCGATCACGAGGTCGATCGCGTCGACCGCGAGCGCGATGTCGGTGCTGTTCTTGCCCGCCGAGAGATTCACCATCGGCCGCACCGAAAGCTGCTTGAACAGCGCCTGCCGATTGACCGCCATCTCGGCATTGCAATAAGCGCGGCGCACATGGATGGCGCCGTACTCGTCCATCGTGCGCTGCACGGCTTGCTCGATCACGTCGGCCGAGACGTTGTCGGCATCGATCAGGAGCATCACGCGCAGCGTGGGTGTCATACGAGTTTCCAGTGGATGGTTTCGCCGCCGCGCAAGGGCTTGAGCGTGGCTTCGCCGTAGGGCACGGTCTCGGGCACGGTCCAGGTCTCGCGCTTGAGCGTGACGGTGTCCGTGTGCCGCGGCAGGCCGTAGAAGTCGGGGCCATGGAAGCTCGCGAAGCCTTCGAGCTTGTCGAGCGCATTCACGCCGTCGAAAGCCTCGGCGTAGAGCTCGATGGCGGTCAGCGCGGTGTAGCAGCCGGCACAGCCGAGCGCGTGCTCCTTCAGGTGCGCGGGGTGCGGTGCGCTGTCGGTGCCGAGGAAAAAGCGGTCGCTGCCGCTCGCTGCCGCCTCCACCAGCGCGACGCGGTGCGTCTCGCGCTTGAGCACCGGCAGGCAGTAGTAGTGCGGACGGATGCCGCCGGTGAAGATGGCGTTGCGGTTGTAGAGCAGGTGGTGCGCGGTGATGGTGGCGGCCGTGAAGCGGTCGGCATCGCGCACGTAGTGGGCGCCCTCTTTCGTGGTGAGGTGCTCGAACACCACCTTGAGCTCGGGGAAGTCGCGGCGCAGCGGAATCATCACGCGGTCGACGAAGACGGCCTCGCGGTCGAACAGGTCGATGGCGGGATCGGTCACCTCGCCGTGCACCAGCAGCAGCAAGCCGTGCTTCTGCATGGCTTCGAGCGTCTTGTAGGTCTTGCGGATGTCGGTCACGCCGGCATCGCTGTTGGTGGTCGCGCCGGCCGGGTAGAGCTTGAGCGCGCGGACGCCGGCTTCGGCGGCCAGGGCGATTTCCTCGGGCGGCAGCTTGTCGGTGAGGTAGAGCGACATCACCGGCTCGAAGGCGATGCCTTCAGGCACCGCGGCGCGGATGCGGTCGCGATAAGCCACGGCCTGTGCGGCGGTGGTCACGGGGGGACGCAGGTTCGGCATGATCAGCGCGCGGCCGAACTGGCGCGCGCTGTGCGGTACGACGGCTTCGAGCGCGGCGCCATCGCGCACATGCAGGTGCCAGTCGTCGGGGCGGGTGATCGTGAGGGTGTCTGTCATGGCGCGGGGATTGTCGCACCGCCTCCCCGCGGCGCCCTCCGGGTTACGCGTGCAGGAACACCCTGCAGATATTCCCGGCCGTGTGCCGGCTCCAGCTCGCATGGTTGACCGAGCAGCGCGCACCCTTGTTCGGCGGCCAGGGATCGAAGACGCGCAGCGTGGTGCCGGCGTCCCCGTCGCCGCGAATGCCCGCCACGACGACCATGTGCCCCGGACAGCCCGCCGCATGGCCCTTGGCGCCCCAGCGCAGGTCGAACATCAGCAGCCCGTTCTCCAGCGCGGTGCGCATGGCGCCGACCGTCCAGGACACCGCCGGCTGCTGCAGCGCCAGGCCGTGCGCGGACGCGAAGAGCGCATCGGCCGTCATCGCCTCGTCGGCGTCCGCGAAGCTGCGCAGCCCGCCGTCCTCGGCGATCAGCTCGCCCGGCGTGCGCGCGACCACCGCCGGCACGGTGGAGCGCGTGATCATGGCCGCGGCGGCCGCCCAGCACAGGGCGGGCGCGGGCTGCGGGATCAGCGCGACCGGATGCAGGATCGGCACGCGGCCCTCGCAGCCGAACACGACGTTCTGCGTACAGGGGCCGGCCTCGCCGTCCTCGACGAGCCAGTTCGCAGCCTGCAGCCGGCGCACGGCCATCCGGGTGAACGGACCGTAGTCGCCGTCGATCACGAGCCCGGGTCCGGGCTGCAGCTTCCTGTTCAGGGCCTCCTGCAGCCTGCGGACATCGGCCCCGCGCGAGCCTTGTCTCAGTGTTGTCATCGGTTCTTGCCCTCGCCCACGCGACTTTGTCTCTCGAAGCGGGGCGGCTGCATTGTGGAAAGCGGGGCGCCGCTGCGTCTATCGGTCGGATGGCATAGCCGGGATGGCGGCATCGCCGCGATCAGCCCGCAATAGCCAGCACATGTCTGGGGCCTCTGCGCCGGCTGGCACATGTCGTGCTTGAGATTTTCTTTCGCCCTTTCCGTCATCCCCACACCGGAGTTCCATGTGAAGCGTGCTGCCCCCGCCCTGTCCCTGAAACCCCTGGCCGCCTGCGCGGCACTTGCCATCCTGGTCTTCGCATCGCCCGCCGCGCTGGCCCAGGAAAAAACGCTGCGCATCGCCATGACCGCGGCCGACATTCCGCGCACCCTCGGCCAGCCCGACCAGGGCTTCGAAGGCAACCGCTTCACCGGCATACCGATCTACGACGCGCTCACGCAGTGGGATCTGTCGAAGGCCGATGCGCCCAGCGTGCTGATTCCCGGCGTCGCCACCACATGGACGGTCGACGCGAAGGACAAGACCAAGTGGGTCTTCAAGCTGCGCCCCGGCGTCAAGTTCCACGACGGCTCGGCCTTCAATGCCGATGCGGTGGTGTGGAACGTGCAGAAGGTGCTCGACAAGGACGCGCCGCAGTTCGACCCGAGCCAGGTCGGCGTCACCGCCTCGCGCATGCCCACGCTCAAGTCCGCCCGCAAGATCGACGACATGACGGTCGAGCTCACCACCAGCGAGCCCGACGCCTTCCTGCCGATCAACCTGTCGAACCTGTTCATGGCTTCGCCTGCGCACTGGCAGAAGAAGTTCGACGCGGCGACCGGCGCCACGCCCGCCGACAAGGCCAAGGCCGCCTGGACCGCCTTCGCCGCCGACCCGGCCGGCTCGGGCCCGTTCAAGGTCACGCGCTTCGTGGCGCGCGAACGCCTGGAGCTCGCCGCCAACAAGACCTATTGGGACGCCAGGCGCGTGCCCAAGATCGACAAGGTCGTGATGATCCCCATGCCCGAAGCCAACGCCCGCACCGCCGCGCTGCTGGGCGGACAGGTCGACTGGATCGAGGCGCCCTCGCCCGACGCCATGGCGCAGATCACGCAGCGCGGTTTCAAGATCTATTCGAATGCGCAGCCGCATGTGTGGCCGTGGCAGCTGTCGTTCGCCGAAGGCTCGCCCTGGCTCGACAAGCGCGTGCGCCAGGCCGCCAACCTGTGCATCGACCGCGGTGGCATGAAGCAGTTGCTGGGCGGCATGATGGCCGAGCCCAAGGGCACGGTGCCGCCGGGCCACCCGTGGTTCGGCAAGCCCACCTTCGACATCCGCTACGACGTGAAGGCCGCGCAGGCCCTCATGACGCAGGCCGGCTACTCGGCGGCCAAGCCGATCAAGGTGAAGGTGCAGATCTCGGCCTCGGGCTCGGGCCAGATGCAGCCGCTGCCGATGAACGAATTCGCGCAGCAGTCGCTCAAGCAGTGCTTCTTCGACGTGCAGTTCGACGTGATCGAATGGAACACGCTCTTCACCAACTGGCGCAAGGGCGCGAAGGACCCGTCGGCCAACGGCGCCAACGCGGTCAACATCAGCTTCGCGGCGATGGACCCGTTCTTCGCGATGGTGCGCTTCGTGAGCACCAAGGCCTTCCCGCCGGTGTCGAACAACTGGGGCTACTACGGCAACGCCGAGGTCGACAAGCTGGTGGCCGATGCGCGCACCAGCTTCGACGACAAGGCGCGCGACGCCGCGCTCGCGAAACTGCACACGCACATCGTGGACGACGCACCGTTCGTGTGGATCGCGCATGACGTGGGCCCGCGCGCCATGTCGGCCAAGGTGAAGAACGTGGTGCAGCCGAAAAGCTGGTTCATCGACATCGCGACCATGACGATGGACTGAGCGTTTCCCTCCAGCCAGCCACGAGCCAGCCATCTCCATGTTCACCTACCTCCTGCGCCGCGTGATCTACGCCGTGCCGATCATGATCGGCGTGGCCCTCGTGTGCTTCCTGCTCGTGCACATCGCGCCCGGCGATCCGCTGGTGTCGATCCTGCCGCCCGACGCCTCGGCGGACCTGCAGGCGCAGTTGCGCGAGCTCTACGGCTTCAACCGCTCGCTGCCCGAGCAGTTCGCCATGTGGGTCTGGCGCGCGCTGCACGGCGACCTGGGCGTGTCCATCGCGAGCAACCGCGCGGTGGCCGGCGAGGTGTTCACCGCGGTGGGCAACACGCTGCGCCTCGCGGTGGTGGCCACCTTCATCGGCTTCGTGCTGGGCTGCCTCTTCGGCTTCGTGGCAGGCTACTTCCGCAATTCGTGGATCGACCGCTTCGCCTCGATGTTCTCGGTGCTCGGCGTGAGCGTGCCGCACTACTGGCTGGGCATGGTGATGGTGATCGTGTTCTCGTCGCAGCTCATGTGGCTGCCGGCCACGGGCGCCGGCCCGAGCGGCTCGGACGACTGGGCCTGGAACTGGGAGCACCTGCAGTTCCTCTTGCTGCCGGCGCTCACGATGTCAGTGATTCCGATGGGCATCATCGCGCGCACGGTGCGCGCGCTGGTGGCCGACATCCTCGACCAGGAGTTCATCGTCGGGCTGCGCGCCAAGGGGCTCACGCACCTGGGCGTGTTCCGCCACATGGTGAAGAACGCGGCGCCCACGGCGCTGGCCGTGATGGGCCTGCAGCTGGGCTACCTGCTGGGCGGCTCGATCCTGATCGAGACGGTGTTCTCCTGGCCCGGCACCGGCTTCCTGCTGAACTCGGCCATCTTCCAGCGCGACCTGCCGCTGCTGCAGGGAACGATCCTGGTGCTGGCGATGTTCTTCGTGGTGCTCAACCTGCTGGTCGACGTGCTGCAGACGCTGCTCGATCCGCGCATCGCGCGCGCCTGAAGAAGGAAGCCGACAAGCCATGTCCACCGTGCTCGCTTCTTCTCCCACCGCCGCGGCCGTCGAACCGCTGCCGGCGCAACGCTCGCGCGGCTACTGGGCCTCGGTCTGGCTGCGCTTTCGCCGCGACCCGGTCGCGGTCGGCGCGGCCATCGTCGTCCTGCTGCTGATCGCGCTCGCGGTGTTCGGCCCCTGGCTCGCGCCGTCCGACCCGTACCAGTCGTCGATGCTCAAGCGGCTCAAGCCCATCGGCACCGAGGGCCTGCCCTTCGGCAGCGACGAGCTGGGTCGCGACATGCTCTCACGGCTGATCGTCGGCGCGCGGCTGTCGCTCTTCATCGGCATCACGCCGGTGCTCTGCGCCTTCGTGCTGGGCACGGTGATCGGCATCGTCGCGGGCTATGCGGGTGGTCTCACCAACACGCTGATCATGCGCACCATCGACGTGTTCTACGCGTTCCCTTCGGTGCTGCTGGCCATCGCGCTCTCGGGCACGCTGGGTGCGGGCGTGGTCAATTCGCTGATCTCGCTGACCATCGTGTTCATTCCGCAGATCGCACGCGTGGCCGAGAGCGTGACCACGCAGGTGCGCACCCGCGACTATGTGGAGGCGGCGCGCGCCTCGGGCGCCAGCCCCTTCACCATCGTGCGGGTGCATGTGCTGGGCAACGTGCTCGGGCCGATCTTCGTGTACGCCACGAGTCTCATCGCGGTGTCGATGATCCTGGCCTCGGGCCTGTCGTTCCTGGGCCTGGGCGTGAAGCCGCCGGAGCCCGAGTGGGGCCTGATGCTCAACACGCTGCGCACCGCGATCTACGTGCAGCCATGGGTGGCCGCGCTGCCGGGGGTGATGATCTTCATCACCTCGATTTCCTTCAACCTCCTGTCCGACGGCCTGCGTTCGGCCATGGACAACAAGGGCTGAAACCATGGAAGCTCTGAAAGACATCGGCGGCCCCGCGCAGCCGCTCCTCACCATCACGGGCCTGGTCAAGCACTTCCCGCTCAAGAAAGACCCGCTGGGCCGCGGCGGCGGCGTGGTGCGCGCCGTGGACGGCGTGGACTTCGAAGTGATGAAGGGCGAGACGCTCGGCGTGGTCGGCGAATCGGGATGCGGCAAGTCGACCACCGCGCGCCTCCTGATGCAACTGATCGAGCCGACACGCGGCGAGGTGATCTTCGACGGCCGCGAAGTCGGCAGCCGCGACCTGCCGCTGAAAGAATTCCGCCGCCAGGTGCAGATGGTGTTCCAGGACAGCTACGCCTCTCTCAACCCGCGCCTCACCATCGAGGATTCGGTCGCCTTCGGGCCGCAGGTGCATGGCGTGTCGCGGCGCGAGTCGGTGGCGCGGGCGCGGGACCTGCTGGCGCGCGTGGGCCTGGCGCCGCAGCGCTTTGCCGAGCGCTATCCACATGAGCTTTCCGGAGGGCAACGGCAGCGCGTGAACATCGCGCGGGCGCTCGCATTGCAGCCGCGCATGGTGATCCTCGACGAGGCCGTGTCGGCGCTCGACAAATCCGTAGAAGCGCAGGTCATCAACCTGCTGCTCGACCTGAAGACGGAGTTCGGCCTCACCTACGTCTTCATCAGCCATGACCTCAACGTGGTGCGCTATGTGAGCGACCGCGTGATGGTGATGTACCTGGGGCAGGTGGCGGAGATCGGCCCCGCCGATGCGCTGTACGAAACGCCCGCGCATCCGTACACGCGCGCCTTGCTGTCCTCGATGCCGTCCATGGACCCGGACAACCGCACCGAGGTGGCGGCGCTCGCGGGCGATCCGCCGAACCCGATCAATCCGCCGTCGGGTTGCCGCTTCCATCCGCGCTGTTCGATCGCGGCGCCGGTGTGCAGCCAGGTCGTTCCCGAGCGCATCGCGACGGATTCGCAACATGCGGTGAGCTGCCTGGTTCACGAGGCGGGCAGCGGGCATCCAATGGCACAGCCGCAACCCTTCTTGCAGAGGCAGGCCGCATGAGCACAGCAGCAGAGACAGAAACTGCCGCCACCGGCCCCATGGTCCGGCTGCGTGACCTGAGCGTCACGTTCAGCGGCGGCCGCAAACCCGTGCATGCGGTCAGCGGCGTGAGCCTCGAAGTACAGCGCGGCGAGGTGGTCGCGCTGATCGGCGAATCGGGCTCCGGCAAGAGCGTGACCATGCGCACCTTGCTGCGCCTGCACCCCGAGCGCCGCACCCGCATGGGCGGGCTGGTGAAAGTGGCGGGCCGCGACGTGCTCGCGATGTCGCAGCGCGAACTCGCGGACTTTCGCGGCAAGGTCGCCTCGATGATTTTCCAGGAGCCGTTGCTCGCGCTCGATCCGGTGTATTCGGTGGGCGCGCAGATCGTCGAGTCGATCCGTCGCCACGAGCCCGTGAGCCAGGCCGAGGCGCAGCAGCGCGCGCTGGCCCTCTTCGAACGCGTTCGAATTCCGAGCCCCGAACGGCGGCTGCAGGCCTATCCGCACGAGATGTCGGGCGGCATGCGCCAGCGCGCCATGATCGCGCTCGCCCTCGCCTGCAAGCCGCAACTGCTGCTGGCCGACGAGCCGACCACGGCGCTCGATGCCACGGTGCAGATCCAGATCCTGTTGCTGCTGCGCGAGTTGCAGCGCGACCTCGGCCTCTCGGTGATCTTCGTCACGCACGACATCGGCGCGGCTGTCGAAGTGGCCGACCGCATCGCGGTGATGTACGCGGGGCGCATCGTCGAGGAAGGCACGGTGCGCGAGCTGATCCGCTCGCCGCGGCATCCGTACACCATCGCGCTGCTCAAGAGCCGGGCGCACGGCGCACTCGCGCGCGGCACGCGGCTGGAAACCATCGGCGGTGCGCCGCCCGATCTTTCGGCGTTGCCGCCCGGCTGCTCCTTCGCCGAGCGCTGCGCGCTCGCAAGCGATGCCTGCCGTGCCGCGCAACCGCCGGTGATCGAGCTCGCGCTGAATCACCGTGTACGCTGCATCCACACGGAGGCCGCCGCCGCCATTGCGCCCGTGCTGGTTGCCTGAACTTTCCTTCTTCACGTCCATCGCCATGCCATTGCACGATCCCGCCCACGCCTTCGTTCCCTACCCCGATGCGCCGGTGGCGCGCGCCAGCACCGGCCCGCTGTCGGACCTGAGCTTTGCCGCCAAGGACCTGTTCGACGTGGCCGGCTATCCCACCGGCGGCGGCAACCCGATCGTGCTGGCGATGTCGGGCATCAAGACCCGCACCGCGCCCACGGTGCAGAAACTGCTCGATGCCGGCGCGCGCTTCGCGGGCAAGACCGTGACCGACGAGCTCGCGTTCTCGATGAACGGCAACAACGCGCACTTCGGCGCACCGGTCAATGGTGGCGCGCCGCTGCGCATCACGGGCGGCTCGTCGTCGGGGTCGGCCTCGGCGGTGTCGTCGAATCTGTGCGACTTCGCGCTCGGCACCGACACCGGCGGTTCGGTGCGCGCACCAGCCAACCACTGCGGCCTGTACGGTCTGCGCCCGACGCACGGCCTGGTGAGCCTGGAAGGCGCGCTCGACCTCGCGCCGAGCTTCGACACCTGCGGCTGGTTCGCCCGCGACGTTGGCACCTTCGCACGCGTGGCCGATGTGCTGCTCGGCGCCGATGCGCAGGCCCTGCCCGAGCGCGTGCGGCTGCTGCGGCCCGACGACGTCTGGGCACTGGCCGTGCCTGCCGCGGCCGCAGCGCTGCAAGGCGCGGCCGATCGCGTGCAAAGCCTGCTCGGCCCCGCGCAAGGAACGACGGTGGCGCTGGAATCCTTCGATGCGATGTACTGGAACTTCCGCTACCTGCAATCGCGCGAGGCCTGGACCACTGACGGCCCGCTGATCGAACGCTACGCGCCGCCGCTCGGCCCGGGCGTGGCCGAGCGCTTTGCGTGGTCGCGCGAAGTGACCGATGCGCAGGTGGCGACCGCGCGGGTTTTCCACACCGCGTTTCGCGCGCACCTGAGCGCCCTGCTCGGTACCGACGGCGTGCTGCTGATGCCGACCATGCCCGATATCGCACCGCTGCGCAGCGAGAGCGAGGCGTCGATGGAGGACTATCGCAATCGCGCGATCCGGCTGCTGTGCATTGCGGGGCTGGCCGGCTTTCCGCAGCTCTCGATGCCGCTCGCGACACGCGATGGCGCGCCGCTGGGCATCTCACTGCTGGGGCCGGCGGGGTCGGACCGGTCGCTGGTCGCGCTGGCCGAGCGTATCGCGGGGTAATACAGGGCCATGCGGCCTGGGTTAGGCTGGCGTTCCCACGTTCCGCACAGAAGCGCCATGTCGAACAATACCCAGGTCACCACCCCCAAGCAAATCGCCGCCTCGCTCACCGAGTTCTGGTCGCCGCGCGTCGTCGCCGAAGTCGACGACGCCTACATCAAGGTCGCCAAGGTCCACGGCTCGCTCGCCTGGCACAGCCATGACGACGAGGACGAGCTGTTCATGGTGCTCAAGGGGCGCCTGCGCATCGAGATGGAAGCGGGGCTAGTCGAACTCGGCGAAGGCGAGATGTTCGTCGTGCCCAAGGGCGTGCGGCACAACCCGGTCGCCGACGAGGAATGCCACCTGATGCTCATCGAGCGCAAGACCACGCTGCACACCGGCAGTACCGTCACCGAGAAGACGCGCTCGCTCGCAGATCAGTTGCGCCCGGTCTAGTTCAGCACCACGCTGCCCGGCGCGCGCAGCCAGCACACATCGCAATCGACAGCGTCTGCGGCACGCTCGATCACCACGAAGTCCCCCGCATCGACCGCCAGCAGCGCGTGGTGCCAGGTGCCGGGCGCGAGCACCACGCCTTGATGCCCGTCGGTGATGAAGGCCGAGATGTCGCTGGCCGACTCGGGTGCATCGCCCGCGCGCGCCACCACGATCACGAAGCGACGCTCGCCCAGCGGCACGAAGGCCTGGCTGCCGAGCGCATGCCGTTCCATCTCCGTGACCTCGTGCGGAAAGCTTCGCGCCTGCGCGCGGAACAGCGCGAGCATCGGCCGGCCGCCGTCGGTATCGAGTTGCAGATCGCCGAGCAGGTCGAAGCGCCGTGCGTTGCCGCTGTTGATGAGACGGCCTCCGCCGGCAGGAGCCTCGATCACCGTGCCGAAGGGCGCAAAGGCCGTGGATGTGAGCGGTTGCGCGACGAGCGGCGCGGCAATGGGCGATTCGGCATTCATGCCGCGATTGCAGCAGAAACCGTGCCGCGGGCACGTTCGAGGTCGCCCAGCCATTGGGCGTAGGCTTCGGCGCGCTCGCCGTCCGCAAGCCGCAGCAGCGCCGAAGGATGCAGGGTCACGAACACCGGCCTGCCATCGCTGCGCTCATGCAGCCACGCACCGCGCTCGGCCTGCACCGCCACTGCCCGTCCCAACAGCGCGCGCGCAGCCGTGGCACCGAGCGCCACCAGCCCCTGCGGCCTGACGAGCGATATCTCGCTGTCGAGCCAGTGCGCGCAGGCCAGGGCCTCGCGCTGCGCCGCCGTCTTGTGGATGCGCCGCTTGCCGCGCAGCTCGTACTTGAAATGCTTGACGGCGTTGGCCAGGTACACGCTGTCGCGCGCCCATCCCAGTTGCGCCATCGCCCGGTCGAGCAGTTGGCCGGCCGGGCCGACGAAGGGGCGGCCCATCAGGTCTTCCTGATCGCCGGGTTGTTCGCCGACGAGCATGTGTTGCGGCGCCAGCGGGCCCTCGCCGCACACCGCCTGGGTGGCGAGCGCGCCGATGGGGCAATCGCGGCAGGCATGCGTTGCCGCGCGCAACTCGGCCAAGTCGGCGGGCGCCACACCCACGGCCGGCTTCAAGTGCAGCGCAATGGGCGCCCGGATGCGGCGTGCGGGCGTGGGCGGCGCATCGATCATCGACTGGCTGCGCGCCTCGGCCGCGTCGGTCAGCGGCTGGATCAGCGCGGCCTCGGGCAGGTTGTGCCAGTAGCGGCGCGGCATCTCGCGCCGCATCATCGCGACCTTCAGGCGCGCGGGGTTGAAGATGTGTTCGTAGTAGGTGAGCCAGAGCTGCTCGCCCGCATCGGGCGGCGGCTTCTCGCGGCGGTCGGCGCCCTCGCCGAAGGCCAGCGTTTCGCCGTTCCATTCGACACACCGCTCGGGCGTGAGGATGGCCCAGCGCATCTGCGCGAAGCGGCGCGCGAAGAAGGGGGCGTTGGCCTCAACGATGTGGTGGTCGGGTTCGAACCACGCAACGTGGCGCTCGAGCCCGTCTTCCCCCATGACCCGGGTGAAGCGCACGAAGGCGCGCATCTTGTGGATGTCGCGGTGCACGGCCTTGGCCATCAGCTGGGCCTGCATCATGTCGGCGTCCAGCGGGTCGTGCCGCAGCGCAGGCTCGTGCGCGAGGCGCCAGAGCAGGCGGTACAGGAGCGCGAAGCGTTGCGGGGCGCGGTGCAGGATCACGTCGCCGCACAGCGCGACAAAGGATGCGGGCACGGCATGCCGCGCGCCGGCAGCGGGCATTGCGGACGGCGCCAGGTCGTGCGGCGCGCCGAAGAGATCGGCTGCGCCGTCGCCCGCCTGTTCCCCATTCCACTCGACGCAATCCGGCGCCACGCCCGCCGCGAGCAACTGCCGCGCGTGGCGGCGAAAAGCGTCGAGATCGACCGGGTCATCGAGCCGCACGTGCATCGCGGGCCTGCTCAGAACAACGCGGCTTGCGTGGGTTGCGCGGTGGGGGCCGCCGAAGCCATGGCACCCGCCGCCGGCCGGTGCCCGTCGGCCACCACGAACGGCAGCACCTTGCGCGCCGGCACATGCAGCCGCCGCAGGTCGTCCGCGCGCACCCGGCGCACGCGCCGCGCCTGCAGCAGCCGCTCGACCGCTTTCACGCCCAGGCCCGGCACGCGCAGCAGCATCTCGCGCGGCGCGTGGTTCAGGTCGACCGGGAAACGCTCGGCATGCGCGAGCGCCCAGGCGAGCTTGGGATCGACATCGAGCCGCAGCAGGCCGTCGGAGGCGGCGACGATCTCCTGGTGTTCGAAACCGTAGAAGCGCATGAGCCAGTCGGCTTGGTAGAGCCGGTGCTCGCGCATCAGCGGAGGCGCAACTAAAGGCAGCGCGCGGGCCGCATCGGGGATGGGGCTGAAGGCCGAGTAGTAGACGCGCTTGAGCTTGTACGCGCCGTAAAGCGTGGCGCTGGAGGCAAGGATGTGCCGGTCGTCGGTGGCATCGGCGCCCACGATCATCTGCGTACTCTGGCCTGCCGGCGCGAAGGGCGGCGGCCTGGCGGCGGTGGGCGCCGCGCCGGGCAGTGCGCGGATCGGCACCACGCGGCGCGCTTCTTCGCGCGTGTCGTCGATGCGCAGCCGCAGCCGCGCCATCGAACGCCGGATCGCGCTTTCGTCCTTCTCGGGCGCGAGCGCCTGCAAGCCTTCGGTGGTGGGCATCTCGACATTGATGCTGAGCCGGTCGGCATAGCGGCCGGCGCGCGCGATGAGTTCGTCGCTGGCGTCGGGAATCGTCTTGAGGTGGATGTAGCCGCGGAAGTCGTGGTCTTCGCGCAGCTGGCGCGCCACCTCGACCACCTGCTCCATCGTGTGGTCAGGCGACTTGACGATCCCGCTCGACAGGAACAGGCCCTCGATGCAGTTGCGGCGGTAGAAGTCGAGCGTGAGCTGCACCACTTCTTCGACGCGGAATCGTGCGCGCGGCACGTTGCTCGAAGCACGATTGACGCAGTAGAGGCAGTCGTACTGGCAGTGGTTGGTGAGCAGCACCTTCAAGAGCGAGATGCAGCGGCCGTCGGGCGCATAGCTGTGGCAGATGCCGGCACCCTCGGTCGAACCGATGCCTCGCCCGCCGAGCGAGTCGCGCGGCTGCGAGCCGCTGGACGCGCACGAAGCGTCGTACTTGGCGGCGTCCGCAAGGATGGCGAGTTTGCGCTGGAGGTCCACGGGCGCCTTTGAATTGGAAATACTGTATGAATATACAGTCTCAAAGAGGCGGTTGTCGGAGAAAGCCGCGAGCTTGCCGCAGCGAATTGCCCAGCGGCCGATCCCTGGGTACGCTCGCCCGCAGATGACGTCCCCCTCTTCCTTGCGCGGCACCACAGACCCCCGCCTGATTTCCCCCAGCCTCGCCGATGGCGGCCTGGCTGCCACGTTCAACACGCCCGACGGCGTGCCGGCCTTTGCGGTGCGCTGGAACGGCGGCGTCCACGGCTACCTCAACCAATGCCCGCACGCCGGCGGTCCGCTTGACTTCGAGGGCCAGGTCCTCGAAAGCTCGGGCCGCTTTTTGATGTGCGCGCGGCACGGCGCGATCTTCGAGCCGGACACGGGCAAGTGTGTCGGCGGCCCCTGCCGCGGCGCGCGATTGACGCCGCTGACGGTCCGCGAGGATGCGGACGGCAGCGTCTGGCTTACCGATTGACGACGACCCACCCAGGAAAACGCATGAACACCCTTCGCCTCGGCACCCTTTCGATTTCGACCATCGCCTTCGCCGCCCTGCTGGCCGGCTGCGGCACCATGGGCCCCGCCCCCGGTGGCAAGGTGCCCACGGGCATGAAGGTCACTTCGACCGCCTTTGCCGACAACGGCGTGATCCCGGCCGAATACGCCAATGTGGGCGACTGCGGCGGCAAGAACACCTCCATGCCCGTGGCCTGGACGCAGTTGCCCGCCAAGACCCGGTCGGTCGCCGTGCTGATGTCGGACCCCGACGGCGCGCTGGGCCTGGGCGTCTCGCACTGGGTGGCCTACAACCTCCCCGCCGAGCGCGGCCAGCTCAAGGCCAACGAGACGGGCGGCTTCACCGTGGGCGTGAACGTGGCGGGCGCGGCCGCCTACCGGGGCATGTGCCCGCCGGCCGGCGACCATCCGCATCACTACGTGCTGACCGTGGTGGCGTCTGACCTCGCGCCGGGGGCGCTGCCGGCCGGGCTCACGCGCGATGCGCTGCTCGCGGCGCTCAAGGGGCACGCGCTGGGCGGGCAGAGCGTGGTCGGGCTCTACAGCCGCTAAAGTCGCGGCTCCTTTTCCAATCACAGTGCGCAGCGATGCGCAGTTCCGATGCGCCGCTCCCTCGCTCTCCTCACGCTTCTTCCGGCCGCCCTGGTCGTCATCACCGGCTGCGCCTCGTCCCGGCCGGTGCCCCGCGTCACCTGGCTCGGCGACGGCGTGTTCAAGTCGCCGACCGCTCAGGATGCCGAGGCCTACTGCCGCAATTTCGGTGCGCCGCTGCGCTACCTCGACCCGAAGGCCGCGGCACGCGCGCCCGAAAGCGAAGTGACCTACCGCTGCGACTGAGCGACGGCTTCCGCGCCGGGTGCCCGCACCCGCTCCAGGATGAAGTCGATGAAGGTGCGGATCGCCCGCGTGTGCTGCCGGTTCGGCATGTAGAGCATGAACATCTGCGTGCCGAAGATGGAGAGGCGCCAGTCGTCCAGCGTGGTCAGCACATCGCCCTTGCGCACGTCTTCCTGCACCACGTAATCGGGCACGAGGCCGATGCCCAGGCCCGCGAGAACGGCCTGGCGCAGGAACAGGAAGTTCTCTGAAATCAGCGTCGGCTCCAGGATCACCTCGCGCCGCGTTTCCCCCTGGTAAGCCGACACGCGCAGCTGCCGGCCGATGACCGCGGCGGTGACCACCGGTGCGCCCTGCAGTTCGTCGAGCTGCACGGGCAGCGGATGTTTTTCCGCATAGTCGCGTGAGGCGCACGCCACGTAGCGCACCGGCCCGAGGGCGCGCGCCACCAGGTTCTGCGGCGGCTCGGGAATCACGCGCACCGCGATGTCGACCTCGTCGCGCAGCAAATCCTCGATGCGGTTCTCGAACACCACGTCCAGCACGATGCCGGGGTACTGCCGCTTGAAGTCGATCAGCCAGTCGGCCATCACCAGCTGTCCGTAGCCGCTGGGCACGCTCAGCCGCACACGGCCCTGCAGGCCTTCGCCGAGCGTGGTGACCGATTCGCGCGCGGCCAGCAGCTCGGTCTGGATGGCCACGCCGTGCTGGTACAGCCTGAGGCCGATTTCGGTCGGCTCGGCGCGCCGGGTGGTGCGCCGCACGAGCTGCGCGCCCACCGAGCGCTCCAGCTGGTTCAGGTGGTAGCTGACGTTGGCACGGCTCATCTTGAGTCGCCGGGCGGCGGCGCTCAGGTTGCCGGCGTCAAGGATTTCCACCAGCAGGGTGAGCGATTGGAGGTCCATTGGGCGATTGTGTCAAAAATTCTTTGACAGTCTGTCAACCGTCTATGCAATTGTCAAAGCGCCGGTGCGGGCCAAGAATGCGGGGTTCACCCCCAGAGCCTCGGGTCCCTCGCCTTGCATCCGCATTCGAGGGCCCGCTAACGCAAGAGACAAGCACATGGCCACCACCACTCCGAGCCCCTCCACGTCTTCCGGTCCCGTGACCTTCGAGCCGTCCCACGTTCACGGCGACGTGTTCGTGGTGACCATCGACAACCCGCCCGTCAACGCCCTGGGCGTGGATGTGCGCCGCGGCCTCGTGGCCGCCATTGAGGCGGCCGAGGCCGACAGCGGCGCGAAGGCGGTGCTGATCGTCGGCGCGGGCCGCAACTTCATCGCGGGCGCGGACATCCGCGAATTCGGCAAGACGCCGCAGCCGCCGTCGCTGCCCGAGGCGTGCCTTGCCATCGAGAACTGCACGAAGCCGGTCGTTGCCGCCATCCATGGCGCAGCGCTGGGCGGCGGGCTCGAAGTGGCGCTCTCGGCGCACTACCGCATCGCCTCGCCCACCGCCAAGCTGGGGCTGCCCGAAGTGGCGCTCGGCCTTCTGCCCGGTTCGGGCGGCACGCAGCGCGCGCCGCGCCTCATCGGTGTGAAGCCGGCGCTGGAGCTGATGCTGAGCGGCCGCCACGCGGGCGCGAAGGAAGCGTTGTCGCTCGGCCTCGTCGACCGCCTTGCCACCGATGCCGACGCGCGCGCCGAAGGCCTGGCCTACGCCGACGAACTCATCGCCGCCAAGGCCCCGGTGCGTCGCACGCGCGAAGCCGGCGGCCTCGCCGATCAGGAAGCCAGCCGCGCCGCGCTCGAAGCCGCGCGCGCCGACACTGCCAAGAAAAGCCGTGGCCTCTTCTCGCCGATGAAGATCATCGAAGCCGTCGAAGGCGCGCTCACGCTGCCCTTCGACGAAGGCATGGCGCTGGAGCGCAAGCTGTTCATGCAATGCATCGACAGCCCGCAGCGCGCCGGCCTCATCCACGCCTTCTTCGCCGAGCGCGAAGTGCTGAAGGCGCCCGAGACCAAGTCCGCCAGCCCGCGCAAGCTCGAATCGGCCGGCATCGTCGGCGGCGGCACCATGGGCGCGGGCATCGCGGTGGCGATGCTCGATGCGGGCCTGCCCGTGACCATGATCGAGCGCGACGAGCCCAGCCTCGCGCGCGGCCGCCAGCATGTGGAGAAGGTGTACGACGGCCTCATCGCCAAGGGCCGCATGACGCCCGAGGCCAAGGCTGCGGTGATGGCGCGCTTCAGCGGCTCGACGTCGTATGACGCGCTGGCCGACGTCGACATCGTCGTCGAGGCGGTGTTCGAGGAAATGGGCGTGAAGAAGGCCGTGTTCGCCGAACTCGACCGCGTCTGCAAGCCCGGCGCAGTGCTCGCCACCAACACCTCGTACCTGGACATCGACGAGATCGCGGCCAGCATCAAGCGCCCGCAGGACGTGGTGGGCCTGCACTTCTTCTCGCCGGCCAACATCATGAAGCTGCTGGAGATCGTGGTGCCCGCCAAGGTGAGCGCCGATGTGGTCGCCACCGGCTTCGAGCTCGCGAAGAAACTGAAGAAGGTGCCGGTGCGTGCCGGCGTCTGCGATGGGTTCATCGGCAACCGCATCCTCGCGGTGTACCGCCAGGCGGCCGACCACATGATGGAAGACGGCGCCTCGCCCTACCAGATCGACGAAGCCGTGCGCGAGTTCGGCTACCCGATGGGTCCGTTCCAGGTGTCGGACCTCGCGGGCGGCGACATCGGCTGGGCCACGCGCAAGCGCAAGGCCGCCACGCGCGACCCGCAGGCGCGCTACGTGCAGATCGCCGACCGCATCTGCGAGCGCGGCTGGTTCGGCCAGAAGACGCAGCGCGGCTACTACCTGTACCCCGAAGGCGCGCGCACCGGCTCGCCCGACCCAGCCGTGCTGGCCATCATCGACGCCGAGCGCGAGCGTGCGGGCATCGTGCGGCGCAGCTTCACGAACGAGGAAATCATCCGCCGCTACATGGCCGCGATGGTCAACGAAGGCGCGAACGTCGTGCTCCAGCGAATTGCGCTGCGCCCGCTGGACGTGGACCTGACCTTCCTCTACGGCTACGGCTTCCCGCGCCACCGCGGCGGCCCGATGAAGTACGCAGACACGGTGGGCCTGCCGAAGGTGCTGGCCGACATCCGCGAGTTCGCCAAGGAAGACCCGATCTTCTGGAAGCCATCGCCGCTGCTGGTCGAGCTGGTCGAACGCGGTGCCGATTTCTCGAGCCTCAATCAATCCGAATAAACAGGAGCATCCCCATGCGTGAAGCCGTCATCGTTTCCACCGCCCGCACCCCGCTCACCAAGGCGCACCGCGGCGAATTCAACATCACCCCCGGCGCCACGCTGGCGTCCTTCGCGGTGAAGGCCGCGGTCGAGCGCTCGGGCCTGGACCCGGCACTGATCGAGGACGCGATCCTCGGCTGCGGCTACCCCGAGGGCACCACGGGCCGCAACATCGCACGCCAGGCCATCATCCGTTCGGCCCTGCCGATCAGCATTGCCGGCACCACGGTGAACCGCTTCTGCGCCTCGGGCCTGCAGGCGATCGCCATGGCCGCGGGCCGCATCGTGGTGGACGGCGCGCCGGCCATGATCGCGGGCGGCGTCGAAAGCATTTCGCAGATCCGTGGCCGCAGCCCCGGCGATGGCGGCGACCTCAGCCTGGACCCGTGGATCGTCGAGCACAAGCCCGACCTCTACATGGCGATGATCGACACGGCCGACATCGTCGCCAAGCGCTACAACATCAGCCGCGAGGCACAGGACCGCTTCTCCGCCGAAAGCCAGCGCAAGACTGAAGAAGCGCAACTGGCCGGCTGCTACAAGGACGAAATCGTCGCCTGCACCACCACGATGGCCGTGACCGACAAGGAGACCAAGGAAGTCACCTACCGCGAAATCACCGCCACCGAAGACAACTGCAACCGCCGCGGCACCACCTACGAAGCGCTGGCCAAGCTCAAGCCGGTGATGGGCGAAGACAAGTTCGTGACGGCCGGCAACGCCTCGCAGCTCTCGGACGGCGCCTCGGCCTGCGTGCTGATGGAAGCCAAGGATGCGGAGCGCGCCAACATCCAGCCGCTGGGCGCCTTCCGCGGCCTCGCGCTCGCCGGCTGCGAACCCGACGAAATGGGCATCGGCCCCGTGTTCGCCGTGCCCAAGCTGCTCGCGCGCCATGGCCTCAAGGTCGAGGACATCGGCCTCTGGGAACTCAACGAAGCCTTCGCTTCGCAATCGATCTATTGCCAGGACAAGCTGGGCATTCCGTCGGAACTGCTCAACGTGAACGGCGGCGCGATCTCCATCGGCCACCCGTTCGGCATGACCGGTGCGCGCCTCACGGGCCATGCGCTCATCGAAGGCAAGCGCCGCGGCGCGAAGTACGCGGTGGTCACGATGTGCATCGCCGGCGGCATGGGCGCAGCCGGCCTGTTCGAAATCTACTGAGGAGCCAGCGATGGACCTGAACTTCACCCCCGAAGAGGAAGCCTTCCGCGCGGAAGTGCGCGCCTTCCTGGCCGACAAGCTGCCCGCACGCCTCTCGGCGAAGGTCAGCGGCGGCCAGATCCTCAGCAAGGCCGACATGCAGGAATGGCACGCCATCCTCAATGCGCGCGGCTGGCTCGCCAATCACTGGCCCGAGCAGTACGGCGGCCCGGGCTGGACGGCGGTGGAGAAGTTCATCTTCGAACACGAATGCGCACTGGCTTTTGCGCCGCGCATCGTGCCCTTCGGCGTGAACATGCTGGGGCCGGTGCTCATCAAGTACGGCAACGAGGCGCAAAAGCAGCGCTGGCTGCCGCGCATCCTGGACGGCTCCGACTGGTGGTGCCAGGGCTACTCGGAACCCGGCGCGGGCTCCGACCTCGCGGCGGTGAAGACCTCGGCCGTGCGCGGCATCGACGCGCGTGGCGACCACTACATCGTGAACGGTCAGAAGACCTGGACCACGCTGGGCCAGCACGCCAACATGATCTTCTGCCTGGTGCGCACCAACCGCGAGGCGAAGAAGCAGGAAGGCATCAGCTTCCTCCTGATCGACATGACCTCGCCCGGCGTGGAAGTGCGCCCGATCATCACGCTCGACGGCGAGCATGAAGTCAACGAAGTGTTCTTCTCCGACGTGCGCGTGCCGGCCGAGAACCTCGTCGGCGAAGAGAACAAGGGCTGGACCTGCGCCAAGTACCTGCTGACCTACGAGCGCACCAACATCGCGGGCGTGGGCTTCTCGGTGGCTGCGCTCGAACAGCTCAAGGGCATTGCCGCCAAGCAGGTGAAGAACGGCAAGCCGCTTGCCGAAGACCCGTCGTTCGCCGCGCGCATGGCGCGCGTGGAGATCGATCTGGAGAACATGAAGACGACCAACCTGCGCGTGATCGCGGCCGTGGCCGGCGGCGGCGTACCCGGTGCGGAAAGCTCGATGCTGAAGATTCGCGGCACGGAAATCCGCCAGGAGATTTCTTCGCTCGCCCGTCGCGCGATGGGCGTCTACGGCCGACCCTTCGTTGCAGAGGCGCTGCAGGACGGTTTCGAAGGCGAGACCTTCGGCCCCGCGTATGCGAAGGCAGCCGCCGCGCGCTACTTCAACAACCGCAAGCTGTCGATCTTCGGTGGCTCCAATGAAATCCAGAAGAACATCATCTCCAAGATGATCCTTGGGCTGTAAAGGAGACATGCAATGAACTTCGAACACACCGAAGACCGGCGCATGCTCGCCGACAGCCTGAACCGCTTCATCGCCGAGCAGTACGCCTTCGATGCGCGCGACCGCATCGCGAAGTCGGCGCACGGTTTCAGCAAGGAAATCTTCCAGCAGTTCGCCGAACTCGGCGTGATCGGCGCGCTGTTCAGCGAAGCCGATGGCGGCTTCGGCGGCGGCGGCTTCGACATCGCCGTGGTCTTCGAGGCGCTGGGTCGTGGCCTTGTGGTCGAGCCGCTGTTGGGCGCTGTGATGGTCGGCGAAGCGCTCAGCGCCGCCGGCAGCGATGCGCAGAAGGAAAAACTCGGCGACATCATCAACGGCGTGACCGTTGCGGCCTTTGCGCACGACGAGGCCGACTCGCACTACGAACGCGCGCGCGTGGCGACTCGCGCCGAGCGCAGCGGCGACGGCTGGGTGCTGAATGGTGCCAAGGCCGTCGTGCCGCAAGGCGAGCAAGCCGACCTGTTCCTCGTCTCCGCCCGCACCTCGGGCAATGTGGACGACGAAGCCGGCATCTCGCTGTTCCTCGTGCCCGCGAAGACCGCGGGCCTCACGGTGCGCGGCTGCCCCGCCATCGACGGTGGCCGTGTTGCCGAACTCACGCTCGACGGCGTGAAGCTCGGTGCCGACGCATTGCTCGGCACCGAAGGCCAGGGCCACGCAACGCTGGAACGCGCCATCGGCCGCGGCGTGCTCGCGCTGTGCGCCGAAGCCGTCGGCGCCATGGAAGCCGCCAAGACCGCAACGCTGGAGTACCTGCGCACGCGCAAGCAGTTCGGCATCCTCATCGGCAGCTTCCAGGCGCTACAGCACCGCATGGCCGACCTGCTGCTCGAGATCGAACAGGCCCGCTCGGCGGTCATCAACGCCGCAGCCGCCATCGACGGCACCGACCGCGTGGCGCGCGAGCGCGCGCTGTCGGCCGCCAAGTTCAGCATCGGCCGCATCGGCGCGCTGGTGGCGGAAGAAAGCATCCAGATGCATGGCGGCATCGGCATGACGTGGGAGCTGCCGCTGCCGCACTACGCCAAGCGGCTCGTGATGATCGACCACCAGCTCGGCGACGAAGACCACCATCTGCAGCGCTACATCGCGCTCGGCAAGGAGCTCGCGGCATGACGGACAAAACCGTCCTCATCAGCCAGCAGGGCGCGGTCCGCATCCTGACCAACAGCAATCCCGGCGCGCGCAACGCGATCACGCCGACGCTGTATGCCGAGCTGTCGGCAGCGCTCACCGATGCGCAGAACGACCCCGAAGTGGGCGCCATCGTCTTCACCGGCGCGGGCGATTTCTTCTGCTCCGGCGGCGACCTCAACCTGCTGGCCAAGCGCCGCGAGCTGCCCGCCTCGGAACGCCGCGAAAAACTCGAAGGGCTGCACAACCTGATCCGCGCGATCCGCGATTGCGGCAAGCCCGTCATCGCGGCCGTCGAAGGCGGCGCGGCGGGTGCGGGCCTCTCGATGGCGCTCGCCTGCGACATGCTGGTGTCGGCGCGCGATGCGTTCTACACGGTCGCCTACGTCAAGGTCGGCCTCACGCCGGACGGCGGCGCGACCGCCTTCCTTGCGGAGTTCGTCTCGCGCCAGGTGCTCACCGAGATGTGCCTCACCGGCGACCGCATGACGGCCGAGCGCCTGCATGCGTTAGGTGCGGTCAATCGCCTCACCGACAAGGGCGCGGCGCTCGCCGAAGCGATTGCACTCGCAGCCAAGGTGGCCGATGGCCCGCAACGCGCGAGCGCGCGCATCAAGACGCTGTGCCGGCAGGCGCACCGCGCCACGCTCGAAGAACAACTCGATGCCGAGGCCGCCTACATGGTCGAGTCGCAGGCGGATGCCGAAGCGGCCGAGGGCATCGGCGCGTTCCTCGGCAAGCGCAAGGCGGATTTCGTCGCGCTGCGCCACAAGAAGCAGGACGCGTCCTGACACCGCCTGCGCTCACCCGTCTTCATGCCTCGCACCCCGTGCGGGGCTTTCTCGTTTCCAGGGAGTCGCCTCCATGCCACTGCTGAATTCCTCGCTGCCGCTCGCCGGCGTGCGCGTCCTCGATCTGTCCCGCATCCTCGCGGGCCCCTGGTGCGGCATGGTGCTGGCCGACATGGGCGCCGAGGTGATCAAGGTCGAGCACCCCGGCCGCGGCGACGACACGCGCGACTGGGGCCTGCGCGTGGGCAAGACCGAGACCGCCTACTTCAACAGCGTGAACCGCAACAAGCGCTCGGTCACGCTCGACCTGCAGACGCCCGAAGGGCAGCAGATCGCGCGCGACCTTGCGAAGCAATGCGATGTGGTGATCCAGAACTTCAAGTTCGGCGGCATCGACAAGCTGGGCTTGGGCTACGAGCAGTTGAGCAAGGAACAGCCCGGCCTCATCTACTGCTCGATCTCGGGCTACGACCGCACCGGCCCCGAGGCCGCACGGCCCGGCTACGACCTCGTGGTGCAGGGCGAAGCGGGCCTGATGGCGCTCAACGGCGAAGCGAACCAGCCGCCGCTGAAGTTCGGCGTGGCCGCCGTGGACCTCTTTACCGGCATGTACTCGGCGCAGGCCATCCTCGCCGCGCTCTACCAGCGCGAGAAGACCGGCAAGGGCCGGCATGTGGAGATGGCGCTCTTCGACTGCGGCCTGATGATCACCGCCTACTACGGCCTCGAAGCGCTGCTGATGGGCGAAGACCCGCCGCGCTACGGCAACTCGCATCCGTCGATCGTGCCCTACGGCGTGTTCGACGCGGCCGATGGTCCGCTGGTCATCACCGTGGGCAACAACGCGCAGTTCGCGCGCTTCTGCACCGACGTGATCGAGCGGCCCGACCTCGCGGCCGACGAGCGCTTCAAGACCAACATCCTGCGTTCGGCGAATCGCGCGGTGCTGCTGCCCGAGCTGCACGCCGAGCTGGCGAAGCGCCAGCGCGCCGACCTGCTCGCGAAGCTCACTGCATCGGGCATTCCGTGCGGCGAAGTGCTGGGTTTGCTCGAAGCGCTGCAGTCGAAGCGCGCGACCGATGCCGGCCTCGTGACCACGCAGCCGCACCCGGTGGCCGGCACGGTCAACGTGCTCGCGCCACCTTATCGTTTCGATGGCGAGCGCCTGCCGGTGCGCAGCGCACCGCCCACGCTGGGCGAAGGCACGCACGAGGTGCTGCAGTCCCTGCTCGGCCTGCCGGATGACAAGCTGGCCGCGCTCAAAAAAAGTGGCGTCGTCTGAAGACGCGCCTGTGCATTCCTGATCCCCTGAATTAGCAAGAAGTCCATGGCCTCCCTCGTTTCCCGTTCCCTTCGCAATCCTCTTCGCCGTGCACTTGTCGCCCTGGCTCTTCCCCTTATCGCCGGCAGCGCCTTCGCGCAAGCCTGGCCCGCCAAGCCGATCACGCTGATCGTTCCCTTCCCGCCCGGCGGCCCGACCGACGTGGCCTCGCGCATCGTGGCGCAGAAGATGTCGGTCGCGCTCAAGCAGAACATCGTCATCGACAACCGCAGCGGCGCCTCGGGCACCGTGGGTGCGGCTGCGGCCGCACGCGCCGCACCGGACGGCTACACCTTCGTGATGCTGGCCACGCCGACGCTGCTGGCCTCGCACCTCTACGGACCGACCGGCTACGACATCTTCAAGAACTTCACGCCCGTGGGCTCGGTGTACGACCTGCCGATCGTGCTGGTGGTCAACCCCAAGTCGTTGCCCGACGTGACCACCCTGCAGGGCCTGATCGCCAAGGCCAAGGCCGAGGACGGCAAGCTCAACTACACGACAGCCGGCGCCGGCAGCTTCGGCCACCTGACGACCGAGCAACTGAAGACCATCGGCAAGTTCGACATGCAGCACGTGCCCTACCGCGGCAGCGCGCCGGCCGTGACCGACCTGATCGGCGGCCAGGTGCCCGCGATGTTCTCGGACCTCGTGGGCGTGCTGCCGCACGTCAAGGCCGGCAAGCTGCGCGCCATCGCGGTCGGCTCGGGCCAGCGCGTGAGCCTGCTGCCCGATGTGAAGACGGTGGCCGAGCAAGGCTTCCCCGGTTTCGATGCGACCTCGTGGGGCGGCCTGCTGGCGCCGGCCGGCACGCCCAAGGATGTGATCGCCCGCATGAGCGCCGAGCTCAAGACTGCCCTGGCCGACAAGCAGGTGCAGGAGAAGCTCGAAAGCGTCGGCTCCTTCGCGGCCTACCGCACGCCCGAGCAGACCGGCGTTCGCATGCGCGAGGACTTCGAACGCTGGGGCAAGGTCATTCGCGACAACAAGATCACGAACCAGTAAAACCGCGATTCGCCATCGCTGGCCACACGACCTCAAGGAGACAACATGACAACAGGCAACGACAAGAACAACAACATGGGAACAGCCGGTGCGCCGTTCCGCCCCCTGTTCCCGGTGCGCGGCCTCGCCGACATCCGGCGGCTGGAAGAAACGCCGCTCGAAGAAGCGCTCACGGTGCGCAGCACCTACGAGCTGTTCCGCAATTCCGGTGCGGCCTTCGGCGACAAGACCGCGCTCACGTTCTTGCGCTCCGGCAATCCGGCCGATGAACCGATCCGCTGGTCGTATGCCGAGCTGCTCGCGGGCATCCACCAGACCGCGAACCTGCTGCACACGCTGGGCGTGGGGCCCGACGATGCGGTCGCGGTGATGCTGCCCGGCTGCCTCGAATACCACCTCGCGCTCTGGGGCGGCGAAGCGGCCGGCATCGTGCAGCCGCTGAACCCGCTGCTGACCGACGAGAAGCTGGTCGCGCTGATGACCGCGGCGCGCGCCAAGGTGTTGATCGCCTACGGGTCGGATGCCGAATCGGGCATGTGGTCGAAGGCGATGCGCCTGCGCGGCCAGGTGCCCACGCTCACGACCGTGCTGCGCGTGGCGCCGCACGACGAAGCGCCCGGTGCTGCGGGTGCGCTGCCCGAGGGCGTGGCCGCGTTCGACACGCTGCGCGCCGCGCAACCGAACGACCGCCTCGTGAGCGGCCGCGACATCGCCCCCACCGACATCGCCGCCTACTTCCACACCGGCGGCACCACCGGCGCCCCCAAGCTCGCGCGCCACAGCCACGGCGCACAGGTGTTCACCGCCTGGGCCAGCGTGCAGCTCGCGGGCATGAACGAGCAGGGCATCTCGATCAACGGCTATCCGTTGTTCCACGTGGCGGGCGTGCTGCCGGCTTCGCTCTCGTCGCTGTCGGCGGGCGTGGAGGTGATCATTCCGACGCCCTCGCTGCTGCGCAACAAGGAGGTGCTGGCCAACTACTGGAAGCTGGTCGCCAAGTACCGGCCGACCTCGCTCTCGGCTGTGCCCACGGTGCTCGCGGCGCTGGCGAACGTGCCGCTCGACGGTGCGGACATTTCATCGATCACCTACTGCCGCACCGGCGCCGCCGTGCTCGCGCCCGAGCTGGCTGCGCGCTTCGAGCGCCTGTTCGGCCTGCATGTGCACGAGAGCCTGGGCATGACGGAGATGGCCGGCATCTCGACCATCACGCCGCCGGGTGTGAACGGCCCCGCGGGCTGCGTCGGCTTCCGGTTGCCGTATTCGCAGATCCGCATCGTCGCGCTCGACGAGAGCGGCAACGCGAGCGACCGCGACGTGGCGCCCGGCGAGCAGGGCATGGTGCTCTTCAAGTCGCCCAATGTGTTCTCGGGCTTCGTCGACCCGGCGGACAACGCCAAGGCCTTCACCGCCGACGGCTGGCTCGCGACTGGCGACCTCGGCTGGATGGACAGCGAGGAGCGGCTCAACCTCACCGGCCGCTCGAAGGACCTGATCATCCGCAGCGGCCACAACATCGATCCGAAGACGATCGAAGACGCGCTCGGCGCGCACCCCGCGGTGCAGCTGTGCGCGGCGGTCGGTGCGCCCGATGCCTATGCGGGCGAACTGCCAGTGATCTTCGCGACGCTGGTGCCCGGCGCCTCGGCCACCGAAGACGAGCTGCTGGCCTTCACCGCCGCGCGCGTGGACGAAGCGCCCGCCAAGCCCAAGTGGGTGTCGGTGATCGGCGCGATGCCGATGACCAACGTCGGCAAGATCTACAAGCCCGAGCTGCGCGCCATGGCCGCGCGGCAAGTGGTGACTGCGACGGTCGGCGAGGTGTGCGCCGAACTCGGCGCGAGCGGTGCGGCAACGCCCGCCGTGACCACCGAGGGCGAAAGCCTCGTGCACGTGCAGATCGACGCCAATGCGGCGGGCGCACTCGCCGCAACGCTGCAGGAGCGGCTGCAGAAGGCGCTGGCCCCGCTGCCCTTCAAGACGCGCATCGCGCTGAAGTGAACTTCGAGAGTTTCTGAAACCAACGAGAGACAAGCCATGACACGTCAACCTTCCAACCGCCGCGCGCTGCTCTGCGCCGCCGCATCGACCGCCGCGCTGTTCGCGCTGGCCCCCGCCCACGCGCAAGCACCCTATCCGAACAAGCCGATCCGCCTCGTCGTGCCCTTCCAGGCCGGTGGCGCCACCGACGTGCTCGCGCGCGTGCTTGGCCAGAAGATGTCGGCCGGCTTCGGCCAGCCCGTCGTCATCGACAACAAGCCGGGCGCGGCCGGCATCATCGGCACCGATGCGGTCGCCAAGTCGCCGCCCGATGGCTACACCGTCGTCTTCTCGCTCAGCAATGCGCTGCTGACCAACGAGTTCCTCTACGAGAAGCTGCCCTACGACACGCAGCGCGACCTCACGCTGGTCTACCAGGTGGCTATGGGTCCGCTGGTGCTGGTGGTGCATCCGAGCGTGCCGGTGAAGACCGCACCCGAACTGCTGAAGTACGTGGCCGCGAACAAGGGCAAGGTCGCCTACGGTTCCTACGGCGTGGGCGCCTACCCGCACCTGGCCGGCGCGCACATGAGCCTCACGCAGCAGGCCGACATGAACCACGTCGCCTACAAGGGCGAGGCGCCGATGATGCAGGACCTGATCGGCGGGCAGATCCAGATGGCCTATGCGAGCGCGCTCGTGGCCAAGCCGCACATCGACGCGGGCAAGGTGCGGGCCATCGGCGTGAGCGGCGAACGCCGCATGGCCGCGCTGCCCAACGTGCCGACGATGGCCGAGCAGGGCCTGAAGGACGAGGCCTACCGCGTCACCGGCTGGCTTGCCTTCGCGGTGCCTGCCAAGACGCCCAAGCCCATCGTGGACCGCATCGCCGACGAGGTGCGCAAGGCCTCGCAGCAGCCCGACGTGCGCGAGCGCATCGCGGCCATGGGCTTCGAGCTGCGCGACAGCTCGCCCGAACTCTTTGCCGCCGCCTGGAAGCAGGAGCGCCCGGTGTGGGAGCGGCTCATCAAGCAATCGGGCGCGAAGCTCGAGTGAACGAACCTCATCTGATTTCTGAAGGAACAACCATGAAGATTCTTGTACCTGTCAAACGGGTCGTCGATTACAACGTGAAGGTGCGCGTCAAGAGCGACGGCACCGGGGTGGACATTGCCAACGTCAAGATGAGCATGAACCCCTTCGACGAGATCGCTGTCGAAGAAGCGGTGCGCCTGAAAGAGAAGGGTGTGGTCACTGAAGTCATCGCCGTCTCCTGCGGCGATGCGAAATGCCAGGAAACCCTGCGCACCGCGATGGCCATCGGCGCCGACCGCGGCATCTTGGTCGAGACCACCGAAGAGCTGCAGCCGCTGGCCGTCGCCAAGCTCCTGAAGGCGCTGGTCGACAAGGAACAGCCCCAGCTCATCATCCTCGGCAAGCAAGCCATCGACGATGACGCCAACCAGACCGGCCAGATGCTGGCTGCGCTGGCCGACCTGCCCCAGGCCACCTTCGCCTCCAAGGTCGAAGTCGCTGGCGACAAGGCCACGGTCACGCGCGAAGTCGACGGCGGCCTGGAAACCATCTCCCTCAGCCTGCCGGCCGTCATCACGACCGACCTGCGCCTCAATGAGCCGCGCTATGTGACGCTGCCCAACATCATGAAGGCCAAGAAGAAGCAGCTCGATACCTTCAAGCCCGAAGACCTGGGTGTCGATGTGAAGCCGCGCCTGAAGACCCTGAAGGTCAGCGAGCCGCCCAAGCGCGGTGCGGGCATCAAGGTGCCTGATGTAGCGACGCTGGTGGACAAACTGAAGAACGAAGCGAAGGTGATCTGAACATGACCGCACTTGTTATTGCCGAACACGACCACGCCAGCATCAAGCCGGCGACCTTGAATACCGTGACCGCAGCGTTGGCTTGCGGCGGTGAAGTGCATGTGCTGGTGGCTGGCGCCAATGCCGCTGAAGCCGCGAAGGCTGCTGCCCAGATCGCAGGCGTGACCAAGGTCATCGCTGCTGACAGCCCGAGCCTTGCCGAGAACCTCGCCGAGAACGTGGCTGCCCAAGTCCTCGCGATTGCAGCCAACTACAGCCACATCCTGTTCCCCTCGACCGCCAACGGCAAGAACGTCGCACCGCGCGTGGCCGCCAAGCTGGACGTGGCCCAGATCAGCGACATCACCAAGGTCGACAGCCCCGACACCTTCGAGCGCCCGATCTATGCCGGCAACGCGATTGCCACCGTGCAGAGCAGCGATGCCACCAAGGTGATCACCGTGCGCACGACCGGTTTCGACGCCGCCGCAGCCACTGGTGGCAGCGCCACCGTCGAAACGGCTGAAGGCGTCGCAGACAGCGGCAAATCGAGCTTCGTGGGCCGTGAAGTCACCAAGAGCGAACGCCCCGAACTGACCGCCGCCAAGATCATCGTCTCGGGTGGCCGTGCCCTCGGCAGCGCCGAGAAGTTCACCGAAGTGATGGCCCCGCTGGCCGACAAGCTCAACGCGGGCCTGGGTGCCAGCCGCGCTGCGGTCGACGCGGGCTACGCCCCGAACGACTGGCAAGTGGGCCAGACCGGCAAGATCGTCGCGCCGCAGCTGTACATCGCAGCGGGCATCTCGGGCGCGATCCAGCATCTGGCCGGCATGAAGGACTCCAAGGTGATCGTGGCGATCAACAAGGACGAAGAAGCGCCGATCTTCTCGGTGGCCGACTACGGCCTCGTGGCCGACCTGTTCACGGCTGTGCCGGAACTCGTCAAGGCGCTGTGAGCCAATGAAGACCCGCATCACCGAACTGCTCGGCATTCGCTACCCGATCATCCAGGGCGGCATGCAATGGGTGGGCCGCGCCGAACTGGCCGCGGCCGTGTCGAACGCCGGGGGCCTGGGCATCGTGACGGCGCTCACGCAGCCCACGCCCGACGACCTGCGCAATGAAATCGCACGCACCCGCACGCTAACCGACAAGCCCTTCGGCGTGAACCTCACGATCCTGCCCGCGGTGAAGCCGCCGCCGTATGCGGGGTACGTGCAGGCCATCATCGACAGCGGCATCAAGATCGTGGAGACCGCGGGCAACAGCCCGAAGGATTTCATCGAGGCCTTGAAGCGCCACGACGTGAAGATCGTCCACAAGTGCACCTCGGTGCGCCACGCGCTCTCGGCGGAGCGCAACGGCGTGGATGCGGTGTCGGTGGACGGCTTCGAGTGCGCGGGCCATCCGGGCGAGGACGACGTGCCCGGCCTCGTGCTGCTGCCGATTGCGGCGCGCAAGCTCCGCATTCCGATCATCGCTTCGGGCGGCATCGCCGACGGACGCGGCATGGCCGCCGCGCTCGCGCTGGGCGCCGAGGGCGTGAACATGGGCACGCGCTTCTGCGTGACGCAGGAAGCGCCGATCCACCCGAACATCAAGCAGGCGCTGGTCGACGCGACCGAGCGCGACACCAAGCTGATGTTCCGCACCATGCGCAATACCGCGCGGGTGTTCCGCAACGCGATCTCCGAAGAGGTGGTGGCGACGGAGAACCGCCCCGGCGGCTGCGAGTTCGAGGAAGTGCGTCCGCTGGTGGCCGGCGCGCGCGGCCGCGCGGCGCTGGAGTCGGGCGAGGTGCAGAACGGTGTGGTCTCGGCCGGCCAGTGCATCGGGCTGATCGATGACGTGCCGACTTGTGCGGAGCTGATCGAGCGCATGGTGCGCGAGTGCCGCGAGCATCTGGACCGGGCGCGGTCCTGGATGGACTGAGTCCTTCTGCTCGCGTCCGGGGCGACGCTCACGCCGACGGGGTACCTTGCTCCGCGAATGTCCCCCGGCCTTCTGCCTCCTCCTTGATTTCGCTGCGCAAGGCACCCCTTCGGCGTGAGCGTTCAGAGCCGCTGTTGATTCACACAACATGGCGCCTCCGAGCTCTACGCGCAGCGCATTGAAGAAGCTGCATTTGTTGGCGGTTGCCGAGACTTCGTGCTGCATGGAGCGGCGACTTGCCGGGTTCTTCTTTAGAGTGAATGCCCCTGTCACTCGATACCCCAACAAGGGAAGAAGGAAGGCGCAACACACACAGCCACCGAGATGTTTGAAGGCTGCTTGCCTCGCGGCAGGTTGTCGGTGCGAAAGCAGCGATGCAGATGCGAGGTATCAAAAGGCGACGGCCAGGGTGTTACGAGCACCCCGGCCGTCTAACCAAGTTCGTGCAATCACCTTGGAAGGAACGCACAAAAATGGCTACCAAGACTATAGCCCGGCCTCGCACGCCGGCAGCTTCCGAAGACAACGCCCAAGACCCGGCGGATCTTCTCGAAAACACACTCTCTCAACTCGAAGCGCTCCTGTGGGTCTGCCACGGGGAAGACATCGACTGGTGCAGCGGGGACGGGCCTCGACAACTGGACAACCTGCTTTGGCTTGCGGCTGAACTTGCTCGCAAGGCGGGGGAGTTGTTTCAGGTGAGTGAGAAGGCGCGGCGTGGGGCGCGTGAGGCTGGCGGGTAGGGGCTGGTCTGCGGGCTGCAGGGTTCGCGGCCCGCCTGGCAAACGGGTTCTTCAAGGTGCGACGCTGAAGTCTGCGTGATGGAGAGAATTCGGTTCGGTAGTCAGACGCAAAGCCACCCCCAAGCTCGACGTGGATGTGGCGGTATCCCATGGCGGCAGCCAGACGTCGTCCCGCGACAGCGACGATAGAGCAACTTTGAATAGCTGAGTGCTTTTTCTGGATTTGCCGTATCTTGGAGGAAGTTCAGAACAAAGCCAGTTTTGTATGACTGACCCTACATTGATCAGCCAGCCACGCTTCGTTGCCCTCGATACCTCGCACTTGGCGGGGTTGGCTTTTGACTGGGCTTCTTCCGATCGCAGTCGGAGGCGCGCGGCCCAAGTATTTGCGCCTGACCTTGTCAAGCGCGGATGGCTTCCGCTGCTTTGCTGGCACCAAGTAGAGGAGTTGTTGCAGCACAAGGACGACGAACTGGTTGACCAGCGCCTACGCTATCTCAGAAGTTGGCCGCTGGTGGCGTGGGTCCGTCCATCAGACCCAGACTCTGGGCCCGGCTCGGTGCTGGAGGTGTTGAAGGCCGAAGTGCGGGCGGCGTACGCGCACCCTAGCGCTGATTTGCTCCAAGTGCGCGATCTCGCGCGCGAAGAGCTGCTTCTGGTAGGCCCGGGTTCAGAGGCCATCCCTGATCGCTTCCAAGATTGGCGGGTTCTTCAGGCAGCGTTGGCCGAGCGACAAGAGGGCGCGCGCAGGGTTGCTGCTATCTCGCAGTGGCGTGCTACGAATATTGACAACGTGCGCATTTCAGACTTGCTGGCTAAGCCCTTTCGAAAGACCGAGGATGCGAATCGTGCGCTTCAACATCTTCGGAACCAGTTGGCCGGCGAGATAGCGGCACGTGGAGACAAGCGCATCACTGACCCGGGCGCGATGGCGGACCATTTTTTTTCCGAGATCGCCCGTGAGGGCCATGCAATCCCAATCGGCGGCGACCTGCCGCCTGTGATTCAGATCTTGTTGATGGCGGGCCTTGAACTGGACGACATTGACCTTTCAGCGACGTTCGGCCGAACGACAAATCTCCTGATCTTTCGTGATCGGCTGCGGATGGTTGCGGACGCGAGCGGGCTACCCTGGCAAACACTCAAGCGAGTTGTGACGCAGGATCGCCTGCCCGTTACCGTCATCGAGGAATGCATGCGGGCTCATGCCCAAGATCAGCCCGAACGCAAAGGCAGTGACCTGAACGACACCCATCTTCTCTGTTTGGCACCCTATGCTGATGTCACGTATGTGGACAAGCGGACGCTGGAAAACGTTCGCCGGGCAAGGGGAAAAGTTGCAGCCTTCGATCAGATCACTGGCGAGGTTCGCAGAGCTGGTGGCTATGCTGAGATATTCGCCGCACTGACGCGATGACTCGTGTGAAGGAAACATAGGGCGGGCTAGGAAGATCGGCGTCGTCGATCATCAGGCTCATCAAAAAAAGCTTCACGCAGGGCGATGAAGAACAGTTCGGGCGAATAATTCTGAAAGGAAAAAATGGGGAAGAAATCACGGCTGAAAAGAGAGAGACGAAATGCTGCCGCAGACATTCCGACCGTTGATGTCAAGAGGGAGCGGCAGAAAGCGTCGTCACAAGAGCCGCGATTCCGTGAGGAAACTGCAGCGGTATATGGGTACTTCGCCCGATACGCCGCAATCGATGTGATCCTTAGTCTGAGCATCTCCGAGCTCTGGCGCCCCAATCGCTCCAGCCAAGTCAAACATAGCTTGGCGATGCTTGTCGCTCTGAGTATGCAGCCGGACGATTTTCAAGGTCATCGATCTATCGTTACCCACGCCGAGTTTGCAGAATTTCTTGATGGGCTTAAGCAACTATTGCCTCGCTTCCCCATGTTGGAGGATTTCGTTCCTCAGGCTGATTGGGGAGATGTCCGAGTAGCTAGCGCAATCGGATTTAAGCGGATCTTCTACGGCGGTAGCGTGGAACGGATTCCAGACTTTATAGAAGCGTTCAGGCTCTTGCGCTCTGACCATCCGGGCGCAGCGGGCGATATGAACTTCGCCATTGCATTGCAAGCGCACATTATTGGGACGATTGACGCCGACCTCGTTGGCGGTGAGGATCGCGTTCTCGCGGGGCACATGGAGGTTCCGTCGCGCAACTTCTGGTCTTCTTGCCGCGAAGCACTGCTGTCTACTCGCGCTGCCGCCCAAGCTTTCGTGGCAGGAACAAGCGAAGAACTCATTGTTGGACAGGGAGAGCTCAAGGTTCCCGAATCATTGAGCGGCTTCAGCGACGCGGTCATGATGGGAACGGTCTTGCCGGTACTCATGGCAAGAGTGGACGGCTTTTACTTGCCGATTTCTCCCAGAGCGGCATCCAGTGTAGTCATTGATCTATGGCACGAGAGGATCAATTCTTGCCGCGTTGACGCGCTGCAGGATCTTGGCGGGCGGCTTGGCACATTTCTGTCACACAGACTTCGCGAAGATGACGTCATTGTTGGGCCTGCCAGGCTCGTTGGGATGTCGCATCGTTTCGATCGGCACATAGCCGCTGTCATCCGCTCCGGCGGGAAACTCTACTTTCTACTCCCAATCAACGTTGGTGATTTGCCAAAGCTGGGGCAAATCGAGCGTTGGTTCAAACGGCTAGTGGACGATAGTGAGCGTTGGGCGCTTGTGCTCGCTGCTAAGAGGCAGATCGTGGAGCTGCGCAATGCAAGAGGGATTTTGGCGCGATCCGGTGGCATCGAGCTGATAGCCGTTATCGCGCGAGTGAGTACGCAGCCCGCCTTCATGGAGATGCCGGACACCCGGGCTCGCGTGATCAGTCTGCCAGACTTTGTCTCCCTATTCGATTCGATAAAGAGCGGTGGTGAATTGGAGGACTTCTGGACCTATCGGGACACCATGGATTCGACGACGGGGGGCATGATTGGTCTCATCGATCACTTTGCTGCCTTTCGTGACAGCCACGGTGTCTTGATAGAGGGGGCGGACTTCCCCGATTGGATCAACCTGGACCCGCACTGGAACTCCAGCTGGCGTTTCAAGGAACTCAGCACCTTCTGGGCATCCGCCCCGTACAGCTTCCCGGATGATTTGAGCACTTGGGTTTTGAGTGATCGCGAGGACGGTCTCACATGCATGAAGGCCAAGGGTCCCTTCATCCTTGCATGGTCTGGCAATGCTGGAAGGTGTGCTGTGCAGGCCGTAATGGAGGTCGGATCAGATCCAGACTACAAGAACGGACCGCTACTTGAACTGTTCACCCATTGTGTTGCCGATGCGATCACCCAGCGCAGTTCTCTACTGGAGAAGTTTGATGTATTTCGCCGAAATCACATCGTGATCCGCTGTGAAATGGATCCAGTGAAGTTGCCTGCAACAGACGATGATGAGGCCACGAAGCTCCAGGCGTCGCTGCCCTTGCTCAGTAGCCTAAGGCTCATTGTCGATACCTCTGAAAAAATTGTGGTTGCGGCCGAAGTGAATCTCTCTCGCCTCTATTCAAAGCTTGAGAACGCCGAGGATGCGTCGTTTGAGGCTGAATGCGCGAGTGAGTTGACTGTTGGTTTGTCCGGGCTACTTGCTTTGAGTTGTGACGAGGGAATCTTGGAGCTGCTACGCGGGACTCAAAATCGACAGCCGAGGTTCACGCTAAAGACCACACAGAGACCTTTTGATGTGCCTGACTATGCGAATCCAAGGTTGCCGGAAGCAGGCCAATTCAAGCTGGCTCGAAAAGAACTAGCGATCATCTTCAAACAACAAGGAGTAGCCGCTCCCGCACGCTATGAGCTTGAATCTGCCAAGCACATCCTGAACTCCGCACGCGATGCAATGCGAAATGAACTACATGTGAGGATTGCTCGGTACGATCAGAGGCAGCTTCTGCAGACTTGTGTTGAACAACACGATGAGTTGACCGCGAAGTATCAGCACGAGGTTACGCGAATAAGGCTCAGCCTGAGCCATCAAGTTTCCTTCGACCGGTCAAGCAGGTTGGCCGATGCGTATGAAAAGTCCACGAGCATGGCTCGAAATTATCGATACTTGTTGGAGTGTTGCATCAGTTCCCCAGTGCAAGGCAACACGCGACCAACCATACCCGAGGTTACTCAGCTAATCGCGTCCATTGATTGGCTATCAGTGCTGTACGGAGCAAGCGATACGCTCCATAACGGAATCGACATCGGCGGTATCGAGCTAGATGACTCTTTTGTACCTACAGTATTCTTTTCTGAAGACCGTGAGGAAAAGGAGCAGCAGTACCTTGAAGAGGTCGCGAGCACAAGGCTCGGGGTTGGGCTTTCGGAAGGGGATGAAGTGAGCTCCGATCAGGATAATGCAGAGAACTGGGGGTCGCTTGACGAGGCGCTTAATGCCGATCTTGGGTTTTCTCTAACCCAAATGACTCAGGTCCTCCAGGTGCTCTCGCACTGGCACTCCGCTGGAGGTGATGATGAACTTCGCTTTGGATACGCTGCGGCGCCGACGTCAATCGCTGCTCGAGTGTGCGAACGACTACCTACCTTCCCTGTAGGGGCGGCGGAGAAGGTGGTGAAATTCCTAACGTTAGATGCAGCCGGCGTGCGCCGTTTGGCTGGAAAGCAAGTGGATGAGCCAGATGTTCCGATATGGGAGCATTCCAAGCGTGTACACCGATATCTCATCCGTCCCTTGGTTCAGATTGATCACGAGCTACTGGCTTGGGGGGCCGCAACCGCCGATCGGGCACTTTCGATTTGGGTTGGAAGCATCGTCAATGGCTATCTGCCTGCGGAGTTCCAGTGGCCCAAGGTCGCAAAGGTCGTTCGCGAAATTAAATCTGGGATCGAGAAGCAGCTTGAGGTGCGAGCTCATGAGATTTTTGGCAGGCATGCTGAATATGTGGTGCATGGAATTGACTTCCGGCGTAGGTTTCCGAAGGAGCAATTCGATGATGTTGGTGACTTCGATGTGCTCGCGTACTGGCCTGACAAGAATCTTTGGATCGGGGTCGAATGCAAGTACAACCAGCCACCGTTTTGTCTTAAAGATGCAAGGCGTTTAAGAGAGCGAATCTTTGGGCAGGGCGAAGATCATGGTCAGTTTTCGAAGATTGAACGCCGTCGTCAGTTCTTTTCCACGAATGTTCACCATCTCAGGGAATTGCTCCAGTGGCCTGAGAGTCAAGTCGGTCCCGATCCTGTGTTTCGGGAGGCGTATGTATGCCGAGAGATCTACTGGTGGCTCAAGCATCCGCCCTACGAAGTTTCCACGGAGTTTGTGCGTGTTGACGCACTAGATGGTTGGCTCCGTGCCGTGCTTGGTATCGTGCGCAGGGCGCCGGGTGCTCCCCGCAGCGAAATAGAGTAGGAGCCCGAAGAGCGGGGGACATTCGCGGAGGGGAGTACCCGGCGCCCTGCGCACGCGCCCCGAAAGCGGCCCAGCAAGCCCGCCAGCTAAGGAAACCCCCGATGCATGAATGGTCATCGACCCTCTAGCATCGGCGACTGCTCCCCCTGTCGAGGTGTACGGACCGCGTCCCGGCGTCCGCCCGGCGACAAGCGCGCCTGCCTCACCTGCCCTTCCTGCGATGACAACTCCTCCCGAGTCCGGCCCCACGCTGGACGCCGCCAGCCCCCTCCCCCCCGACATCGAAGCCGCCGACGAACCCACCAAGGTGCCGCTCGCCATCGAAGACTGGCTCACCGTCATCATCATGGGCGCGCTGGCGCTCATCACCTTTGCCAACGTGCTGGTGCGCTACTTCACCAGCTCGTCGTTCGCCTGGACAGAGGAGTTCTCGGTGTTCCTCATGATCATGCTGGCGCTGGTGGCGGGCTCGGCCGCGGTGGCGCGCGACCGCCACATCCGCATCGAGTATTTCTCCGAGAGCGGCTCGATGGCGCGGCGCAAGCGCCTCGCGCAGTTCGGCGCGCTGATGATCGCCATCCTCTTCGGCCTGATCGGCGCGCTCAGCATCCGCATGGTGTGGGACGACTACCGCTTCGAGGAAACCACGCCAGGCATCGGGCTGCCGGCCTGGTGGTATTCGATCTGGCTGCCGATCGTGTCGTTCGCCATCGCGGGGCGCGCCATCGGCCTCATGGTGCGGCGCGGGCGCAAGACGAACTACCAGTCCGACGACAGCAGCAACAGCAGCAAAGGCGACGCCAAGTGATCGCCACCCTGCTCTTCGTCGCCTTCGTGCTGATGATGCTGGTGGGCGTGCCCATCGGCGCCGCACTCGGCCTGGCAGGCGCCGCCTGCATCGCGCTGGCCAACAGCGATGCCCAGTGGTTCGGCCTGCTGGCCGTGCCGCAGAACTTCTATGCGGGCCTTGGCAAATACCCGCTGCTGGCCATTCCGATGTTCGTGCTGGTCGGCTCGATCTTCGACCGCTCGGGCGTGGCGCTGCGGCTGGTGAACTTTGCGGTCGCCATCGTCGGGCGCGGTCCCGGCATGCTGCCGCTGGTGGCGATTGCGGTCGCGATGTTCCTCGGCGGCATCTCGGGCTCGGGCCCGGCCAATGCCGCCGCCGTGGGCGCGGTGATGATCGCGGCCATGTCGCGCGCCGGCTACCCGGCCGCGTTCTCGGCCAGCGTGGTGGGCGCCGCGGCGGCCACCGACATCCTGATTCCGCCCTCGGTCGCGTTCATCGTGTACTCGGTGCTGGTGCCCGGCGCCTCGGTGCCGGCGCTGTTCGCGGCCGGCATGATCCCGGGCGTGATGGCCGGCCTCGCGCTGATGATCCCGGCCGTGTGGCTGGCCCGCACCCACAAGATGGGCGCGCTCGAGGCGACGCTGCCGCGCCCGCCGTTCTGGAAGAGCTTTCGCGAAGCCATCTGGGGCCTCGCGGCGCCGGTGCTGATTCTTGGCGGCATGCGCGCGGGCTGGTTCACGCCGACCGAAGCGGCGGTGGTGGCGGTGTTCTACGGCCTCTTCGTGGGCATGTGCATCCACCGGACGATCAAGGTGCGCGACCTGTTCGTGATCCTGCGCGAATCGGGCGAGCTCTCGGCGGTGATCCTTTTGGTGGTGTCGCTCGCGGGCATCTTCGCGTACTCGCTCTCGACGCTGGGCGTCATCGATCCTGTGACGCGGGCCATCGTGAATTCGGGCCTCGGCGAATACGGCATCCTCGCGCTGCTGATCCTCTTGCTCATCACCGTGGGCATGTTCCTCGACGGCGTGTCGATCTTCCTCATCTTCGTGCCGCTGCTGCTGCCCATCGTGCAGCACTACAAGTGGGACCCGGTGTGGTTCGGCGTGATCCTCACGCTCAAGGTCGCGCTCGGGCAGTTCACGCCGCCGCTTGCCGTGAACCTCATGGTCTCGTGCCGCATCGCCAAGGTGCGCATGGAAGAGACCGTGCGCTGGGTCGGCTGGATGCTGTTCTCGATGTTCGTGGTGATGGTGCTGGTCATCGCATTCCCCGAACTGGCGCTCTGGCTGCCGCGCAAGCTGGGCTACTGATTTTTTTGTTCCATCTACAAAGAGGAGACCTTCAAATGAAATTCCGCCGCACCCTGCTGGGCCTCGCCGCTGTCGCTGCCACGCTCGGCCTCTTCTCGACCGGCGCGATGGCGCAGGCCGCCTACAAGCCCGAATACAAGATGTCGCTGGTGCTGGGCCCGCCCACGCCGTGGGGCCAGGCCGGAAAGATCTGGGCCGACCTCGTGAAGGAGCGCACCCAGGGCCGCATCAACATCAAGCTGTACCCGGGCGTGTCGCTCATTCAAGGCGACCAGACGCGCGAGTTCAGCGCGCTGCGCCAGGGCGTGATCGACATGGCCGTGGGCTCGACCATCAACTGGTCGCCGCAGGTGAAGCAACTCAACCTGTTCTCGATGCCCTTCCTCATGCCCGACTACGCGGCCATCGACGCGCTCACCCAAGGCGACGTGGGCAAGGAAATGTTCAAGACCCTCGACAAGGCCGGCGTGGTGCCGCTCGCCTGGGGCGAGAACGGCTACCGCGAAATCACCAACTCGAAGAAGCCGATCAAGTCGCCCGAAGACCTGAAGGGCATGAAGATCCGCGTGGTCGGCTCGCCGATCTATTCGGACATGTTCACCGCGCTGGGCGCCAACCCCACGCAGATGAGCTGGGCCGATGCGCAGCCCGCGCTCGCGAGCGGCGCGGTCGACGGACAGGAGAACCCGCTCTTCCTCTTCACCGTGCTCAAGATGCACACGGTGGGCCAGAAGTTCGTGACCGCCTGGGGCTACGTGGCCGACCCGCTGGTCTTCGTGGTGAACAAGGAGATCTGGGCCTCGTGGACACCGGCCGACCAGGCCATCGTGCGCCAGGCCGCGCTCGATGCCGGCAAGCAGGAAATCGCCATCGCGCGCAAGGGCCTCGTGGAAGCCGACAAGCCGGTGTTCAAGGACATCGCCGCCATGGGCGTGACGGTAACGCAGCTCACGCCGGAAGAGCGCCAAGCCTTTGTGAAGGCGACGCGTCCGGTGTACGACAAGTGGAAGTCGACGGTGGGTGCGGACCTCGTCGCACAGGCCGAGAAGGCGATTGCCGCGCGCAAGAAGTAAGCTGCGTTTTCGCAACACTGCGGGGGCTTCGATGGCCCCGCCGAAGCCCCGCTTGCGGGGCTTTTTCTTTGCCGGTTGCGCACTTTCAACTGCAACGAAAATGGCGGGCGAAATCCTTGGTTTGCGGACCGCCCGATGCCCCGTGGCAGAGGCCCAGAACACGCCTTCGATTTCATGCCGCCGACGCGAATTGCTCTGGCAGACTGGTTTTCACCGCGCGTTTTCTCGCGCTTCAAGGAAGCCAATTCATGCCCCTCTCTTCGCGCTGGAAAGCCGATCTTTCCTCGTTCCTTCTCGCGGGATTCGCCCTCTTGATGACCACCAGCATCGCCCCGACCGCAGCGCACGCCGCCGACGCCACCAAGGTGCACACGCTGATCATCGACACCGACCCCGGTGCCGATGACGTGATCGCGCTGCTGTTCGCCATGGCATCGCCCGAGACGCTGAAGATCCAGGCACTGACCACGGTGGCCGGCAACGTGCCGCTCGCGAAGACCTCGCGCAATGCGCGCCTGGCACGCGAATGGGCCAGGCGCCCGGACATTCCTGTCTACGCGGGCGCACCACGCCCCCTGCTGCGCACGCCGATCTACGCGGCCGACATACACGGAAGCGAAGGCATCACGGGCGTGAAGGTGTCCGAGCCGAAGCAACCGCTCGCCGAAGGCAACGCGGTCGACTATTTGATCCGCACGCTGCGTGCCGCGCCAGAGAAGAGCGTGACGCTCGCGATGCTCGGGCCCGAGACCAACCTCGCGCTGGCGCTCACGCAAGCCCCGGACATCGTGCGCGGCCTGCGCGAACTGGTGCTCATGGGCGGCGCGCACTTCAACGGCGGCAACATCACGCCGACGGCAGAGTTCAACGTGTTCGCCGATCCGCATGCGGCCGAGATCGTGCTCAAGAGCGGCGTGCCGATCACCATGCTGCCGCTGGATGTGACGCACAAGATCCTCACGAGCCCCGACCGCATCGCCAAGCTGCGCGGCCTCGGCAACCAGGCGGGCAAGACGGTGGCCGACATCCTCGATGCCTATGTGCAGCACGACATGCAGTACTACGGCCTGCCCGGCGGGCCGGTGCACGACGCCACCGTGATCGCTTATCTGCTGCAGCCCTCGCTCTTCAAGGGCAAGCAGGTGAACGTGGAAGTCGACAGCCGAGAAGGCATCGGCTTCGGCCAGACGGTGACGGACTGGTACGGTGGCTTGAAGCGGCCGGCCAACGTCAACTGGATTGCCGAGGGGGATGCGCAGGGGTTCTTCGATCTGCTTACGCAGCGCATCTCGCGGTTGCCCTGAGCCAAGGGTCTCGCCCATGAAAAAAGCCACGCTGCAGAACAGCGTGGCTTTTGTCTTTGCGTCGCAGCAGCGAATCGATCAGTGCTGCAGGATCTTGTTGAGGAAATCCTTCGTGCGCGGCTGACGGTTCTCGGGGTGATTGAAGAACTCGTCCTTCGGGCAGTCTTCCAGGATCTTGCCGCCCACGTCGATGAAGATCACGCGGCTCGCCACCTTGCGGGCGAAGGCCATTTCGTGCGTGACCACCATCATGGTCATGCCTTCCTTGGCCAGGCTCACCATCACGTCGAGCACTTCGCCGACCATCTCGGGGTCGAGCGCCGAGGTGGGCTCGTCGAACAGCATCACGATCGGGTCCATCGACAGCGCACGGGCGATTGCCACGCGCTGCTGCTGGCCGCCCGAGAGCTGGCCCGGGAACTTGTCCTTGTGCGCCATCAGGCCCACGCGGTCGAGCATCTTCAGGCCGCGCGTCTTGGCTTCGTCGGGCGTGCGGCCCAGCACCTTGATCTGCGCGATCGTGAGGTTCTCGGTCACCGACAGGTGCGGGAACAGCTCGAAGTGCTGGAACACCATGCCGACCTTGGAGCGCAGCTTGGGCAGGTTGGTCTTGGGGTCGTGCAGCGGGATGCCGTTGACGGTGATCTCGCCCTTCTGGAAGGGCTCGAGCGCGTTCACGGTCTTGATGAGCGTGGACTTGCCGGAACCCGACGGGCCGCACACCACCACCACGTCGCCCTTGGAGATGTTCACCGAGCAGTCGTTGAGCACCTGAACGGGGCCGTACCACTTGGAGACGTTCTTGATTTCGATCATTTTTTCGGACATATCTTTCTCTCCGGTTCAGTCAGCCACTCAGCGAATGATGGCGATCTTCTTGTGCAGGCGCTTCACGAGCCAGGACAAGGCATAACACATGACGAAGTACACGACAGCTGCGAGCAGGTAAGCCTCGATCGGACGGCCGAAGTTCTTGCCGGCGGTTTCGAAGCCCTTGAGCATGTCGTAGGCGCCGATGGCGTAGACCAGCGAGGTGTCCTGGAACAGGATGATGGTCTGCGTGAGCAGCACCGGCAGCATGTTGCGGAACGCCTGCGGCAGCACGACCAAGCGCATGTTCTGGCCGTAGGTCATGCCCACCGCCTGGCCCGCGTTCACCTGACCGCGTGGGATCGACTGGATGCCGGCCCGCATGATCTCGGAGAAGTACGCCGCCTCGAACGCCACGAAGGTGATCACGGCCGAGATTTCGGAACGGTAGTTCGAGCCGAGCGAGCCGAACAGCGAATAGAACGACGCCGGCACGAGCAGGAAGAACCACAGGATCACCATCACCAGCGGAATGCTGCGCATGCCGTTGACGTAGATGGCAGCTGGCGTATCGAGCCACTTCTTGCCCGACAGGCGCATGAGCGCGAGGATCGTGCCGAAGATCACGCCGCCGATCGTGGCCACCACCGTCAGCATGATGCTGAAGTAGAAGCCCTTGATGACGAAGTTGCTGATGACGTCCCAGTTGTAGAACGACAGGTCGAGATTCATCATGTCAGTGACCTCCGCCGCCGGCGCTGGCCGAGACGATGAAGCCCGGCACGCGGGTCTTCTTCTCGATGAACGCCATGAGCCGGTTGATGGCCAGGGCCGACACCACGTAGCACGCCGTCACCGCGAGGTAGACCTCGATGCCGCGCGAGGTTTCTTCCTGCGCCTGCATGGCGAACATGGTGAGCTCGGTGACCGACACGGCGAACGCGACGGACGAGTTCTTGAAGATGTTCATCGTCTCGCTCGTGAGCGGCGGGATGATGATGCGGTAAGCCATCGGCAGGATCACGTAGCGGTAGTACTGCGTGGTGGTGAAGCCCACCGCCATGCCCGCATAGCGCTGGCCCTTGGGCAGTGCCTGGATGCCCGAGCGCACCTGCTCGGCGATACGCGCGGAGGTGAAGAAGCCCAGCGCCAGCACCACCAGGATGAAGCTCGGCACGCCCTTCATCACGGGTATGAGCGCCGGGATGACGTGGTACCAGAGAAAGATCTGCACCAGCAGCGGAATGTTGCGGAACAACTCCACCCAGGCATTGCCGAACCGCACCAGCCACGGGCTGTCGGGCAGCGTGCGGATGATGCCGATCAGCGAGCCCAGCACCAGCGCCACGACCAGCGCCAGCAGCGCCACGGACACCGTCCAGCCCCAGGCCGAGAGCATCCACTGCCAGTAGGTCGGATAGTCTCCCCCCGGGTCCTGCAGGAACACCTGCCAATCCCAGTTTCCCATTTCTTACTCCTTCACCGTCTTCGACGAAACCGTCCCTTGAAAAGAAACGCCCACCGCGAAAGGTGGGCGTCATTCACGCAGCGACGCGCGCTTATTCCTTGGTGACGTACTCTTCCGCGGGCTTGTCGTTCGGGTTGGCCCACGCGTTCTTGGTGGCTTCGCCCAGCGGCAGGTTGATCACGACATTTGCCGGGGGAATCGGCTTCAGGAACCACTTGTCATAGAGCTTGGCCAGCTCGCCCGACTTGGCCTGGGCCTTGATGCTGTCGTCCACGGCCTTCTTGAAGGCGGGGTCGTCCTTGCGGATCATGATGCCGATGGGCTCGACGGCCAGCACGTCGTTCAGGATCTTGTAGTCCTTGGGCGACTTCGACTTGGCGGCCAGGGCAGCCAGGATCGAGCCGTCCATCACGAACGCGTCGGCACGGCCGGTTTCCAGCAGCAGGAAGCTGTCGGAGTGGTCCTTGCCGTAGACCTCCTTGAAGGTCAGGTTCTCGGCGCGCTTTTGCTTGCGCACGGTCTGCAGCGGCGTGGTGCCGGTGGTGGTGGCGACCGTCTTGTCCTTCAGGTCGGCCAGCGAGTTGATGCCCGAGTTGGCCTTGACGACGATCTTGGTTTCTTCCACGTAGGTGGTCACGCCGAAGGCCACGTCCTTTTGACGGGTGGCGTTGTTGGTGGTCGAGCCGCACTCGATGTCCACGGTGCCGTTCTGCACGAGGGGGATGCGGTTCTGCGAAGTCACGGGCTGGTACTTGACTTCGAGCTTCTTGCCGGCGGCCTTTTCCAGGTCCTTGATGATGTTGGCGCAGACGTCGTAGTGGAAGCCGGTGTACTGGCCGTTGCCCAGCGTGTACGACAGGCCGGAGGATTCGCGCACGCCTTCGGTGATCACGCCCGAGGCCTTGATCTTGGCCAGGGTGTCATTGGCCTGAGCGAAGGCGCCGCTTGTGGCGAACGCCGCGATTGCCAATGCCATTGCTTGTTTTTTCATGCAGATAACTCCTGAGGGTGACTGAAACAGATACAACTAAATTCTAGACATTCATATTTTGCGTGATACCCGGACCAACCCGGTGCATCCGGGGGGCATCCCGCCGTGCATTGCACCGGCTGCGCGCATTGCGACGCCAGCCTGGTGCGATCCTGCCTCCTGGCATTGTCCGACTTTCACTAAGCAGCCTTTGTGCCCGAAGGCTCGGCAGCCGGGGGAACCGGTGCGGCGGACAGGCGCACCGGCTGGGTCAGGTTCTCTGGAATCAGCAGCGCCTCCATCTCGGCGCGCGTCATGATCCCGAGCGACTCCGCCACCAGATCGATGGGGCCGCCCGTGGCGAGCGCGGTCTTGGCGATGAGCGCGGCCTTCTCGTAGCCAATGAGCGGATTGAGCGCGGTGACCAGCGTGACCGACTCGCGCACACGCTTGGCCAGGAATTCGCGGTTGGCCTCGATGCCGTCGACGCAGTTCAACTGCAGCGTGTTGCAGGCGTTGCCCAGGTGCTTGATGCTCTTGAACAGGCTCCAGCCCATGATCGGCTCGAAGGCGTTGAGCTGCAGCTGGCCCGCCTCGGACGCCATGGTCACGGTGATGTCGTTGCCGATCACCTCGAAGGCCACCTGGTTCATCACTTCCGGGATCACCGGATTGACCTTGCCCGGCATGATCGACGAGCCCGCCTGCCGCGCAGGCAGCCGGATTTCGCCGAAGCCGGCCTGCGGGCCGCTGGAGAGCAGGCGCAGGTCGTTGCAGGTCTTGCTGAGCTTGGTGGCCACGCGCTTGAGTACGCCCGACAGCTGCACGAAGGCGCCCGTGTCCTGCGTGGCCTCGATGAGGTTGGCGGCCTGCTTCAGCGGCACGCCGGTCTGCTCGGCCAGGTACTGGCAGGCGAGGTTCGCATAGCCGTGCGGCGCGTTGATCCCGGTGCCGATGGCGGTGGCGCCGAGGTTGATTTCCTCGATCAGCGCGCGCGCTTCGCCCAGGCGCGCCTCGTCCTCGCCGATCATGATCGCGTAGGTCAGGAACTCCTGGCCCAGCGTCATCGGCACCGCGTCCTGCAGCTGGGTGCGGCCGATCTTGAGGATGTCCTTGAACTCGAGCGCCTTGGCCTCGAAGCTGCGGCGCAGCGCGGCCATGGCTTCGAGCAGCTTGCCGATCGCGAACCACAGCGCCAGGCGCACCGCCGTGGGGTACACGTCGTTGGTGCTCTGCGAGGCGTTGACGTGGTCGTTGGGGTGCAGCACGTCGTAGCGCGCCTTCTCGTGGCCGAGCTTTTCGAGCGCGAGGTTGCAGATCACCTCGTTGGCGTTCATGTTGGTCGAGGTGCCGGCGCCGCCTTGAATGACGTCGACCACGAACCCGTCGAGCAGCTTGCCCTCGATGATGTCCTCGCAGGCCAGGATGATCGCGGCCGCGCGGTCGCGGTCGATGGCGCCCAGGTCGGCATTGGCGCGGGTGGCGGCCTTCTTCACGAAGGCCAGCGCGCGAACCAGGTCGGGCATGGCCGAGATGCGGGTGCCGGAGATCGCGAAGTTCTCGACGGCACGTGCCGTGTGCACGCCCCAATAGGCGGCGGCGGGAATCTGCTTCTCGCCGAGGAAGTCGTGTTCGGTCCTGAAATTGGAGCTCATACAGGTTCCTCGGCTAAAAAAAAGCACGCGGATGGCGTGCCTCGAATGATGCCGCGATTGCGGCTGAAGAAAAACTGCCGCGACTGTAGTACCGGCGTGCTCATGGCGCCAATGCTGAATCCGGGAGGCCTCATGCGCGGCATTTATAGATTGTGCAGCGCACAAAAACTGAGATCAGCGGGCGGCCGGCTGGGTGCCGACGAGGTAAGACCAGAGCGCGTCGGCCGTGCGTTTGGGCTGGATGCCCTCGGACACCGCCGCGACCTTGGCGGAGCGCCCGTTGCCGGTCTTCACCGGCGCCGGGGCGCTCGGCTTCTCGCGATAGGCGCGGATTTCCATCGTCGCCTCCAGGCTGTCGATCTCGGGCGGCAGCGCGCTCACGAGCTTGCGGGCCTTGATCTCCTTGCGCACCGCGCTCTGCGGCAGGAAGGCGATGCCGTGGCCTTCGAGCGCCATGACCTTGAGGCCCTCGGCCATGTCGGTTTCGTAGACACGGTCCAGGTGGATGGCCGTGCCCGATTCCTTGAGCAACTGGTCGACCACGCGGCCCAAGTAGGCGCCGGGTGCATAGCCCAGGTAGGGCAGCGGCTGGCCCGGGCGGCCCGGCAGCCGGTAGCGCGGCGCGCCGTCGGCATCGGCCTTGACCCAGGGGGCCACGGTTTCCTCGCCGAGGCTGACCATCTCGTACTTGTTGTTGTCCAACTGAAGCGGCTGCGAGGGGTGGTGGTAGGCGATCAGCAGGTCGCAGCTGCCTTCGACCAGCCGCAGCACCGCGTCGTGCACATTGAGCGCGATGAGCCGGCTCTTGATCGGCCCGAAGTGCTCGCGCAGGCTGGTGACCCACGAGGGGAAGAAGGTGAAGGCCAGCGTGTGCGGCACGGCGATCTCGATCACGTCCTGCCCGGCCGCCGAGTGGCCGCGCAGCATGGCCCGGGTGCTCTGCAGCGACTGCAGCATCTCGATGGCCTGGCTGTAGAGCGTCTGGCCTGCGGGCGTGAGGCGCGTGGGGTAGGAACTGCGATCGACGAGGTCGGTGCCGGCCCAGCCTTCGAGCGCCTGGATGCGGCGGGAGAACGCCGGTTGCGTCACGTGCCTCAACTGGGCCGAGCGGCTGAAGCTGCGGGTCTCCGCCAAGCTGATGAAGTCTTCAAGCCACTTTGTTTCCATGAGTGACGATTATGCGAGCGCCGCGCCATACTGGGCGCCCTCTCCTTTTCCCGCATCCGCCATGCCTTCAGACGATCTGCTCGCCCTCAGCGCCACCGAACTCTCGCGCCGCATCGCGGCCCGCGACGTGTCCTGCCACGAATTGATGCAGGCCTCGCTGGCCCGCATCGAGGCGCTGAACCCGCGCTTCAACGCCATCGTCTCGCTGCGCGAACCCGGGCAGTTGCTGGCCGAGGCGGAAGCGCACGATGCCGAACTGGCCCGCGGCGAACGGCGCGGCTGGATGCACGGCTTTCCGCTCGCTGTGAAAGACCTGAGCCACGCCGCCGGGCTGCCGACCTCGATGGGCTCGCCCCTGTCGCCGCGCTCGCCTTCGCGCATCGACAGCCTTCACGTGGCCCGTGCGCGTGCCGCCGGTGCCATCGTCATCGGCAAGACCAACACGCCCGAGTTCGGCCTCGGCTCGCACACCTACAACACCGTGTTCGGCATCACCCGCAACGCCTATGCGCCCGAGCGCAGCGCGGGCGGCAGCAGCGGCGGCGCGGCCGTGGCGCTGGCCCTGGGCATGCTGCCGGTGGCCGACGGCAGTGACATGATGGGGTCGCTGCGCAACCCCGCCGGCTTCAACAACGTGATCGGCATGCGGCCCTCGCGCGGGCGCGTGCCCGGCGACCCGGAGCAGGAACTGTTCTTCCAGCAACTGAGCACCGAAGGCCCGATGGCGCGCACGGTGGAAGACGCGGCGCGGCTGCTCGCGGTGCAGTCGGGCTTCGACGGGCGCGTGCCGCTGTCGTCGCCACACGCCCTGCCCTCGCCCGATGACATCGCGCTCGATGGCGACGGCAAAGGCCTGCGCATCGGCTGGCTCGGCAGCGTCTGGCCCGATCTGCCGCTCGCACCCGGCATCCGCGAACTCGGCGAGAAGGCGCTCGATACCTTCCGCACCATCGGCTGCGAGGTCGAACCCTGCGCGCTCGACGTGCCGCGCGAGCACAACTGGAGCGCGTGGCTGCGGCTGCGGCAGTTGCTGGTCGGCGGCAAGCTCGGTTCGTACCTGAGCGATCCGAAGCTGTTCGCGCAGCTCAAGCCCGAGGCACAGTGGGAAATCGAGCAAAGCCAGCACCTGGATGCGGCGTCGCTGTACCAGGCCTCGATCTATCGCTCGAACGTGTACCGCGCATTCCTCAAGGTCTTCGAGCGCTTCGATTTCGTCGTGGCGCCGACCGCGCAGGTCTTTCCGTTCGACGCCGAACTGCACTGGCCCGATTCGGTGGGCGGCGTGAAGAGCGACACGTACCACCGCTGGATGGAGATCGTCACGCCGTTCACGCTGGCGGGGCTGCCGACGCTCAATGTGCGCGCAGGCTTCGGCGAAAGCGGTCTGCCGATGGGGCTGCAGCTGGCGGGGCCGATTCACTCGGACCTCGACGTACTGCGGCTCGGGCATGCGTATGACCAGGCCTGCGGCTGGGGCGCGCGGCGCCCCTCGGTCTTGGCTTGAGACTCCCTCCCCCGCTGGGGGAGGGTTGGGGTGGGGGCAAGCGGCCGTCGATCGAGGGCTGCCTGCATTGCAAGCGCCGTCTGCCCCCATCCCAGCCTTCCCCCAAAGGGGGAAGGAGCAAGACCCTCAGATCGGCGTCAGCACGCCGCGCCCCGCGAAGTGTCCCTGGGCATTCGCGAGGAAATGATCGACCGACTTCTGCGTCGCCTCGGGCGACCAGCCGGCCATGTGCGGCGTCAGCAGGATGTTGTCCAGGCCGATGAGCTGCTCGGGCCGCTTGGGTTCGCTCTCGTACACGTCGAGCCCCGCGCCCGCAATGCGGTTCTCGCGCAGCGCCGCGGCCAGCGCCTCGGTGTCGACCACGCTGCCGCGGCCGATGCTCACGAGGTAGCCCCGCGACCCCAGCGCATCGAGCACTTCGGCGTTGACCAGGTGCTTGGTCGCCGGCCCGCCCGGCGCGGCAAGGATCAGGAAATCCGCCCAGGCGGCGAGCGACTTCAGGTCATCGAAGTAGCGGTGCGTCGCGCCTTCGCGCGGCTTCCTGTTGTGATAGCCGACTTCCATGTCGAACGCGGCGGCGCGCTTGGCGATCTTCTGGCCGATGGTGCCGAGCCCCAGGATGCCGAGCTTCTTGCCTGACACGTTCGGCGGCTGCGGGATGGCCTCGCGCCACACGCCTTCGCGGCACAGCCGGTCGAGCTTGCGGAACTCGCGCACGATGCCGATGAGCAAGCCGAAGGCGTGGTCGGCCACGCAGTCGTCGTTGGTGCCGGCGCCGTTGGCGGTCACGATGCCGCGGGCGCGCGTTACCTCGAGCGGCACGCATTCGTAACCCGCGCCCAGGCAGCAGATCAGCTCGAGCGCCGGCATCGCCGCGATTTCCTCGGGGGTGATGCCGATCACGCCGATGGTGAGCACCGCGCGGAATACCTTGCCGCGCTCGGCGATGGCGGCCGCGCGTGCGGCGGGGTCGAAGGCATAGGTCACGTCGTAGACCTCGGCAATCTGGGCCTGGTGGGCGCTCGAGAGGCTGTTGAGCACCAGCAGGGGAATCTTGGTCGACACGTCTGAACTCCTGGATCGATGGAAAGGGTTGAATGATCGGGCTAGAGCAAAGGTGCTGCTTCGCTCTTCTGCAAAGCCCACATCTGGGCGTAGCGGCCTTGTTTTGCGAGCAGCTCGCCGTGCGTGCCGCGCTCGACGATCACGCCGGATTCGAGCACCAGGATCTCGTGCGCATCGACCACGGTCGACAAGCGGTGCGCGATGACCAGCGTGGTCTTGTCCTGCGCGGCGCTCTTGAGCTCCGACTGAATGGCGCGTTCGTTGGCCGAATCGAGTGCCGAGGTGGCCTCGTCGAAGATCACGATCGGCGGGTTCTTCAGGAGCGTGCGCGCGATGGCCACGCGCTGCTTCTCCCCGCCCGAGAGCTTGAGCCCGCGCTCGCCCACGGTCGTCTCGTAGCCCGCGGGCGTGGCCGAGATGAAGTCGTGAATGCGCGCGGCCCGCGCTGCGCCTTCCACCTCTTCGCGCGTCGCACCGGGGCGGCCGTATGCGATGTTGTATTCGACCGTGTCGTTGAAGAGCACCGTGTCCTGCGGCACGATGCCGATCGCCCGGCGCACGCTCGACTGGGTGACTTCGCGGATGTCCTCGCCGCCGATGGTGATGCGGCCTTGCTGCACGTCGTAGAAGCGGTAGAGCAGCCGCGCCAGCGTGGACTTGCCCGAGCCCGACGGGCCAACGACGGCCACCGTCTTGCCGGCCGGAATCTCGAAGCTCACATGCTTGAGGATGGGGCGCGCGGGTTCGTAGGCGAAGCTGACGTCCTCGAAGCGAATGGTGGAGTCAGCGCCCGCCAGGGGCTGCGCCCCGGGCGCATCGCGCACCTCGCGCTCCTTCTCCATCAAGACAAACATCTTGTCCAGGTCGGTCAGGCTCTGCTTGATCTCGCGGTAGATCACGCCCAGGAAGTTGAGCGGAATGTAGAGCTGGATCATGAAGGCGTTGACCATCACCAGGTCGCCCAGCGTCATGCGCCCTTCGACCACCCCCGAGGTGGCGCGCCACAGCATCAGCACCAGGCTGATGGCAATCAGCAGCTGCTGCCCGGTGTTGAGCATGCTCAGCGTGCGCTGGCTCTTGATGGCGGCCTTGCGGTAGCGGTCGAGGCTTGCGTCGTAGCGCTTGGCCTCGAACTCCTCGTTGTTGAAGTACTTGACCGTCTCGTAGTTCAGGAGCGAATCGACCGCGCGGCTCTGGGCCGCCGAGTCGAGCTCGTTCATGGTCTTGCGGAACTGGGTGCGCCACTCGGTCACCGTGACCGTGAAGGTGATGTACAGCACCAGCGCGGCGGCCGTGATCCAGACGAACAGCGAGTCGAACTTCACGCCCAGGATCGTGAGCACCAGCACCAGCTCGATGATGGTCGGCACGATGCTGTAGAGCGACATCGAGATGAGCGAGTGCACGCCGCGCGTGCCGCGCTCGATGTCGCGGGTCATGCCGCCGGTCTGGCGCTCCAGGTGGAAGCGCAGGCTCAGCGAATGCAGGTGGCCGAACACCTCCAGCGCGATCTGCCGCGCCGTGCCCTCGGTGGCCTTGGCGAAGATCAACTCCCGCAGCTCGCCGAAGAGCGCGGTCGAGAAGCGCAGCAGCCCGTAGGCCAGCAGCAGCCCGATCGGCACGATCAGGAGCGCCTGCGCCATGTCGGGCTTGGGCGTCATCGTGTCGATGAGGTTCTTCAGCAGCACCGGCACACCCACGTTGGCCACCTTGGCACCCACCATGAACGCGAGCGCGGCCATCACGCGCCATTTGTACTGCCAGAGGTAGGGGAAGAGGCGGCGCAGCGTCGCCCAGTCGGAACGGTCGCTTTTCGCCGGCGGGTGGCCGGAGACGGTAGGGGAAGGAGGAAGGGCTTCGCCGCTGCGGCGCATGAGGGACAATCGTGGTTGTTGTTTGTTGCCAGATTGTGCCCATGTCAGATACTTCCAGTGCTGCCGCCGCAGCGACCCTCAAAAGCCTGCCCACCGACATGGAGCTGGTGCTCAAGGTCATCCCGATGCCGGCCGATTGCAATGCCAACGGCGACATCTTCGGCGGCTGGGTCATGGCCCAGTGCGACCTGGCCGGCTCGGTGATTCCGGCGCGCTACGCCAAGGGCCGGCAGGCCACGGTGGCGGTCAACGAGTTCATCTTCAAGCAGCCGGTGCGGCTGGGCGACATCCTCTCGTTCTATTCGAAGCTGGTGCGCATCGGGCGCACCTCGGTCACGGTGACGGTCGAGGTGTTCGCCGAGCGTTTCCGGGCGCAGGGCGAGTACATCAAGGTGACCCAGGCCACCTTCACCTACGTGGCGATCGACGACAACGGCCGGCCGCGCGTCATCGAACAGCAGCCCTGAACGGGCTCAGACGCCCGGATCGCGCACGCGCTCGAAGCGCTCGAACTCGCGGTTGACCCAGCGCCCGTCGCGCCGCTCGGTGCGACGGATGTAGACGGTCTGCACGATGTCACGGGTGTGGGCGTCGATCTCGATCGGGCCGCGCGGGCTCTCGAACTTGAGGCCGCGGAAGGCGTCGACCAGCCGTTCCCCGCTCGCATTGCCGCGCACGCCAGGCGAGGTCATCGCGGCATCGATGGCCGCAAGCGCATCGTGCGCCGCCACCGCGAAATAGCCCGGCCGCAGATGGCTGCCGTATTCCGTCTCGAAGACGCCCGTGAAGCGGCGGTTGGCCGGCGATTCATGCGCGAACGAGTAGTGGTGGCTGGTCACGAGTCCGTCGGCCAGTTCGCCGATGCCTTCGAGGTAGTGGTCGTCGGTGGCGTCGCCGGTCGCGAGCAGGCGGATGCCGGTGTCGGCCATGCCGCGGTCGCGCCAGAACTTCAGGAACGTCGCCGGCATCTGCCCCGAGGGCAGGAAGAAAAACACCGCCTGCGGCTTGAGTTCGCGCAGCCGCAGCATGTAGGCCGAGTAATCGAGCGTGTTGAGCGGCACCCGCAGCATCGCGCCGACCTGCCCGCCGCCGGCGGTGATGCCCGCGACGAAGGCGCTTTCGGCATCGACGCCCGAGGCGTAGTCGGCCACCACGGTGCAGACGTCGCGCAGGCCCTGCTGCAGCGCCCAGCGCGCGAGCGGCAGCGTGACCTGGGCGATGGTGAACGACAGCCGCACGGCATAGGGACAGCGCGCCGTGATGCCCGAGGACGCCGCGTTCATCACCACCAGCGGCAGCTTCGCCTGCACGGCGACGGTGCCGACGGCGTAGGCGTTGGAGCTGAAGTCCAGGCCGGCGAGCAGATCGACGCGCTCGTTCTCCACGAGATCCTGTGCATTGCGGCGCGCCTGCTCGGGCGCGCTGCCCGGCACGTCGCGGCGCAGCAGTTCCACCGGCCGTCCCGCGATCTGCTGGTTGTGCGCGGCCAGCCAGACCGACATGCCCGCATCGAACTGGCGCCCGCCGCCCGCGTAGGGGCCGGACCAGGAACCGATGACGCCGATGCGCAGCGGGCGAACCCGCGCGAGGACCACGGAAGGCGCCGCCAGAGTGCCCGCAAGCAAGCCCAAAGTACGCCTGCGCGCGGGGTCGAATGCTACTTTTTCAGTAGCATTACATGCCCGCTGGTTGGGCGTTTCGGGCGGTCTTGTCTTGAAAACTTGCACGGCAAACAGTGTAAAGGGCCACTGTCTGCAGGCCAACGCGGGAGGAACCCTCAGACCTTCGAGAAATCGGGCTTCCGCTTCTCCATGAACGCGCCGAATGCCTCCTTGGCCGCCGGCTCGCGCAGCATGCGGCCGAAGCTCGCGCCCTCTTCGCTCATGCGCTCGAGCACGGCCGGCAACTGCCCCTTCTTCAGCAGGCGCTTGGTCTCGACCAGCGCACTCAGCGGCTTGGCCGCGAGCTTGCGGGCCTGCGTCTGCGCGATGCCGTTGGCTTCGGTCGGTGGCACCACGCGGTTGACCAGGCCCACTTCGAGCGCGGCCTCGGCCATGAAAGGTTCGCCCAGCAGCAGCGCCTCGGCCGCGCGGTGGTAGCCCAGCATCTGCGGCACGAGCAGGCTCGATGCCGCCTCGGGGCACAGGCCCAGGTTCACGAACGGCATCGAGAACGCGGCGTTGTCGCCCGCGTAGACGAGGTCGCAATGGAACAGCATCGTCGTGCCGATACCCACGGCCGGGCCGCAGACCGACGCGACGATGGGCTTGGGGAAGGTGGCAATGCCGCGGAGGAACCGGAACACCGGCGACTCCTGCGTGGCAGGCGGCGCGTTGAGGAAGTCGCCGATGTCGTTGCCCGCGCTGAAGATCGTCGGGTCGCCCTGGATCAGCACGCAGCGCACGGCCGCTTCGCTCTCGGCCGTGGCCAGCGCATCGGCCAGCTCGGCGTACATGCTGCTGGTGATGGAGTTCTTCTTGTCGACGCGGTTGAAGGTGATGGTCATCACACCGGCTTCGGTGTGGACGAGGATGTCGCTCATGGGAATGGTCCTTGGGTAAAAACGGTGGTTGGCGACGCGCTCAGGCGTCGAGGGCTTCGCGCACGAAATCGAGGCGGTCCTGCCCCCAGAACATCTGGTCGCCGACGAACATGGTGGGAGCGCCGAACACGCCGCGCTCCACGGCTTCCTGCGTGACGGCCTTGAGGCGGTCTTTCACGTCCTGCGCGCCGGCCAGCGCGAGCAAGGCGGTGGCGTCGAAGCCCGCATTCTGAAGCACCGCGCCGACGGTGGCGGGGTCGCCGAGGTTCTGCGGCTCGACCCACATCGCGTGGTAGACCGCATCGACGTACGCACCAAAACGCCCCGGCTCCTTCATCTGGATGCCGGTCGCACCGCGCATCAGCAGCAGCGTGTTGATAGGGAAGTGCGGGTTGTGCACGAACGGCACGCCGTAGCGCCTGGCGAAGCGCTTCAGGTCGATGTTCATGTACGGGCCCTTGGGCTTGATCTCCGCGGGCGAATGATTGCCCGTGGCCTGGAACACGCCGCCCAGCAACATGGGCTTCCACACCAGCTCGGCACCGGTGTCGGCGCATACGTGCGGCAGCTGCGTGGCGGCCAGGTAGGCGGCGGGGCTGCCGAAGTCGAAATAGAACTCGACGGTCTTTGTCATGGGCGTCTCCGGATCTTTTGATTTGTTTGTCAGAACTTCTCGGACCAGGGCCGCAGGTCCAGCTCGTGCGTCCACGCATCGCGCGGCTGCGAATGCAGCATCCAGTAGCTGTCCGCGATGTGGTCCGGGTTCAGGATGCCGTCGCTCTCCTTGAGCGCATAGCGCTCGGGGAAGTTGCTGCGGATGAATTCGGTGTCGATGGCGCCGTCGACCACCACATGCGCGACGTGAATGCCTTGCGGTCCCAGTTCGCGCGCCATCGACTGGGCCAGCGCGCGCAGCGCCATCTTCGCGCCCGAGAAGGCACCGAAGTTCGCTGCACCGCGAAGCGATGCGGTGGCACCGGTGAAGATGATCGTGCCGCGATGCCCGCCCTTGGGCACTTCGCGCGCCACCATGCGCTTGGCCACTTCGCGCCCGTTGAGGAAGCCCGAGAAACAGGCCATCTCCCACACCTTGAAGTACTTGCGCGCGGTCTCCGTGAGGATGCTCTCGGGCACGTTGGCGCCAATGTTGAACACCATCACCTCGATGGGGCCGACGGTGGATTCGATCTGCTCGATGAGCGCGACCACTTCTTCTTCCTTGCGTGCATCGCAAGCGAACGCATGGGCGCGGCCGCCATCGGCCTCGATCTGCGCGACCAGCGGTTGCAGCTTGTCCAGGCTGCGCCGCGTGACGCAAGCGGCATAGCCCTCGCGCGCGAAGCGGCGGGCGATGGCGCCGCCGGTGGCATCGCCTGCGCCGACGATGAGCGCGGCTTTCTGGAGAGTGGCCATGGCTATTCCTTGTAATAGACGATCTGGTTGGAGGTCGCGAGCAGTACGCCCTTCTCGCTCCACAGATGCGCCGTCTGGTCGAAGAATCCGTTGAAGAACTGTTGCCCCGCAGCGCGGCCCAGCAGGTAGCCCGTGCCGACCTCGGCCAGTTGCTCCAGCCCGGCGTGGAAGTAGGTGGTGATCGACACCGTGCCCGCCGGCACATGCTTGGCGCGACGCAGCCACACGCGCGGATAGAACATGTCGCTCATCGCGGCGAGCGAAGGAAAGTCCAGTGGACGCGGCTGGGCATCGCGCAGCCAGATGCGGGTTTCGCTGTGCTGCAGGTTTCCGTCCCACTTCGCGGGAATGCCGCCGCTGAACGGGCGCATCTCGTACTGGTTGATCCAGGCCACGCCCGAGGGGCCGATGCTCATGCGGTCGACCGTCTCGGGCCTGGGGGCTTCCTCGGGCATCGGCATGTCGTTCTCGCCCCAAGTGTCGCGGCGCGCGGCCGTCACCACGGTGGCGGTGGTGGTCATGTTGGGCGCGCCGCTTGCGCCGGCCTGCGTGATCTGCACGGTCCAGTGCTGCGTCGAACGGTTGGTGCGCACGGCCGTGGCCTGGATGTCGAACGCGCCGGCTTCGAGCGCGGCCGCGTAGTTGACGGTCAGCGCGATCGGCGTGCCGAGCAGGTCGGGATGCCGCAGCACCGCCTGCAGCGCGAGGGCCGCGGTGGTGCCGCCGAAGGGACCGACCATGTTCCAGTAGTCGGGGCTGGTCATGCCCGTGAAGTGGCCCACGCGGATGTCGCTGTGGTGCAGGGCCAGGGCTTTGTCGAAGGGGTGTTGCGTGCTCATGGTGACTTGCAGTGTGCCTCCGGAGGATGGCGTCACGCAGTCGTGTGCGGGACGTTGGCTTGCTGCACCGCGGTAAGTGCCGCGAGCCTGTGCAGCTTGTCGACCATGCTCGGCCACAGGCTCTGGCTGAATTGTTCGCGGAAGAAGCCGAAGTGACCGATGCGCCGCGCCTGCACGTCGGCCGGCGCGATGCGCTCGACCGCGCTCGGCGCGCCCGCATAGAAGCTCACGAGGCTCTCGGTGCCCGCGAGCGTCATGAGCTCGTCGTCGGTGATCGACAGCGCGAGCACTGGAAAGCGCACGCGCCCATAGCTGCGTGCCGCCATGTCGCCTTCGGCGCCCAGGCTGTAGCGCGGGTTCAGGCACCACCGGCGCCATTGCAGGATCACGCCGCGCGGCAAGTCACCGACCTTCTTCAACTTGCGGCCAGGGAAGTAGCCGCACAGCCGCGTGACCAACGGCACCAGCACGAACCAGAAATAGAGGATGCTGCGCCGCAGCTTCGGCGCGTTCTCGCGCCAGTAGCCGCTGCCGGCCGCGATGCTGACGAGGCCGGCCACCTGCTCGGGACGCTGCAGGAAGCCCGGCAGCTGCGCGCCGAGGCTGTGGCCCAGCAGGTAGAGCGGTTGGTCGGGCAGCGCGGCCTTGGCGGTGTCGATCACCGCTTCGTAGTCACGTGCCCAGTCGAACAGGTCGGCCTTGAAGCCGCGCAGCGGTGCATCGCCAAGCGATTCGCCGGAGCCGCGGTAGTCGAAGGTCCAGACGTGCAGGCCCTGCTGGGCGAGCCATTGCGCGAAGGGTTCGTAGAACGACTGGCGCACGCCCATGGCGCCACCGATCACGATGCTGGCGCGCGGTGCGCCGGCGGGCTCGTAGCGGCGAACCGCCAGTTGCATGCCGCCGTCGACCGGGAGCTGCTGCGTCTGCATGAAGTTGTCTCCTTCGTTGCGCAGGCACTCGCCGTGGTGCCTTGCGCGTTGCCGATCAGACGCGTTCGAAGATGCCCGCAGCGCCCTGCCCCATGCCCACGCACATCGTGACCATGCCGTACTTCAGGTTCTCGCGGCGCAGCGCGTGCACCACGGTCGCCGCGCGGATCGCGCCGGTTGCGCCGAGCGGATGGCCCAGCGCAATCGCGCCGCCCATCGGGTTGACCTTCGACGGATCGAGCCCCAGCGTGTTGATCACCGCGAGCGATTGCGCGGCGAAGGCTTCGTTGAGTTCGAACCAGTCGATGTCTTCGTGCTTCAAGCCGGCATAGCGCAGCGCGGCCGGAATCGCCTCGATCGGGCCGATGCCCATGATGTGCGGCGGCACGCCCTTGCTCGCGAAGCTCACGAAGCGCGCGAGCGGCGTGAGGCCGTATTGCTTGACCGCCTTCTCGCTCGCCAGGATCAGCGCGCCCGCGCCGTCGGAGGTCTGCGAGCTGTTGCCGGCCGTCACGGTGCCGCGCGCGGCGAACACGGTGCGCAGCTTGGCGAGGCCTTCGATGCTGGTGTCGGGGCGCGCGCCTTCGTCGAGGTTCACGGTGCGGGTCTTGGCAATCGACTCACCCGTCTCCAGGTTCGGCGTGCGGTCGGTCACTTCGATGGGCGTGATCTCGTCCGCGAACTTGCCGGCCTTCTGCGCCGCCAGTGCCTTCTGGTGCGAGGCCAGCGCGAATTCGTCCTGCGCCTCGCGGCTCACCTTCCACTGCTGCGCGACCTTCTCGGCCGTGAGACCCATGCCGTAGGCAATGCCCACGTCGCCCTCGCGCTCGAAGATGGAAGGCGACAGCGACGGCGAGTTGCCCATCATCGGCACCATGCTCATGCTCTCGACGCCGGCCGCGATCATCACGTCGGCCTCGCCGACGCGGATGCGGTCCGCGGCCATCTGCACGGCCGACAGACCCGAAGCGCAGAAGCGGTTGACGGTGATGCCGCCGATGCTGGTCGGCAGGCCCGCCAGCACCGCGCCGATGCGCGCGACGTTCAGGCCCTGCTGTGATTCGGGAATCGCGCAGCCGCAGATGATGTCTTCGATGGCCTTGGGGTCGAGGCCGGGCACGGCGGCCAGTGCCGCCTTCAGCGTCGTCGCGAGCAGGTCGTCGGGACGGTAGTTGCGGAAGTAGCCGCGGTGCGACTTGCCGATGGGCGTGCGGGTGGCGGAGACGATGTAGGCGTCTTGTACTTGCTTGCTCATGAAATCTGTCCTTAGTTGCGCACTGGCTTGCCGGTGCTGAGCATCCCCATGATCCGCTCCTGCGTCTTGGGATGCACGATGAGCGAGCAGAACGCCTTGCGTTCCAGCGTCATCAGGTATTCCTCGGTCACGAGCGAGCCCGCATCCACGTCGCCGCCGGTGACCACGTTCGCGATCAGGCTGGCAATGTGGAAGTCGTGCGCGCTGATGAAGCCGCCGTCGCGCATGTTCACCAGCTGGCCCTTGATCGTCGCGGCGCCGCTGCGGCCCGCCACGCGGAAGGTGCGGCGCAGCGGTGCGCGGTAGCCCGCGTCGGCCATGGCCTTCGCCTGCTGCAATGCCACGTAGAGCAGCTCGTCCTTGTTCGGCACGATCACGTCGCTGTCGAGCAGGTAGCCCAGCTTCTTCGAATCGAGCGCGCCGGTGCCGACCTTGGCCATCGCCGCGGCGGTGAAGCCTTCGGTGAGGAAGGGCAGCAGGTCGGTGCCCGTCGAGGCCGATGCGTTCTCCGCAGCGCGGCGCGCGATGTAGGTCAGGCCGCCCGCGCCAGGGATCAGGCCCACGCCCACTTCGACCAGGCCGATGTAGCTTTCCATCGCAGCCACGCGCTTGGCCGAATACACGGCCAGTTCGCAGCCGCCGCCCAGGGCCAGGCCGCGCACGGCCGACACGACCGGCACGCTGGCATAGCGGATCTTGAGCATCACGTTCTGCAGTTCTTCTTCGGCGCCTTCGACCGCGCCGATGCCCGCGACCACGAAGGCCGGCAGCATCGCCTGCAGGTCGGCGCCGACCGAGAACATCTCGTCGGGCGACCAGATCACCAGGCCCTTGTATTCAGCCTCGGCCAGGTCGACCGCGGCGCCCAGCGCTTCGGCCACGTCGGGGCTGATGGCGTGCATCTTCGAATGGATGCTCGCGATGAGCACTTCACCGTCGAGCGTCCACACGCGCACATCGCCTTCGTCGCTGATCGTCGTGCCGGCGGTGTTGGCATCGGGCGCGTTCGCGCCGAGCACGCTCTCGGGGAACAGCTGGCGGTCGTGCACCGGGAGCTTGCGTTGCGGAACGAACTGGCCCTGCGATGCGCTCCACGAGCCTTCGGGCGTGTGCACGCCGCCGGCCTTGGCCACGGCGCCTTCGAACACCCACCTGGGCAGCGGCACGCTGCTCAGCGCCTTGCCGGCGTCGATGTCTTCCTGCACCCACTTGGCGACCTGCGCCCAGCCGGCTTCCTGCCAGAGCTCGAACGGGCCCTGCTTCATGCCGAAGCCCCAGCGCATCGCGAAGTCGATGTCGCGCGCGCTCTCGGCGATGTCGGCCAGGTGCACGGCGGCATAGTGGAAGCCGTCGCGCAGGATCGCCCAGAGGAACTGGCCCTGCGGCCCTTCGCTCTCGCGCAGGAGCTTCAGGCGTTCGCCCGCGGGCTTCTTGAGCATGCGGCCGTACACCTCGTCGGCCTTCGCACCGGCGGGCACGTACTCGCCGCTCTTCAGGTCGAAGCGCAGGATGTCGCGGCCGACCTTCTTGAAGAAGCCGGCCTTGGTCTTCTGGCCCAGGTTGCCCAGCTCGAGCAGCTTGGCGAGCACCGGCGGCGTCGAGAAATTGGCGTAGAACGGATCGCTCTCGGCGTTCAGGTTGTCCTGCAGCGTCTTCACGACGTGGGCCATCGTGTCCAGGCCCACCACGTCGGCGGTGCGGAAGGTGCCGGAGCTCGCGCGGCCCAGCTTCTTGCCGGTGAGGTCGTCCACCACGTCGGGCGTCAAGCCGAACTTCTCCACTTCCTTCAGCGTGGCCAGCATGCCGGCGATGCCGACGCGGTTGGCGATGAAGTTGGGCGTGTCGTGCGCACGCACCACGCCCTTGCCGAGCGTGCTGGTGACAAAGGCCTCGAGGTCGTCGAGCACCTGGGGTTGGGTGGTGGGCGTGTTGATCAGCTCCACCAGGAACATGTAGCGCGGCGGGTTGAAGAAGTGAATGCCGCAGAAGCGCGGCTTCAGCGCTTCAGGCAACGCTTCGCTCAGCTTGGTGATCGACAGGCCCGAGGTGTTCGAGGCGAGGATCGAATGCTTGGCCACGTGCGGCGCGATCTTCTTGTAGAGATCGAGCTTCCAGTCCATGCGCTCGGCAATGGCTTCGATGATGAGGTCGCACTCGCCGAGCTTGGCAAGGTCGTCGTCGTAGTTGGCCTGTTCGATCAGGCCCGCGTCGGCCACGTCGCCGAGGGGCGCGGGCTTGAGCTTCTTGAGGTTGTCGATGGCGCGCGTGACGATGCCGTTCTTCGGGCCTTCCTTGGCGGCCAGGTCGAACAGCACGACGGGCACGCGCACGTTGACGAGATGGGCCGCAATCTGCGCGCCCATCACGCCGGCGCCGAGCACGGCGACCTTCTTCACTTGAAATCGGGACATGTTGCTTGGTATTTCTTCGGTTGAAAACGCGCGGCAGGTTTACTGCGCGCGGGTCCAGGTTTGAGTGCGCCAGAAGGGGCCGAGGTAGCCGCGAACTTCGAGCTTCTTGCCGCCGTCGATGGGCGTGAAGCTCGCGCGGTATTCCTTGCCGTTCTCGGGGTCGAGGATCTTGCCGCCTTCCCAGACGTCCTTGCCCTCGGTCTTCTTGCCCCCGCGGATGATCTCCAGGCCCGTGATGGGCTTGCCCTTGCGGTCGTCGCTGCACTCGTCGCAGGTCGCGTCGGGCTTGGTGTCTTTCTTCAGCGACTTCTCGATGCGGCCGCTGAGCGCGCCGTTGGTCTCGGCGATGCGGATCTCGGCCTTGACCTCGCCGGTCTTGTCGTCGGCGTTGCGCCACAGCCCCACCGGGGTGCTCTGTGCCATGGCCGTGAAGGAAGTGGCGGCGAGGACGATGGCTGCAAGTGTCGTTTTCATGAACGGCTCCCGGTTGGACGATGAAGAAAGACAGTGACCTCAGGCCAGCGCGGCGTCGGTGTCCATCAGGACCTTGCTGCCGGCGCGCGCGGTGCGCATCAGCGTCGCGGTCTCGGGGAACAGCTTGGCGAAGTAGAAGCGCGCGGTCTGCAGCTTGGCAACGTAGAACGGGTCCGTGTTGCCGGCGGCGATTTCGCGCAGCGCCACTTGCGCCATGCGGGCGAACAGGTAGCCGAACACGAAATGGCCGGCCACGCGCAGGTAGTCCACCGCGGCGGCGCCCACTTCGTCGGGGTTCTGGAAGCCCTTGAAGCCGATCTCGGTCGTGAACTTGGTGAGCTGGTCGCCCAGCATCGCGATCGGGTTGATGAACTCGGCCATCTTCTCGTTCACGCCTTCTTCTTCCACCAGCTTCGCGACGAGCTTGCCGAACTTCTTGAGCGATGCGCCGTTATTGCCCAGCACCTTGCGGCCCAGCAGGTCCAGCGACTGGATCGTGTTGGTGCCTTCGTAGATCATGTTGATGCGGTTGTCGCGCACGAACTGCTCCATGCCCCATTCCTTGATGAAGCCGTGGCCGCCGAACACCTGCATGCACGAATTGGTCGCGATGTGGCCGTTGTCGGTGATGAAGGCCTTGACGATCGGGGTCAGCAACGCGACCAGTTCGCCACTGTCCTTGCGCACCTTCTCGTCAGGATGGTTGTGTTCCTTGTCCAGCAGCAACGTGCAGAAGATCTGCAGCGCACGGCCGCCTTCGGCATACGCCTTGGCCGTGAGCAGCATCTTGCGCACGTCGGGGTGCACGATGATCGGGTCGGCTTCCTTGTCCTTGGCCTTCACGCCCGAGAGCGAGCGCATCTGGATGCGGTCCTTGGCGTAGGCCAATGCGTTCTGGTAAGCCACTTCAGTCAGGCCCAGCGACTGGTTGCCCACGCCCAGGCGCGCGGCATTCATCATCACGAACATCGCGGCCAGGCCCTTGTTGGGCTCGCCCACCAGCGTGCCGGTGGCGCCTTCGATCACGATCTGCGCGGTGGCGTTGCCGTGGATGCCCATCTTGTGCTCCAGGCCCGCACAGAAGATCGGGTTGCGCTCGCCGAGCGAGCCGTCGGCCTTCACCTTGAACTTGGGCACCACGAACAGGCTGATGCCCTTGCTGCCCTTGGGTGCGTCCGGCAGGCGGGCCAGCACCAGGTGAATGATGTTGTCCGTCATGTCGTGCTCTCCGGCCGAGATGAAGATCTTGCTGCCGGTGATGCGGTAGGTGCCGTCGGCTTGCGGCTCGGCCTTGGTGCGCAGGAGGCCCAGGTCGGTGCCGCAGTGCGGCTCGGTCAGGCACATGGTGCCGGTCCATTCGCCGGTCGTGAGCTTGGGCAGGTAGGTCTTCTTCTGCTCGTCGGTGCCGTGCGCGACGAGCGCTTCGTACGCGCCGTGCGAGAGGCCCGGGTACATGGTCCAGGCCTGGTTGGCGCTGTTGAGCATCTCGAACAGGCACTGATTCACCACGAAGGGCAGGCCCTGGCCGCCGAAGGCCGGGTCGCACGACAGCGCGGGCCAGCCGCCTTCGACGTACTTGGCGTAGGCGTCCTTGAAGCCCTTGGGCGTCTTGACTTCGTGCGTGGTCTTGTCGAGCACGCAGCCTTCTTCATCGCCGCTGATGTTCAGCGGGAAGGTCACTTCGGCGGCGAATTTGCCAGCCTCCTCGATCACCGCGTTGATGGTGTCGGCGTCGGTTTCGGCATGCGCCGGGAGTGCCTTGAGTTCTTCGGTGACGTTGAGCACTTCGTGCAGCACGAACTGCATGTCGCGCACGGGTGGGTTGTAGGTAGGCATCCGGGACTCTCCTGGTCGAAGCTAGATAGATGAAAAGAAAAAAAGGGGGAAAGCGAAACAGTGCCGCGCGCTCAGCGCACGGGCTTCAGGCGCCGGCCGGCGGGCGCGGGTGCGGCAGCGGTCGGGTCGACCGGCGCATCGGGCGTGGCGCTGCGCGCAAGGATGTTGTTGAAGCCGACGGTTGCGCGGCCGATGGAGCCGGGCACCTGCAGGAAACGGGCTTCGTAGTGCAGCGCAAGGATGAGGCCGTGGATCTCGAACGCGACCTGGCGCTCGTCGGCATCCGCGCGAAGATGGCCTTCGGTCTGCGACTGCACGATGGCGCGCAGCACTGCCGCCTGCCAGATGCTGACCGACTCGACCAGCGCATCGCGCACCGGGCCCGGACGATCGTCGAATTCGGAAGCGCCGCTGATATAGATGCAGCCCGAGTCGATCTCGGTCGAGGTGCGCTTCATCCAGTTGGCGAACATGGCGCGAAGGCGCGGGAGGCCGCGCGGCGCCGAGAGTGCAGGAAAGAACACCTCCTGCTCGAAACGTGCGTGATACTCGCGCACCACCGAGATCTGCAGCTCCTCGCGGGAGCCGAAGTGGGCGAAGACGCCCGACTTGCTCATCTTGGTGATCTCGGCCACGGCGCCGATCGACAGGCCCTCGAGCCCGATCTGCGCAGCCAGCGCCAGTGCGGCGTCGACGATCACGGCCTTGGTCTGCTGGCCCTTCTGGGCGGCGCGGGCCGGCTTGGCGGGAACGGCATTGACAGACATCGTGGAGCTCCGAATAAAACGAACGGTCGTTCTATTTTGCGGGAGCTTTGCACTTTTGGCCGCAAATGACCTTCTATTCCCGAAGGTTAATTGAAGCGAAGGGGGCCGCTACCGGCCCCACCCCGATCAGAAGTCCTGCGACACGGGCCGCACGACCACTTCGTTGATGTCCACGTTCGCCGGCTGCTCCACCGCATAGACCACCGCGCGGGCGATCGCATCGGCCGGGATCTGGTTGGCGTCGTAGAACGCCTTCACGCCAGCCGCGGCTTCGGCATCGGTGCTGCCGAACTTCAGTTCCGACTCGACCGCGCCGGGCGACACGACCGTGACGCGCACGCCGCTGTTGCCCATCTCGACGCGCAGTCCTTCGGAGATGGCACGCACTGCATGCTTGGTGGCGCTGTACACGGTGCCGATCGGCGTGAACACCTTGATGCCCGCGATCGACGCCACGTTCAGGATGTGCCCGCTGCCCTGCGCCTGCATGCGCGGCAGCACCGCGGCGATGCCGTAGAGCACGCCCTTGATGTTGACGTCGATGGTGCGGTCCCACTCGTCGACCTTGAGCTTCTCGATGGGCGACAGCGGCATCACGCCCGCGTTGTTGACCAGCACGTCGATGCGGCCAAAGGCTTCGACGGTCGCGGCGGCGAGCTTTTCCAGGTCGGCGCGTTGCGCCACGTCGGTGGCTACGGCGATGGCTTCGCCGCCGGCCTCGCGGATCTCGGCGACCACCTTGTCGAGCCGGTCGGTGCGGCGTGCCGCGAGCACCACCTTGGCGCCCCGCGCAGCCAGGTGGCGCGCCATGGATTCGCCGATGCCGCTGCTCGCGCCGGTGACGATGGCGACCTTGCCCTTGATGTTGTCTTGAACGGATGTCATGGAGAAATTCCTTTCGGGTGTGTTGAAGAAGTGCATGCAGTGTGGAAAATCCACGCGTTCCAGTAAATGAAACTCTGGCGACTTCAGAATTCCTCAACAAGGAACACCCCATGTCCAACCGCCTCGAAGCCCTGCGCGTTTTCTTCACCGCCGCCGATGCCGCCAACTTTCGCGAGGCGGCCGTGTGCCTGTCCGTGTCACCGCAGGTGGTGACGCGCGCAGTGCGCGAACTCGAAGAAGAACTGGGCGAGCCGCTGTTTCACCGCAGCACGCGCGGGGTGCAGCTCACCGATTTCGGGCGGCAGCTCGCAGAGCGTGCGCGTGTCGCGGTGGGTGGCGTCGACGCGCTGTTCCACCGCACCGACCGGCGCGCGCTGTCGCAACACGCGGGCACGGTGCGCGTCACTGCGCCCAATGTGTTCGGCCGCCGGCTGATCCCGCAGGCGCTGGCGCCGATGCTGGCCGAGCATCCCGGCCTGGTGCTCGACCTGCGGCTGTCGGAGACCCACGCCGACGTGGTCGACGAGCAGATCGACATCGGGGTGCGCGCGGGCCCCATCCGCGATGCGCGCTTCGTCGCGCGCACCGTCGGCAAGATGCGCCTTTACGTCGTGGCGACGCCGGCGTTGATCGAGCGCACCGGCATTCCGAAGAGCCTCGATGCGCTGCCCGGCTTTCCGCTCACCGCGCTGATGGACCGCAGCTCGGGCCGCCCGTGGTCGTGGTTCTTCAGCAAGGGGCGGCAGGTGCCGGTCGCCGCGCCGGCCTTCGTCACCGACGACGTCGATGCCGAGTGCGCCGCGGTGCGCGCGGGCCTGGGCTTCGGCCAGCTCGTGGGGCCGCTGGCCGAGCCGCTGCTGCAATCGGGTGAGCTGGTGGCGGTGCTCGAGGCCGAGGCGCCCGAGCCCTGGCCGATCCATGTCTACCGCTCACAGCGCGCGCCGGTTCCGGCGCGGGTGCGACTGGTCTACGACGAACTGATCCGAGCGTTGCGCTGAGGCGCGAATCTCAGTCGTATTTCTGCCCGGTGCGCATCAGCTCGGGCGTGCCGATCACTTCGTTGAGCGCATCGAAGTCCAGCATCTGCGGCCGCCACGGCTGCGTGGTGCGGTGCCGGTGCAAGCTCCCGTAGTAGCCCTGCAGCGTGTGCACCACCGCGCGCGCCGTGCCGCCCGGGAAGATCGCGATGCGAAAGCCATGCTTCTGCAGCGCGTCCGCATCCTGGATCGGCGTCTTGCCGCCTTCGACCATGTTCGCCAGCAACGGCACGCGGTCGCCGAAGCGCTGGCACGCTGCATCCATCTGCTCCGGCGAGCGCAGCGCCTCGATGAAGAGCGCGTCCACGCCGCAGGCCAGGTACGCCTCGGCGCGGTCGAGCGCCGCCTCGAGCCCTTCGACCGCCACCGCATCGGTGCGCGCGAGGATCAGCGTGTCGCTCGATGCGCGCGCGTCCAGCGCGGCCTTGAGCTTGCCGACCATCTCGCGCTCGGGCACCACGGCCTTGCCGTCGAGGTGGCCGCAGCGCTTGGGAAAGGTCTGGTCCTCGATCTGGACCATGGCAGCGCCCGCGCGCTCGAAGCCGCGCACGGTGCGTTGCGTGTTGAGCGCGTTGCCGAAGCCCGTGTCGGCATCGACGATCACCGGCAGGCTCACCCGCTCGGTGATGCGCGCGAGCGTGTCGGCCACCTCGGTGAAGGTGGTCAGGCCCACGTCGGAGCGGCCCAACCGCGTGTAGGCGATGGAGGCGCCCGAGAGGTACAGCGCCTCGAAGCCGGCCTGCTCGGCCACCAGGGCGCTGAGTGCGTCGTACACGCCGGGCGCGAGCACGATGTCGTTGCGCGCGAGCCGGGTCTTGAAGGAAGGGTTCGTCATCTGGACGCTTTCGTCGAATGGATCAGTGCGGCAGCCGTGCGCGCCGCGATGTAGCCGCCGGCCACGGCACTCAGCAGGCCGTTGCCGGAGAGATAGCCCCACACCGCATCGCCCGACACGCCGCCCGCCGCGCCGCCGGCAGCGAACAGGTTGGCGAAGGGCGTGCCGTCGTGGCGCAGCACGCGCATGTCGGGCGCGGTGTCGAGGCCGCCCTGGGTGTGGAAGAGCGCGCCCGTCACCTTCACTGCGAAGTACGGGGCCTCGAGTGTGCGTGTGAACGCGCGGCCGTCAGGCGGTGTGCCGTCGCGCATGGCGTCCAGCGTGCCTTGCAGCACAGTGGATTCACAGCCGATGCAGTCCGCGAGCGCCGCGACCGATTCGCAGCGGCGCAAAGCGCCTGCCGCTTCGGCATCGCAGAAGTCGGGAAAGCCGCGCGCCAACGCAAGCAGCGGCGCATCGAACACATTCCACGCGATGCCGCCCGGCTGCGCGAGCACATGCACGGCCGCTTCCGAGTAGCCCTGCGTCTCGTCATGGAAGCGCCGACCCTCGCAGTTGACCTGGACGCCGCCTTCCATCATCACGGCCCACGACATCAACGCCCCTTGCGGCGTGACCCATGAGCCGTGGCCCTGGTAGCCGCCGAGGTCGCGCAGCCGCGCGCCCAGCGACTCGCCCCAGAGGATCGCGCTGCCGTCGTTGCCGACGTGGCCGCCGAAGGTGGCCTCTGCCATCTCGGGCAGCAGCGCGCGCACCATCTGCGCATTGCCGCCGAAGCCGTTGCAGGCGAGCAGCAGCGCGTCGCAGGCCAGCGTCTCGCGGCTGCCGTCGGGCCGGGCGTAGTCGATGCCGATCACGCGGTCCTCGGCATCGAGCACCAGCGTATCGACCAGCGCCTGCGTCAACACGGGAATGCCCGCGGCCTCGACCGCCGACTGCAGCGCGGCCATCAGCGAGGCGCCGGTCTTCTGCGGCAGCGCGTGCATGCGATGCACGCTGTGTCCCGGATAGAGAAAACCGTCGAGCAGCATCCACTGCAAGCCATGACGTTCCTGCAGCGCGTCGAGTGCCGGGCCGATGGAGGCCGCATAGGCCTCGACCAGCGCAGGCAACGCGCGCCCGTGGGCCTTCGCCTGGATATCGGCGGCGAAGCGCTCGGCGCTGTCGTCGCGCACGCCATGCGCGCGCTGCGTGCGGGTGCCGGGCGCGGGAATGAAGCCGGATGACAGCGCGGTCGATCCGCTCGGCAGCGCATCGCGTTCCAGCACCACGCACGCCACGCCCGCATCGGCCAGCATCAGCGCGGCCGTGAGCCCGCAGGCGCCGCCGCCGACGATGGCCACCGGCACGTGCACATCGGCTTCGATCTGCGCCGCGCGGCGGATGAGACGCGAAGGGCTTCCAGTCATGCGAGCGATGCGGTGAAGGCCGCGCAGTCCGTCACCTCGGCCACGTTGCGCATGTCGGCCAGCGAGGTCTGGTGCCGTTCCTCGCCGAAGGCCGCGCAGCCGTCGGCGAGCACCAGCGTGCGGTAGTCGCGCATGTGCGCATCGCGCACAGTGCTCGCGACACCGCCGTTCGTGACGATGCCGCAGATGGCTACCGTGTCGATGCCCGCGCGGCGCAGCACCCAATCGAGCTGCGTGTTGAAAAAGGCCGAATACGCAACCTTGCTGACCGTCACATCAACAAGTCCGGTCAACGCATCGACGTTCGCTTGGCCCCAACTGCCCGGCGCGAAGTCGCCCTTCTTCAGGTACGGACGCAGCGCCTTGAGATGCGGCGACACCATCGGCTCGCCGGCCGAGTCGGGCCACAGCGTGAACTGGCTCGCAACCACGAGGCCACCCGCCGCCTTGAGCGCGCGCGCGACCTCGGCCACGCGCGCCGGCAGCAGCAGCGCCGGAGGATTGGTATCGCCGCCGCGCGCATAGGCGCCGTTCGCATCGAGAAAGTCGTTCTGCAGGTCGATGACAACCAGAGCCGTCTTCGTCGCAAAGGGTTTCGTCGCCTCGCTCATGACAGTCTCACCAGCAAGTTGCCGTGCGCATCGACCTCGGCGTGGAAGCCGGGTTCGAGCCACACGGTGGTGTCGGCCTGCTCCAGGATCGCGGGCCCTTCGATGCGCGCAGCCACCGGCAGTTCGAGCCGCGCGTAGCGCACGGCCTCGTGCCACTGGCCGTGGTGGAACACGCGCTGCGTGCCCAGCGGCGCAGTGCTGCCCTCGCCTTCGGGCGCGAGCACCTTCAGGTCGAACTTGGGCCGCACGCCGATGCGCGCGTAGCGCAGGTTCATCACCCGGATCGGGATGCCTTCGAGCACGCGGCCGAACGCTGCCGTGTAGCTGGCTTCGAACGCGGCGCGGATCGATGCGGCCGTGAGCGGCGCCTTGCCGGCGTCCGCGAGCACCACGGGCAGCGTGTGCGTCTGCCCTGCGTAGAGCATGTCGAGCGCGATCACCTCGCGCACGTCGTCGAAGCGCACGCCCGAGGAGTCGAGGCGCTGCTGGCAGCTCGCCGCCAGTTCGTCGATGCGGCGTTGCACGTCGCCCACGTCGAGCTCGGTCAGCGGCTTGTTGAGCGTCTGCACAGCGTCGTGGCGCATGTCGGCGATCACGCAGCCGAGCGCCGAGGTCACGCCGGGGTAGCGCGGCACGATGCCCGTGGCGACGCCCACCTCGCGCATCATGGCGCACACATGCAGCGCACCGCCGCCACCGAACGGCATGTAGGCGAAGCGGCGCGGATCGTGGCCGCGCTCGATGGAAACGAGGCGAATGGCGCCCGCCATGCGCGCATTGGCCACCGTGAGAATCGCCTCGGCCGCTGCGTGCACATCGAGGCCCAGCGGAAGCGCGACATGTTCCTCGATGGCCTGGCGCGACTTCTCCGCATCCAGCGCCGCGAGCAAACCGCCGCCCAGCGGTCGGTCCGCAGCGATGCGCCCCAGCAGCACGTTCGCATCGGTCACCGTCGGGCGCATGTTGCCGCGCCCGTAGCACGCCGGCCCCGGCACGCTGCCGGCCGACTCGGGGCCGACCTGCAGCATGCCGCTCGCATCCACCGAGGCGATGGAGCCGCCACCGGCGCCGATGGTCTCGATCTGGATCATGGGCGAGCGGATCACCATGCCGAACTCGATGGCGGTCTGCGCGGCCAATGCGGCCTCGCCGTTCGCCACCAGCGACACATCGAACGACGTGCCGCCCATGTCGCCGGTGATCGCGTTGGGAAAGCCCGCCGCGCGCGCAATCGCCGCGCAGGCGATCACGCCCGCCGCCGGACCCGAGAGCGCCGTGCGCACCGGCAGGTCGCTCGCGGTCTGGCGCGACATCACGCCGCCATTGCTCTGCACCACCAGCAGTTCGCCCGCGAAGCCCTGGCCGCGCAGGTCGGATTCGAGCCGGCCGAGGTAGCTGCCCACCACCGGCTGCAGCGCCGCGTTGAGCGTGGCGGTCGAGCAGCGCTCGAACTCGCGGATCTCGGGCAGCACTTCGCTCGCAGAGGTGACATGCGGGTTGGGCCACAGTTCGCGCACCGCCGCGACGGCCAGGCGCTCGTTCTCGGGGTTCGCGTAGGTGTTGATGAAGAACACGCACACGGCCTCGCAGCCCGCTTCGAGCAGCGAGCGTGCCTCGGCGCGCACCTGCTCCAGGTCGACCGCGGTGTGCAGCGTGCCGTCGGCCAGCACGCGTTCGTCCACTTCGCGGCGCAGGTCGCGCGGCACCACGGGCGTGAAGCTGCCGCGCAGGCCCCAGGTCTCCGGGCGGTCGCGGCGGCGCATCTCCAGCACGTCGCGGAAACCGCGCGTGGTGATGATGCCGGTGCGCGCCACCTTGCGCTCCAGCAACGCATTCGTTCCGACCGTGGTGCCGTGCACGATGGTGGAAATGTCGGCGGCCGAATCGGCCACGCGCGCCACGCCGTTCATGAAGCCGCGCGCTTCCTCGCCGCGCGTGGACGGCACCTTGACGATGCGCGCCGTGCCGTTCGCCTCGTCGAGCACAAAAAGGTCGGTGAAGGTGCCGCCGACATCGACGCCGACGACAAGGGATTTACCAGTGGAAGTCATTCGGTCGCCTTCTTGTCGCTGCTGCCGGTCGTCACGTAACCCATCGCGCTGTCGGCTTCGCGCTGGGGCGCGGGCCGCTCGGCCGCATGGCCCCAACCGCCGCCGCCGGGCGTTTCGAGCCGCACGCGCTCTCCGCGCGCGAGCTGGATGCCGCGCATCTTCGAAACCATCGGCGGCGTGTGCCATGTGCCTTCGTTCTCGTAGCTGAATCTGTTGACCGCACCTTCGCCGCCGCCCGCGATGCCTTTGGGCGGCGAGGTGCCGCGCTCGCCGAAGACGAACACCTCGGCGTCTTTCTCCAGCAGTTCGATTTCATACACGGCGCCGAGCCCGCCGCGGTGCCGGCCGTCGCCGCCCGAATCGGCGCGCAGCGACCATTCGGTGAAGCGCACCGGGTACGCGGCTTCGAGGATCTCGAGCGGCGGAATCGTCGCGGTCGAGATCGGCGCATTGCCATGCGAGAGCCCGTCGCCGCCCGAGTGACCGCCATGGCCGCCGCCGAAGAAGCTGAACATCACCCAGCGCTGGCCTTCACGGCCCTTGTCGCTGCGGTGGCCCGCGATCGACAGCGCGTTGATCGTGCCGTAGGCTTGCGCCACGGCGCGCGTCGGACCGGCCTGCGCGGCGGCGCTGAAGATCACGTCGATCATGCGCAGGATGGTCTCGGTGTAGCCGCCGACCGGGCGCGGGCGTTCGCAGCTGATCACCAGCTTATCGGGGATGTTGAAGTCCACCGCGTCGAGCACACCGGCATTGGCCGGCACATCGGGAAACAGGTGCTTGAGCGCGACGTAGCACGCGGCCACCGCGGTGGCGCGCGAGATGTTCACCGGCCCCGCGCATTGCGGCGAGGTGCGCGAAAAGTCGAGCAAGAGCCTGTCGCCGGCCACCGTCATGTCCAGCGCGATGGTGAGCGGCTCGTTCGTGATGCCGTCGTTGTCGAGCACGTCCTCGAAGCTGTAGCGCCCGTCGGGCAGCGACGCGATGTGCGAGCGCATGAGGCGCAGCGCGCGGCCGCGCAGTTCGCCCAGCGCGTTCAGCACCAGGTCGTCGCCGTACTCGTCGAGCAGGCCGTTCAGGCGCTTCTCGCCGAGCTCCAGCGCCGCGAGCTGGCCGTTCAGGTCGCCCCAGAGGCTGTCGGGAAGCCGCGTGTTGGCCTGCAGGATGGCGAGCACGTCGGCATCGAGCACGCCATCGCGCACGATGCGCACGGGCGGAATCTGCACCGCCTCCTGCCAGCACTCGGTGGCGGCAGGGTTGTAATTGCCGGGCACCGCGCCGCCCACGTCGTGCCAGTGCGCGGCCGAGGCCATGTGGCAGTAGAGCTTGCCGTTGCGAAAGAAGGGCTTGACCAGTTTGAAGTCGTTGGCGTGCGTGCCGCCGTCGTAGGCGTCATTGCTGATCCAGATGTCGCCGTCCTTCATGCCGCCGCGCGGCCCGGCCGCCTTGGCGGTGGCGCGCACGGCAAAGGCCATGGCGCCGACGAACACCGGCAGGCCCGACTTGCCCTGCACCAGCGTGTCGCCGCTCACCGCGTCGTACAGGCCGTGGCAGGCGTCATGCGCCTCGGCAATGATGGGATTGAACGCGCTGCGGTAGAGCGTGGCGTCCATCTCGTCGGCCACTTGTTCGAGGCGGCCGCGCAGCACGGCGAGCGTGACGGGGTCGATCGCTGTCGCGGTCGCCGCGAAAGAGGAAGGATCAGGCATTGCTTGCTTTCTGGGAGGCCGGAGAGCCGCCACGCTGGCGTAACTGGTTCATCAATCCGCCGGCGCGGACCATGTCCATGAGGAATCCGGGCACGGGCTCGCAGGCCAGTCGTGCACCGCGGGGCGAGACGACGGCGGGCGCCGTGGTGTCCAGGGCGATGCGGTCGCCCTCGTTCAGCGTCTCGGCCTCGGCACAGGTCAGGAGCAGCAGGCCGAGGTTGAAGGCATTGCGGAAATAGAGCCCGCTGTACGACGGCGCGATCACCGCCGCCACACCGAGTTGCACGAGCACGGCCGCAGCCTGCTCGCGCGAGGAGCCGATGCCGAAGTTGGGGCCGGCCACGATCACGTCGCCCGGTTGCACTTCGCCTGCGAACTCCGGCCGCACGGCTTCGAGACAGTGCTTCGCGATGATGTCGATGCCGTGCTTCATCGCATGGCCCGGTGCGAGCGCGTCGGTGTCGACATCGGCGCCCAGGCGCCAGACACGATGCAGGGTCTGGCCGTTCATGCGAGCACCTCGCGCGGATCGGTCACGCAGCCGCGCAATGCAGCCGCCGCCACCGTGTAGGGCGAGCCCAGATAGACCTGTGCGGTCGGCGAGCCCATGCGGCCCTTGAAGTTGCGCGCGGTGGTCGAGATGACGGTGACGTCGTCGCCCATCGGATCGCCATAGCCGGAGCAGGCGCCGCAGGCGGTGGGGAACAGCTCGGCGCCGGCGTCCATCAGCACCTGCAGCACACCCTCCTCGCGCGCCGCTTCCTGGTCGCGGATGCTAGCGGGCGCCACGATCAGGCGGATGCCGCTGGCCACCTTGTGGCCGCGCAGCACCTGCGCGGCGGCGCGCAGGTCGTCGAGCTTGGCGCCGGTGCAGGCGCCGATGTACGCCACGTCGACATGCGTGCCCACGTACCGGCTCACGCCGTGCGCATTGGCCGGGCTGTGCGGCGCGGCGATGTAAGGCTCCAGCGTGGAGGCATCGAAGCGATGGTCCGTGAGCGCCGCATCTTCGTCAGTGAACCAAGGAGCCATGTCGACGGGCGGTGCGCCCGCGCCGGCCAGGAACTGGGCCGTGGTCGCGTCGGGGGCGATCAGCCCGGCCTGCGCACCCAGCTCGGCGCTCATGTTCGAGAGCGTCATGCGCTCCTGCATCGACAGCGCGACGACCGCGGGCCCCGCGAACTCGACCGCCTGGTAGCGCCCGCCGTTCATGCCGAAGCGGCCGATCATGTGCAGCATCATGTCCTTGGCGGTCACGCCCGCGGGAAGCGCGCCGTCCCACCACATGCGGATGGTCTCGGGCACGCGCAGCCAGATCTCGCCAGTCACCATCACGCCCAGCATCTCGGTGCTGCCGATGCCGAACATGTAGGCGCCGAACGCGCCGCCCGTCGGCGAGTGCGAGTCGCCGCCCACGCACAGCATGCCGGGGCGGATGTGGCCGTGCTGCGGCACCACCACGTGGCAGATGCCCTGGCTGTCGTACACGTGCGGCAGCTGCTGGTCGCGCGCCCAGTCGCGCGCGATGCGCACGATGCGGCGCGAGTCGTCGTCGCGCTCGGGCACGTAGTGGTCCATGACCAGCACCACGCGCGAGCGGTCCCAGATCTGCGCGCCGAGTTCCTCGAGCATCGGCTTCAGGCGCCGCGGACCCGAGGAGTCGTGGAACATCGCCATGTCGACGCCGCAGGTCACGATCTCGCCCACCGACACCCGCTCGCGTCCGCTCGCGCGTGCGATGAGCTTCTGCGCCAGCGTCTCTGCCGGCGCGCGGGTTGGAGCCATCGATGTCATTCCGGCTTGGCTCCCGAGAACTTGACCACCTTGGCCCAGCGCGTGATCTCGCTCTGCACGAAGGCGGAGAACTGTTCGGTCGAATTGCCGACGGGAATCGCACCTTCAGTGTCCAGCCGCTGGCGCATGTCGGCCTGCTGCAGCGCGTGGCGCGCGGCATCGCCGATCTGCTTCACGCGGTCCGCCGGCATGTGCGCAGGGCCGAAGAGGCCGAACCATGCGCTCGATTCGTAGCCCGGCAGCGCCTCGGCAATCGCCGGCACGTTCGGAAAGGCGGGCAGCCGCTTGGCCGTGGTCACGCCCAGCGCCTTGAGCTTGCCGGCCTGGATGTGCGCCTTGACATTGCCCACGGCCGCGAACATCAGCTGCACCTGGCCCGCGAGCACGTCCTGCACGGCAGGCGAGGTGCCCTTGTAGGGGATGTTCACGATGTCCACGCCCGACTGCATCTTGAAGGCCTCGCCCGCCATGTGCAGCGAGGAGCCCACCGCGCCGATCGCGAAGTTCAGTTGCCCGGGCTTCGCCTTGGCGAGCGCGATGAGCTCGCGCACGTCCTTGGCGGGCAGCGACGGGTGCGCCACGAGGATCGACGGCGACGTCGCCACGCAGGTGAGCGCTGTGAAGTCCTTCACCGGATCGAAGGGCAGCGTCGGGTAGAGCGTGGCGTTGATCGCGTGGCTCGTGAAGCTCATCAGGAGCGTGTTGCCGTCGGGTGCGGCCTTGGCCACCGCATCGGCGGCGATGTTGCCGCCCGCGCCGGGCCGGTTCTCGACGATCACCGTGCGGCCGAGCGCCGGGCCCATGCTCACGGCGAGCGAGCGTGCGAGCGTGTCGGTCGAGCCGCCCGCGGGTGCGCCTACGAGGATGCGAACCGGCGCATTGCCGATCTGCGCGAAGGCGCCGCCGGCCCATGCCGCGGCCAGCGACGAGAGGAGGATGTCGCGTCTTTTCATGTGTTGTTCTCCGGGAAAATCGTGGGGTGTTTCGCGGGGGTCAGAGCCCCAGGTAGGCGCGCCGCAGTTCGTCGCTGCCGAGCAGTTCGCCGGGCAGGCCCGAGAAGCGCACGCTGCCGTTCTCCAGCACGTAGGCGCGGTCGGCGATCTCCAGCGACTGGCCCACGTTCTGCTCGACCAGCATCACGGCGAGGCCGCCGTCGCGCAAGTTGCGGATCAGCGAGAACATCTCCTCGACCAGCAGCGGCGAGAGGCCGAGCGAGGGTTCGTCGAGGATCAGCAGCACGGGCTCGGCCATGAGGCCGCGCGCAATGGCCAGCATCTGCTGCTCGCCGCCGCTCATCGTGCCGGCGTGCTGCGCCATGCGCTCGCGCAGCCGCGGGAAGATGTGGAACATCTTCTCGACGTTGGCCGCGCGCCGCTCGCGGGCGCGGGTGAAGGAGCCCAGCTCCAGGTTCTCCAGCACGCTCAGGTTGGGAAACACCTTGCGGCCTTCGGGCACCTGGATAAGGCCGGCCTTGACCACATCGCGGTAGTGCGCGCCGCTCAGGTCCTTGCCGTCGAAGCGCACCGTCCCACCCCAGGCGGGGCACAGGCCGCAGACCATCTTGTTGAGCGTGGACTTGCCCGCGCCGTTGCTGCCGAGCAGCGCGACCATCTCGCCCGCGTTCACCTTGAGGTCGACGCCGCGCAGCACCTCGACGCGGCCGTAGCCGCCGCGCAGGCCTTGAATCTCGAGCAACGCGCTCATGCCTGAACTCCCGATGCGGCCTTGCGCAACCGCGCCGCGGTGCCATGCCCCAGATAGGCTTCGACGACCTTGTCGTCGGAGGTCACTTGCGCAGGGCTGCCCTCGGCGATCAGCTGGCCCTGCGCGAGCACCCACACGTGTTCGGCCAGGTGCATCACGGCCTGCATGACGTGCTCGATCATCAGCACGGTGACGCCGCTGTCGGCGATGCCGCGCACCACCGGCATCATCTCGGCGATCTCCTGCGGGTTGAGGCCCGCGAGCACTTCGTCGAGCAGCAACAGGCGCGGCCTGGTGGCGAGCGCGCGCGCCAGCTCGAGGCGCTTGCGGCCGGCCACGGTGAGGTCCGATGCGGGCTTGTCCAGCTGCGGCGCGAGGCCCACGCGCAGCGCGACGGCCTCGGCGTTCTGCAGCGCCTCGGCGCGGCCACGCACATGCAGGTGCGCGCCGACGGCGATGTTCTCGCGCACGGTCTGCGCGGCGAAGGGCTTCACGATCTGGAAGGTGCGGGTCATGCCGAGCGCCGCATTGCGGTGCGGCTCGCGGCCAGTGATGTCCTCGCCCGCGAAGCGCACGGTGCCGGTGTCGGGCTTGAGGAACCCCGACATCAGCGCGAACAGCGTGGTCTTGCCCGCGCCGTTCGGGCCGATCAGCGCACTCAGGCTGCCCTCGCGCACCGAGAGGCTCACGTTCTGCACGGCCTTCAGGCCGCCGAACGAGCGCGAGAGGCCGTCGATGGCCAGCAGGGCGTCAGTCATGGCGGCCTCCCTTCGGCTTCCACAGCTGCCGCACCGACAGCCCGATGCCCGCGATGCCGCGCGGCACGAAGATGACGATGAGCACGAGCACTGTGCCATAGATCACCATGTTGATGCCCGGCAGTTCGCCGAAGAGGTTGCGCGTGAGGTCCGACAGCACATGCAGCACGACCGCGCCGAGCACCGGGCCCCACATCGTTCCCATGCCGCCGACGATGGCCGCGACCAGCGCCTCGATCGACACGGCCGGACCGTAGGCGATGCCCGCGTCGATGTACTGGAACACCTGCACGTAGAAGGCGCCTGCCGCGCCCATGAAGGCGGCGGACAAACCGATGGCCGCGAGCTTCACGCGAAACGGATTGACGCCGACGGCGCGCGCCGCGTCCTCGTTGTCGCGCACCGCCTGCAGGTAGGCGCCGAAGCGCCCGTTGCGCAGCCACCAGGTGACCAGCAGCGCCGCGACCACCATCGCGAGCACCACCCACAGGTAACCCGCACGCGAAGAGAACTGCAGGTTGCCCACCGATTCGCGCAGCGGCACCATGAGCCCGACGCCGCCGCCGGTGAAATCGACCGACAGCGCGAGGATGCGGAACACCTCGGCGAAGGCCAGCGTGACCAGCGCGAAGTACGAGCCCTTCAGGCCATAGCGGAAGGTGAGCGCGCCCATGAAGAGCCCGACCAGCGCCGCGCCGACGATGGCCAGCGGCAGCGCGACCCAGGCGTTGATGCCGCCCTGCAGCTGCGCGATCGCCTGGATGTACGCGCCGGTGCCGAAGAACAGCGCATGCCCGAACGAGAACTGACCACCGAAGCCGCCGAGGATGTTCCAGGCCTGCGCGATGAGCGTGGCGTAGAGCGCCATCATCACGAAGTTGAGCGTGACGCCCGACTTCGTGACGAAGGGCACGCACGCGACCAACACCGCGAAGAGTGCGATGCCCGCAAGTTGCTTCATGCCCGCGCTCATGCCTTGGCCCCGAACATGCCTTGCGGCCTGAAGAGCACCACGCCGATGAAGATCGCGAAGATGCCGATCTGCCCGAGCGATTCACCGAGGTAGAGACCACCGAGCGACTCGACGATGCCGACGAGGAAGCCGCCGATCAGCGCCCCCACGAAGCTGCCCATGCCGCCGAGCACGACGATGGTGAAAGCCACGAGCACGAAGCCGCCGCCCACCTGCGGGTTGACGTAGTACGCCGGCAGCAGGAAGCACGCGGCAGCGCCCAGGCACGCAAGGCCGATGCCGAAGCTCATCGCGTAGACGTGGTCCACGTCGATGCCCATGAGCTTGGCACCCTCCTTCTCTTTCGCGACCGCGCGGATGGCGCGGCCGAGGTCGGTGCGGCCCATGATCCAGAACAGGATGCCCGAGACGACCAGCGCACCCGCGAAGGCGACGAGCTTGGGCACCGCGATCATCGCGGGGCCGATGGCGACGGTGCTCAGCGAATAGGCGGTGTCGATGTTGCGCGTGTCGGACTTGAAGAACAGCAGCGCGAGGTTCTCCATGACGATCGCGATGCCCAGCGTGGCGAGCAGGATGTTCTCGTCCTTGCCGTGGCCCGCGCGGTTGATGACCACGCGTTGCAGCGCATAGCCGAGCGCGAACATGCCCAGCACGACGATGGGCAGCGCCAGGTACGGGTCGATGCCAAGCTTCTCTTTCAGGAAGTACACCGCGTATAGCGCCAGCATCAGGCTGGCGCCGTGCGCGAAGTTGATGATGTGCAGGACGCCGTAGATCAGCGTGAGCCCCAGCGCGATCAGTGCGTACACCGCGCCCGTCGTCAGCCCGTTCAGGACCGACGGGAAAAGAATGCCGAAATCGAACATCCCGCCTTCCGCTTCAGGCCGCGCGCAGCGGGAACACTGGGTCCACTTCGCGGTAGTCGCGCGGAATGATGACCTTGATGTCGTTCTTCACCACCTGCGTCATGAGCGGCTGCGCGCCCTCGTTCTGGCCGTTGACGAACTTCGTCGGGCCGTAGGGCATGAAGTGGTTCGAGAAGGTGCTTTTCTCCAGCGCGTCGACGATGGCGGCGCGCTCGGTGGACTTCGCGCGTTCCAGTGCATCGGCCAGCAGCCACATCGAGGCGTAGGTCATGAAGACCTCGTAGCTGAAGAACTGGCCCTTGGCCTCGACGCGCTTGCGCAGGTCCTGCGCGCGCTTGTCCTTGGGGTTGAACCAGTGGTTGCAGTCGATGATGCCGTTGGCCGCGTCCGGAAACTCCTTCACGAACTTGTAGCTCGACGCCGCGCCGCCCAGCACCGAGAAGATCGCCTTGGGCACCACCTTCTGCTGCTGCATGGTGCGCACCAGCAGCGCGTATTCGTTGTAGTAGTTGGCCGGGATCACGATGTCGGGGTTGATCGACTTCATGCGCAGCACGATGTTGTTGAAGTCGCGCGTGGGGTTGGCATGCTTGACCACTTCCTTCACCTCGAAGCCGTAGCCCGGCAACTCGCGCGAGAGCAGCTGCGCGGTGCCGGCGCCGAAGAGCGACTCCTCGTGAATGATCATCACGGTCTTGGCCGGGTTGCCCGCGGCCTTGTTGAGCACCAGCAGGTTGGCCATGGCCACCTCGGTCGACTTCTTGTAGCCGGGGCCGAAACGGAAGGTGTTCTTCAGGCCGCGCTCCACGATCTGGTCGGCCACGCCCACATCGACCACGTGCGGCAGGTTGTACTTGGCCGCAGCCTGCGTGGTGGCCAGGCAAATGGCCGACGCATACGCACCCAAGATGGCCGAGACGCCGGCCTCGTTCATCTTCTCCACTTCTGCTGCGCCCGCTTGCGGCTGCGACTGCGCATCGCCCAGCAGGGCCTCCAGCTTCGCGCCGCCAAGCGACTTGATGCCGCCCGCCGCGTTGATGTCCTCGATGGCCATCAGCGCACCGAGGCGGCACTGCTGGCCCGAGTAAGCCAGCGCACCGGTGACCGGATGCAGCACGCCAACCTTGACGGTCTTGGGCTGTGCGCCGGCCACGAGCGGGAAGGCAACGGCGGTCGCCAGGGCGGCGGACTGCGACACGAAACTGCGGCGGTTCTGCATGGTGGGGCTTTCCTTTTTCTCTTCAGTTGAACTGGGCTGACACGTCTTTACTGACCCACACCTTCGCGTCGATGCTGCCCACGCGGGAGAGCTGCATTTCGTAGGTGTAGCGGTCGGGGCGATAAAAGCCGTGCAGCCACTGCACGGGCCGCTCGTCTTCGTCGTAGATGAGGCGGCGCACCGCGAGCAGGGCCGAGCCGACCGACACATCCAGGTGCTGCGCGAGCACGTTGTCGGCCAGGCGCGCGGAGATGGTCTGGTGCGCGCGGCCCACCTTCACGCCCGACTCTTCCAGCAGCACCAGGATGGGCTTCTTCGAGAGTTCGCGGCGGCCGAAGCGGCGCGCGATCGTGTCGGGCACGTAGGTGGTGATGTGCGAGAGCGGGCCTTCCTTGGTGGAGCGCACGCGCACCGCCTTCTGCACTGCATCGCCCAGTTGCAACTGCAGCGCCTCGGCCACCTGGGTGGAGGCGGTGATGGTCGCGACCTCGATCACCTTCACCGAGGTGTGCAGGCCCATGGTGACGAGGTTCTCGAGCAGGCCGCGCAGGTTGGCGCGCTCCAGGTTCTTCGTGCCCGGCTGTTCACCGGCGGCAGGTGGTGGCAATGCGCGCGTGCGCCGGCCGGGGTTGCGGGCGATCAGGCCTTCGGACGAAAGCTGTTCGAGTGCGCGGCGCACTGTGACGCGCGCCACGCCGAACTGCGCCATGAGCGCAAGCTCGCCGGGCAGGCCTTCCGCGAAACGCCCCTCGTGCAACTGCTCACGCAGGACCAAGTAGATCTGGTGGTACTTCGGCAAAGGCATTTGCGACATGCCTTTGATGTTTTTGCAGTTTCAATGTTCTGTCAATGGGACATTTAAAACCGAAGACCGCGCTGCCAGGCGCCGGGGGTGAAGCCGAACTGGCGCGTGAAGATGCGCGTCATGTGGCTCTGGTCGGAGAAGCCGCTCGCGGCCGCGGCCTCTGCGAGGTCGGCGCCGTGGCGGATCAGGTGGCGCGCGCGTTCGCTGCGCTGCAGCACCAGCCACGCATGCGGCGGCACGCCGTAGGTCCTCTCGAAACGGCGCAGTACCTGGTAGGTGCTCAGGCCCGTCATCGCGGCGAGTTCGGCGAGCGTGGGCGGGGCGAGCAGTTCATCGGCGAGGCGGTCGCGCACCTGCTTCACGTCGGCAGCAGCTTCGCGCGAAGGTGCGGCGGTGGAATGGTTGTCGCGCAGCAGGCCGCAGACTTCGGCCAGTGATTCTTCACAGGCAAGCAGTTCGACGCGGCGCGCATCGGGTGACGCGGTGCGCCAATCGTCGAGATGGGTGAGCAGGCGGCGCAACGTGTCGCCGAGCCTTGCGTCCTGGATGACGGGGCGCGTCAACGCCACATCGGCGGCGACATCGCCATTGATCGCGGCCATCACCTCGGCATCGAAATACACCATGCGCCAACGGCGCGACGGTCCGCCGAGCGGCATGCCGTCGTGCACTTCACCGGGGTTGGTGGCGATCAGGTCGCCGGCATACGCATCGACCTTGCCGCGCCCGCTGGCCGAGCGCTGCGCGCCCTGCTCCAGCAGGCCGAGTCCATAGGTGGAATGCCAGTGCCGGCCGTAGTGGCGGGCACTCTCGATCGCGGTGCCGTGCACGCCCTCCCAGGGCGTGCCGAACACTTGCGATCGATGGTCCGGCGGCGCTTTCATCCGCCGGATGATCGCAGGGATCAGAGCTTGAAGGGAATCACTTCCTGGCGCTGTTCGCCGAGGCCTTCGATACCGAGCGTCATGACATCGCCCTTCTTGAGGTACAGCGGCGGCTTCATGCCCATGCCGACGCCGGGGGGCGTGCCGGTGGTGATCACGTCGCCGGGCATCAGGGTCATGAACTGGCTCACGTAGCTCACGATCTTGGCGACCGTGAAGATCATGGTCTTGGTGCTGCCGGTCTGCACGCGCTGGCCGTTCAGGTCGAGCCACATCGAGAGCTTCTGCGGGTTCTCGATTTCGTCGCGCGTCACGAGCCAGGGGCCGAGAGGGCCGAAAGTGTCGCAACCCTTGCCCTTGTCCCAGGTGCCGCCACGCTCGATCTGGTATTCGCGTTCGCTCACGTCGTTGATGGTGCAGTAGCCGGCCACGTAGTCGAGGGCGCTCTTCTGCGAGACGTAGCGCGCCTTCGTGCCGATGACCACGCCGAGCTCGACTTCCCAGTCGGTCTTGACCGAGCCCTTGGGCAGCATCACCGGGTCATTCGGGCCCTGGATGCAGCTGTTGGCCTTCATGAAGACCACGGGCTCCTTGGGCACCGGCAGGCCCGATTCGGCCGCGTGGTCCGCGTAGTTGAGGCCAATGGCGATGAACTTGCCGACGTTGGCCACGGGGCTGCCCAGGCGCGGCTTGCCCTTCACGAGCGGCAGCTTGTCGAGCTTGGTCTTGCGCAGCTTGGCGATGGCGGCATCGCCGAGCTGGTCGGGACCGATGTCCTTGACGATGGCGCTCAGGTCGCGCAGCTTGCCGTCTGCGTCGATGAGGCCGGGCTTCTCCTTGCCGGGGTTGCCATAGCGGACGAGTTTCATGCTTTCCTTTCAGTACATTGAATGATCAATAAGTGGAGCGGCCACCGGAGAGGTCGAAGACCGCGCCGGTGGAGAACGAACAATCTTCGGTGCAGAGCCAGCCGACCATCGCGGCCACCTCTTCCACCGTGCCGAAGCGGCCCATCGGTATTTTCGACAACATGAAGGCGATGTGCTCGGGCGTCATCTGGTCGAAGATCGCCGTCTTCACCGCCGCGGGCGTCACGCAGTTCACGCGGATGCCGGTGTCGGCCAATTCCTTGCCGAGCGACTTGGTGATGCCGATGACGGCCGCCTTGCTCGCGCTGTAGGCGCTGGCGTTGGGGTTGCCCTCCTTGCCGGCGACCGAGGCGATGTTGACGATGCGCCCGTAGCCCTGCTTGCGCATCTGCCCGACCACTTCGCGGCAGCACAGGAACACGCCATTGATATTGACCTCCATCACTTGGCGCCAGTCGTCCACCGGGTAGTCCCACAGCTTGACGTTGGGGCCGGTGATGCCCGCGCTGTTGACCAGCGCATCGATGCGCGGCGAATGCGCCAGCGTGGCCGCCACGGCCTTGGCGACCGAAGGCTGCTGCGACACATCGACCTTCAGTGCGAAGGCCTTGTCGCCGAGCGATTGCGCCGCCTGGTTGGCCGCGGCCTCGTCGCGGTCCCACAGCGTGACGCTGCCGCCCGATGCGATCAACCTCTGCGCGATGCCGAAGCCCAGGCCCGTGGCGCCGCCGGTGATGACGGCGTGCCGGCCCGTGAAGTCGAGCTGGTTCATATCGTGATGCCGCCGTCGACAGTGAAGAACTGGCCGGTGGCGAAGATCGATTCGTCGCTCGCCAGGAACACGACCACGGGCGCGATTTCTTCCGCCTGTGCGAGCCGGCCCATCGGCTGGCGCGCGATGAAGGCCTTGCGGGCTTCCTCGGGATCGGCGTTGGCGTTGATGCGGTCGCCCAGCGACGGCGTATCGACGGTGCCCGGGCACACCGCATTGCAGCGGATGCCCTTGGTCACGTAGTCGGCCGCCACGCTCTTGGTGAGGCCGAGCACCGCGGCCTTGGTGGTGCCGTAGACAAAACGGTTGGGCAGGCCCTTCATGCTGGAGCACACGCTCGCCATGTTGATGATGCTGCCGCGCCCCGCCTCGAGCATGCCGGGCAGCACGGCCTGGATGGTCCACATCTGCGCGCGCACGTTGAGCGCGAAGGCGAAGGCCAGGTCGTCGTCGCTCGCCTGCTCGATGGCGCCGTTGTGCACCACGCCCGCGCAGTTGAAGAGCACGTCGAGCGCGGGCAGCCTGGCGAACAGCGCGCCGATGGCGGCCTTGTCGAGCACGTCGAGCTTCACGGCGGTGACGTTCGCGATGCCCGCATAGCGCTCCAGCAGCTTCTCGTTGACGTCGGTGGCCCAGACCTGGGCGCCCTCCGCGGCGAGCGCCAGCACGCTCGCGTGGCCGATGCCCTGGCCGGCTGCGGTGACGAGCGCGGTCTTTCCCTTCAGTCTCATGGATGTCTCCGATTCGGGTTTGGCCCGATGGGTGACACGGGCGACACATCGTATTCTGAATTGGCCTTACCACTTGTCCAATTCAGGACAACCCTTAAACACGCTCCGTCTCTCGTCCGTGCCCCTCCAGACCGTCGAACCCCAACGCCTCTATCGCCAGATCGCCGACCAGCTCCGTGCGCTGATCGCCAAGGGCGAGTTCGTCGTGGGCGCCCGCCTTCCCGCCGAGCGAGACCTCGCCAAGCAGCTCGGCGTGAGCCGCCCTTCGGTGCGCGAGGCGCTGATCGCGCTCGAGGTCGAGGGCTGGGTCGAGGTGCGCACGGGCTCCGGCGTGTATGTGCTCGATCGTTCGCACCGCGCCGCCGCACCGGTCGCGCCCACCGAATGGGGGCCGCTGGAGCTGATCCGCGCGCGCCGCGTGATCGAGGGCGAGACGGCCGCCATTGCCGCCACCGCCGGCAAGCGCAAGGACGTCGACGCGATGACGCGCGCCATCGAGGTCATGCGCGAGATGGCCGACCGCAAGGTGATGCCGCTGGAGGGCGATCGCGCCTTCCACCTGGCCATCGTGAACGCCAGCGGCAACGCGGTGCTGGTCGAGACGGTGCAGAACTTCTGGGACTCGCGCAAGGGTCCGATCTTCACGCGCCTGGGCGGCTACTTCGAGAACGTTTCTTCCTGGCGCTCGGCCATCCTCGAGCACGAGGCCATCCGCGATGCGGTGGCCGCCCGCGACGCCGATGGCGCGCGTGCCGCGATGCATGCGCACATGGACAAGTCGCACCAGCGATTCAGCGCGAGCTGGCGACGCGCGAAGCCTTCCTGATTTCTCGCCAGCATTCCTGCCAATGACTACAACGGAGACAAGCCACATGATCAGAGACAGCAAGAACAGCAGCAAACGCACCGCCCTCAAGGCCCTGGCCGCCTGCGCCCTCGCGGCCGGCGTCGTGGGCATCCCGGGCATCGCCTCGGCGCAGACCAAGCTCAAGTGGGCGCACGTCTACGAGACCTCGGAGCCCTTCCACAAGTACTCGGTGTGGGCCGCCGAGGAGATCAAGAAGCGCACCAACGGCAAGTACGACATCCAGGTGTTCCCGGCCTCCACGCTCGGCAAGGAAGCCGACATCAACCAGGGCCTGACGCTGGGCACGGTCGACATCATCCTGTCGGGCGCGAGCTTCGCGGGGCGCACCTACACGCCGCTGGCGATCTCGTACTTTCCCTTCATCTTCCGCGATGCCGAGCACCAGCTGAAGTACGCCAAGAGCGACGTTTTCAACGAGCTCGCCAAGGGCTACGACGACAAGAGCGGCAACCACATCACCGCGCTCAGCTACTACGGCGCACGCCACGTGACATCGAGCGCGGCGCGGCCGGTGAGCAAGCCCGAGGACATGAAGGGCCTGAAGATCCGCGTGCCCGATGCGCCGGCCTACCTCGCCTTCCCGAAGGCGCTGGGCGCCAACCCGACGCCCATCGCGTTCGCCGAGGTGTACCTGGCCCTGCAGAACAACACGGTCGATGCGCAGGAGAACCCGCTGCCCACCATCGAGGCCAAGAAGTTCTTCGAGGTGCAGAAGAACATTTCTTTGACCGGCCACATCGTCGATTCGCTGCTCACGATCTGCTCGGGGCAGCTGTGGGGCAAGCTCTCGGCCGATGAAAAGAAGATCTTCACCGACGTCATGCAGGAAGCCGCCGAGAAGACCGGCCGCGAAATCATCGCATCGGAGACGCGCCTCGTGGAAGAGTTCAAGAAGAAGGGCAACAACGTGATCACGGTCGACAAGAACGCGTTCCGTGAAGCGGTGCTCAAGGCGACCAAGCCCACCGACCAGGGCTACCGCCAGCAAGACTACGACCGCATCCTGGCGATCAAGTGAACGCGTGATCCAGCCATGAGCGAACCTCAGAAAATCATCGACGACGAAGGCCACTTCCACGCGGAAGACGAGGTGGTCGACCTGTCGGACACCATCGCCGAAGGCTGGATCTCGCTGGCCGTCTTCTGGCTCCTGGGCCTCACGGTCTTCTACCAGTTCATCACGCGCTACGTGATGAACGACTCGGCCGCCTGGACGGAGGAAGTGGCGCGCTACCTGCTCATCGGCGTCGTCTTCATCGGCGCGGCGGTGGGCGTGGCGAAGAACAACCAGATCCAGGTGGACTTCTTCTACCGCCACATGCCGCGCGCCATGGGCCGCGTGCTCTCGATGGCGGTGGACGTGCTGCGCACCGCCTTCTTCGTGGCTGCGGTGGTCATGACGGTGCAGATGATGATGAAGATCGGCAACCAGACGCGCATGACCCTCGTCGACCTGCCGATGAACTTCGTCTACGCGCTCTGCGTGTTCGGCTTCGCCGCGATGGCGTGGCGCTCGCTGCAGGTGCTGCGCATCCACTGGAAGCGCGGCTACAGCGTGCTGGAGCAGCCCGAGTCGACGCTCTCCGACCGCTGACCCCCGGCGCTGCAACGACCAAGAAAAAGACCCATGCTGAAAATCATCTTCCTGTTCTTCATGGCCGGCGGCATTCCGGTGGCCATCGCCATGGCCGGCGCCTCGCTGGTCTACATCCTGGTGAGCGACAGCACGCTGCCGCCCTTCGTGGTGATCCACCGGATGGTGAGCGGTATCGACAGCTTTCCGCTTCTGGCCGTGCCCTTCTTCATCCTGGCCGGCAACCTGATGAACAACGCGGGCATCACCACCCGCATCTACAACTTCGCGCTCGCGCTGGTGGGCTGGCTCAAGGGCGGCCTGGGCCATGTGAACGTGCTGGGCTCGGTGATCTTCGCGGGCATGAGCGGCACCGCCATCGCGGACGCCGCGGGCCTGGGCACCATCGAGATCAAGGCGATGAAGGAGCACGGCTACTCGACCGAGTTCGCCGTGGGCGTGACGGCCGCATCGGCGACGCTGGGGCCGATCATTCCACCGAGCCTGCCCTTCGTGATCTACGGAATGATGGCCAACGTGTCGGTGGGCGCGCTGTTCCTGGCGGGCCTCTTGCCCGGCGCACTGATGGCCATACTGATGATGCTCACGGTGGCCTACTACGCGCACAAGAACAAGTGGGGCGCGGACGTCAAGTTCTCGAGCACCCGGCTCTTCAAGGCGCTGATGGAGCTGGCCGTGGTGATCGGCTGGCCGCTGCTGCTGTGGCTGCTGGTGGTCAAGCTCGGCACACCGCCGCAGCTCACGGTGTTCGCGGGACTGGCCTCGCTCTTCGTGCTCGACAAGATCTTCAGCTTCGAGGCGCTGCTGCCCATCATGACGCCGGTGCTGCTGATCGGCGGCATGACGACCGGCCTCTTCACGCCCACCGAAGGCGCCATCGCAGCCTGCGTGTGGGCCATGATCCTGGGCTTCGCGTGGTACCGCACGCTCTCGTGGAAGATGTTCGTGAAGGTGTGCCTGGACACCGTCGAGACCACGAGCACGGTGCTCTTCATCGTGGCGGCGGCATCGATCTTCGGCTGGATGCTGACGGCCACCGGCGTCACCACGGACATCGCCGCCTGGGTGCTGGGCTTCACCAAGGAGGCATGGGTCTTCCTGCTGCTGGCCAACCTGCTGATGCTCTTCGTGGGCTGCTTCCTGGAGCCGACCGCGGCCATCACCATCCTCGTGCCGATCCTGCTTCCCATTGCCACGCAGCTGGGCGTGGACCCGATCCACTTCGGGCTGGTGATGGTGCTCAACCTCATGATCGGCCTGTTGCACCCACCCATGGGCATGGTGCTCTTCGTGCTGGCGCGCGTGGCGGGGCTGAGCTTCGAACGCACGACGATGGCGATCCTTCCCTGGCTCGTGCCGCTCCTGCTGAGCCTGGGCGTGATCACCTACATGCCCAACCTCGTGCTCTGGCTGCCCAGGATGTTCTTCTGACCATGACCCCCTATATCCGACTCCATCCCGCCGACGACGTCGTCATCGCGCGCTCGCAACTTCTGGGCGGCACGCTCGTCGAGAACGTGGCCGTGCGCGGCCTGATCCCGCCGGGCCACAAGGTCGCGATGCGTGCCATTGCGCAGGGCGAACCGGTGCGGCGCTACAACCAGATCATCGGTTTCGCGAGCAAGGCCATCGCGCCTGGTGAGCACGTGCACACGCAGAACCTCGACATGGGCCCGGACAAGGGCGACTTCGAGCGCGACTACGCCTTCGGCGCCGACGTGAAGCCCGCGCCCGCGAAACGCGAGGCCACCTTCATGGGCATCAAGCGCGCCGACGGCCGTGTGGCCACGCGCAACTACATCGGTGTGCTGACCAGCGTGAACTGCTCGGCCACGGCTGCGCGCGCCATTGCCGATCACTTCTCGCGCCGGACCAACCCTTCCGCGCTCGCGGCATTCCCCAACGTGGACGGCATCGTCGCGCTGACGCACGGCACAGGCTGCGGCATGGACACGGAGGGCATGGGCATGCAAGTGCTGTCGCGCACGCTCACTGGCTACGCCACGCACCCGAACTTCGCGGGCGTGCTGGTGGTCGGGCTCGGCTGCGAGGCCAACCAGATCAACGCGTGGCTCGCGACCGGCCACCTGGCCGAAGGCGAGAACTTCCGCACTTTCAACATCCAGGACACGGGCGGCACGCGCAAGACGGTCGAGAAGGGCGTGGCGCTCATCAACGAGATGCTGCCGCGCGCCAACGCGGTGAAACGCGAGCCGTGCAGCGCGGCGCACATCACCATCGGGCTGCAATGCGGCGGCTCCGATGGCTATTCGGGCATCAGTGCCAACCCGGCGCTCGGCGCCGCGGTCGACCTGCTGGTGGCGCACGGCGGCACAGCCATCCTGAGCGAGACGCCCGAGGTCTACGGTGCCGAGCACCTGCTGACGCGCCGCGCGGTGAAGCGCGAGGTGGGACAGAAGCTGGTGGACCGCATCAAGTGGTGGGAGCACTACACCGAGATCAACGAGGGCGAGATGAACAACAACCCCTCGCCCGGCAACAAGGCAGGCGGGCTCACCACCATCCTGGAGAAGTCGCTGGGCGCGGTCGCCAAGGGCGGCACCAGCAATCTCGAGGCGGTGTACGAATACGCGGAGCCGGTCTCGGCGCACGGCTTCGTCTACATGGACACGCCAGGCTACGACCCGGTGAGCGCCACGGGCCAGGTGGCCGGCGGCGCGAACCTGATCTGCTTCACCACCGGGCGCGGCTCGGCCTACGGCTGCGCACCCTCGCCCTCGCTCAAGCTCGCGACCAACTCGGCGCTGTGGCAGCGGCAGGAAGAAGACATGGACATCAACTGCGGCGAGATCGTCGATGGCACGGCCTCGATCCAGGAGATGGGGCAGCGCATCTTCGAGCTGGTGCTGGCCACGGCGTCGGGCGCGCAGTCGAAGAGCGAGCAGCACGGCTACGGGCAGAACGAGTTCGTGCCGTGGCAAGTCGGCGCGGTGATGTGAGCGCGAAGCACACGATGGCAACCCTCCCCTTCGGCTTCCTGGAAGGCACCGGCTTCGAACGGATCGATGCGCGCTTCAACACCTGCATTCCCGGCCCCGAGCGCGTCGAGCGGCTGTGGACCGGCGCGCGCTGGTGCGAGGGCCCGGTGTGGTTCGGCGCACACCGCACGCTCCTGTGGTCGGACATTCCGAACAACCGCATGCTGCGCTACGACGAGGTGAATGGCACGGTCGGCATCTTCCGCGAACCGTCGAACAACACGAACGGCCACACGGTCGACCGCGAAGGCCGGCTGGTGAGCTGCGAGCACCTCACGCGGCGCGTGACGCGCACCGAGCACGACGGATCGATCACCGTGCTGGCCTCGCACTGGCAAGGCAAGCGGCTCAACTCACCGAACGACGTGGTGGTGCATTCGGACGGCGGCGTGTGGTTCACCGACCCGAGCTACGGCATCCTCTCGGACTACGAGGGCCTGCGCGCCGAGAGCGAGATCGGCGCCTGCCATGTCTACCGCATCGACCCCGCGAGCGGCGACGTGGAGCGCATGGCCGACGACTTCGTCAAGCCCAACGGCCTGGCGTTCTCGCCCGACGAATCGCTGCTCTACATCGCCGACACCGGTGCGAGCCACCTGAAGGACGGGCCGCGCCACATGCGCCGATTCAAGGTGGGCGCCGACGGCCGCAGCTTGAGCGGCGGCGAGGTGTTCGCCGAATGCACGAGCGGCATGTTCGACGGCTTTCGCCTCGACACCGAAGGCCGCATCTGGACCAGCGCCCTCGACGGCGTGCACGCCTACCACCCCGACGGCACGCTGCTCGGCAAGATCCTCTTGCCCGAGCGCGTGGCGAATGTCTGCTTCGGCGGGCCCAAGCGCAACCGGCTTTTCATCTGCGCGACGACGTCGCTCTACGCCATCACACTGAACGCCAAGGGAGCCTGATCCATGCCCAGAACACTGTCGGCCGACGGCCTGCAAACCAACGTCGCTCGCATCCTCGAAGCCGTGGGCAGCAGCCCCGCCGAAGCGCAGCAGGTGGCCGCCAACCTCGTGCTGGCCAACCTGAGCGGGCATGACTCGCACGGTGTGGGCATGCTGCCGCGGTATGTCGATGCGGTGGCCGAGGGCGGGCTGACGCCCAATGCAGCCGTGAAGGTCAACCTCGACATCGGCACGCTCATGGGCCTGGACGGCCAGCGCGGCTACGGGCAGATCGTCGGCGTGCAGGCGATGGAACTGGGCATCGCGCGGGCGAAGCAGCACGGCAGCTGCATCTTCACGCTCTCGCATGCGCACCACCTGGGCCGCATCGGGCACTTCGCCGAGATGGCAACGGCCCAGGGGCTGGTGGCGATGCATTTCGTCAACGTGCTGTCGCGGCCCGTGGTCGCGCCCTGGGGCGGCGGCGATGGGCGCTTCGGCACCAACCCGTGCTGCATCGGCGTGCCGCTCGCGGGCGCGGAGCCCTTCGTGCTCGACTACGCGACCAGCCGCGTGGCGCAAGGAAAGATGCGCGTCGCGCACAACAAGGGCGAGCAGGTGCCCGACGGCTACCTGATCGACGAGACAGGCGCACCGACCAACGACCCGGGCGTGGTGGTCGTGCCGCAGGGCAACGGGCTCTTCGGCGCGCTCATGACCTTCGGCGAGCACAAGGGCTACGGCATGGCGGTGGCGTGCGAGCTGCTGGGCGGGGCGCTCACGGGTGGCGGGACGTGGCATCGGCCAGCGGACACGGCGCGCTCGGTGTTCAACGGCATGCTGACGGTGCTGATCGATCCGGCGAAGCTCGGAACGCAGAAGGCATTCGATGAGGAGGCGCGCGAGTTCATCGACTGGTTGAGGCAAAGCCCGCCGGGGCAGGGCTTCGACGCAGTGCAGATCGCGGGAGAACCCGAGCGCAAGGCGCGTGCCGCACGTCGGCAGGACGGCATCTGGATCGACGATGCGACGTGGGGAGAAATCGTGGCCGCCGGCGCAAAGGTCGGCGTCACGGTCACCGCCTGACCCTCTTGCTCCTTCCCCCTCTGGGGGAAGGTTGGGATGGGGGCACGCAGAGTGCTCGATGGGTACGCCGCTTGCCCCCCCCCCCGCCCCCCCCCCAACGGGGCGGGAGGAAAAAAACCCCGCACAGCCCTTGCGTTTTTTCTGTGCCCGCCGTACCCCCCCCACACCTTTTTTGGCC
>NZ_JBPJZG010000011.1:0-213094 GCF_051216415.1 Variovorax trehalosi
GGCGGGGTTGAGCGAGGTGATTAGTTGCGATGGATTGGTGCTTGAGCGCGCCGCAATCGCAGCCTCGGTGCGTGGGTCATCGAGCAGCAGCACGGGCGTTCCCTGCGGCAGCAACTGCATCGTGGCGGTGTCGCTGATCACGCAGACCGGTGATGCGTCCTGAAGCATGAAGGCCAGGCGGTCCTTGGGGTAGTCCACATCCAGGGGCACGTAGGCAGCGCCGGCCTTGAGGATGGCCCGCAGGCTGACAACGAGTTCGAGCGAGCGCGGCAGGGCGAGGGCAACGAAGCTCTCGGGCCCTACGCCCTGCGCGATCAGGTGATGGGCCAACTGGTTGGCGCGCGCGTTGAGCTCGCCGTAGGTCAGAGAGGCATCCTCGAAGACCAGGGCGGTGGCATCGGGCGTGCGTGCGGCTTGCTGCTCGAACAGTGCAGGCAGGGTCGATTCGGGCACGGGATGCGTGGTGTCGTTCCATCCGAGAAGGATCTGCTGGCGCTCCTCGGGCTGCAGGATCTGGATGCTTCCGATCGGTACCGAAGGATTGGCCGCAACCACCGTCAGCACACGCCGCAGCCGCGCCACGATCACCTCGACCGTCGCCCGATCGAACAGGTCGGTCGCGAACTCCAGCCGCCCGGTCATGCCCTGCGGCGAGCCGTCCTTGCCGCGCTGCTCCCACAGCTCGAACGACAGGTCGAACTTCGCGGTGGTCAGCCCGACAGGCTGGGCGCTGCTTTCCAGCCCGGGCAATGCAAAGCTCGCACGCGTCTGGTTCTGCAGCACCAGCGCCACCTGGAACAGAGGATGCCGTGCCATCGAGCGCGCGGGGTTGAGCACTTCCACCAGCCGCTCGAAAGGCAGTTCCTGGTGTGCATAAGCCGCCAGGTTGGTCTCGCGAACACGGGCCAGCAGTTCCTGGAAGCCAGGGTTGCCCGAAGTGTCGGTGCGCAGCACCAGTGTGTTGACGAAGAAGCCCACGAGATCGTCGAGCGCCTCGTCGGTGCGCCCTGCGATCGGGCTGCCCAATGCGATGTCGGTGCCCGCACCCATGCGGGTCAAGAGGGTGGCAAGCGCCGCCTGCAGCACCATGAAGAGGCTGGCCTGGCCTTCGCGCGCCAGCGCCAGCAGGCCGCGGTGCAGGTCTGCATCGAGTTCGAACCCGAGCCGCTCGCCGTGGTGACTCGACACCGCAGGGCGCGGCCGGTCGGTGGGCAGCACCAGTTGTTCGGGCAGGCCGGCCAGCGCGTGCCGCCAGTGGTCCAGTTGCGTGGCGATGACGCTATCGGCATCCTGCTCGCTGCCGAGCCACTGGTGCTGCCAGAGCGTGTAGTCGGCGTATTGCACAGGCAGCGGCGCCCAGGCCGGCGGCTTGCCCTCGCTGCGCGCGGTGTAGGCCTGCGACAGGTCGCGCGCCAGCGGTGCGAGCGACCAGCCATCGCTGGCGATGTGGTGGCACATCAGCATCAGCACATGCGCATCCGCGCCGGCATCCTGCGGCCCCTCGTCCAGATGGAACAGCCAGGCGCGGAACGGAATCTCGCTCTCGATCGCGAAGCAATGGGAGCCTGCCTCGGCGAGCTGCTGCGCAAGCGTGGCTTCCGTGGCCGTCTTCACCTGCAGGACGGGATGTGCCTCCTCGGCAGGCAGTACGCACTGCCAGGGCGTGGCCTCGTCCCGGCCCGCGAAGACGGTGCGCAGGCTCTCGTGCCGCACGACCAGGTCGTGCATGGCCAGCGCCAGCGCCGCATCGTCGATGTGGCCTTCCAGGCGGAAAGCCAGCACCACGTTGTAGGTGGGCGTGGGCCCGTCGATCTGGTGCAGCAGCCAAAGCCGCCGCTGGGAGAGCGAGAGCGGCACGCGTGCGGGTCTTTCCATCGGCCGCAGCACCGTGCGCGCTGTTCCCGCACCGGCAAGCTGATGGGTCAACTGTGCGACCGTGGGCGCTTCGAACATCGCGCGTATCGCAAGCTCCACGCCCAGCGCCGAGCGGATGCGGCTCACCAGCTTGGTGGCCAGCAGCGAATGACCGCCGAGGTCGAAGAAGTTGTCGTCGATGCCCACCTGCGCAAGGCCGAGGATCTCGGCGAAGAGCGTCACCAGGATTTCTTCCTGCGGCGTGCGCGGCGCGCGGATGCTGTGCGGCGTGAAGTCCGGCGCGGGCAGGGCCTTGCGGTCGAGCTTGCCGTTGGGATTGAGCGGCAGTGCCTCGAGCACGACGATAGCCGCGGGCACCATGTAGTCGGGCAGTTGCAACGCCAGCGTGCGGCGCAGCGCCTGCGCATCCAGCGGCTGGGCATCTTGCGCGACCACATAGCCCACGAGCTGCTTCTGTCCGGGCCTGTCCTCGCGCGCGACGACGGCGGCCTTGGCGACGCCGGGCAGCCGGGTGAGCGCGGCCTCGACCTCTCCGGGTTCGATGCGAAAGCCGCGGATCTTCACCTGCTGGTCGGCGCGTCCGAGGAAGTCGAGCACGCCATCGGGCCGCCAGCGTGCGATGTCGCCGGGCCGGTACATGCGGCTGCCCGGTGCGCCGTAGGGGTTGGCCACGAAGCGCTCCGCGCTCAAGTGGGGGCGCCGCAGGTACCCGTACGACAGGCCCGCGCCCGCGATGTACAGCTCGCCCGCCACACCCACGGGCACCGGCTGAAGCAGCGCGTCCAGCACGTACACCTGGGTGTTCCAGATCGGTCGGCCGATCGGCACGTCGTCCTTGCCGGCCGGTGCGAACAGGCTGTCGCCGGTGGCTTCGGAGAAGCCGTAGAAGTTCAGCAGCCGCGATTGCGGCAGTACCTCGGCGAAGCGGGTGGCCAGCTCGTTGGTCAGCGCCTCTCCGCTGACGATCCACAGGCGGCAGCCGCCCAGCCGCGAGGCGTCGTACTGCTCCAGCAGGTTCGACAGCAAGCTGGGCACCAACGTGATGCGGTCGATGCGGTGGTGCTCGATCAGGTCGACCAGGTCATCGGGCGTCTTCACGGCCTGCGGGCCGGCCATGACCAGCGGCGCGCCGAACAGCAGGGGCCCGAGCATCTCGGTGCTGCCGTCGAAGAAAGCGATCGAGCTCTTGGCGATGGATGACTTGTCCGGCGTGTAGGGATGGGTCTCGTGGATCCAGCACAGGCGGTTGATCACGCCCGAATGCGGGCCCGTCACGCCCTTGGGGCGGCCGGTGGAGCCCGAGGTGTAGATGACGTAGGCGGCATGGGCGGGTGCCAGAGGCCGCACGCGGTCGTCGTCGGTGGGGTTGGTGTCGGGGGCGGCAGCCAATGCGGCGGCGAGCGCGGGGTCGTCCAGCAGGAGTGCGGGCGTGCCCTGCGGTAGCTCGGCGGCGGTCACCGTGTCGCTGAGCATGCACAGCGCGGCCGCGTCTTCCAGCATGAAAGCCAGGCGCTCGGCGGGGTAGGAAACGTCGAGCGGCACATAGGCCGCACCGGTCTTCAGGATCGCCAGCAGGCCGCACACCATCTCGATGGACCGGGGCAGGGCCAGCGCGACGAAATGGCCGGGCCCCGCGCCTCGCGCGATGAGGTGGTGTGCGAGCCGGTTGGTGCGCGCGTTGAGTTCGCGATAGCTCAGCTTCGTGCGCTCGAAGACCAGCGCGGTCGCATCCGGCGTGCGCGCCACCTGTTGCTCGAAGAACGCGGGCAGTGTGGTTGCGGGCACGGCACGCGCGGTGTCGTTCCAGCCGTGCAGCAGCCGTGTGCGCTCGTCGGGATGCAGGATGTCGATGCCGCCGATGGGCCGCGAGGGATCGGCTGCGATCGCCGCGAGCACGCGCTGCAGCCGCGCCGCGAACTGCTCGACCGTCGAGCGTTCGAAGAGGTCCGTTGAAAAGCCCACGCGGCCCGCGATGCCGTCTGCAGCGTTGTCCTTGTCGCGCAGTTCACGCAACTCGAACGAGAGGTCGTACGCGCCGGCAATCGATTCCATCGACTGCGAGCCGAGCGTGGCGAGCCCTGGCAATGCGAAGGTCGCGCGGGTGTTGTTCTGCAGGATCAGCGAGACCTGGAACAGCGGATGCCGTGCCATCGAGCGCGCGGGGTTGAGCACCTCCACCAGCCGTTCGAAGGGCAGGTCCTGGTGCGCATAGGCACCCAGGTTGGCGGTGCGCACGCGCGCGAGCAGTTCGCGGAAGTCCGGATTCCCCGACGTGTCGGTACGCAGCACCAGCGTGTTGAGGAAGAAGCCCACGAGGTCGTCCAGCGCCTCGTCGGTGCGCCCGGCGATCGGGCTGCCCAGCGCAATGTCGGTGCCCGCGCCCAGGCGGGTGAACAGCGTGGCGAGTGCAGCCTGCAGCACCATGAAGAGGCTGGCCTGTCCCTCGCGCGCCAACGCCCGCAGCCGCCGATGCAGATCGGCATCGAGCCGAAAGGGCACCGTGTCGCTGGCGTGCGAAGACCCCGCGGGGCGCGGCTTGTCGGTGGGCAGATCCAGCTGTTCGGGCAGGCCGGCGAGCGTCTGCTGCCAGTAGCGCAATTGCGTGGCGATCAGACTCTCGGGGTCGGCCTCGCTGCCCAGCAGTTCGTGCTGCCAGACGGTGTAGTCGGCGTACTGCACCGGCAATGCATCCCACGCGGGCGGCTTGCCCTCGCAGCGCGCGGCATAGGCCTGCGAGAGGTCGCGTGCCATCGGCGCCCAGGACCAGCCGTCGCAGGCGATGTGATGGCACAGCAGCAGCAACAGGTGCTGCCCGTTCTCCAGGTGGTACAGCCATGCGCGGAACGGGATCTCGCTGTCCAGCCTGAAGCTGTAGGCCGCGGCTTGATCGATGCGTTGCGCGAGCGTGGCCTCGGTGGCCTCTTCCACCTGCAGCACGGGTCGGGCCGTCTCAGGCGCCAGCACGCGCTGCTCGGGTGCCTGCGCCGCGTCCGAGAACACGGTGCGCAGGCTTTCATGCCGCTCGACCAGGTCGGCGAGCGCCGCCGCAAGCGCCGCGTCGTCCATGCGCCCTTCGAAGCGCACCGCCGTCGGCACGTTGTAGGTGGGCGTGGGGCCGTCGATCTGGTAGAGGAACCACAGCCGCCGTTGCGCAAAGGACAGGGGAGTCATGAAGGGGTCCGGACTGGAGGAGGGGTCTTCAGCGGACGGCCGGTGCACCCGCGCCGAAGGCGGGCGAGCACTGCGATCCGCTCGAAAAAGAGGTCGCCGTCAGTTGCTGTTGTCGTACTGCACGGAGGGCCGCGGCAGCTGGTTGCTCTGCCGGATGGGGCGCAGCGCGGTGCGGGCCTTGGGCGCGGTCGCGAGCTTCTCCGCCAGCCGGGCCACGCTCGAGGCCTCGAACAGCGTATGGATGCCGATCTCCACACCCATCGAGGTGCGGATGCGGTTGATCAGCCGCGTCGCCAGCAGCGAGTGGCCGCCCAGGTCGAAGAAACTCTCGTCCACGCCGACCTGCGGCAGTCCGAGGATCTCTGCGAAGAGCTGCGCCAGCGCCTCCTCCTGCGGGGTGCCCGCCGCGCGTTTGGCTTGCGGCGCGAACTGCGGCGCAGGCAGGGACTTGCGGTCCAGCTTGCCGTTCGGCGTGAGCGGCAGCGCATCGAGCCATACGTAGTGCGCGGGCACCATGTGGTCGGGCAGCGAAGCGGCGAGCTGGGCCTGCATCTGCGCCGCGTCGGGTGCCGGGCCCATGCGCGACTTCTTCATGACCGTGGCGAGGTGTTCCAGGTTGTCGAGCACCTGGTCCGCGGCAACGCCGAAGTCGAGCAGGCAGGCGAACTCGTCCACGCCCACCTGCTCCAGCTTGCGCACCAGCGCCAGGCAGGTGTCGGGCCCGCCGATCAGCGACGAGGTGCCGAAGTAGCGGCGGACGGCGGCCACGATCAACTGCTCGGCATCGACCTCGCCGATCGCCTTGTTGGCGATGTCGCCGGCGAGCTCCTGCGAGACGCTCTTGCGCAACTCGGTGTGCGAGCGGAAATACTGGACCATCGGCTCGTGTGCGAGCTGGCGCGCCGTCTCGTCGTCGGGGCCAACGAAGGTGTGCAGCATCAGCGTCACCTTGCGCGTGGCGGGGTCGAAGCCGTTGGCGCGCAACGCCTCGCGGTAGATGCGGATGTTCTCGGTGAGCTCGGGCACCGTGAGGCTCAGCAGCGCGGTCAGCACGTTCGCGCCCATGCGGCCTGCGGCCTCGAAGGTGGCGGGGCTGCGCGTCGCGGTGATCCACACCGGCAACTCGGGCTGGATGGGCCTGGGCTGAAGGCGCACCTGCGTTTCGTGCCCCGCGCCGTTGCGCGCGGCCATCGTGCCGCCGCGCCAGAGTTCGCGCACCTGCTGTACGCCGTCGAGCATGACCTGGAAGCGGTTGGCGTAGTTGTCGGGCGCGAAGACGAAGTCTTCCGGCACCCAGCCCGATGCGAAGGCAAGGCCCACGCGGCCGCGCGACAGGTGGTCGACCACCGACCACTCCTCGGCCACGCGCAGGGGGTGATGCAGTGGCAGCACCACGCTGCCCGCGCGCAGCTGGATGCGCTCGGTCACCATGGCCAGCGCCGCGCTCAACACCGAGGGGTTGGGGAAAGCCGCAGCCACCTTGGTGAAGTGCCGCTCGGGCGTCCACACCGCCGAGAAGCCGTTGCGGTCGGCGAACTTCGCGCCCTCGACGTACAGCCGGTAGAGCTCGCCGTCGGGGTCCTGGTTGGCATCGGCGAAATAGAAGAGGCCGAACTCCGGCGAGCGTGCCCGTGCGGGCATTGCGGCCGTGTCGGGCACGAGGTAGGCGACCAGGCGCTTGCCGCCCGCGGCATCGTCGCGCGCGATCACCGCGGCCTGCTTCACCAGCGGGTGCTTCACCAGCTCGGCCTCGATCTCGCCAGGCTCGATGCGAAAGCCGCGCAGCTTGAGCTGGTGGTCGGCGCGGCCGAGGTAGTCGAGCACACCCTCGCGGTCGAGCCGCCAACGCGCCAGGTCGCCGGTGCGGTACATCCGCTCTCCGGGCGCGCCGAACGGGTTGGCGACGAAGCGCTCCGCACTCAGGCCCGGGCGCTTGAGGTAACCACGCGCGAGCCCGGCGCCTGCGACATACAGCTCGCCCGGCACGCCGACCGGCACCGGGTGTAGCAGCGCGTCGAGCACATAGACCTGGACGCCCGACAGCGGCGAGCCGATCGGCACGCTGGGCATGCCGGTGTCGCCGGTTTCCTCGTCGACCCAGCCCGCGGCGTCCCAGAACTCCGAGGTGCCATAGAGATTGACCAGCAGCGCATGCGGCATGGCCTTTCTGAAGCGGCCGGCCAATTCCGGCGTCAATGCCTCGCCGCCGCACGACCAATAGGTCAATTCCGGAAGACGCTGCGCCAGACCGCGCTCATCGTCGAGCATGGCCTGCAATAGCGAGGGTACGAGTACTATTCTCGTAACTCGCTCGGCAGCTAGTAGATTTACCAGTCCGTCGACATCCTTGGCAATATCCGGTGGCACCACCACGATGCGATAGCCACCAAATAGAGGGGTAAAGACCTCCCAGGCGAAATCGATGAAATTGGGCGTGGTCCTTTGGGCGTAAACCGTTTGGCTGCCTGCCTCTCGCACATCCCATTGCAAACGATTCAAAAGCGCCTTGCAGGTGCCGGTCACGCCTTTGGGTTTTCCGGTGGAGCCGGAGGTATAAAGAATATAGGCAGGATGGAGTGATTTGAGCGGCTGCGTGCGGTCCGAATTCGTGGGGTTGGTGACTGGCAATGCAGAAATTGAATTCCCTAGTGAAAGGTCGTCGAGCTGCAATACTGGAAACTCGATTTCCTTGAACTTGGCGATTGCAATGGAATTTGAAATGATGCATTGCGGACGTGCATCTTCCAGCATGTATTTGAGTCGATCCTGCGGATATTCGATATCGAGCGGAAGGTAAGCGGCGCCGGACTTGATAATTGCCAATAAACTGACAATCAATTGCGGCGAACGGGGCAAAGCCAATGCCACGATGCTTTCAGGCCCGATTCCAAGGGAAATCAGGTGATGTGCGAGTTGGTTCGATTGCCGGTTGAGCTCTTCATGGCTGAAGCTGGTGCCCTGGAAAGAAATGGCGACCGCTTCGGGCGTTCTGGCTACCTGCCGCTCGAACAATTCAGGCAGTGTGACATCGAATTCGAGTGCCTTTTTGCCATTCCAATCCAGCAGGACTTTGCGGCGCTCCATTGCATCCAGCATGTCGATATGGCCGAGTGCATCCGAAGGATTTTTTGCAATGGCTTCGATGAAATTCAGCAGCCGGTTCTGGTGTTTCTCCAGATCGCCTTCGGAATAGGCGTTCGGATTGGCTGTGCAATAAATGTCGATGCTGCTGTCCTGATCCACGAAGAACGAGAACGAAATATCCGAAGCGGAGCGCGCCGACGTGTTGTACGCCTTCGAGGGAAACCCGTCGAATTCGAGGCCCTGCTTGAAAGGCATCACGTTGATGACCGGGCCGAAATCGCTGCCGTAGCCACGGATCTTTTTCGCATCCAGGTAAAGACGCGATGCCGGATAGCGCTGGTGCGGGAGGATATGCCTGATTTCCTTGTCCACGGCCCGCACGATGTCCTGCATCGTCATTTCGGGCGATATCGACAAATGCATCGGCAGCGTGTTGGACATCATGCAGGGAATGGACCCTGTGTCCGGTGTGCGCCCCGACACGGGCAGTGCGATCGAAAGCTCGCGCACGCCCGTCGAGCGGAACAGGTACGACGCCACGGTGGCGATCAGCGCGCGGGTCATCGAAGTCCCGGCCGTGCGCGCCAGTTCCGAAAGCGCCGTGACCGAGGCGCTGTCGATGCGGCAGGTGCGCCGCACCGGCAACCTCGAGAAATTGCGATTGCTGCCACCAAATCGCGCCGGTTCGGGCAATTTCGCCAGGTAGCCTCGCCAGAACTCCCGGTCGGATTCGAAAGAGCACGATGAGAGATATTCCGCCTCGGCATCCAGGAGGCGACTCACCGGAACGAACCATGGCTTGGAGAGTTCGCGGCCTTCGCGCAATTCCGTATAGAGCTCCGCAACCCTGCGCGCGATCAGCGAATAACCGAAGCCGTCGACAACGATATGGTGATAAAGGTGATGCCAAGCAAAACGGTCTGCACCCAATTTGAAAAGGCAGAAGGAGAAAAGCCCGACGTCGGTGGGCAGTCGCGGCTGCTCCATCCTGCGGGAAATGGCGGCGAGCATGGCGCTGCGCGGGTCCGCATCATTGCTCAGGTCGAGAAATTCGATGGAATTGGTAGGTGATCCGCGATCGAAGGTTTGGCGTGGTGTCGTTTCGCCATCGAAGAATCGTGCGCTGAGAATTTCGCTTTCAAGGGCGACCAATTTCAGGCATTTCAGAAATAGCTCCGGTTCGATGAGGCCTGAGATTTCAATGAACTCGCCGACGTTATGGGACGGCTCGCTCGAATAAAACTGTCGCTCGAACCAAATGCCGAGCTGCGCAAAAGTCAGAGGCCAGTCATCGGTGCGGGGCGAGAGCATGTCGTCGAATCCTGTGGGTAATGGGGAATGGAAGGCCAGCGGGCATTGCATCGCGACTGGAGATCAACTCCAGGCGTGCCGTCCGTATTCTTCTATGTGACCTGCCTCCCGGCTCCGCGGGAGTCAATCCGGGATTGCTATTTGGCGTTGTCCATTGCCTTAGCCAGGCTGCGAGGACGCATGTCGGTCCAATTCGCCTCGATGAATTCCAGGCATGCGGACTTCGTCGCAGGACCGTGAATGCTTTTCCATCCTGCAGGAATTTCGATCAATTCCGGCCAGAGCGAGTGCTGGTTTTCGTCATTGATCAATACGCGGTACGAAGCGTCGCTGTTTTCAAACGGATTTGTCATGATTTTCTGGATCGAGAACTGCCAAACGTTGTAGGAGACCCGCTAAAACGTCTCCTGAAGGAAACGTTTTTACTGAGTTGGGTAACATTCAAACACGGTTTCAGTCATTCACACAATGCGAACCTATGTTGTATTTCCCGCGATCCAGAGGCACCAATGCGGTGCGAGGCGAGACTTTTTATTTAGCTTTCTAAGATTAATTACTTTTGTTTTCATTTGCGAGCCATTACTCGAATGGCTCGCACCAAGGCACGAGGCACTCAGCGCGCGTGCGTTGCGCCGCCGTCCACGATCAGCGTGGAACCGACCACGTAGTCGCCAGCGCGCGATGCGAGGTACACGGCGGCACCGGCGATGTCTTCGGGGCTGCCGATGCGGCCCAGCGGGATGTAGGCCGCGAGCTCCTCGGCGTGGTCGCGGGCGGTCTTGTTCAGGTCGGTGGCAAAGGCCCCCGGTGCGATCGCGCTCACGACGATGCGCTCGGGCGCAAGGCGCAGCGCCATCATCCGCGTGAGCTGGATCAGGCCGGCTTTGCTGGCGGCATACGAATAGATCTCGCGTGGGCTGACCGAGATGCCGTCCACCGATGCGATGTGGATGACCTTGGCCAGGTGATGGGCGGTGGCCTTGCGCAGCAAGGGCGTCATGAGCTGGGTCAGGAAGAACGGCGTCTTGACGTTCAGGTCCATCACCTTGTCCCAACCGCTCTCGGGAAACTCGTCGTAAGGCGCACCCCAGGCGGCTCCGGCGTTGTTCACGAGGATGTCGAGCGAGCCTTCGTGTCGGGCGTACGTGTCGGCCAGTGCCTGGGCGCCCTCGACCGTCGATACGTCGGCGGGCAGCGAGAAGCACGGGCCCTGTTCCGAAAGCTCCTTGGCCGCTTGGTCGCAAGCCTCGGCGCCGCGCGCCGAGATGTAGACCCGCGCGCCTTGGATCAGGTAGGCCTCGGCGATCATCCGGCCGATGCCGCGCGAGCCGCCGGTGACGAGCGCGGTGCGGCCCTTGAGGGAGAACAGGTTGGCGAGGTCCATCGAAGTCTTTCTTGCTGAAGGTTGGAGGGGAAGGGCGTCAGCGTCGTCGCGGGCTTTCGCTATGCATCGGCATCGATCTTCTGGTGCGCCCACATCCGCGCATAGCGGCCCTGCTTTGCGAGCAGCTCGGCATGCGTGCCGCGCTCGACGAGCACGCCGGCCTCCAGCACCAGGATCTCGTGCGCGTCGACCACCGTCGACAGGCGGTGCGCGATCATCAGCGTGGTCTTGCCCTGCGCCGCACTGCGCAGTTCCGACTGGATGGCGCGCTCGTTGGCCGAGTCGAGCGCGGAGGTGGCCTCGTCGAAGATCAGGATGGGCGGGTCCTTGAGCAGCGTGCGCGCGATGGCTACGCGCTGCTTCTCGCCGCCCGAGAGCTTGAGGCCACGCTCGCCCACGGTCGTCTCGTAGCCCTTGGGCGTGGCCGAGATGAAGTCGTGGATGCGCGCGGCCCGTGCGGCGCCTTCCACTTCCTCGCGGCTCGCGCCGGGGCGGCCGTACGCGATGTTGTATTCGACCGTATCGTTGAAGAGCACCGTGTCCTGCGGCACGATGCCGATTGCGCGGCGCACACTCGATTGGGTGACTTCCCGGATGTCTTCGCCACCGATGGTGATGCGGCCATGCTGCACGTCGTAGAAGCGATAGAGCAGCCGCGCCAGCGTAGACTTGCCCGAGCCCGACGGGCCGACCACCGCAACGGTCTTGCCTGCGGGAATCTCGAAGCTCAAGTGCTGGAGGATCGGCCGCGCGGCTTCGTAGGCGAAGCTCACGTCCTCGAAGCGGATGGTGGAATCGGTGCCGGCCAGGGGCTGCGCGGTGGGCGCATCCCGCACCTCGTGTTCCTTCTCGAGCAGCAGGAACATCTTGTCCAGGTCGATCAGGCTCTGCTTCATCTCGCGGTAGACGATGCCCAGCGCGTTCAGCGGAATGAAGAGCTGGATCATGAAGGCGTTGACCATCACCAGCTCGCCCAGCGTCATGCTGCCCTCGATCACGCCCGCGGTGGCATGCCACAGCATCAGCATGAGGCTCGTGGTGATCACGATCTGCTGGCCGAAGGTCAAGAGGCTCAGCGTGCGCCGGGTACGCAGGGCGGCCTTGCGGAAGTTGTCCAGGCTCGCGTCGTAGCGTCTGGCCTCGAACTCCTCGTTGTTGAAGTACTTGACCGTTTCGTAGTTCAAGAGGGAATCGACCGCACGGGTCTGCGCGATGGCGCCGAGCTCGTTCATCGCCTTGCGGTGCTCGATGCGCCACTCGGTCATGGCCACGGTGAAGCCGATGTAGAACACCAGCGCGACCACGGTGACCCAGATGAAGAAGGTGCCGAACTTCGTGCCGAGGATGGCGAGCACGAGCGCGAGTTCCACCAGCGTCGGCAGGATGTTGTAGAGCAGCATCGAGATCAGCGCCTGCACGCTGCGCGTGCCGCGGTCGATGTCGCGTGTCATGCCGCCGGTCTGGCGGTCTAGGTGAAAACGAAGACTCAGTGAATGCAGGTGGCTGAATACCTCCAGCGAAATCCGTCGCGTCGAGCCTTCGGCGGCCGGTGCGAAGACGAGTTCGCGCAGCTCGGTGAACAGCACCGTCGACAGGCGCAGCAGCCCGTAGGCGAGCAGCAGTGCCATCGGCACGATGAAAAGCGCCTGCGCCATGCCGGGCCTGGGCGTGACCGCGTCGATCAGTTCCTTGAGCAGAATCGGCACGCCGACGCTCGCGAGCTTGGCGGCCAGCACGAGCACGAGCGAGGCGATCACGCGCCACTTGTAGTGCCAAAAATAGGGGAGAAGCCGGCGGATGGTGGCCCAGGCGGAACGCTCGTCCTGGAGGGCCGGCTGTGTGCGCGCAACGGGAGGGAGGGATATCGATTCTTCGTTGCTGCTCATGAAGGCGGCCGGGCAATGGTGTCTTTCGATTGTGCCCACGTCGCAGGCTTTCGCGTCAATTCATGAAGGTCGGCGCACGCGGGCCCTGGTAGTTTTGCCTGGGCACGTGGCTCTCGCGTAGTAGGAAGTTTTCATCGATGCGCGAAGCACCTGGAGGACGATTGCCAGCGTCTGCAACGGCCCCTAGACTCGCGCCGCTGTCCGGGACCCGCGGTCTCCGGCCCGCAGCACAGGCCCGAAAAATCCCTTCAACCGGAACCATCACCATCATGTTTCGCACGCTACTCAAGTCCAAGATCCATCGCGCCACCGTGACCGATTGCGAGCTTCACTACGAAGGCTCCTGTGCGATCGACCAGAACCTGCTGGACGCCGCGAACCTTGCCGAGAACGAGCAGGTCCACATCTGGAACGTCACCAACGGCGAGCGCTTCGTGACCTATGCGATCCGCGGCGAGCGGGGCAGCGGCATCATCTCCGTCAACGGCTCCGCGGCGCGTCGTGCCGCCGTTGGCGACCTGCTCATCATCGCGGCGTTCGGCCTCGTGCCGGAAGAGCAGGTGAAGGGCTATCTGCCGAAGCTCGTGTTCGTGGACGGCGCCAACGTCATCAAGGAAGAGCGCGCGCACATTCCGGTGCAGGCCGCGTCCACCGAGCCCGCGCTGGCCTAGTTCCGGAGGAAGACGAAGCCGCATGGTGCGAGCAGTTGCACCTGCGGTCTTGCGCGTCTGCGAGTCATGTCTCGTAACCCGATCCCGCGCGGAAATCGGGATACTGTGCCCTGCCATTCCAACAAGGCAGGAGACGAGATCCATGAAAAGAACGAGCCATCGGCTTTCCCTTTGCGCCGTGTCGCTTGCGGTCCTTGCACTCGCAGGCTGTGCGTCCACCTCACCGGGTTCTCCGGGCGGCGACACGCCCACGCGCCCCTCCTCATCCTTCGCCGTCCCCGGCCTCGAGAAGCCCGCCGAGGTGCTGGTCGACCGCTGGGGCGTGCCGCACCTGTACGCCGGCACGCTCTACGACGCCTTCGTGGCGCAGGGCTTCATCGCCGCGCGCGACCGGCTCTGGCAGATGGACCTGTGGCGCAAGCGCGGCCTCGGCGAAATGGCCAAGGACTTCGGCCCCGCCTGGGTCGAGAGCGACCGCGCCGCGCGCGCCGTGCTCTACCGTGGCGACATGTACCGCGAGTGGCTCGCCTACGGCTCCGATGCGAAGCGCGTGGCCGAGGCTTTCACCGCCGGCGTCAATGCCTACGTCGCGCAGGTGCGCGCGCAGCCCGCGCTGCTGCCGACCGAGTTCGCATTGCTGGGCTATCAACCGGCGACGTGGTCGCCCGAGGACGTGGTGCGCATCCGGCACCACGGGCTCACGCTCAATTTCACCTCCGAGGTCGATCGCGCACGTGCCTTCTGCGCCGGCGGCCCCGGCATCAAGGCCGACTGGCTGCGCCGCGAGCTCGATCCGCCGGTCACGCCCAAGGTGCCTGTGGGCTTCGATCCCTGCACCATCCCCGCGGCGGAGCTGCGCGCGGCCTACCTGCGGGCGACCGATTCGCCGCGTTTCACCAAGGAGAACACGCGAGTCGGTCTGAACACGGGCGCGGCCGCCGCGCCGGTGGCGCTGTTGCCCGGCAGCGCCGAATCCATCGCTGCAAAGGCCGAGCAGGACGAGGCACAGCAGCAGGCCCTGCAAGGCGACCCCACGGGCGCCTACGGCAGCAACAACTGGGTCATCTCGCCGAAGCTCACCTCCACGGGCCGGCCCATCCTGGCCAACGATCCGCACCGCTCGCACGGCGCGCCGAGCCTGCGCTACATGACGCACCTGAGCGCACCCGGCATGGATGCCATCGGCGCGGGCGAGCCCTTCCTGCCGGGCCTGTCGATCGGCCACAACGGCACCATCGCCTTTGGCCTCACGCGCTTCTACATGGACCAGGAAGACCTGTACGTGTACCAGCTCAACCCCAGGAACCCCAACGAGTACCGCTACCAGGGCCGCTGGGAGCCGATGACCCGCGTGACCGAACGCATCGCGGTGCGCGGTGAGAGCGCGCCGCGCGAGGTGGTCAACACCTTCACGCGCCATGGCCCGGTGCTGCTTTCCGAGCCCGGCAAGCGCCGCGCGTACGCATTGCGTGCCGCCTGGCTGGAGCCCGGCATGGCGCCGTACTTCGGTTCGATGGACTACATGCGCGCGCGCAACTGGGACCAGTTCCGCGCCGCGATGAACCGCTGGGGCGCGCCGGGCGAGAACCAGGTGTATGCCGACAGCAGCGGCAACGTCGGCTGGATTCCGGGCGGGCTCACGCCGATCCGGCCCAACTGGGACGGCCTCATGCCCGTGCCCGGTGACGGCCGCTACGAATGGTCGGGCTTTCGCAACGGCGACGAACTGCCTTCGGAGTTCAACCCCGCGCGCGGCTATGTGGTGACCGCGAACGAGAACAACATTCCGCCCGATCATCCGGCCGCGAAGAAGGGCGTCGGCTACGAATGGAGCGATGCGGCCCGCGCGCGGCGGTTGAAAGAGCTGTTCGCAGCGAAGGTGGCGGCGGGTTCGCGCTTCACCATCGAGGACTCCGAGCGCATGCAGAACGACATCGTCGCGACGCCCGCGCAGCGGCTCCTGAAGCTGCTGGCGGGCCTGCGCAGCGACGACGCGCAGACGGCAACCGGCCTGCGCCTGCTGCAAGGCTGGGACGGCACGATGGACCGCAACAGCGCCGCGGCCGCCCTCTACGAGGTGTGGAGCAGCAAGCCGCTGCGGGCGGCGGTGCTCAAGGCCGGCGCGGGCGATGTGGGCGCGCCGCTGGCGGCACCCGGCGACAACACCCGCATGGTGCTGCTGCTCGAGAACCCGTTCGGCTGGATCACCGACGCGCAGCGCGATGCACTGTTGCTGCAGACCCTGCCCCCCGCGATGCAGGAGCTCACCGCCAAGCTCGGCCCCGACATGACAGCCTGGAAGTGGGGCACGCTGCACCGCGCGGAATTCCGGCACCCGCTCGCCGGCGTGGTCGATGCCGCCACGCGCAAGAAGCTCGACGTGGGCGACTGGCCGATGTCCGGCTCCAGCTTCACGCCGATGGCGGCAACCTACCGGGCCAGCGACTACAAGCTGACCTCGGGCGCATCGTTCCGCATGGTGCTCGACGTGGGCAACTGGGACGCCTCGCGCGTGATCAACACACCGGGCCAATCGGGCAATCCCGACAGCCCGAACTACCGCGACCTCGCGCCGCTGTGGCTCGAAGGCAAGTACGTGCCGCTGGTCTACAGCCGCGGGGCGGTCGAAAAGGAGACGGTCGAGCGGATCCAGCTGACGCCCGCAAAATAGGCGCCATGACCGTCGACGAACTCAACCGGAAATTTGCCGAATTCCCCGCGCGCCACAAGGAGGTCTCGATCATCGCGAGCATGGATGACGAGCCCGCCCGGCCCAGCCGGCGCCTGATGGACATCGCCCTCAAGGCGTGCTCGGAGGCGATGGACGTGGCATTGCCCATCTACGAAGGCCGCGCGTCGAAGGAGCCGCACTGGTTCGACACCTGGCCCGGCGAGCACTACCGGCTGCTGGCCGCGCTGGTGCGAACGCTGAACCCGAAGACGGTGATCGAGATCGGCACCTTCACCGGCATGGGCACGCTGGCGCTTGCGCAGGACCTGCAGCCTTCGGGCACCCTGACCACCTTCGACCTGCTGGCATGGGACAGCTTCCCCGACACCTGGCTCGCGGCTTCCGACTTCGAAGGAGGCCGCGTGCGGCAGGTGCTGCACGACATCTCCACGCCGGGCGGCATCGAGCCGCATCGCGCGCTGTTCGAGTCGGCCGACCTGATCTTTGTCGATGGGCCCAAGGACGGGCGTACCGAAGCGGACATCCTCGTCAACCTGGCCACGTTGAACCTGTCGCGCGATGCGGTGATCGTGTTCGACGACATTCGCGTCGTGAACATGATCGATATCTGGCGTTGCATCGCGCAGCCCAAGATGGACCTGACCTCCTTCGGCCACTGGAGCGGCACTGGGCTGATCGACTGGAACGGAACGTCCAATCTCTGAACGTTGATGGAAGAGGGCGCTACCAGTCCTCTTTCACCGCCAGCACCACATCCTTGCCCGCAGCGGCTCGCCCCGCCAGCCACGCGGTGACGGTGCCGGCCACGACCACCGCGCCGCACAGGGCAATCAACCGCGCCCACGGCACCAGCAAGTCCATCGTCCAGTGAAAGCTCTGCGGGTTCACCACCTTCACGAGCACCACCGACACGGCCAGCCCGAGCACCAGCCCGGCCACCGCGCCGATGGCCGTCCACGCCGCACCTTCGCCCGCCACCACCGCCAGCACCTGCCGCCGTGTGAACCCCAGGTGCGCGAGCAGCCCGAATTCCTTGCGCCGCGCGAGCACCTGCGCACTGAAGCTCGCGGCAATGCCGAACAGGCCGATGGCGATGGCCACGGCCTGCAGCCAGTAGGTTACCGCGAAGCTGCGGTCGAAGATGCGCAGCGACGTCGCGCGGATTTGCCCGACCGAGGCGATCTCGACCGAGTCGGGCGACCCGTCTGCCTGGCGTGCCGCGAGCGCGCGCACGGCGGCCTGCACGGCGCCATCGGATGCGCCCGGCGCGAGCCACAGCGAGATGTCGCTCACGTCGTGCTGGCCGGTGATCTGCACGTAGTCGCGCGCATCCATCGTGATCGCGCCGAACTGCCGCGCGTAGTCGCGCCATACTCCGGCCACGAAATAGGTGTGCGCGACTTTGGTCGGGAGCGCGGTGGCCGACAGCGCGGCGGCCAGCGGTGCGAAGGCCGTGCCCGGCTTCGCGCCGTAGAGCTCCACCATCGGCTCGCTCACGTAGATGCCGATCTGCCCCGGAGGCACGGGCAATGCCGATCCCACCAGCGGCAGCGATTGCGACGCGCTGCCTTCCAGGCTGCGCGCGATCAGCGTCACGGCCGGCTGCGAAGCATCGAGCTGCAATGACTGCGTGCGCAGCGTGCCCGTGCGCGCCACGCCGGGCAGTTGCGCCAGCGCCTGCACGAAGGCGGGCGGGAAGGTTGCCGTGTCGGTGCTGCTCGTGCCACCGCTGTTGCCGCCACGGCCGCCTGAGGTGGCGCGCACGTACAGGTCGGCCGGCAGCACCACGTCGAGCCAGTGCGTCACCGAATCGCGAAAGCTCGCGACCATCACCGTGAGCGCCACGGCCAGGCTCAGGCTCGCGACCACGCCGCTCACCGCCACGGCCGCCGTGCCGCGCATGCGGCGTGCGCGCTCGATGGCCAGCATCGGCAGCACGAGCTGCGCGAACACCGGCGCGATGCGGTCGTACAGCAGCGCGATCAGCCAGGGCAGGGCGGTGATGCCGCCCACCAGCAGGCACGCCACCGAGAGGTACGCCGCCACCGGAATCCCGCCGATGGCCGGAATGTTCGCCAGCGCCGCGCTGAGCGCAATCAGCCCGAGCGCGAGCCAGTGGCTGCGGCTCTGCGTGGGCGCGGCGCCCAGGCCCTTGAGCGTCTGGGCTTCCGGCAGCGCCTGCGCAGCGCGCGCGGGCCACCAGCCGCCCACCAGTGCGGCCGCCACGCCGAGTCCGCCATACAGCAGCGCCGCGCCGCCGCTCCAGTGCAGCTTGGGCGCGACGCCTTCGAAATAGCCGCCACCCAGGTCGCCGCCCAGCACCCGCAGCGCGAAGGCCGCGAGCGCGGTGCCGAGCGCAAGGCCGGCGGCGCTGCCGATCACGCCCAGCACCAGCGATTCGGCCAGCACCAGCCGCAGCCGTTCGCGCGGCGTGAGGCCGAGCACGCCGAGCAGCGCGAACTGCTGCGCGCGCTTGGCCACGCTCAACGCCAGCACCGAGAACACCAGGAACGCCCCCGTGAACAGCGCCACCAGCGCCAGCACCGTGAGGTTGACGCGGTAGGCGCGCGAGAGATTGCTCACGCGCTCGGCCGCATCGCCGGGTTCCGCGAACTGCACGCCCGCGGGCCAGCCGGGGGACTTCTGCAGCGCATCGATGAAGGCCGCGCGGTCGGTGCCGGGAGCGAGCCGCAGGTCGATGCGGCTGAGGCGGCCGACCTGGTCGAACAGATCTTGCGCGGCCGCGATGTCCATCACCGCGAGCGCCGTGCCGCTGGCGGCGACGTGGCCTGCCACGTCGAGTCGATGCCAAGCGGCGCCGCTGCGCAGCTGCACCGTCTCGGTGGCGTCGCCGCTGGCTTGCGCCGGCAGGCTCAACACGCTGCGAGCCGCGGCATTGAGGAACACATGGCCCGGCGCGAAGAGCGCGAAGCGGTCCGCACCCGCTGCGGGCTGTGGCATCAGCGCGGGCGCGATGGTGGGGAGCACCAGCGCATCGACGCCGATCACGCGCATCGGCACCTGCCGTTCGCCGCTGGCCAGCGCCAGGCCCTGGGATTCGAGCACCGGGCTCGCGAGTGTCACCTGTGGATGGCGGGCCAGCTGTGCGAATACGGCCTCGTCGAAGCCGCCCTGCACGGCGCGCACTTCGAGGTCGGGCTGGCCGTTGACCGAGCGCACCGCGCTGGAAAACTCGTCGAGCGCCGAGGCGTTGATGAGCTGCACCGAAAACGCGAGCGCCACGCCCAGCATCACGGCCAGCACGGCCGCCGCGTTGCGCCAGGGGTGGTGGCGCAGTTCCTGCCAGGAGAAGGTGGTGAGCAATGCACGCATGCGCCGATTGTGGCCTTGGGCGCGTGTTACATCCGCATGGCACGATGGCACCTCCTTCGATGACGATGCCCCGAGGAATTCGACGATGCGGCTCCTGCCCCCAGCCTTGTCCACAGACATGTTCCCGGTGATGCGCCGCCGCTGGTTTGCGGCCTGGCTTCTTGCCCCGCTGCTGGCCGGCAGCGCGGCCGCGCAGCTCCAGCCGCCGCAGCCGCCACAGCAGTTGCCGCCGCCGCTGTCCTTGGCGAGCGACCCAGCCGTGCTGGCCAAGGCCGCGCTCGGTGCCGAGCGCGGAACGCTCGTCATCGGCCTGTTGCGCAACGGCAAGGCCTCGTACGGCGCGGCCTACAACCCCGAGCCGCTCTCGCCCCCGCGCCCCGTCGAGCCCAACAGCGCCGAGCAGCCGATGTTCGAGATCGGCTCGGTCACCAAGGTCTTCACCGGCCTCCTGCTGGCGCAGGCGGTGGAGCGCGGCGACCTCAAGCTCGACGACACCGTGGGCAAGGTGCTCGCGGGCAAAGTTCAGGGCGTGCCGCCGGCGGCGGCCGCGGTGACGCTGAAGCAGCTCGTCACGCACACGGGCTGCATGCCCGTGATGGCCGATGGCGTGACGGGCGGCGCGCCGCTGGCCGAGCAGCTGCGCACCTTCGACAAACCGATGTTCTGGGCCTCGCTCTCGCGCATCAAGCTCACCGCGCTGGCGGCGCCTTGCGAAGCCGCGTACAGCAACTTCGGCATGGCGCTGCTCGGGCAACTGCTGGCCGAGCGCTACAACACCTCATGGGGCGAGCTGGTGCGCGCGCGCATCACCGAGCCGCTGGGCATGAACGACACCGTGATTCCCCTCGGCGACAAGGCCTCGCGCATGGCCCCAGCCTTCGCCGGCGACCGCCGACAGCCGCTGCTGGACATGATCGCCTACGCGCCGGCCAGTGCGCTGCGCTCCACGGCCGCCGACATGATGACCTTCAGCCGCGCGGTCCTCGCCGGCGCGAGCGGCCCGCTGGGCCCGGCCGCCGCGCGCATGCTCACGCCGCTGGCGCGCTACGACGGCGCCGAGATCGGCTACGCGGTGATGGTGCGCGGCCCCGAGGGTGGGCGCCGCACCTATTACCACGCGGGCCTCACCGAGGGCTATCGCACCTTGTGGCTTCTTGCGCCCGACACCGGCGAGGCGCTGATCGTGCTCAGCAGCAATGCGCGCGCGCCGCTGCAGCCGGTGATGCTGGCGATCGGCAAGAACCGCTACCCGGTGTCGACGACGGAAGTGCCGGTCGATCCGAAGCGGCTGGAGGACTACAAGGGCGAGTACCGCATCAGCAAGACCAAAGGCCTGGGCTTCACGGTGCGCAACGGGCGCCTGCTGGTACGCGAGACGGGGCGCGGCTACAACGCGCTCACGCCGACGGGCACCGACCGCTTCTCGGTGGCCACCATCGGTGCGCAGATCGTGTTTCAGCGGGGCGCTGGCAATGCGGTGGTGGGGGTGACGCTGGCGCAGGGGGGCAGCCAGCTCGAAGGGCGGCGGGTGGGCGAGGCTGCCGCCGTGCCGCAGGAATAAGAGACAAGAGACGCGTCGCTCAAAGCCGCTGCGACATCCCGTCGAGATACGCCCGCACCGCCGCATTCGCACTCAGCCCGATCGCTCGGTCGTAGGCCTGCCGCGCCGCCGCACGCGCACCGCCCGCCGCCAGCAGGTGCGCGCGCGCCGCCCAGAACGGCTGGTAGCTCGCCACCTCGTCCGACGGAATGGCCTCCAGCGCCCGCAACCCGATCTCGGGCCCGCGCGCATTCGCAAGCGCACAGGCACGGCTCACCTGCGCGCCGATGCTGGGCCGCAGGGCCAGCAGGCCCTCGTACAGCGACACCAGCACCTCGGGCGCCACCGGCGCGCCCACGCGGCGTTCGCAATGGGCCGATTGGATGGCCGCCTCCAGTTGGTACGCGCCGAGGGACTTCATCTCCGAGGCGAGCCGCAAGCACCGCTCGGCCTCCGCGAGCAGGTCGGGGTCCCAGCGCAAGGTGTCCTGCCGGTCGAGCGGCACGTAGGCGCCGGTCTCGCTGCGCCGGGCCGCGGCGCGGCTCTCGCAGAAAAGCATCAGCGCGAGCAGGCCCAGCGGCTCGGGTTCGTTCGGCATCAGGCGGCAGAGGATGCGGCCGAGGTCGATAGCTTCGGATGTGAGGCCGCGCGGCAGCGCATCGGCGCCGTCGACGTCGTCCCAGCCGGTGCCGTAGGCGGCGTAGATGCCGTCGAGCACGTCCTGCAGCCGCTGCGGCAGGTCGCGCGCCTCCGGATATTCGAAGGGAATGCCCGCCGCGCGGATGCGCGCCTTGGCCCGCACCAGCCGCTGGCCGAGCGTGGAGGCCGCGGTGAGAAAGGCGCCGGCCATGCGCGCCGCGTCCAGGCCGAGCACGGTCTGCAGCATCAGCGGCGCGCGGGCCGCCGCGTCGATGGCCGGGTGCGCGCAGACGAAGAGCAGGCGCAGCCGCTCGTCGGGCACGGCGGTGCCTTCGGCGCTGGCTTCGTCCATCTCGCCGGCCAGCAGCAGCAGGGTCTGGGTGGCCTGGTCCTGCACGCGGGTGTGGCGCCAGGCGTCCAGCTTGCGGTGCCGCGCCACGCTCAGGAGCCACGCATCGGGTTGCACCGGAATGCCGTCGGCCGGCCAGCGTTCGAGCGCGCGCGCGAAGGCGTCGGCGAGCGCGTCTTCGGAGGCGGCGATGTCGTGCGTGCGCGCCGACAGGATCGCCAGCAGCCGGCCGTACGACTCGCGCGCCGCCTTTTCGGCGGCCTGATGAGCCGCCGGGTCGTTCACGGGGATGTCGCCGCTGTGGCTTTGAAGTCCGGCCGCGCGTCCTCGCGCTGTTCGAATTCGGCCGCGGGCTGATAGAACATCAACATGTACTGCATGGTGTCTCTCCGTGAAGGAAAAGCTTGCTGAGCAAGATCGCTCACCACAATGACGGCCCGCAGCCGGTCATTTCGACACGGAAGGTCCGTGTCGTGCAGATTATTTTTTACGCGAAATTCGTTTGGCGCAACGGTTGCGCTACCTACTCCTTTCGGCTGGTACCGCTTTAGGCTGCCTTCGTTTGGACGGCCGCAGAGAACATGCTTTCCATCTCGCTGCGCAGCTTGTAGGCAGCGGTCGAAGTGTCGATCGCCACGTCGGCCCAACTGAGGCTCTGGCCCTTCTTCACGGGGCGCACGAGCTTCACGTTGTGCGCCAGCCCGAGCGGCAGGCCGCCCAGGCGCAGCGAGCGCTCGGCCGGCAGCAGCTTGCCCCACACGGTGTAGCCGCCTTCGCCATCGAGCATTTCGCCCGCCGCGAGATCGCGCTTGGCGGTGGCGACCACGTCGGCGTTCCAGCAGGTGGCGACGCCGGTCGCTTCGCCGCGCAGCGCCACGCTCGCGACCGACATGCCGACTTCCAGGCCGATGAGGTGCCAGCGCTTGTAGAGCGTGAAGTAGCGACCGCTCGGGTCGGTGTGGGCGTTGTATTCCTCGAAGCAGTTCTTGATGTAGTCGGTCTCGGCCTCGACGGTGACCCACACGCCCATGCGGATGTCGTAGGGAATCTTTCTGCCATCGGCTTCAAGCGAGGAGATCACCTCGACCATGCCTTTGCGCTCCAGCACGCCGCCTTCGCTCTTGGGGCGGGTGACGAAGGGAATGTCTTCCACGCTCGCGGGCGGGTAGAGGAGGCCATCCGACGGCACGGTCAGCCCGGTGGCGTTGGCCACCGCCGAGCTTTCTATCGACGGCTTGGAGCCGTCGAGAAAGCTGTTGAACATCTTCGGATTGAGCCCGCCGCGCAGCGCCTGCTCGGGCGTGAGGCCGTAGTTGCCCCATACGGTCTCGGGCGTCGATTCGGTGAAGTGCGGCAGCCACTTGTGGCCGCGCCCGGCCGCGACCACGGGGAAGCCGCAGGTGCGCGCCCAATCCACCAGATCGCAGATGAGCGCCGGCTGGTCGCCGAAGGCCAGCGAATAGATCACGCCGGCTTGCTGCGCCTTGTGCGCGAGCAGCGGGCCGCAGAAGGCGTCGGCCTCGACCGTCACGTTGACCACGTGCTTGCCGTGCGCGAAGGCGTCGAGGCAGTGATCGACGGCGGCGACCGGGTGCCCGGTGCACTCGACCACGATGTCGATGGAGGGCTCGCGCGTCACCGCCTGCCAGTCGTCGGTGATCCAGGTGGCGCCGGTCTTCAATGCCTCCTGCACCGAGCTTGCGGCGGTGCGCTCGGGCTTCCAGCCGACGCGCCCGAGGTTGACGCGCGCCGCATCGGGCGAGAGGTCGGCAATCGCCACCAGTTGCACGCCGGGCGTGCGCGGGATCTGCGCGAGGTACATCGAGCCGAACTTGCCGGCGCCGATGAGGCCGATGCGGATGGGGCGGCCTTCGGCGGCGCGCTGCTGCAGGCGGGTGTAGAGGCTCATGGGGTCAGGCCTCCGCGGTGTCCAGCACGTCGAGCGAGGTCTTCAGCGCGCTCTCGGGCAGGCCGTGCTTCCACGGTACGTCGACGGGGTAGGACTTGAGCAGGCAGTCGTCGGGCAGCATCTCGATGGGTGTGAAGTCGCGGTGCGCGATGTACTCGGGCCGCTTGTGGCGGCGGATGTGGTTGCTGACGGCGCACAGGCTCAGGTACACCGCCACGCGGTTGAAGGGCGAGAGGTTGCTGCCCGAGGCATGCACGAGGCAGCTGTGGAACAGGATCATCGAACCGGCCGGGCCCTTGGGCGAGACGATGCCGCCATCCTTGCCGCCGGCGCGGTCCACGAGCTGTGCGATGAGGTCGTTGTCCACGGTCCAGAGCGGATAGCTGGTAGTGGTGAGGTCGTGCTTGGCATCGACCACGCCCTTGCGGTGGCTGCCCGGAATGAACATCAGCGGGCCGTTGTGCTCGTTCACCTCGTCCAGAAAAATCGCGACGTTCATTGCGCGCTCGGTGGGCATCAGGTCGTCGTTGAGCCAGGTGCCGTAGTCCTGGTGCCATTGCCACACCTGGCCTTCGAAGGCCATCTTTCCGTTGATCTTGAACTGGTGCATGTAGACCTCTTCCTCGAAGAGGTCCATCACCGGGCCGACCATGCGCGGATGTCGCGCGAGCCGGGCGAAGGGCTCGCTGATCAGGTGCGCGGCGAAGTTCGTGCGCACGGCGTCGGAGCCTTTCTCGCGCACATTGAAGGCCTCGCGCTTGCTGTAGAGGTCGGGCACCGCATCGGTCAGCGTCTTCGTCTCTTCGGGCGAGAAATGGCCGGGGAAGAACAGGTAGCCGTCGCGCTCGAACTGCGCGCGTTGCTCGGGGGTCAACTTCATGCCTTGTCTCCTTTGTGGGTGGGGGTGTCGGGTGCGTTGCGGGCCTGCTGCTCGGTCAGGCGCCGGGCCAGTGCCTCGCTGGCCTGCGCGACGTGTTCTTCACTCAGGCGCGCGGCGCGGTCTGCATTGCCTGCGGCAATGGCGTCGGCGATGGCTTCGTGCTCGTCCCACAGCGATTCGCGCTGGGGCTCGGCCTGCAGCACCGCGCCCATCGCGCGGCGCAGGTGCCGCCAGTGCGGGTCGGCGCTCTGGCCGATCAGCGGGTTGCCCGAGGCGTCGTAGATCGCGCGGTGAAAGGCCACGTCGGCATCGATCATGGCTTCGACATTGCGCCCGCGCGCGGCGCGCCGGCCGCGCTCCATGAGCTTGGGGTCGATGCGAAAACGCTTCTGCGCCGCAAGCCGCGCAGCCAGCACGTCGAGCACGCCGCGCACCTGGTAGATCTGGCGCATGCCCTCCGCATCGAGCGGCGCCACCAGCACGCCGCGGCCGGGCGCGTCGTGCACGAAGCCGTCTTTCTTCAGGAGGCGCAGCGCCTGCAGTACCGGCTGGCGCGACACCGACAGGCGCTGTGCGATGTCTTCCTGCGTGATGCGCTCGCCCGGCGCGAGCGAGCCGCTGCTGATGGCGCCGAGCAGGGCGCGGTAGACCTGGTCCACGAGGTCGGGGGCAACTTCTATGCTGACGAGCTGGGCGGGCATGGGCGGCTTTCTTTGAACTCTGTATACAGAGTACGAAAATCCGGGTCGCCGCGTATCCCGGGTTTTTACCGACGAGGGCTGCAAAAAAACGTAAGCCTTCGCTAAGCTCGACCCATGCAACTCCCTACCTACGACGACGTCACTGCCGCGGCCGCGCGGCTCGAAGGCCATGCCCATCGCACGCCGGTGCTGCAATCGACCACCGCCAATGAGCGCTGGGGCGCGCAGTTCTTCTTCAAGTGCGAGAACTTCCAGCGCATGGGCGCATTCAAGTTCCGCGGCGCGTTCAACGCACTCTCCAGATTCGATGCGGCGCAGCGCAAGGGCGGCGTCATCGCTTTCTCGTCGGGCAACCATGCACAGGCCATCGCGCTGTCGGCGCGGCTCCTGTCGATGCCGGCCGTGATCGTTATGCCCAAGGACGCGCCGGCCGCCAAGGTTGCGGCCACGCAGGGCTACGGCGCCGAAGTGGTGATGTACGACCGCTTCACCGAAGACCGCGAGGCGCTCACGAAGCGGCTCGCGCAGGAGCGCGGCATGACGATGATTCCGCCGTACGACCATCCCGATGTGCTCTCGGGCCAGGGCACGGCGGTGAAGGAACTCATCGAGGAGACAGGTCCGCTCGACCACCTGTTCGTGTGCCTGGGCGGCGGCGGGCTGCTGTCGGGCTCGGCGCTGTCGGCGCGGGCGCTGTCGCCCGATTGCAAGGTCTACGGCGTGGAGCCCGAGGCGGGCAATGACGGGCAACAGTCGTTCCGCACGGGGAAGATCGTGCACATCGAAACGCCCAAGACCATCGCCGATGGCGCGCAGACGCAGCATCTGGGCGAGTACACGTTCGGGATCATCCGGCGCGACGTGGACGACATCTTCACCGTGACCGACGACCAGCTCGTCGAGGCGATGCGCTTCTTCGCCGAGCGCATGAAGATGGTGGTGGAGCCGACGGGGTGCCTCGCCTTCGCGGGCGCCATTGCGGCGGGCAAGGCGATCGCCGGTCAGCGCGTGGGCATCGTGATCAGCGGCGGCAACGTCGACCTGTCGCGCTACGCGGCGCTGCTCGCGTAAGTTGCCTCAGGCGCGGATGCCTGCTGCCGTCAGGTGCAGCAGGCGGTCCGCACGGGCGGCTGCGCTTTCGGAGTGCGTCACCAGCACCAGCGAGGCGCCGTGCTCGCGCGTCTGGCCGATCAGGAGTTCCATCACCTTCGCCGCAGTCGTCGGGTCGAGATTGCCCGTGGGCTCGTCGGCGAGCAGCAGCGCGGGCCGATGGACCAGCGCGCGGGCGATCGCCACACGCTGCAGCTGGCCGCCCGAGAGCGTCTGCGGCAGCCGCGCGCCCATGCCGGGCAGCCCGACCGCATCGAGCATGTGCGCGACGCGGCCATCGTCTTTTTTCTTCTCGCCCAGCAGCATCAGCGGCAGGGACACGTTCTGCGCCACATCGAGATGCGGCAGCACATGGAAGGCCTGGAACACGAAGCCGACGTGCTTGCGCCGCCAGAGCGCGCAGGCTTCGCCGTCGAGCGCGCCGATGTCGGTGCCGTCGTGCGTCACCGTGCCCTGGTCCCAGCTGTCCAGGCCGGCCATGCAGTTGAGCAGCGTCGACTTGCCCACGCCCGATTCGCCCACGATGGCGACGAACTCGCCGGGCTGGACTTCCAGCGTCACGTTCTCGAAGACCGGCGCTTCGCCGTAGTGCTTGCCGAGGTTGGAAATACGGAGCGTCATCCGGGTCGGGTGGTCTTTGAAATCAGTTGAACGGCGGTTTGCACCGCGTCGGGCGCGTCGCAGGCGATCACGGTGCGCTGCGGCATGCTGCGCAGCCAGGTGATCTGCCGCTTGGCGAGTTGGCGCGTGGCGGCGATGCCGCGATCGCGCAGATCATCCATGGCCCTGGCATCGGGTGCCGACGTGCCGCAGGCATCGAGCATTTCCCACGCCTGCCGGTAGCCGACGCAGCGCATCGAAGGCAGGGCGGTCGAGAGATCGCCGCGCGCGCGCAGCGCCTTCACTTCATCGAGAAAGCCCGCGGCGAGCATCGCGTCGAAACGGTCGGCGATGCGTGCATGGAGCCACGCGCGCTCGGTGGGTTCGAGCGAGAAGAGCACGCCGCCGTCCACAGCCTTGGCGGTCTTGTTGTCGCTCGCATGAAAGCTCGACAGCGGCTGGCCGCTGCTTTCCCACACTTCGAGCGCGCGCTGGATGCGCTGGCTGTCTTGCGGCGCGAGGCGCGTGGCCGTCACGGGGTCGACTTCGGCGAGCCGCGCATGCATCGCGGGCCAGCCCAACTCGGCGGCTTGCGCATCGATGCGTGCGCGCACCGCGGCATCGGCTGCAGGCATCGCGTCGATGCCGTCGAACAGCGCCTTGAAATACAGCATCGTGCCGCCCACCAGCAGCGGCAGCGCGCCGCGCGCGCGGATCTCGTCGATCAGCCGCGTCGCATCGGCCACGAAGGCGGCGGCGCTGTAGCTCTCGCGCGCGTCAAGGATGTCGATCAGATGATGGGGAACGGCCGCTTGTTCGGCCGCGGTGGGCTTGGCCGTGCCGATGTCCATGCCGCGATAGACGAGCGCGGAATCGACCGAGACGATTTCCACCGGCTGCAGCCGCGCAAGCGCCAATGCGGCAGCTGTCTTGCCCGAGGCGGTGGGACCGGCGAGCGCCACGTAGCGCGGCGGACCGGAGGACGCAGCGGCGGCCGTTGCCGGGGGAGCGGCCTCGGCGGCCGGTGCGGAACTGGGAAACATGGTGCGCCGAGGGTAGCAAATGGCGCGTGCCGGTCGGCGCAGGGGCGCGGATGGCCCCGGCAGCTCAGGTCGTTTCGCGCATCCGCCGGATATCGCGCAGCGGCGGCGCGCCGAAGAGGCGCGCGTACTCGCGGCTGAACTGCGAGGCGCTCTCGTAGCCCACCCGCACGCCCGCGGTGCCGGCGTCGATGCCCTGGTTCAGCATCAGCTGCCGCGCTTCCTGCAGGCGCAATTGCTTCAGGTACTGCATCGGGCTCATGCCCGCCACGGCGCGAAAGTGCTGTCGGAAGGTCGAGGGGCTCATGTGCACGGAGGCGGCCAGGTCGTCCGCGAGCACAGGCTGCGTGAAATTCATCTCGAGCCAGGCCATGCTCTGCACCACCTGCTGGCTCGGCGAGCCGACCGCCACGAGGCGCTGCAGTTGCGGGCCATGGCGCCCGGCGAGCAGCCGCACCAGGATCTCCTGCTGCAGCAGCGGCGCGAGCTGCGGGAGCAGCCGGGGCTCGTGGAGCAGTTCGATGAGCCGCGTCACCGCGCTCAGCAGCGTCGCATCGAGATCGCCGAGCGACATGGCGCGGTAGCTGAAGTCCTTGCCCGGCTGGGGCAGAGCCATCTCGGCCGCCGCCTGCACGATGGCGCGCGGATCGAGCCGGAGCATGAGGCCCATGAAGGGCTGCGCGGTGCTCGCGTGGGTGATGTGCGTCACGACCGGAAGATCGGCCGTCGTCAGCAGCGATTGGCCCGCCGAATAGTCGAACACCTCCTCGCCGAGCGCCACCCGCTTCTGCCCGCTCACGGTGATGCCGACACCGAAGCCGTAGAGGCAATGCATCGGATCGGTCGTGGCGCTGCGGCGGTGCAGCGAGAGTTCGGGAATGGCGGTGAGGTGGTCGCCGTCGCTCTGTGCAATGCGCTCGACGGCCCGTGCCAGGTCGTTCAGGACGCTCGATCCTTCCTGCTTCGCCGGATGTACCGCTTCCGCTTTCATCTGAATCCTTTTGAATGACGTCAACGAAAAAAGTCTAGCTGGCGCCTTTCGGTCGCCATGCGTTTCCGGCGCAGTTTCGTTGTTTCAGGCAAGAACACGCGCGGATTGGGCAAACGGCCGGAGGGTCTTCACCCGACACTGGCCCGCGATGGGCGGGCCTGCGTGCGGTGTCATGCGCCGAGGGCCATCCGTCGATTCAGACAACTCCCTTTTTTCCACGATCCCACGATGAAAACAGAAAAGACCGCCTCCATCACCGCGTCCCTCGCGATGGTCCTGGGCCTTGGCGCAGGCGCCATCTGGCCGCAGCACGCCGCCGCGAGCCTGGCGCTCGCGCAGAAGTATTCGTGCGTCGCTTGCCACCAGCCCGCCACCAAGGTGGTGGGTCCGTCGTGGAAAGACATCGGCGCGAAGTACGGCGAGGGCAAGGGCACGGCCGCGCAACTGGCCGCAAGCATCAAGGCCGGCAGTTCGGGCAAGTGGGGCGCGATGCCGATGCCCCCGCAGGCCCAGGTCCCTGATGCGGACCTGCAGGCGCTCGCGCAATGGCTGCTCGACGGCGCCAAGTGAACCAGATCATTTCAACAACCCACCCACGGAGAAAAAGAACATGAGCACGCTCCACGTCAATGGCCGCGAACATGCGGTCGATGCCGACCCCGGCACCCCCATCCTCTGGGCCCTGCGCGACACGCTGGGCATGACCGGCACCAAGTTCGGCTGCGGCGCCGCGCTGTGCGGCGCCTGCACCGTGCACATGGACGGCCAGGCGATCCGTTCGTGCATCACGCCCATCTCCGCCGCAGAAGGCAAGAAGATCACCACCATCGAAGCCGCCACCGATGGCAGCGACCCCGTCGGTGCATCCGTGCACGCCGCGTGGGTCAAGCACGACGTGGCGCAGTGCGGCTACTGCCAGAGCGGCCAGATCATGAGCGCAACGGCATTCCTCAAGTCGCTGCCCAAGGGCAAGCAGCCCAGCGTGGACGAGATCGATTCGGCCATGGCCGGCAACATCTGCCGATGTGGCACCTATGTGCGCATTCGCGCCGCCGTGGCCGATGCGGCCCGCAACCTCGCCTAAGGAGCCGCCACCATGTTGCCCAACATCAACTACGACGAATTGCCGCGCGCGCTGCAGCGCCTGATGGCCCAGCCCCCGACCGATGGGGCCGACGAGGCGGCCACGCTGCCGCGACGCAGCTTCCTGAAGATGGCCGGCGCCGGCGGCCTCGTGCTCGGCGCCTTTCCTCATCTGGCCATGGCGCAGGCCGACGGCGCCAAGCCGGCAGCCGGTGGCCTCAAGCCGACGCAGCAACCTTCGGCCTTCGTGCAGATCGCGCCCAACGGCGAAGTCATGGTGACCATCAACCGCCTCGAGTTCGGCCAGGGCGTGCAGACCGGCCTGCCGATGATCCTCGCCGAGGAGCTGGACGCCGACTGGTCCCTGGTGCGCAGCCGCAGCGGCACCAACGATGCCGCGTACGCCGATCCGCTCTTCGGCATCCACCTGACCGGTGGCTCGAACACGATCAAGAACAGCTTCACGCAGTACCGCGAACTGGGCGCGCGCGCCCGGGCCATGCTGATGTCGGCCGCGGCGGCGCGCTGGAAGGTCGACGTCGCCACGCTGCGCACGCAGGCCGGTACGGTGATCGGTCCGGGCGGCCGCAAGCTGGGTTACGGCGAGTTGGCCGAAGCGGCCATGGCCCTGCCGGTGCCCGAGAAGGTCGTGCTGAAGGACCCGAAGGACTTCCGCATCATCGGTCGCGCGACCACGCGCCTCGATGCGCGCGCCAAGAGCAGCGGGAAGCAGGATTTCGGCATCGATGTGAAGCAACCCGGCCAGTTGACGGCGGTGGTCGCGCACCCACCGGTGTTCGGCGCTCGCCTGTCCTCGGTGGACGACAGCGCCGCGCGCGCCGTCAAGGGCGTGAAGGCCGTGGTGCGCATCCCGCTGGACCGAGGCGCCGAAGGCGTGGCGGTGGTGGCCGACGGCTATTGGCCGGCCAAGCTGGGCCGCGACGCGCTGAAGCTGCAATGGAACACGGCCGCGGTGGAGAAGGTGGATAGCGACAAGCAGCTGGTCCAGTACCGAGAGCTGGCCGGCCGCCCCGGCAACCGCAAGTTCGACGCCGACATGGCGCCGCTGGCCAATGCGCCGCGCAAGCTCGAGGCCGAGTTCGTGTTTCCGTACCTGGCGCATGCGCCGATGGAGCCGATGAACTGCACGGTGAAGCTGTCGGACGGCCGCGCCGAGCTGTGGATCGGCACCCAGTCCGTCGACTCCGACGGGCAGGCTGCGGCGCGCACGCTGAAGCTCGATCCCGCTCAGGTGAAGGTGAACGTGCAGATGGCGGGCGGCGGCTTCGGCCGGCGCTTCGCACCCAGCAGCGACTTCGTGGTCGAGGCCTGCGAGATCGCCAAGGCCACGCGCGCCGCCGGCCTCGACGCACCCGTGCGCCTGCTGTGGAGCCGCGAGGACGACATGAAGGGCGGCTACTACCGCCCGATGCACCTGCACCGCGCAAGCATCGGCTTCGACGAGCGCGGCAAGATCCTCGCGTGGGACCACGTCATCGTGGGCCAGTCCATCACCGCGGGCACGGTGTTCGCCGGCATGATGGTGAAGGACGGCATCGACGCCACGGCGGTGGAGGGCATGCGCGACCCGTACCCGGTGCCGATGCGCCTGACAGTGCACCACCCGCAGGTCAATGTGCCGGTGCTGTGGTGGCGCAGCGTGGGCTCGACCCACACCGCCTTCGTGATGGAGACGCTGATCGACGAGATCGCCCGCAGCACGAAGCAGGACCCGGTCGCCTATCGCATGCAGCTCTTCGGCGACAAGCACCCGCGCCATCGCGCCGCGCTGCAGCTGGCCGTGGACAAGAGCGGCTACGGCAAGAAGAAGCTGGCGGACGGCCGTGCCTGGGGCGTGGCGGTGCACGAGTCCTTCGAATCGGTGGTGGCCTATGTGGTGGAAGCCTCGGTCAAGGACGGCCAGCCGGTGCTGCACCGCGTGACCAGCGGCGTGCACTGCAACCTGGTCGTCAACCCGCGCAGCGTGGAAGCGCAGGTGCAGGGCGCGGCGGTGATGGGGCTGTCGACCTGTCTTTCCGGCAGTGCGATCACGCTGAAGGACGGTGTCGTGCAGCAGGGCAACTTCGGCGACTTCACCGTGGCCCGCATCACGCAGGTGCCGGAGTTCGACATCCATATCGTGCCCAGCGCCGATGCGCCCAAGGGGATGGGGGAGCCGGGGTTGCCGCCGCTGGCACCCGCGTTCGCCAATGCCATTGCGCAGTTGACGGGCAAGCCTTTGCGGCAATTGCCTTTCAATCTGGCTTGAGGTCGAGGCCGCTCGCCGAACGGTGGTGAAGGTCCGTGCCCTCGGGCACGGACCGGTCGAACCTGAAACCTAGATCGCCGCGGGTACGCTGCTCGCGCGCGCCTCGCCGCGCACGTCCTGCGGCGCCATCGCGGGCGGCAGCGGCAGGGCAAGCGCGGGCGGCGACAGCTTGGGCTGGTTGCGCGCCACCATGTTGTCGGGCTTCATGCGGAACAGTTGCGTCAGCGCCGCGCGGTACTGCGCCTCGCCGACCGAATTGGTGTTGTGGTGCGAGCCGCCTTCCACCAGAACGAACTGCTTGGGCACGGTGGCCGCGTCATAGAGCTTGCGCCCCAGCGTCGGGTTGATCAGGCTGTCGGCCGTGCCATGCACCACCAGCAGCGGCGCGCCGATGTCCTTGACGGTGTTGATGGCCTCGAAGCGCTGCGTGATGAAGGGGCCCAGCGGCAGCCAGCCCCACTTGAAGCTGCTGACCACGTCGGCGATGGAGCTGAAGGTGCTCTCCACGATGGTGCCGCTCTCGTCGTTCACATGCGCCGCCAGGTCGATGCCGATGGCGCCGCCCAGCGAGTGGCCGAAGATATAGCGATGCTGCCTGGGGTGGCGCGCGGCCAGCCAGGTCCAGGCGGCGCGGGCGTCTTCGCGGGCCGATTCTTCCGAGGGCAGGCCCTTGGAGCTCTTGCCGAAGCCGCGGTAGTCGATGGCCAGCACCGAGAAGCCCAGCTCATGCATGCGTTGGATGCGCGGTGCCGAGCCGGCCACGTTGTAACGCGCGCCGTGCAGGTACAGCAGCACGGGGGTTTCAGTGGTTTCGGGGGCGCCGCCCAGCCACAGGCCATGCAGGCGCGCGGGTTCGCCGGTGATGGAGGACTGGAAATCGATCCAGACGTCCTCCATGCCCTGGGTCATGGTGGCGGTGTTGCCCCAGCTGCGGTCGCTGGGTTGAAAGATCCATTCGCGCTGTTGTTCGTCGAACGTGGAGCAACCGGCAGCGAGCAGGGCGCAAAGCGAGAGGACAGACGCGAGGAGGGTCCAGCGTTTCATCATGGGGTTGAGGGACAGTGAAGTCGGCCGAAAGTTCATGCGCTTGCTTTCTGAAACGCATCGGCATCGCGTGTCAGCCTCCCCCTGTGCGGCGCTCATCGGCGCTTTGCACGAGACCATGCAACGTGCGTGCCCGCTCGGTGGATGACCCCTCGGAATCCTCGAAAACCCTCAAAAAGGCGCTGGCGGGGCCTGTCTGCCCCTGTCCGCCCTGCGATATTCAGTCAGCCGGCGGCAACCGGTTCCGCGAAGTAAACCACCATGCGGAGGTGCCGGTGCTGATCCACCACCAGCGTCTCGTGGCGGAAATCCAGCCGCCCCCGCCCGCACCCGGGCCCGGTTTCAGCCGCGAGCACGGACCCGACGCCGCGCCGGGCTTCCGCGCTGTCCCGGGTCTCCCACCAGCGCCGAAAGTCGGCGGACAGGCCCTTCAGGTCCGCGACGAGGCCCAGCATGGGCGGATCGTCCGGCGCTACGGCGAAGTCGTAGCGAAACTGCGCCAGCAGCCGGGGTGCATCCTCATGCCAGGCGGGCAGGCGCCGTCGCAGTTCGGGGTCGGCAAACACCATCCTCAGGATGTTGCGCAGCTCCCGTTCCCGGGCGCCGAAGCCGAAGAGCGCATCGGCGGCCGCGTTCCAGGCCACGACGTCCCAGCGCAGGTTGCACACGTAGGCGGGCCGGCTCGGCAGGTCGTCCATCAACTGCTGCACGAGCGGCGTGACCGATACCCATTGGTGCGCTTCCGGTGGTGGCGGCCGTTTGTGGGCCAGAAGAAACAGATGGCTGCAGTCGGCATCGTCCAGCTGGAGGGCGTGCGCCACGCCCAGCAGGAATTTCTCCGACACCTGGATGTCCCGCCCCTGCTCGAACCAGGTGTACCAGGTGAGCCCCACGCCGGCCATTGCTGCGACTTCTTCCCTGCGCAGGCCCGGCGTCCGGCGGCGCCCGCGAGACGGCAGGCCGACATCGGCGGGCGTCAGCATCGTGCGGCGCCGGGTCAGGAACTCCGACAGGTCGTTCTTGGTGCGCTCCAGGCTTCTCTCGATCAAGGCTGTTGTCTCTAGTAATGGGATAAACACTTAAATTGTAATTGGATGATGTTGTCCTGAAGATGGGGTTTCCGCAACCACCCGAGCGAAGCCGGAGGCCACTTTTGACATCACTTTGCGATTCATCTTCCATCTCTGAAAGACGCCAGGCGCGCAGCAGCCATCGGGCGGCCGACCCACGCGCAAGCGCCCGCGAGTGGACCGGCCTGGCCTTGCTGGCGCTACCGACCATCCTGCTCGGGCTCGACCTGACACTGCTGCATCTGGCCTTGCCCGCGCTGGCGATGGACCTGCGCCCGACGAGTGCCGAGGCGCTCTGGATCGTCGATGCCTACGGTTTCATGATTGCCGGCTTTCTCGTCACGATGGGAACGCTGGGGGACCGCATCGGCCGGCGCAGGCTGCTCATGTTCGGCGCCGCTGCTTTCGGGGTGGCGTCGGTGATGGCGGCCTGTTCGGGCAGTGCTTCCCAGCTGATTGCCGCACGTGCCGTGCTGGGCGTGGCGGGCGCGACGCTGATGCCCTCGACCCTGGCGCTGATCAGCAACATGTTTCTCCATCCTCATCAGCGCGCGCTGGCCATCGGGGTGTGGGCGACCATGTTTGCGCTGGGCATGGCGGCCGGGCCCGTGGTGGGCGGCGTCCTGCTGGCGCATCACGGCTGGGGCGCGGCGTTTCTCGTTGCGCTGCCGGTCGTCGGGCTCCTGCTGGTGGCCGCGCCGTTCCTGCTGCCGGAGTACCGCGCGCCGCAACAGGGCCGGCTGGACCTGCCGAGCGTCGCGCTGTCGCTGCTGGCCTTGCTGCCGATCGTCTACGGCGTCAAGCAGGTCGCCAAGGACGGCATCGGGGCTGGCGCAGCGCTCGCTGTCGCGGGCGGGGTTGTCTTCATGCTGCTGTTCGTTCGGCGACAACGCCGGTTGAGCAACCCGCTGATCGACCTTGGCCTGTTCTCCCACCGGGCATTCAGCGTGGCGCTGGTGGTGCTTTTGGTGGGCCTGGTCGGCGTCGGCGGAACGATGCTGCTGGTGACCCAGTACCTGCAACTGGTGGCCGGGTTGTCGCCGCTGGAGGCTGGGCTGTGGATGGGGCCGCCGGCGCTCGCCATGCTCGCGGCCGGCATCACGGCGCCGCTGCTTGCGAGGCGAATCCGGCCGGGTTATGTGATGGCGGGCGCGCTGGGGTTGTCGGCCGTGGGCTATCTGATGCTGTCCGGGCTCGGCCAGCCGCACGGACACGAACATGGCATTGCCCTGGCGACCGCATCGTTCTCGCTGGTGTACCTTGGCCTGGGCACCATCGCCGCGCTGGGAACGGACCTGGTGGTAGGCGCCGCTCCTGCCGAGAAGGCGGGATCGGCCTCGGCCCTGTCCGAAACGGTGCAGGAGCTCGGACTGGCCGTGGGCATCGCCACGCTGGGCAGCCTGACGACCGCCGTCTATCGCACCCGGATGGCCGATGCGGCCGGTTTTCCGGGAGCCCCGGACATTCAACGCGCGGTATCGGACAGCTTGGCCGGCGCCCGTTCGGTCTCGCCGGACCTGCCCGCCGGCATGCTGGAGCAGGCGCAGGCCGCCTTCATGGCGGGGCTCCACGTGGCCGCGGCCACGAGCGCCGTCGGCATTGCGATCCTGGCTGTATCGGCCGCGGTCATGCTGCGGCACATCGGTGTGGCCCGCGAGGCGAAATCCTGACGGCGGATATTCGTACGGAAGAAGCCTGGGCGAATCCGCCCCGGAAGCGGTCGGTGCCTATCGGCCGCGCATGAACAGCGTGTCGAGCTCGCGAATCGACAGCTGTCGCCAGGTCGGCCGGCCGTGGTTGCACTGGTCCGAACGCTCGGTGGCTTCCATCTGGCGCAGCAGTGCGTTCATCTCGTCGATGGTGAGCTTGCGGTTGGCCCGCACCGCGCCGTGGCAGGCCATGGTGGACAGCAGTTCGTTCTGGGCGCGCTGCACGACGGTGCTGGCGTCGTGCTGACCCAGTTCGGCCAGCACGCTGCGCGCCAGTTCGACCGGGTCGCCGTCGGCCAGCGTGCCGGGCACGGCGCGCACCGCGAGCGTGCGTGCCGAGAAAGCGGTGATTTCCAGTCCCAGCGTGGGCAGCACCTCGGCGCAGGCCTCGGCCGTGGCCACTTCCTGCGGCGTGGCCGCGAAGGTGGCCGGAATCAGCAGCGGCTGGCTGGTGATCGCGGCGCCGTCCAGCTGCGTCTTGAGCCGCTCGTAGACGATGCGCTCGTGGGCCGCATGCATGTCGACCACCACCAGGCCCTGGGTGTTCTCGGCCAGGATGTAGATGCCCTGCAACTGGGCCAACGCGCGGCCGAGGGGCCAGGCTTCTTCGTTGGTGGCGGCGGAGGAGGAAGCGGGATCTTCTTCGGGGCTCGGAGGCAATCCCACCGGTGCCCGGAACGTCATCGGCGCCGCGCCCGTCAGGGGCCAGTGCGAGGACGTGGCATCGGGTGCGTGCCCGAGTTCGTCGGTGCGGCGCGGCCACATGGCCTCGAAATCGCCGGCACCGCGCTCCCGCGCCACGAAATTCATGGCCGGCTGCGACCAGCTCGCGCTCTCGGGCAGCTTGGTCTCCTTGAAAAAGGGCTCTGGCGGACCGGAAGGCGCGACCGCATCCCCAGCGCGCGGCGCGGCCAGCGCGTCCTCGATGGCGTGGCGCACCGCCTGGTGCACCTCGCGGCCGTCGCGAAAACGCACCTCGATCTTGGTCGGGTGCACGTTCACGTCGACGCGCGACGGATCGATCTCCAGGTACAGCGCATAGATCGGCTGGCGCTGGCCGTGCAGCACGTCTTCATAGGCGCTGCGCACCGCGTGCGAGAGCACCTTGTCGCGCACGAAGCGGCCGTTGACGTAGAAGAACTGCTGGTCGCCGCGCGAGCGCGCCGCATCCGGAATGCCGGCCCGGCCGACCACGCGCACCACGCCGCCCACATGCTCCACGGCCACGCTCTTGGCCACGAAGTCGTCGCTGAGTGCATCGGCCAGCCGCTGCTCGCGCGCGTCGGCGGCGCGCCATTGCTCGACCAGCTTGCCGTCGTGCCACACAGAGAAGCCGACCTCGGGCCGCGCCAGCGCATGGCGGCGCACGGCCTCGATGCAGTGGGCCAGCTCGGTGGCGTCGGTTTTCAGGAACTTGCGGCGCGCTGGGGTCGCGAAGAAGAGTTCGCGCACTTCGACCGTGGTGCCGACCGAGCGCGCCACCGGGCGCAGTTCGCCGGTGCGCCCGTCGAGCGCGAAGGCGCTGTCGGCGCCGGTGAAGCGCGAGAGGATGCTGAGCTCGGCAATCGCATTGATCGCCGCGAGCGCCTCGCCGCGAAAGCCCATGGTGCCGACCGTCTCGAGGTCGTCCAGGCTCGCGATCTTGCTGGTGGCATGGCGGCGCAGGGCCACGGTGAGTTCTTCGCGCGGAATGCCCAGGCCGTCGTCTTCGACCGAGATCAACCGCACGCCGCCCGAGGCAAGCCGTACTGTGATATGGCTCGCGCCCGCATCGAGCGCGTTGTCGAGCAGTTCGCGCACCACCGAGGCCGGCCGCTCGACCACTTCGCCGGCGGCGATCTGGCTGATCAGCTCATCGGGGAGCTCGCGGATCGGGCGGCGGGGGGAGGGGGGAATGGAGGAGGGTAGTGCGCTCACCGGAAACATTCTAAAAGCGGGCCCAAAACCCGGTCTTGCATGGGTCGCCGGTGTGCCGGTGTATTTGGCGCGCTTATACAGCCCCTCAACCGATCTCATTGGCGCCCGCGAAGGCCTTTGCCTAAGCTTGCGCCCGCACCACAAGAACGCACCGGAGACACCCGAACGAATCGCGATGGCGAAGCCATCTCGCGAGGGGCCGTCTCGCGCGCTCTTTCCGCTCACCCCACTGAACAGAGACGCCATGACAACAACCCGCCCCCTCCGCTCCGCCGCGTGGTTCAACAACCCCGAGCACAGCGAACTCTCGGTCCTGCACCTGGCCTGGTACCTGAACTACGGCCTTACGCGCGAAGAACTGCAGTCCGGCAAGCCCATCATCGGCATCGCGCAGAGCGGCTCCGACCTCACGCCGTGCAACCGCCACCACCGCGAGCTGGCGCAGCGCGTGCGCGACGGCATCCGCGAGATGGGCGGCATCGCGATGGAGTTCCCGATGCATCCGATCCAGGAGAACGGCCGCCGCCCCACCGCCGCGCTGGACCGCAACCTCGCGTACCTGGGACTGGTGGAAATCCTCACGGGCTATCCGATCGACGGCGTTGTGCTCACCACCGGCTGCGACAAGACCACGCCCGCCGCGCTCATGGCCGCGGCCACCGCCAACATCCCCGCGATCATCCTGTCGGGCGGGCCGATGCTCAACGGCTGGCACGACGGGCAGCGCACGGGCACCGGCACCACGCTGTTCAAGGCGCGCGAGCTGTTCGCCAAGGGCAGCATCGACTTTCCCGGCTACATCGACCTGGTCGCCTCCACGGTGCCGTCTGCCGGCCATTGCAACGTGATGGGCACGGCCTCCACGATGAATGCGCTGGCCGAGGCCCTGGGCATGAGCCTGCCCGGCTGCGCCGCGATTCCGGCGCCTTATCGCGAGCGCGGACAGATGGCCTACGAGACGGGGCGCCGCATCGTCGAGATGGTGCGCGAGGACCTGAAGCCCTCGGACATCCTCACGCGCTCGGCCTTCGAGAACGCGATCGTCGTCAACTCGGCCATCGGCGGCTCGACCAATGCGCCGATCCACCTGGTCGCCGTGGCCAAGCACGCGGGCGTCGATCTGACCGTGCAGGACTGGGAGACCGTCGGGCTCGAGGTGCCGCTCATCCTGGACATGCAACCCGCCGGCAAATACCTGGGCGAAGAGTTCTACCGCGCGGGCGGCGTGCCCGCCGTGGTCGCGGAACTGCATCGCCACGGCCTCATCCGCGAGGACGCGCTCACCGTCAATGGCAAGACCCTGGCCGTCAACTGCGCCGATGCGCCGGTGAAGGATGCCGACGTGATCCGCTCCTTCGGCAATGCGCTGAAGGAGAACGCCGGTTTCCTCGTCATGTCGGGCAACCTGTTCGACAGCGCGATCATGAAGACCAGCGTGATCTCCGACGAGTTCAGGGCGCGCTACCTCAGCACGCCGGGCGATACCGATGCCTTCGTCGGGCGCGCCATCGTGTTCGACGGGCCGGAAGATTTCGAGCGCCGCATCGAAGACCCGACGCTAGACATCGACGCGCGCTGCATCCTGTTCATGCGCGGCGTCGGGCCTATCGGGCATCCGGGCTCGTCGGAGGTGGTCAATATGCGCGCGCCTGCGCACCTGCTCAAGAGCGGCGTGTCGGCGCTGCCGTGCATCGGCGACGGGCGGCAGTCGGGCACCTCGGGGTCGCCCTCGATCCTGAACGCCTCGCCCGAGGCGGCTGCGGGCGCAGGCCTTGCGCTGTTGCAGACCGGCGATGAGGTGCGGGTCGATCTCAAGCACCGCACCGTGAACATGCTCGTGAGCGACGAGGTGCTGCAGGCGCGTGCGCGTGCACTCGAAGCAAGCGGCGGCTACCCGATCCCCGAGAGCCAGACGCCCTGGCAGGAGATCCAGCGCGCCATGGTGGACACGCTCTCGGAAGGGATGGTGCTCAAGCCCGCCACCAAGTACCAGCGCGTCGCGCAGACCGCGGGCATACCGCGCCGCAACCACTGACGCACTCACCGGCACAAGCAAGCCAGATTTTTTCAACTATCGGAGTCGAGTAATGAAGTGGATGACTGTTCGAACGCAGGACGGCCTGCGCGTGGGCTATGTGAAGGAGGGCGCGTGGCAACCGGTCGATGCGCCGAACCTGCAGGCCATCGTGGAGGGCGCGGCCTGGCGCGATGACGGCGCGGCCGTACCGCTCGCAAGCGTGGAGCCCTTGGCCCCGCTCGTTCCGCGCAACATCGTCTGCGTGGGCGCGAACTACCGCGACCACTGCATCGAGACGGGCCTCGCCATTCCCGAGAAGCCGGTCATCTTCGCCAAGTTCGGCAACACGCTGGCCGCGCACGGTGACTCGATCACCTGGCCCGAGGGCTTCACCGAGAAGGTCGACTGGGAGGCCGAGCTCGGCGTGGTCATCGGCCGCCGCGCGCGCGGCGTGCGCGAAGCCGATGCGCTCTCGCACGTGTTCGGCTATGTCGCGGCCAACGACGTGAGCGCGCGCGACGTGCAATTGGGCGAGGCGCAGTGGGTGCGCGGCAAGTCGCTCGACGGCTTCTGCCCGCTGGCGCCCACCTTGGTCACGCGCGACGAGATCGCCGACGTGCAGTCGCTCGGCATCTACTGCCGCGTCAATGGTGAGGCGGTGCAGTCGTCGAACACGCGCGAGATGATTTTCTCGGTCGCCTACCTCATCGCCTACCTCTCGCGCGCGATGACGCTGGAGCCCGGCGACCTGATCCTCACCGGCACGCCCGCGGGCGTCGGCCTCGGGCTCAAGCCGCCGCGCTTCCTCAAGCGCGGCGACGTGATGACGGTGGAGATCGACGGCCTGGGCGCGGTCACGAACCCCGTTCATGGCGCCGTCGCCCGCGGCTGACGGCCCGGCGCATCCGCACAGACACAACAACCATCCGGAGACAACAACAATGACAACAAGCCCCTACAGCGACCTGGTGAGCGGCGCGATCCGCAAGGCGCGCTGGCGTCTTCTTCCGATGCTGATCGTCATGTACATCATGTCGATCCTGGACCGGGTCAACGTCGGCTTCGCCAAGAGCGCGCTGCAGATCGACACCGGCATCAGCGACAGCGCCTTCGCGCTGGGCGCGGGCATCTTCTTCGTGAGCTACGCGATCTTCGAGGTGCCGAGCAACGTGATCCTCTCGCGCGTCGGCCCGCGCATCTGGCTGTGCCGGATCATGGTGACCTGGGGGCTCGTGGCGTCGGCCATGATGTTTGCCACCAGCGAGATGTCGTTCTATGTGCTGCGCTTCTTGCTGGGCATTGCGGAGGCCGGCTTCTATCCGGGCGTGCTGCTCACGCTGACCTACTGGTTCCCCGCGAAGGTGCGGGCGCAGGCCAACGGCATCCTCCTGTTCGGCTTTGCGGGCGCGCTGGTCATCGGCGGGCCGATTTCGGGTGCGCTGCTCGACATGCACGGCATCGGCGGCCTGAAGGGGTGGGAATGGATGTTCCTGATCGAGGGTGCGATGGCGGTGGTGGTGGGCATCGTCGCGTTCTTCGTGATCGTCGACCGGCCGCATGCCGCCCCGTGGCTCACGCGGCCCCAGCAGGACGCGCTGCAGGCGGTGCTCGACCAGGAGGCGGCCGAGAAATCGGTCGACAGCCCGCACACGGTGATGCAGACGCTGCGCAACCCGAAGGTGATGTTCTTCGCGGTGAACTTCTTCATCGTGCAGATCGCCGCCTACGGCCTGATCTTCTACTTGCCGAGCCAGGTGGCGCAGATCCTGGGCCAGAAGATCGGGCTCATGGTGGGCTTCGTCACCAGCATTCCGTGGGTGCTGGCGCTGTTCGTCGTGTACTTCGTCACGCGCTGGTCGGACCGCCACCATGACCGGCGGCGCATCACCGTGGCCACGCTGTACACGATCTTCGGTGTGTGCGTGTGCCTGTCGGCGCACGGCTCGCCGATCTTCGCGATCGCGGTGCTGTCGATCGGCGCATCGACCTACCTCTCGGGCACGCCGATCTTCTATGCCTTCCTGTCGGAGCGGCTCTCGGGGCTGGGCATTGCCACGGGCATCGCGCTGGTGAACTCCATCGGCAACCTCGGCGGCTTCGTCGCCCCGAGCTTGAGGACCTATGTGGAGCAGCACCACGGCGGCTCGGCGGCCGGGCTGTACGCGCTGGGAAGCGCGGCACTGCTCGCAGCGCTGATGCTGGCCTGCATGCCCAAGGGCTGGCGCAAGGTCGCGGCCGCGCCGGTGCGCGGTGCGGCGCGGCCGGATGCGGCGCTCAAGACGATGGCGCCGCGCCGGACCTGAAGCTGGTGCGGCTCAGAGCGCGCGCCGCCATGCGCGCGACAGGGCCTGCCAGGCGCAGGCCACCTCCGGCCGCTTGAGCGATCCGGCCAGGCAGACGAAGCGCAGGTCGCAGTCGATGCTCACCCGGTCGGCGATCACCAGCCCGTCGCGCTGGCTGGCGCGCAATGCCACGGCGTCGCGCGCCAGCGAAATGCCCACGCCCGCACGCACCAGCGCGAGCATCGAGGTTTCCTGGTCGGCCTGTGCCGCCTTCTTCAGCACCAGCTTGTGCGCCTGCAGCACGGGCGCCAGCAGCCGCGAATGCGAGGAGGTGGCAGGCGCGAGCACCCACGGCAAACACGCCAGGTCCAGCCATTCGCGCCCCAGCACCTGCGGCGCCCAACCGCTCGGGCCGATCACCTGGTAGGCGAAGCGGGTCAGCACCTCCGAATGGAACGTCTTGCCGTCGCTGCGCCGCGCGGCCGAGTTGGCCTGCGGCAGGTCGCTGGCATCGGGGTCGCCCAGGTAGAAGCCGATGTCCAGCTCTTTGCTGAGGAGCCTGGCCAGCACTTCGCCGCTGGTGCCGTGGTGCAGCTCGGTCTCCAGTTCGGGCGCGAGCGTGACCAGCTCTTTCAGGAGCGGGCTGAGCCGCGTGAACTCCGGATCGAGGATGGTGCCGATGCGCAGCGATCCGCGCACGCCGCCTTTGAGCCGGTCCGCGGCCACCGCGAAATCGTTCAGGCCTTCGAGTGCATGCTCTGCGTGGTTCAGCAGCGCCGCGCCGTCGCGCGTCAGCAGCAGGCCCGTGGGCGTGCGCTGGAACAGCTCCAGCTCGACCAGCGCGCCGAGCTCCTTCAACTGCAGGCTTACCGCCGGCTGCGTGAGGAAGAGGCGCTGCGCGCCGCGCGACACCGAGCCCTCGCGGGCGACGGCCACGAAGGCCTGCAGGAGCCGCGGATCGATCTTCTTCATGCCGCGCCTGTGGCCACGGTATCCACGGAATTTTGCAACTGCTTGTACATGACGAAGGCATCCACGAAGCCGTGCTGCGGATGCCGGAAGGCGCCGGGCAGCGTGCCGACGATGGCGAAGCCCATCCGCTGCCAGAGCTGCACCGCGCGCTTGTTGGTGGACACGACGAAGTTGAACTGCATCGCCAGAAAGCCCATGCGCAGGGCCTGCTGCTGCGAGTGTTCGCACAGCGCCGACGCCACGCCCAGGCCGCGCGCCGCCTCGGATACCACGTAGCCGCAGTTGCTCACATGCGCGCCCTGTCCGGGCTGGTTGGGCTTGATGACGTAGGTGCTGAGCACTGCGCCTTGCTCGTCGCACGCAATGAAGGTGGCGGTGGGAACTTTCGTCCACGAATGACGTGCTTCGTCTTCGGTCACGTCGGTGGCGAAGGTGTAGGTGTCGCCGCGGCGGAACGTCGGTTCGAGCACGGCCCAGATGGCCGGCCAGTCCGCATCGAGGGCTTCGCGTATGTGAATCATGGGGGAATTCGAAAAGGGCACAGAACGCCAACAAGGATAATCCGCGGCCATGGAAATCATCAGCTTTCTCGTCGACTTCATCCTTCACGTCGACAAACACCTCGAAGCCTTCGTCATTGCCTACGGGCCCTGGGTTTATGCGCTGCTCTTCCTGATCGTCTTCGTGGAGACCGGCGCGGTGGTGATGCCGTTCCTGCCGGGCGATTCGCTGCTCTTCATCGTCGGCGCGCTGTGCGGCGCGGGGCTCATGAACTTTCCGCTGGCCTGCGGCATCCTGATCGCCGCGGCCATCCTCGGAGACCAGACCAATTATTCGATCGGCCGCTACTTCGGGCCGAAGGTCTTCCAGTGGGAGAACTCGCGCTTTTTCAACCGCAAGGCCTTCGACCAGGCCCACGGTTTCTACGAGCGCTATGGCGGCATCACCATCATCCTTGCGCGCTTCATGCCTTTCATTCGCACCTTCGCGCCGTTCGTTGCGGGCGTGGCGGAAATGAGCCGCGCGAAGTTCACCATGTACAACGTGGTGGGCGCGCTGATCTGGGTGCTGGGCATCGCGACGGCCGGCTACTTCTTCGGCAACCTGCCGTTCGTGAAGCAGCATCTGGACAAGATCATCTGGGCGCTGATCTTCGTGCCGGGGCTGTTGGCGATCTTCGGTGCTTGGCGCGCCTCCAAGGCTGAAAAGGCGCGGGCCGCTGCATAGGCCTGAGGCGTTTCAGCGGACAGAAAAAAGCGCGCCGAGGCGCGCTTTTTTTCATTCAGCCAACCGCTGGAGCCCGCTCAATAGCGCGGACCGTTGCTCGGGTAGTAGTTGCTGCCCTGCGGATAGCGCTGCTGGTTGTAGTAGTTGCGCTCGTCGGCATTGCGGCCGACCTGGTTACCGATGAGGCCACCGATGGCCGCACCGCCCACCGTGCTGGCCGTGTTGCCGCCGATGGCATTGCCCACCAGCGCACCGCCGACTGCACCGACGCCAGTACCGAGGTTCTGGTTGGGGCCGCTTGCGCAGCCCGCAATCGCCATGACCGACGTGGCTGCAAATGCAGCGATCCAGAGACGTGTCTTCATGATGTGCCCTTTCGAGGAGTGATGGTTCATCATCATCAACAGGGCCGTTCGTCATGTGTAGGAGCCTGCCGCGCCTGCCTGTGCGGTGTGATGGGCCGCCCGGCGTGGGACAGAAGGGCGTGCTTTAGCTTTACAAAACGCCGCGTGCGCGATCAGAGTTGCCGGCTGCGCGCCAACGGCGGGTTCTGCGCGAAATAGCGCTGGATGCCGCGCATGAGCGCATCGGCCAGGCTCTCCTGGTAATCGACGCGGCGCAGGTTGGCTTCTTCCTCGGGGTTGCTGATGAAGGCCGTTTCCACCAGCACGCTCGGGATGTCCGGCGCCTTCAGCACCGCGAAGCCGGCCTGCTCGACCTGGCCCTTGTGCAGTCGCGCACCGATGCCCTTGATCTCGCCGAGCATCGCGCCGCCGAGCTTCAGGCTGTCGTTGATCTGCGCGGTCGTGCTCATGTCGAGCAGCGCGCGCTGCACCTGCGCCTCGTGGTTGCCGACGTTGACGCCACCGACCTTGTCGGCGTCGTTCTCCTTGTTGGCCAGCCAGCGCGCCGCGCTGCTCGATGCGCCGCTCTGGCTCAGCGCGAACACGCTGGCGCCGCGCGCGGCGGGCGTGGTGAATGCATCGGCATGAATGCTCACGAACAGGTCGGCCTGCACGCGCCGCGCCTTCTGCACGCGCACGCCCAGCGGCACGAAGAAGTCGGCGTCGCGCGTGAGAAAGGCGCGCATCGGGTTGCCGTTGACGCTGCCCGCATTGATGCGGTCGCGCAGACGGAACGCGACCTGCAGCACGATGTCTTTCTCGCGCGTGCCACTCGGGCCGGTGGCCCCCGGATCCTCGCCGCCGTGGCCGGGGTCGAGTGCCACGATGATGATGCGGTCGGTGCGGCTCGCCGTGGCGCCGCCGCGTGCAGCTGCGACGGGCGGCGACACGGGCTTCACCGGCGCGGTGCCCACCACGGGCGGCAGCGGCGCCGGCGCCACGAGCACGGGCGGTGCGGAAGGCCGGTCGGCGCCCGCTACGACAGGCGGCGCGGGCGCTGCGGGACCGGGCCGCATCGACTGCTGCGCCATGAGCTCGCCCAGCGGATCGCCCGCGGGCATCGCAGGGCGCACCGGCGCTGCAGGTGCGGAAGGCGCAATGCCCGCCACCGCCGGGGCGCTCGTGCCGCTGCCCGGCTTGGGTGCATCGCGCAGCCGCTCGGCGATCAGCGCTTCCATCGGGTCGATGGCTTGTTCGGGATACAGGTCGAGCACCAGCCGGTGCTTGTAGGCGGCCACGGGCGCGAGGGAGAACACCTGCGGGCGCACCGTCTGCTTCAGGTCGAACACGATGCGCACAACGGTCGGTGCGTTCTGCCCGACGCGAAGGCCATTGATGTACGGATCGCCCGGCTTGATCTTGCCGACCAGTTCGCGCAGTTCGCTGTTGAGCTCGATGCCTTCGATGTCCACGGCCAGCCGCGGCGGGCTGCCCACCACGAGTTGCTGCGAGCTGAGCCGCGCATCGGACTCGATGGTCACGCGGGTGTAGTCGGCTGCGGGCCAGACGCGCACCGCGAGGATGGTGGCGCCGCGTGCGATCTGGTGCACGCCGAGCATCAGCGCGATGCTGCCGCCCTGCAGCAGCACGCGCCGTTTCAGTCCACCCGCCTTCATGCGGCGATGCGCGCCAGCAGATCGCTGCCGCGAGGGGTGTTCGCCAGGAGGGTCACGCTGCGTGTGTCGTCTGTCATTGCTTCTATTTTAATAGCGAGGTCGGCAACCGGTGTGCGGCCCGCGGCGTTTTCCGGCCATTCGGCCAGCTTGAGGCCCGGCCCCGCGAAGATGTCGCGGAAGCCGGCGTCGTCCCATTCGCGCGGGTCGGCGAAGCGGTAGAAGTCGAAATGGAAGATCTGCAGTCCGTCGGGCGCCTCATGGGGCTCGACCACTGCATAGGTGGGGCTCTTGATGCGGCCTGCGATGCCGAGCGCGCGCAGCAGGTGGCGAACGAAGGTGGTCTTGCCGGCGCCGAGGTCCCCTTCGAGGGCGATGAAGGCATCGCGCAAGGCGGGCGCGGCGGCGAGCGATTGCGCGAAGGTGTCGGTGTCGGCTTCGCTGCCCCAGCGCAGGACGCGGGTGCGGGGGATGCCCTTGGGCGTTTCTACAATCGGCAAGTGATCGTCAGCCATCCACTCGTTGTTCGTATTCAGGCTTTGGCCCGGGAACTCGGATTCTCCCAAATCGGAATCGCGGGCGTCGATTTATCGAGCGCCGAGGACGGTCTGATGCAATGGCTGGCCCATGGGTTCCATGGCGAGATGCAATACATGGAAACGCACGGCACGCGCCGCGCGCGTCCCGCAGAGCTGGTGCCGGGCACCGTGAGCGTGATCACCGCGCGCATGGACTACCTGCCGCGCGACACCTCGCCCGAGTGGCAGGTGGTCGAGTTCGACCGTCTCACGCGGCCCGGCGAGGCCATCGTGTCGGTCTATGCGCGGGGCCGGGACTATCACAAGGTCCTGCGCAACCGGCTGGCAAAGCTGGCCGAGAAGATCGCCGAAGAGGTCGGCCCCTTCGGCCACCGCGCGTTCACTGATTCGGCACCGGTGCTCGAAGCCGAGCTGGCTTCGCGCAGCGGCCAGGGCTGGCGCGGCAAGCACACGCTGGTGCTGGACCGCGATGCGGGCTCGATGTTCTTCCTCGGCGAGATCTATGTGGATATGGCGTTGCCAGAGAGCGAGGCGGTCACCGCGCATTGCGGCAGCTGCAGTGCCTGCATCGGCGTGTGCCCGACGCAGGCGATCGTCGCGCCGCGGAGGCTCGACGCGCGGCGCTGCATCTCCTACCTCACCATCGAGCACAGCGGGCCGATCCCGGAGGAACTGCGGCCCTTGATCGCCAACCGAATCTACGGCTGCGACGACTGCCAATTGATCTGCCCCTGGAACAAGTTCGCCAAGAAGAGCGCGCTGCCTGATTTCGACGCACGCGAAGGCCTCACGGGGCGCACGCTGGCCGAGCTCTTCGCGTGGACCGAGGACGATTTCCTGCGTCGCACCGAGGGCAGTCCGATACGGCGCATCGGGCACGAGCGGTGGCTGCGCAACATCGCGGTGGCGTTGGGCAATGCGGTGCGATCAGGCGAGGGCGGCGCAAAGGACGCGTTGGCCACGCGCGCCGAGCATCCGAGCGAACTGGTGCGCGAGCACGTCGCATGGGGCCTGGCGCAGCAGGCCGAGGCCCCACGACTCTAAGCGGGCAGTATTTCCCGCACGCGTTCCCATGGCCGGCACATCAACGTGCCGCGCGGCGAGACGACGATGGGGCGCTGCAAGAGAATCGGGTTTTCCACGATCGCATCGAACAGCTGGTCGTCGGTCCACTTCGGATTGGCCAGCTTCAGTTCTTCGTACGGCGCCTCCTTCGTGCGCAGCAGGTCGCGCGCCGTCGTTCCCATGGCTTTCGTCAACTCGCGCAGCTTCTTTTTCGAAGGCGGTGTTTCCAGGTACAGCACGATCGTCGGCTCCACGCCGCTCTCGCGGATCAAGCCCAGCACGTTGCGCGACGTGCTGCAGTTGGGCTTGTGATAGATCGTCATCGGGTAATCGGTGGTGGGGGTGCGTGCGGTCATGGTGTCGATTATCGGAAGAGCGGGCGTCAGTCCTTCTTGGCTTCCTCGTCCATCGAGAACGGAAAGCGCGCGGCCCAGAACTCGGCCAGCCGCGGATCGGCATCCACGCGCCGCACCACGCGGGCCATGCGCGGCGCCACGCGGTAGAAGCGCCGGCGCTGCGGCGTCCAGCGCGACAGCACCGTCACGTACAGGTCGAGCATGCTGATCTTCTCGCCGAGCAAGTAGGGCGCGGGCTCGTCGATCTGCGTGTCCATCAAGTGCCAGCAGTGCGCGATGCGCTCGGCGGTGCGTTCGAGCATCGCGGGCTGCGCCGCAGGGTCGGGTGTGAGGCGCGTGGGATCGTCGCGCACCCAGAAGAGCGAGTAGATGGCCGCTGGCAGATAGACCATCCAGCGCAGGTAGCGCGCGCGCAACGGGTCGTCGGGCGTGGGGCAGAGCCCGGCTTCGGGATAGCGATCGCCGAGCCAGATCAGGATGGCCGCGCTCTCGGTCATGAGCTCGCCCGAGGGAAGCACGAGCGCGGGCACCTGGCGCATCGGATTGACATCCGCCACGCGCTCGCGTTCGGACTCGCCCTCCCAAGGGGACATATCGACGGTGTCGACCTGCGCGCCGATCAGCGTCAGCGCCGCATGGACCGGCGTGGCGCCCGAGCCGGGCGCGCCGTAGAGGATGTAGCGGTCTTCGGAAGCAGGTGAAGAAGCCATCCGCACAGGTTACTGCGGACGGCCCCCCGTTGTCACGCAGCCAGTGCCGCGTCCACCTTCTTCAGTGCCTCGAGCGTCTTGAAGCAGGCTTCGGCCACTTCGGTGCCCTTGATCGCGAAATGGCGATGGAAGTACTTGCGGTGCTCCACATGCTCGTGGAAGTGGTGCGGCGTGAGCACGGCCGAGAAGATCGGTACGTCGGTCTCCAGCTGAAGCGACATCAGCGTGCTGACCACCGTGTTCGCAACGAACTCGTGGCGATAGATGCCGCCGTCGACCACCAGCGCGCAGCCGATGATGGCCGCGTACTTGCCCGAGTTGGCCAGGCGCTTGGCGTGCAGCGGAATCTCGAAGGCGCCGGGCACATCGAAGATGTCGATGAGCTCGCGCGCCACGCCCAGGCGTGCCATTTCTTCGAGAAACGCGTCGCGTGCTTGGTGGACGATGTCGGAATGCCACTGCGCCTCGACGAAAGCGATGCGCTCGCCGCGCGACGAATTCGACGCGGTGATGGCGGAGAGGGGAAGGTCGTTGATCTGACTCATGGTGTGCCTCTGAAAAGCAGGTTTCCTGAATCAGGGCGCACGAAACCGCAAAGCCCGCCGCGCGCTCGTGCATGGCAGAGCGCGCGGGCATGCCCGCATTTCGCGCTCTCTTTCATCCGGACTGTGACCGTCGGCTTCGGAATCGCACCGAAATCTGCTGACCCCTCGGCCTGCTTGCACAGGCCTTGGGCGCTCGCGGGCTTGTGCAGCTTTTCAGCCGCCATCACCGCCGGTGGGGAATTGCACCCCGCCCTGAGAACGCTTGCCGCCCGGCGAACCGGGCGACGGCCGCGATTCTAGAAGCCCCCTGCGGCAGAGGGTTGTCGCCCGCGCGCCAGACCTTCCGGCGCGCGGGGATTTTCTTCAGAAGCGATACGAGGCGGTCGCAGTCAAGGTACGGCGCTGGCCATAGAAGCAGTCGCCGCGTGCGATGCAGGTGGTGATCTGCACCTTGTCCGTCAGGTTCGAGGCATTGAGCGCGACGCGCCACGGGCCACCGTCCCAGGCCAGCATGGCATCGACCAGCGTGACCGAGGGCACGCGGTTGTTGTCCGTGCCGTCGTACGACGGGCCGAGGTAGCGCAGGCCGCCGCCCACCGAGAAGCCCGAGACGCCGCCGATGGAAAAGCGATGCGTCACCCACGCCGATGCCGTGTGCTTGGGCACGCCCGAGATGCGCTTGCCCAGGTCCGAGCCGTTGCTGCGCGAGACGCGCGCGTCGGTGTAGGCGTAGGCGGCGATCCAGTCCCAGTCGCGCGCGATGCTGCCCTTGTATTCGAGCTCCAGCCCCTTCACGTGCACTTCGCCGAGCTGCACGCTGTTGAGCGGATTGGCCGGGTCGGTGGTCTTGCGGTTGGTGTCGCGCAGGTCATACACCGCCGCCATGAACGAGGTGCGCTGGCCCACAGGTTCCCACCTCACGCCCGCTTCCCATTGCTTGCCGCGCTGCGGCTTGAAGGGTGTGTTGTTCAGGTCGACGCCGCCCAGCGGCAGGAACGATTCGGCATAGCTCAGGTACGGCGCCCATCCGCCGTCGGCCAGGTAGACCAGGCCCGCGCGCTTGGTGTTCGCCTTGTCGTCGGCGGCCGCGGCAGGGCGGCCCTCGGTGTCGGTGGTCGCCTTGTCGTGGCGCAGGCCCAGCAGGCCGACCCAGCGGCCGTACTTGACCTGGTCCTGCACGTAGATGCCGGCCTGCTTTTGCAGCACGCCCGGCTGGCGCGCGATGAAGGTGGGCGGCGTGTAGTTGCCATAGACCGGTGCGTAGACATCCAGCGCGCCTGCGGTGCCGTTGCCCCTGGCCTGGGTCGTTTCGTTGCGCTGGAAGTCGGCGCCGATCAGCACGGTGTGTTCGAACTCGCCGGTCTTGAACTTCGCCTCGGCCTGGTTGTCGAGCAGCAGCATCTGGGCGGTGTTGATCGTGGCGCTGAGGTCGCGTTCGATGGTGCGCGCATCCGCGTTGAACACCGGGCGCGCGGGCCGGCCGGTGCGGCGGTTCGCGGCGAAGCTGGTGTACGAGGTGTTGTAGAAAACCTTGCTCTCGGTCGAGCGCAGGTTCTGCCGCACCGTCCAGGTGTCATTGAAGCGGTGGCTGAACAGGTAGCCCAGCGAGGTCTGCTGCGTGTCGAAGCGGTCGAAGCCGGGTTCGCCCGTGAAAGTCGAGGTCGGGATGCGGCCGTAGCGCGAGGGGTATAGCGTGCCCTGCCAAGGGAAAAAGCCGATCAGCGAACCGCTCTTGTCCTTTTGCGACAGCAGTTGCAGCGTGAGCGAGGTGTCCGCACTCGGGCGCCAGGTCAACGAGGGAGCGATCAGTTGCCGGTCGTCGCGCACATGGTCGACCTGCGTGTCGCTGTCGCGGTTGACGGTCACGAGGCGGTACATCCACTTGCTCTCGGGGTCGAGCGAGCCGGTGAAGTCGGCCGCGATCTGCTTTCGGTTGAAGCTGCCGTACTGCAGTTGCACCTCGCGTTGCGTCTCGGCCTGCGGCCGCTTCGACACGAGGTTGAGCACGCCGCCGACACCTCCCTGGCCGTACAGCATCGACGACGGGCCGCGCAGCAGTTCGACGCGCTCGAGCGTGTAGGGGTCGGGCTTCGTGGTGTTGTAGAAGCCGTAGCTGCGCTGCAGGCCGTCCAGGTACTGGACCGCATCGCCGCCGCGCACCTTGAACGTGTCGCCGCGGCTGTCGAAGTAGCTCGACACCACGCCGGCCGTGTAGTTGGTGACCTCGCGCAGCGTGAGTGCGCCCTGGGCCTCGATCTGGTCGCGCGTGATGACCGAGATGGCCTGCGGCGTCTCGATCAGCGGCGTGTCGGTCTTGGTGGCGGTGGCGCCGCGCTTGGCGACGAAGCCGGTCACCGGGCCGGTCGCGCTTTCCTCGGCGTCGCTCGTGACGGTCACGGTGGGCAAGGCCTTGCCGCGCTCCGCGACTTCGTCCCTTTCCTCTGCATAGCCGGGGGCTGTCGCACCCAATGCGACGGCAGCAGCGGCGATGGCGATGCGGCGGCGGTGGTGCGCGCGGCGCGGTTTCGGGCGGTTCTTCGAATGGGTCATGTGCAGCTTCTCCGGTGTCCTGCTGTCAAGCGATAGGGAGTGGCTGCGGCACGCGGCGGGGCGTGCCATGGCTTCTCGGGTCAGTGTGTGGAAATACGAGCGCAGCCGGCCGCGCGCCCATGGCAGGCGACCGGCTGGTGTTGTCTGTGTGTTCTGGCGTCGCAGGGGTGGCAACCGGCGGTTTCGACGGCGTGGCGTCGGTCCGGGGCGGTTGCCGTCTCCGTTCCTTCGGAGACAGCTGGCAGGCCCTTGTCGGGCGGCTGGCTGAGGAGCGAAATTATAGAAGCGGCTTTTTGGGGAAGCCGAAGCGGATCATCGGCCCGAGAGGAAGAGCGTCATGCGCTGCAGCTCTTCGTCGAGCGCCGCGCGAAACGCCGCATCGCGCGGCTTCCTGTCGACGTAGCCGAAGGCCGGCTGCAGCCGGCCCCCGGGCGCGGTCACGTTGGCCCAGCCGATCACGCGGTCGTGCCACAGCAGCGGTAGCGCGTAGTAGCCGAATTGGCGTTTGGGCGCGGGCGTGTAGGCCTCGAACTTGTACGTCCAGCCCCACAGCAACTCGAAGCGGCGGCGGTCCCACACGACCGGATCGAAGGGCGCGAGCAGGCGCACCGCATCGTCGGGCGCATGGCGCCTGGAGGCCGGGTTCTCGTCCGCGGGCCAGTACCAGGTGGTCCCGTCGATGCGGCAGCTCGCGAGCTCTTCGCGTGCGAGGCGCAGCGCCGCCTGCGTCTGCGCCGCGAGATGCGGCGCGCCGTAGCCGAGCAGGCGCACGAGGTAGGTGAGGCTCGCGGCGGGCAGCGGCGCGTACTTGCGCACGATCAGTTCGATGAGCGCGGCGGCGCGTTGCGCGCGGCCCGCGGGGCTGTCGTCGGCGGGAATGTGCGTCACCGCTTCATAGACCCGCGTGCCGCTGTCGCGCCGCACCACGCGCAGCAGGCCGCGGTAGTGCATGCCGTCGAGCAGGTGCGTGGTCGCATTGCTCGAGCCGCCCCAGTAGTTCTTGATGCGGCCATGCGCGAAGTGCTGTTCGACCTGGCGCGGATGCACCGGGCCATGCTCGCGCACATAGGCCAGCACGTCGGCCGCCTTGCGTCGGGTGTCGGCGTTCCAGGCTTGCTTGGCTTCGCGCGGGTGCATCAATGCCAGATGCTCGCGCGGCAGGAACCCGTAGTTGACGAGGCAGTCTTCCTCGATGGTCAGGCGGGTGTAGCGGCTTTCGAGATCGCCTGCGCGGTAGTCCTTCACGCGGTGGCGCAAGGTCAGGTCTTGCGCACGCGCAGGGGCCCGGATCGGATCGGCCTGCACGAAACCGAGCTGGCGGATCGCACCGGGCAACGTGGTCGGCTTGAAGAGGGTGCGCGCCACCGCGTAGCGGCGCAGGTCGTCGAGGGTCGGGTCAGCCATGGGGTGAATTGCAGCACAAGCGGCTGCAATTCGCTTCGGTGCAGTTCGTCAGACCGCGCTGCGGTGTCGCTCGATGCAAACGTCGAGCGTCTCGGCCCCGGGCCGCTGCCACCAGTCGAGGTTCGAAAAGATCTCGACCTCGCTGAACCCCGCGAAGCCCGCATCCTCGACCCAGCCTCGGATCTTCTTCAGTTCGACGACCCCGTCGCCCATCATCCCGCGGTCGCTCAGCAGGTCGCGCGTGGGCGTGAGCCAGTCGCAGACGTGGTACGCCAGCAGGCGCTCGCGGCCGGTGCGGGCGATCTGCTGCTGCAGCTTCGGGTCCCACCAGACGTGATAGATGTCGAGCGCCACGCCGAGCATGCCGCTCTTGCCTGCGTCGAGTTCGTCGCAGAGGTCGAGCGCGTGTTCGAGCGTGTTGATGCACGCGCGGTCGGCCGCCTGCATCGGGTGCAGCGGTTCGATGGCGAGCGGCATGCCGACTTCGCGGGCGTACTCAAGTGATGCGGCGATGCCGTCGCGCACCTCTCCACGTGCACGGGCGATGTCCTTGTACGCAGGCTTGCTTTCGAGCGCGCCGGGCAGCGCGCCGACGACCAGCACGAGGCAAGGTGCATCGAGCGTCTTCGCCTCGTCGATGGCACGGCGGTTGTCGTCGAGCGCGGCCTTCAGGCCAGCCGCATCGGGCGCGGGGAAGAAGCCGCCGCGGCAGTAGCCCGAGAGGCCGATGTCGTGCGCCTTCAATTGCTTCGCTACCTTGTCGAGACCGATCGCGGCCACCTGGTCGCGCCACGGGCTGATCGCGTGGATGCCGCGCTCGGCGCACTGGTCGATGATGCGGTCCAGCGGCACCTCGGCACCCAGTTGCTTGCGCACCGTGGCGGTGTTGATCGACAGCCAGTCGTGGTTCTGCGAGAAATCGCGCATGGGCTCGTTCAACCTTCCACGCCGTGCAGGGCCAGCAGCGTCTTCATGCGCCGAACCGCCAACTCCGGTTGCTCCAGCAGGTTCGCCGCATCCGCAAGGCGGAACAGTTCGGCGAAGTGCTGCAATGAGCGCGTGCTTTGCTGGCCGCCCACCATCGTGAAGTGCTTCTGGTGGCCGTTGAGCCAGGCCATGAACACCACGCCGGTCTTGTAGAAGCGCGTGGGCGCCGCAAAGATGTGGCGCGACAGCGGCACCGTGGGGCCGAGGATGGCGTGGAACTTCTCGGTGTTGCCTTGCGCCAGTGCGCCCAGTGCGGCGCTGGCCGCGGGCGCGATGGCGTCGAAGATGCCGAGCAGCGCATCGCTCTTGCCATGCGTGGGCTCGTCGCCGAAGCCGTCGCCTGCGATCAGCTCGGCGTAGTTGAAGTCGTCGCCGGTGTACATGCGCACGCCCTTGGGCAGGCGCCGGCGCATCGCGATTTCCTTGTCCTTGTCGAGCAGGGAGATCTTGATGCCGTCGACTTTGTCCGGGTGCGCCGCAATGATGCCCACGGCGGTGTCCATCGCCGCATCGACGTCCTTCGTGCCCCAGTAGCCCGCGAGTGCCGGGTCGAACATGTCGCCCAGCCAGTGCAGCACCACGGGCTGCTTCGCCTGGCTCAGGATGCGGTCGTACACGCGCTCGTAGTCGGCGGGGCTCTTCGCCACGCGGGCGAGTGCGCGGCTCGCCATCACGATCAGCTTGCCGCCGAGCGCCTCGATGGCGGCCATCTGCTCCTCGTAGCCGCGGATCACGTCGTCGACGCTCGTCACGTCGTCGATGTTCAGGTGATCGGTGCCGCAGCCCGAGGCGACCAGCGCGCCCGGCACGTCTTTCGCGGCATCGAGCGAGCGGCGGATCAGTTCGAGCGACGTGGGCCAGTCCAGGCCCATGCCGCGCTGCGCGGTGTCCATCGCCTCGGCCACGCCCAGGCCCAGCGAGAACAGGTGGCGGCGGTAGGCGATGGTGGTGTCCCAGTCGACCGCCGCTTGCAGCCACGGGTCGACGGCCGCAAGCGGGTCGGCGACGACGTGCGCGGCCGAGTAGGCGATGCGGTTGAACTTCACGCCCGCATCGGGCTTGACGGGCGCGGTACCGCGCAGGGCGTAGGGCGCGAGCGCGCCGCTCGCGGTGGGGAGGGTCAGCGACAGTGCCATGGCAGCTTCTTCCTCAGACCTTCAGCGCCGGCACATCGACCCAGCGGCGGTCCTTCCACGATTCGAGCGCGGCCTCAACCAGCTGCACGCCCTTGGCGCCTTCGGGCAGCGTCCACTTGTAGGGTTCGTTCTCCACCACGTGGCGGATGAAGTGCTCCCACTGGATCTTGAAGCCGTTGTCGTAGACCTGCGAATCCGGAATCTCCTGCCACTGGTCGAAGAAATTCATCATCTGCTTTTCGTCGGGGTTCCACACCGGGCGCGGCGTGGCGACGCGCGACTGGGCGCGGCAGCTCGAAAGACCGGCCACGGCCGAGCCGTCGGTGCCATCGACATGGAAGGTCACGAGGTCATCGCGGCGCACGCGCGTGACCCAGCTCATGTTGATCTGCGCGATCACCGGCTCGCCGTTGTGGCCGGTGAGTTCGCAGGTGGCGTAGGCCGCGTCGTCGGCGGTGGCTTCGTACGGCTTGCCGGCTTCGTCCCAGCGCTTGGGGATGTGCGTGGCGCCGATGCACGAGACCGACTTCACTTCGCCGAACAGGTTGTCCAGCACGTAGCGCCAGTGGCACATCATGTCCAGGATCATCCCGCCGCCGTCTTCCTTGCGGTAGTTCCAGCTCGGGCGCTGGATGGGCTGCAAGTCGCCCTCGAACACCCAGTAGCCGAACTCCAGGCGCACGCTGAGCATGCGACCGAAGAAGCCGGCGCGGCGCAGCATGTCGAGCTTGCGCAGGCCGGGGAGGAAGAGCTTGTCTTGCACCGCACCGTGCTTCAGGCCCGAGCCTTCGGCCAGGCGCGCGATCTCCACGGCTTCGTTCAGGTTGGTCGCGATCGGTTTCTCGCAGTACACATGCTTGCCGGCGCGGATGGCCTTGGCCAGCAGCGTGGGGCGCATCTGCGTGGTGCCGGCGTCGAAGAAGATGGTGTCGTCCTTGTTCTCCAGCGCCTTGTCGAGGTCGGTGCCCCAGCGCGCGATGTTGTGGGCCTTGGCGAGCGCTTCCATCTTCTCGGCGTTGCGGCCGATGAGGATCGGGTCTGGCATGACCTTGTCGCCGTTCGACAGCGTGACGCCGCCTTGCGCGCGGATCGCGCAGATCGAGCGGATCAGATGCTGGTTCATGCCCATGCGGCCGGTGACGCCGTGCATGATGATTCCGAGACGTTGAGTGGCCATCGTTTTCTTCCTTGGGATGCGAGAGGGGGCTTCAGTAGACGGAACGCATGGCGTCCCACGAGATGCCGGCGCCGGGAATGCCGGTGGCAAAGCCAGGCGCGGTGGCAAGCGACGACAGGGGGAGCTGTCCGCCGCGGATGGCGAGGCGCACGGCGCCGTCGCTGGGTTCGTAAAGGCCGGGGTGCAGCTTCAGCAGCGCTTGCTGCTCGGCCTCGGGCACGGCCGCGAGGCCATTGACGTAATGGTGTCCGTTGCGCTCGACGTGCGAGAGGCCGAGCCAGCCGACGAGCGCGAGGTCCTGCTGCACGCCGATGCCGGCCTGCATGGTGAGGTCTTCGCCGGAGAGGAAATGGCGCGAGTTGTTCTCGGCCGCGTTCCAATGTGCGCAGCGTGCCGCGTTGACGACCGACTTGTAGAAGCCTTTGCAGCTCTTGCTCGAGACGCCGGTGTAGCCGAGCGCGCGGGCCTGCACGAAGGCGTCGAGCGTGGCGTCGGATTCGTCGATCAGCAGCGGAATGCGCTTGCCCAGCGCCGACACGCTGCGCTCCAGCGCGGCATCGCGGCGGATCGGCTGTTCGACGAAGACGGTCTTCTGCGCGAGCTTCCACAGCACGGGCGTGGAGAGCATGCGGTCGAGGAAGACGGCGAAGTCGTCGGCGTCGGCGTATTGCTCGTTGCCGTCGAGCGTCACGAGCTGCGCATGGCCGTCGATCACGCGGGCGATGCGCTGGAGCCGGTCGATGTCATGCGCGGTGTTGCCGCAGAGCTTGAGCTTGAAGTGGGTGAGGCCGTAGCGTTTCACCGCCGCGGCGAGCGTGGTGGGCAGGCCGTCGGCGGGCGCATCGGGGAGGGCGTCGCTGTCGTCGATGGCATCGGCCAGGCCGACGGTGTGGCGTGCCGCGATGCTCGCGCGCGGCGACTGGCTGGCCAGGAATGCGGGCATGTCGAAGCCCGAGAGGTCGTCGGCAAGTCCGCTGCCCGCAATGTCGATGCCGCAGAGGTTGGCGCTCATGGCGGTTGCGAAGCTCGTGCCGGTGTGCAGGCACAACGCGTCCATCACCGCACGGTCGATCAGCGCGGGGCCGTAGCTGGCCACCAGCGCCTGCAGGCCCTTGGCCTTCGCGCGGGCCTGCAGCGCGGCGTAGTTCGAGGCGAAGTGCGTCCACGCACTCTGCGCATCGTCTTCAGCGACGTAGGCATCGCGCGCATCGCGCAGTGCAAAGCGCAGCTGCTCGAAGTTCTGCTCGTTGTTGAGGGCCGGGTTCTTGTCGAACCACTTGGGCACCATCATCTCGGCCGCGCAGCCCTCGGCCGTGCCTCCGTTATCGAAGCGGATGCGGGCACGCACGTACACCTGCGGGCAGGCGGTGACGGTGGCGGCGCCGAAGCGGAACGGCAACCGCAGCGCCACGTCGCGCTCGGAAAAGCGGATTTCTTCGATGTGAAAGCGGGGCGCGTCCATGGCTGGCGTTCAGTGGTCCAGGATGCCCTGCGAGAAGAAATGCGCACGCACCAGCTTCGTGTACGCGCCGAACTCGGGCGAGGCCATCATGTCGAGCGTGCGCGGGCGCGGCAGGTCGATGTCGTACACGGCGGCGATCGAGCCGGGCCGTTCGCTCATCACGATCACGCGGTCCGAGAGAAAGATCGCCTCGGGGATGCTGTGGGTGATCAGCATCACGGTCTTCTTCGAGGCCATCCAGATGCGCTGCAACTCCAGATTCATCTTCTCGCGCGTCATGGCGTCGAGCGCGCCGAAGGGCTCGTCCATCAGCAGCACCGACGGGTCGTGTAGCAGCGCGCGGCAGATCGAGGCGCGTTGCTGCATGCCGCCCGAGAGCTGCCAGGGGTACTTGCGCTCGAAGCCCTTGAGGCCGGCCATCTCCATGAGCTCGCGCGCCCGGGCCTGCGAGGCGGCCTTGGGCAGGTGGCGCATCTCGGCCTGCAGCAGGATGTTGTCTTCGACGCTGCGCCAGGGCAGCAGCACGGCGCTCTGGAACACGATGCCCACGTCCTTCTGCGGTCCCTTGATCGGCTTGCCGGCCAGCGTGAGCTCGCCGCCGCTGATGGGCAGCAGGCCGGCGACCATCTTCAGCAGCGTGCTCTTGCCGCAGCCCGACGGGCCGACGACGGAGACGAACTCGCCTTCCTGGATGGCGAAGTCCAGCGGCTTGAGCGATTCGACCGGGCCGTCCTTGCTTTGGTACGTTTTCGAGACGCCGCGCGCTTCGATCAGGTTGACTTGGGACATGGAATGCGTGAGAGGTGGCAACAGCGAGCGCGCGGACGAAAGATCAGTTCGGCAGGAAGTCGAGGGTCACGTAGTCCTCGGGCTTGCCGCGCGTGGAGGCATCCATGCCGCCGTACTGCACCAGCAGGTCGAGCGAGTCGTTCACGTTCTTCATCGCCACACGGAACGGCCGTTGGTTCGCCGTTTCCTTCGTGTGATAGAGCGCAACGCTCTGCTTCATGCCGACGATCAGCGTGTCGCGCACGCCGGCCTTCGGGTTGGCCTTGAGCATCGCGTCCACCGCGGCCTCCGGGCTCTTCTCGGCGGCCTCGGCGGCCTTGGTGGAGGCGCGCATGAAGCGCTTCACCAGGTCGGGGTTCTCGGTCAGCAGGTTCTTGTTGGTGATGATCCCGGAGCTGATCTGGTTCACGCCCGAGTCGGCAAAGCGGATCGGTGTCACGGGCTTGCCGGTGGCATCCTGCAGCTTGATGGCCTGGTCCATCACGTAGCCGAGCAAGAGGTCGGCCTGGCCGTTGGTCACCGCATTGAGCTTGGTCTGGCCGTCACCCGAGACGATCTTCACCTGGTCGGGCTTGATGTCGTTCACCTTGAGGAACAGCGGCCACATCTGCGACATCGAATCGCCGGGCGTGACAGCCACGGTCTTGCCGATGATGTCCTTGGGCGTCTTGATGTTCTTCTCGCTGAAGCCCATGACCGACATCGGGCTCACCTGGAACAGCACGCCGGTCGACTTGAGCGGCGCGCCCTTGGCGGCCGCCTTGATCATGGTGGTGACGTCGATGTACCCGAATGTCGCCGACTTGGCGGCCACCGCCTGTGCGGTGACGGCGGAGCCGCGGCCTTCCTGGATGTCCAGGTCGATGCCCTCTTCGGCGTAGAAGCCCTTTTCCTTGCCGAGGAAGAAGGTCGCATGCTCGCTGTAGAGGTACCAGTTGAGCATCAGCGTGACCTTGTCCTTGGGCTTGTCGGCCTGGGCATGGGCGGGCGCGATGGCAAAGGTCGCAAGGGCCGTGACGGCAACGGCGAGCATCGAGGGAAGCAGTTTCTTCATGGCGGTTGTCTCCGGGAGTTTTCTGGTTTTCTGGGTATGACGAAGGAACTCATTGCACGTGGCGCTGGGAGGCGTGCCACGGAATCATCAGACGCTCGACCAGGTCGACCGCGACGAAGAGGATCACGCCGATGCTCGACAGCACGACGAGCGCAGCGAACATCAACGGCAGGTCGAAGTTGCCGTTGGCCACCTGCAGCACATAGCCGATGCCCGAGTTGGAGCCGACGAATTCGCCGACCACCGCGCCGACGACGGCCAGCGTGACCGAGACCTTCAGGCCGCTGAAGATCGCGGGCAGGGCCTGCGGCAGGCTGATCTTGAAGAAGGTCTGCAGGCGGCTCGCGCCCATCGATCGGGCCAGGTCGAGCATGTCGGGCTCCACCGACTTGAAGCCCATCACCGTGGACACCACCACCGGGAAGAAGCCCAGCAGGAAGGCGCTGATCACCTTGGGCAGGATGCCGAAGCCGAACCACACAACGAAGAGCGGCGCGATCGCCACCTTCGGGATGCTCTGCGAGAACACCAAGAGCGGGTACACGTATGACTCGACCAGCCGCGAGTAGGCGATGACCATCGCGATCGGAATGCCGATGAGGATCGTGAGGCCAAACCCACCCAGCGTGGCGAGCGTGGTCTTCCAGGCTTCGCTCAAAAGGCGCGGCCATTCGGCGACGAGTTGCTTGACCACTTCCCACGGCGGCGGGATCAGGTAGGCCGGGATCTTGAAGAGCCGGATCGTCAGGTCCCACAGCACCAGCAGCAACAGGATCAGCAGGAACGGGCGCAGGGCCGGGGTGAGCAGGAGCTTGCGGAGCATGACGAGGACGAGTGTCTTGTGGAGATGGCCTATTGCTGAACCTGCAAGCCCGCAGCCTTCACGAGCTGGGCGTTGCTCGCGATTTCTTCCTTGATGTAGGCGTCGAATTGCTCGGGCTTGAGCGTCCAGGCGTCGGCGCCGAGCTTGAGGAAGCGCTCCTTCACCTCTGGAGTGGCCAGCGCCTTGGCCACCTCGTCGTGCAGGCGGTTGACGATGTCGCGCGGCGTCTTGGCGGGCGCCATCATCCCGATCCAGAAGTTGAATTCGGAGCCAGGCACGCCGGCCTCGGTGGTGGTGGGAACGTCGGGCAGGGCGGCCGCGCGCTTGGGCGAGCCGACGGCGAGCGCGAGCAGCTGGCCCTCCTTGATCTGGCCGATCACCGGGGCGATGGGCGAGAAGTAGTAGTCGACGCGGCCCGAGAGCACTTCGGTCACCGCTTCGCCCGATCCCTTGAAGGGGATGTTGGTCGCGTCGATCTTCGCGGCCATCTTGAACTTCTCGGCGTTCAGGTGCGTGGCGCTGCCCTGACCGGCCGAGGCGAAGTTCATGCTGCCGGGCTTGGCGCGTGCGGCGGCCAGGAGCTGCGGCAGTGTCTTGATGTTCTTCGAGGGCGAGATGACCAGCGCGTTGGGCAGGGACGAGATCGGCGTGACGCCCGCGAAATCGCTCACCGTGTCGAACGGCAGCTTGGCGAACGTGGAGGGGCTCACCGTGTGCGAGGACGAATGGATCATGACCGTGTAGCCGTCCGATGCGGCCGTGGCCACCGCCTGCTGGCCGATGGTGCCGCTCGCGCCGCCGCGGTTGTCGATCACCAGTGTCTGGCCCATGCTCTGGCTCATCTTGTCGGCGATGGCGCGGGCAATGATGTCGGTGGTGCTGCCGGCCGCAAAGGGAACGATCACGCGGATCGGCTTGGTGGGGTAGCCGTTCTGCGCGGACGCCAGGCCCGGCATCAACGCGGCCAGGGTGGTGAGGGCAGCGAATGCGGTGGTGCGTGCAAGGTGCTTCATGGTTGTCTGTCTCCGCGCGGTCGGGCCGCTGTCTTGAATCGATCAATTCACCAATAAGTGAATTAACGATTTTAGGAATGGCTGCGCCGCAGCGTCAACCGACGCCGCCTAGTGGATACCCGAAGGAGGCTCAGTGGTTGGTCGAAGGGATTTGCGCCGCGCGCGACGCGTGAAGCTGGCGCAGCCAAGGCCAGTAACACCGCGGAACCGGCTTTGCCGGGCCGCAGGTGTTGCCCCCGGAAGGGGGTTGGCGTAGCGACACGAAGTGCGCGAAGCCTGGGGGTGAGCCTATTTCAGGACGTAGCCCAGGACCAGATCGGTCATGTGCGAGAGGCGTTGCGCCATCGCCTTGGGCGCACGCAGGTCACGGCCGAAGATGGCCGAGAGCGTGTGGTTGTTCGAGAGGTAGAAGTAGCAGAGCGACGCGATCGAGATGTAGAGCTGCACCGGGTCCACACCCGCATGGAAGAGGTTCTCGCGGCGGCCGCGCTCGAGCACGGTGTCGAGCAGCTGCACCAGCGGAGAATTCATTTCCTGGATGCGCTCGGAACGCTTCAGGTGCGCGGCGCGGTGTAGGTTTTCGCTGTTGAGCAGCGTGATGAACTCGGGGTGTTCGAGGTAGTAGTGCCAGGTGAACGACACGAGTTGGCGGATCGCCTCGACCGGTTCGATCTCGTCCAGGTGCAGCCGCTGCTCGGCTTCGCGGATGTCGGCGTAGGTGCGTTCGAGCACTGCGAGGAACAGGTCGTCCTTGCTGCCGAAGTAGTAGTAGATGAGGCGCTTGTTCAGGCCCGCGCGCGTGGCGATGCTGTCCATGCGCGCGCCGGCCAGCCCCAGTTGCGAGAACTCCTCGCGCGCCGCGGCGAGGATGGCGAGCTGCGAGCGGTCGGCATCGCGCGAGCGCGGTTCGAGCGTCTCGGTCGGGGAATCCTTCGGTGCCTTCATGGCGCGAATTTAACCATTTGGGGAATTAACGCAAGGCGTGAGGAGCAGACGCACATAATTGCCGGAGACATTGCAGCTGAGGTTCGACTTCTCATGAGTACATCACAACCCGCAGGCCACTTGATCGTCGAGTGCCTGGTCGCGCAAGGCATGGAGATCGCATTCGGCGTGCCCGGGGAAAGCTTCCTCGCGGTGCTTGACGGCTTTCATGCATACGGCGACCGCGCGCGCTTCATCGTGAACCGCCAGGAGGGTGGCGCGGCCTTCATGGCCGAGGCGCACGGCAAGCTGACCGGCCGGCCGGGCGTGTGCTTCGTCACCCGTGGGCCGGGCGCGACCAACGCTTCGATCGGCGTGCACAACGCGTTCCAGGACTCCACGCCAATGGTGCTGTTCGTGGGCGACGTCGGCAGCGACTTCCGCGATCGCGAGGCCTTCCAGGAGGTGGACTACGGCAGCTTCTTCGGGCCGAGCACGAAGGGATTCGCCAAGCGCGTGGAGCGCATCGACGACGCGGACCGCATTCCCGAATACGTGGCGCGTGCCTTTGCCACGGCGATGAACGGGCGGCCGGGGCCGGTGGTGCTGGTGCTGCCCGAGGACATGCTGCGTTCGGAAACGTCAGCGCGGCCGTTGCCGCGTGTGGAGGCGGTGCAGCCGTGGAGCGATCCGGGCGCGCTGCGCACCTTGCGCGAGTTGCTGTTGAAGTCGCGGCAGCCGCTGGTGATTGCCGGCGGTGGTGGCTGGACGACGCAGGCCGCGCAGGCGCTGCAGCGCTTCGCCGAGAACTGGCGCCTGCCGGTGACCAACGCGTTCCGCTATCAGGACACCTTCGACAACCACCATCCGCTGTATGCGGGCGATGTCGGCATCGCGATCAATCCGAAGCTCGCGCAGCGCGTGAAGGATGCAGACCTGATCCTCGCCATCGGCCCACGCCTGGGCGAGATGACGACGGGCGGCTACACGCTGCTCGAAGCGCCAAAGGCGAAGCAGGTGCTGGTGCACATCCACGCGAGCGCCGAGGAACTCAACCGCGTCTACCAGGCCGACCTGGCGATCAATGCCGGCATGAGCGCCGCGGCGCGCAGCCTGGAGGTGCTGAGCGCACCGCCCGCGCTGCCGTGGGAGGAATGGACCGCGCAAGCGCATGCGGACTACGAAGCCAACCTCGTGCCGCAGGCGCTGGCCGGCATGCCGGCCGAAACGCCGCGCGGCCCGGTCGACATGGCGGAAGTCGTCGCGCTGCTGCAGAAACACCTGCCGCCGGATGCGGCCATCACCAACGGCGCTGGCAACTTCGCGAGCTGGGTGCATCGCTACTTCCGCTATCACGGGCTCGCCAAGGGACACAAGACGCAGCTGGCGCCGACCAGCGGTGCGATGGGCTATGGCGTGCCGGCCGGCATCGCGGCGAACCTGGCGACGGGGCGCGTGGCCTTCACCATCGCGGGCGACGGCGATTTCCTGATGACGGGGCAGGAGTTGGCGACGGCCGCGCAGCACGGCGGCAAGAGCATCGTCGTGCTGCTCAACAACGGCATGTTCGGCACGATCCGCATGCACCAGGAGCGCGAGTACCCGGAGCGCACCAGCGGCACTGCGCTGCGCAACCCGGACTTCTGCGGTCTCGCCCGCGCTTACGGCTATGCGGCCGAGCGCGTGACGGAGACGGGGCAGTTCGAAGCCGCACTGCTGCGCGCGCTGGCAGCCGAGACCGGCACGCTGATCGAGATCCCGCTGGACCCCGAGGTGATCACCACGCGCGGGACGCTGGCGTCGATCAGGCGCTCGGCGAAGCAGGCGCGGAATTGAGCGCCGCGCGATGACGGGCCACCTCGTCGCGCAATGTGGGCGAGCGCAACTCGAACACGTCGAACAGGCCGAGCGCTTCGAGGGCGGGCAGCAGTTCGATCAGGTCGCGCTCGGCGGCCTGCTTGGCATCTGCGCTGGCGTTCGGGTCCTGCAGCAACTGCGCGTTGGCGAGGAAGGCGGCGACCGAGCCCTTCCGCAACTGGAGTCCGTTCCTGACGACGAAATCCTGTCCGTCGGGCAATACGTCCTGGGCTTGCATGTGTGTTCCTTTGAAGGCGTTGTGAAGATGGACTCGATGCTAGGCAGCAGGGCGCTTCGCGGCTTGCGGCGCGGGGCCAATCGATACCTCCGGCGGGCCAGGCATGGCAGCTGACGCACCGGTCAGGCTCTGGATCAACGCCTACGAGGCGCCGCGCGTCACGGGCTATCACGCGCACGAGACAGGGCAGTTGTTCGCCTTGCGCGAGGGACTGCAGGTCATTGAGACGCCATCGGGACGCTGGGTGCAGCCGCCGGGATGGATCGGCTGGATCGCGCCGCGCTGTGCGCATGCGGCGCAGAGTTTTGGCGCCACGGCGGGTTGGAGCCTGCACATCGACCCGGCGATGGCAGTCGGTCTGCCCGACGGACCGCATGTGTTTGCGACGACGCCGTTGATGCAGGCGGTGGTCGACCGGCTGACATCGCTTGAAGCGCCGTCGATTGACTTCGAGGCACGTCGCGCGCGGCTTGTCGGTGTGCTGCTCGACGAGCTCGCTGCGAGCGCCAGGCCATCGCTCCATCTGCCGATGCCGCAGGACAAGCGCCTTGCGGCGATGGCCGCTGCGTTGGCGAACGATCCCGCGATGCCCGACACCATCGACCAGTGGGCCGATCGCATTGGCATGGCGCGCAGGACGCTCACGCGCCGCTTCACTGCCGAGACGGGGCTGAGCTTCGCGCAATGGCGGCAGCAATCGCGCTTGCTGAAGGCCGTCGAATTGTTGAGCCTCGGCGAGGCCGTGACGACCGTGGCCCTGACGGTCGGCTACAACTCGGTGAGCGCGTTCATCGAAACCTTCCGCAAGAACTTCGGCTGCACGCCGGCGCGATTCTTCGAGGAGGGAGTGGCCTTGCCGCAGGCGAAAAAAAAGCCGGCGTGAGCCGGCTTTTTGATTCAGGAGCGCGAGGCCCCTGGGCGCTTACTTGACGTGCTTGCCAATCAGCGCGGCCAGTTCGAACATCGACACTTGGGCCTTGCCGAAGATTTCCTTCAGCTTGGCGTCGGCGTTGATGTTGCGCTTGTTGGCCTTGTCTTGAAGATTGTTCTTCTTGATGTAGTCCCACAGCTTGCTCACGACAGCGGTGCGCGGCAAAGGCGTCGAACCGACCACAGCGGCGAGTGCCGGGCTGGGGGTCAGGGCCTTCATGAACGCAGCGTTGGGGGTGCGCTTCTTGGCGGGAGCTGCCTTCTTTGCAGGAGCAGCCTTCTTCGCCGGTGCGGCCTTCTTTGCAGGAGCAGCCTTCTTTGCGGGAGCGGCCTTCTTCGCCGGTGCAGCCTTCTTTGCAGGAGCCGCAGCCTTCTTTGCGGGAGCGGCCTTCTTTGCCGGAGCTTTCTTGGCCGGAGCCTTCTTTGCAGTTGCCATGGTTGATTTCCTTTTTTGGTTGAACATTCACCAATGAAAAACTTGCGTCTCCAGTGGCAATGCGGATGCTAAAGGAGAAAAAACGCGTTTCCAAGGGAAAAAGCGGTTTTTTCATTGGGAGTTGTTGTTTTTTCAGAGGGGAGAAGCCTTGTTTTTCACGTTCGGCGCGCAGGCCAGGTCGCAAGCACCACGCCTGCGAGCGCAAGCGCGAATGCAATCAGCTGCGGCGACGAGAGGTTTTCACCGAGCACGAACACGCCCACGAGGGCGGCGCTGACGGGCAGCAGCACGGCGAAAACGCCGGCCTGCGCAGCGGGAACATGGCGCAGTCCGGTCATCCAGAGCCACACCGTCCAGATGCTCGCAGCAAGTGCGTAGGCCACCAGCAGCGCCCAGATGCCGCCATGCACCGCAGCGAAGTCGAACGACAGCGCGAACCAGATGCCAAAGGGCGTCGAGAGCACGAAGCCCCAGAGGTTGATGAGCGACGCGATGCGCTTGGGGCCCAGGCGTCCCGTGAGCGACTTGCCGATCACCGCATAAGCGGTCTCGCAGAGCACCGCACAGAACACCAGCAGGTTGCCAAGCCACGGCATCGACGACTTCGCCGCATCGGGCGACGCCGGTGCATGCGCGGGGCTGAGGGCGAGCAGTCCGATGCCGAGCGCGGCGCATGCGATGGCCAAGCCGATGCGCACCGTGATGCGTTCGCGCAGGAACAGCCAGCTCGCCACCGCGACCACCGCGGGGATCGACGCCATGATCACGCCCGCAGACACCGCACTCGTCATGCTCACGCCGTACAGCATGCAGATCGAGAACAGGAAGTTGCCGAGGAACGATTCGAGGAAGACGAGCCAGCGTGTGCGCGCCGTCATCGGCGGTTCGTCCGCGCCGCGCTTGAGCCAGTGTGGCATGGCCAGTGCAGCGATGCCGAAGCGCAGCCATGCGAGCAGCAGCACCGGAAACGCAGCGACAAGGGGCTTGGAGAGGGCGACGTAGGCGCCGACGAGCGACATGCTCAGGGCCAGGCAGCCATAGGCCACGAGGCGGCCGGAAGCGGGGGCAGCGGAGTTCAATAGACTGAAGTTTTGTTGTTGTGGAAGAAAGCGGATTCGATGATGCCCCACGTTTTTGTCTACGGCACGCTGCGTCGTCACGGGCGCAACGACATCGCGCGCTACCGGCCAGCGCCTGTCTTTGTCGGAGAGGCAAGCATTGCCGGGACGCTGTACGACCTCGGTGCCTATCCAGGCATCGTGCTGGGTGGGGCGGGGCGCGTGAAGGGCGAGATCTATCGCGTCGAGCCCGCGGTCGAGGCGGCGCTCGATCTGCTGGAAGAAGTGGCCGAGGACGATTCGGGCGAGTACATCAAGCGCGGGGTTCGCGTGGCGATCGGTGCGCAGTGGCTCGATTGCCTGGTCTACGAGATTCATCTTTCGCGGATTGCGAGTCGTCCGGTGATCGACGGCGGCGACTGGATCGCGCATGCCGCGGAGAAATCGCCGACGTTTTCACCACCGAAAGATTGATTGCGCATCGTGGAATGCATCGCTGTTGCGGCGCAATATTTTTTCTCAATATGGGAAAAATAGTTTTGCATTGAGAAATATCTCTGTAAGTCATTGATTTTGTTGAGTGAAAAATATGTCTTCTATAAGACATAAGAGTCTGCGATCCGATTACAGTTGATCCCAAGGCCGCAGCGCCTAACCTCAATCAACCTCACGGAGTGACCATGCCCCAGACCCTCACCGAACAACTGAGCCGCGAACAACAGATTGCCGCCCTCGAAAAAGACTGGGCCACCAATCCGCGCTGGAAGGGCATCAAGCGCGGCTACAGCGCCGCCGACGTCGTGCGCCTTCGCGGCTCCTTCCCCATCGAGCACACGCTGGCCCGCCGCGGCGCCGAGAAGCTCTGGGACCTGGTGAATAACGAGCCTTACGTCAACTGCCTCGGCGCGCTCACCGGCGGCCAGGCGATGCAGCAGGTCAAGGCTGGCGTGAAGGCCATCTACCTGTCGGGCTGGCAAGTCGCCGCCGACAACAACAGCTACGCCTCGATGTACCCCGACCAGTCGCTGTACCCGGTGGACTCGGTGCCGACCGTGGTCGAGCGGATCAACAACACCTTCCGCCGTGCCGACGAAATTCAGTGGTCCAAGAACGTGAATCCCGGCGACAAGGGCTATACCGACTACTTCGCGCCCATCGTGGCTGACGCCGAAGCCGGTTTCGGCGGCGTGCTGAACGGTTTCGAACTGATGAAGGCCATGATCAAGGCCGGCGCCGGCGGCGTGCACTTCGAAGACCAGCTCGCCTCGGTCAAGAAGTGCGGCCACATGGGCGGCAAGGTGCTCGTGCCCACGACCGAAGCGGTGCAGAAGCTCATCGCGGCCCGCATGGCGGCCGACGTTTGCGGCACCCCGACGCTCGTGATTGCCCGCACCGATGCGGAAGCGGCCGACCTCATCACCAGCGACTACGACGAGAACGACAAGCCCTTCCTGACCGGCGAGCGCACCGCCGAAGGCTTCTACAAGACCAAGAAGGGCATGGACCAAGCCATCAGCCGCGCTGTGGCCTACGCCTACTACGCCGACCTGGTGTGGTGCGAAACCGGCACGCCCGACCTCGAGTTCGCCCGCAAGTTCGCCGAAGCCGTGCACAAGGTGCATCCGGGCAAGATGCTGGCCTACAACTGCTCGCCGTCGTTCAACTGGAAGAAGAACCTCGACGACGCGACCATTGCCAAGTTCCAGAAGGAACTGGGCGCCATGGGTTACAAGTACCAGTTCATCACGCTGGCCGGCATCCACTCGATGTGGTTCAACATGTTCGACCTGGCGCAAGACTATGTGGCGCGCGGCATGTCGGCCTATGTCGAGAAGGTGCAGGAGCCTGAATTCGCAGCGCGCGACCGTGGCTACACCTTCGTGTCGCACCAGCAGGAAGTGGGCACGGGTTACTTCGACGAAGTGACCACCGTGATCCAGGGCGGCAAGTCCAGCGTCACCGCGCTGACCGGCTCGACCGAGGAAGAACAGTTCCACTGATCTGCCGGCACCGATATTTCGCTGTCACTTTCAAGCCCGGCCATGCGCCGGGCTTTTTTGCGGCGGCCCGGCGAGGCGCAGGGGCTCGAGAACGCAGGCGCCCACAGCACTGGCGGGCAGAAGTTAGAATTGCCGTCTCTGCACTCAACAAGAGCGAGAAAGGCATCTTGGTTATGACACCGCGAACTACTCCGCAAGGATTCAGCGGCTTTTTCTTCTTCGAGGCGATCGAAGGAAAGAGCCGGTAGCCCGCGCTCGCTGGTTTTTCTCCAGCTCCAAACCAAGCAAAGCGCGGCATCCACCGCGCTTTTTTGTTTTTCTCCCGAGGTTTCACATGATCCAGATCACGCTCCCCGACAACTCGCGCCGCGAGTTCCCAGGCCCGGTTTCGGTGGCCGAAGTGGCCCAGTCCATCGGCCCAGGCCTCGCCAAGATGACGGTGGCCGGCAAGGTCGACGGCCGTCTGGTCGATGCCAGCGACGTCATTGACCACGACGCCAAGCTCCAGATCATCACGCCCAAGGACGACGAGGGCCTCGAGATCATTCGTCACTCGACGGCCCACTTGGTCGGGCATGCGGTGAAGCAGCTTTACCCGACGGCCAAGATGGTGATCGGTCCAGTGATCGACGAAGGTTTTTACTACGACATCTCCTACGAGCGCCCCTTTACGCCCGAGGACATGGCGGCGATCGAAGCGCGCATGCGCGAGCTGATCGCGCAGGACTACGACGTCGTCAAGAAGATGACGCCGCGCGCCGAGGTGATCGAGATCTTCAAGTCGCGCGGCGAAGACTACAAGCTCCGCCTGGTCGAAGACATGCCCGACGAGCAGGCGATGGGCCTGTACTACCACCAGGAATACGTCGACATGTGCCGCGGCCCGCACGTGCCGAACACGCGCTTCCTCAAGGTTTTCAAGCTCACGAAGCTGGCCGGCGCCTACTGGCGCGGCGACGCGAAGAACGAGCAACTGCAGCGCATCTACGGCACGGCCTGGGCCGACAAGAAGCAACTCGACCAGTACATCCAGCGCATCGAGGAAGCCGAGAAGCGCGACCATCGCAAGCTGGGCAAGGAGCTCGACCTGTTCCACATCGACGAAGTGGCGCCGGGCGTGGTGTTCTGGCACCCCAAGGGCTGGGCGGTGTGGCAGGCGGTGGAGCAGTACATGCGCGGCATCTACCGCGACACGGGCTATTGGGAAGTGAAGGGCCCGCAGATCCTCGACAAGAGCCTGTGGGAGAAAACGGGCCATTGGCAGAACTATCGCGACAACATGTTCACGACGGAATCGGAAAAGCGCGAATACGCGTTGAAGCCGATGAACTGCCCGGGCCACGTGCTGATCTTCAAGAGCGATCTGCGCAGCTACCGTGACCTGCCGTTGCGCTACGGCGAGTTCGGACAGTGCCACCGCAACGAACCCAGCGGTGCGCTGCACGGGATCATGCGCGTGCGCGGTTTTACGCAGGACGACGGTCACATCTTCTGCACGGAAGACCAGATCCTCGACGAATGCATCGCCTACACGGAGCAGCTGCAGAAGGTCTATGCCGATTTCGGCTTCACGGACATCCTCTACAAGGTCGCCACGCGGCCCGAGAACCGCGTCGGCTCCGACGAGCTGTGGGACAAGGCCGAGCACGCGGTGATGGAGTCGCTGCGCCGCTCGGGTGTCGATTTCATCATCTCGCCGGGCGATGGCGCCTTCTACGGTCCGAAGATCGAATACACGCTGCGCGACGCCATCGGCCGCCAGTGGCAGTGCGGCACGATGCAGGTCGACTTCAACACGGCCGAGCGCTTGGGCGGCGAATACGTGACGGAATCGAGCGGCCGCGCGCACCCCGTGATGCTGCATCGCGCCATTGTGGGCAGCCTCGAGCGCTTCATCGGCATGCTGATCGAACACCACTCCGGCGCACTGCCTGCATGGCTCGCTCCGGTGCAGGTGGCGGTGCTCAATATCAGCGAAGGGCAGGCCGATTACGCTGCGCAAGTTGCGAAAACGCTGCAAAATCAAGGGCTTAGGGTTCAGCTGGATCTGCACAACGAGAAGATTACGTATAAAATACGGAAGCATTCGTTGCAAAAGCTCCCTTACATCCTCGTCGTGGGCGACAAGGAAAAGGAAGCAGGTGCCGTCGCAGTGCGCGCCCGGGGTAATCAAGACCTCGGAGCAATGTCCCTCGAATCGTTCGTGCAACGGCTCGTCCAGGATGTTGCCGACAAGCGTTGATTTGTCTCTGAAACACCCCATATGTTTCCCAGCCAAATCGTGCCGCTTGTCCGCGAGGACTGACCGGCGTTCGCTACAGATTTTGTAGCAAATTTTGAAGGATTCTGACCATCGCTACTGCATTTCGCGACCGCCGCCACCGCGAGGAACGCCAACACCGCCTGAACCGGGAAATCATGGCCCCGGAAGTCCGCCTTGTAGGCCCGGAAAACGAGCCATTGGGTGTTATGAGTCTCTCGGAGGCCCTGCGCCTCGCTGGCGAGGCTGATGTGGATCTGGTGGAGGTCGTCGCGGCGGCCAATCCGCCGGTATGTCGCCTGATCGAGTACGGCAAGTTCAAGTACCACGAGCAGAAAAAAGCGGCCGAGGCGAAGTCGAAGCAGAAGGTCATCGAGGTCAAGGAAATCAAGTTCCGACCCGGTACCGACGACGGCGACTACAACATCAAGATGCGCAACATCAAGCGCTTTCTTGAAGAGGGCGACAAATGCAAGATCACGCTGCGCTTCCGTGGCCGCGAGATCACGCACCAGGAGCTCGGCTTGGCACTCTTGCAGCGCATTCGCGACGAACTGGGTGACCTGATCATGGTCGAGCAGTTCCCGAAGCTGGAAGGCCGGCAGATGATCATGATGATCGCGCCGGGCCGAAAGAAGGCCGGTGGCGGTGCTCCCAAGCCGGCAGCAGACGCTGCACCGGCAACGGCGCCCGCGGCAACCGCCTGAGGCGTTTGCAGCAGACGAGGTTTTGAAGGGATTTCGCCGTTGCCGGCGCTTTGAAAGAAGCGCAGGCAGGGGCGAGATAAAGAAGTGTCTCGGGGCCAACAAGTCCGTGGAGTATCCGCGGCGCCTCACGAGCACAAACTAAAGGAGCATTCACATGCCCAAAATGAAGACCAAGAGCAGCGCGAAAAAACGTTTCCGCGTTCGTCCCGGTGGCACCGTCAAGCGCGGTCAAGCCTTCAAGCGTCACATCTTGACGAAGAAGACCACCAAGAACAAGCGTCACCTCCGTGGTGCAGTCGCAGTGCATGAGACCAACATGGTTTCTGTCGCCGCCATGCTGCCCGGCCGTGGCATTTAACTCAGACGAACAAGGAGTACACACATGCCTCGCGTCAAACGTGGTGTAACGGCTCGCGCCCGCCACAAGAAAGTTCTCGCACTCGCCAAGGGTTTCCGCGGTCGCCGCGGCAATGTCTTCCGCGTCGCCAAACAGGCGGTGATGAAGGCAGGCCAATACGCCTACCGTGACCGCCGTACCAAGAAGCGCGTGTTCCGTCAGCTGTGGATCGCGCGTATCAACGCCGCCTCGCGTGAACTGGGCCTGACCTACAGCCAGTTCGCCAACGGCATCCGCAAGGCCGGTATCGAGATCGACCGCAAGATGCTTGCGGACATCGCCGTGCACGACAAGGCCGCTTTTGCCGGCATCGTGGAGCAGGTCAAGGCCAAGCTGGCTGCTTGATTCTGCACAGCAGGGGTGCTGCCTCCGGGCAGCTTCCTGCGCCCACGGCTCAAGGGCTGGCGCTTGAAAAGGCTCCAGCTCTTTTTTATTTCCCCTCGAAGATTTTTGTTGCCATGAACGAGTTGGACTCCCTTGCAGCCACCGCACGCGCCGCCTTCGCCGAAGCGAAAACGCCCGCCGAGCTCGAAAACGCCAAGGCCCAGTTCCTCGGCAAATCGGGCCGCATCACCGAGTTGATGAAGGGCATGGCCGCGCTGAGTGTCGAGGAGAAGAAGTCCCGTGGCGCTGCGATCAACGTGGCCAAGCAGGCCATCGAGTCCGCGCTGACCGATCGCCGCCAGCAACTGGCCGACGAAGAACTCTCCCAGCAACTGCGTGCCGAAGCGCTCGACGTGAGCTTGCCCGGCCGCCGCCGCATTCCCGGTGGATTGCACCCCGTGAGCCGCACGCTGGAACGCATCGAGGAGATCTTCTCGAGCATGGGCTTCGACGTGGCCGACGGCCCCGAGATCGAGAGCGACTGGCACAGCTTCACATCGCTCAACAACCCGCCGAACCATCCTGCGCGCTCGATGCAGGACACCTTCTACGTCGACCTGAACGGCGACGACGGCATCCCTTACAACCTGCGTCCGCACACCAGCCCGATGCAGGTGCGCTATGCGCATCAGCACATTAAGAAGTACGCGGCCGAGTTCGCCGCGGCTGCCGCCGACACCACCGGTACCGTCAAGGCACCCGAAATTCGCGTGATCGCGCCGGGCCGCACCTACCGCGTCGACAGCGACGCCACCCACTCGCCCATGTTCCACCAGTGCGAAGGCCTGTGGCTCGGGGAGAACGTGAGCTTCAAGGACCTGAAGGTCGTCTTCACCGACTTCTGTCGCACCTTCTTCGAGCGCGACGACCTCGTGCTGCGTTTCCGCCCGAGCTTCTTCCCGTTCACCGAGCCGAGCGCCGAGATCGACATCCAGTTCGCGAGCGGCCCGCTGGCCGGCCGCTGGCTCGAGGTGTCGGGTTCGGGCCAAGTGCATCCGAACGTCGTGCGCAACATGGGGCTTGACCCCGAGCGCTACATCGGCTTCGCCTTCGGCATGGGCCCCGACCGGCTCACGATGCTGCGCTACGGCGTGAACGACCTGCGCCTCTTCTTCGACGGCGACCTGCGTTTTCTCTCGCAGTTCCAGTAAGCACCCATCCATAGAAAAACCAGATCGAGATCGAAGAGATGCAATTCCCGGAATCCTGGCTGCGCGAGTTCTGCAACCCGCCCCTCGACAGCGCCACGCTGGCCGAAACGCTCACCATGGGCGGCTTCGAGGTTGAAGAGCGCCGACCGGTGGCGCCGCCGTTTACGCGCATCGTGGTCGGCGAAATCAAGGAAGCGGTGCAACACCCGAATGCTGATCGCCTGCGCGTGTGCCAGGTCGATGCGGGGCAGGGTGCCTTGCTCAACATCGTGTGCGGCGCGCCCAATGCGCGCGTCGGCATCAAGGTGCCTTGCGCGCTCGTCGGCGCCGAACTGCCGCCTGGTGAAGACGGCAAGCCCTTCCTCATCAAGCTCGGCAAGCTGCGCGGCGTCGAGAGCCAGGGCATGCTGTGCTCGGCGCGCGAGCTGAAGCTGAGCGAAGACCACGGCGGTCTGCTCGAGCTCGATGCCGATGCGCCCATCGGTGCCGACGTGCGCGATGTGCTCAAGCTCGACGACGCGCTGCTGACCCTCAAGCTCACGCCGAACCTCGCGCATGGCCTGAGCGTCTACGGTGTCGCACGCGAACTCGCGGCGCTCACCGGAGCGCCGCTCAAGACACCGGCGATCGCGCCCGTGGCCCCTTCGTTCACCGACGTGCTGCCGGTCAAGGTCGAGGCCCCCGAACTCTGCGGCCGCTTCTCCGGCCGCATCGTGCGCGGTGTGAACACCACCGTCGCCACGCCCGCCTGGATGGTCGAGCGCCTTGCGCGCTGCGGCCAGCGCAGCGTGACGCCGCTGGTCGACATCTCGAACTACGTGATGTTCGAGTATGGCCAGCCCAGCCACATCTTCGACCTCGACAAGATTCACGGTGGCCTCACGGTGCGCTGGGGCAAGGCGGGCGAACAGCTCAAGCTGCTGAACGGCACCACGATCACCGTCGACGACAAGGTCGGCGTGATCGCCGACGACCGCGAAGTCGAATCGCTGGCCGGCATCATGGGCGGCGATGCGACCTCGGTGTCCGACGACACCCGCAACATCTACGTCGAGGCCGCGTTCTGGTGGCCGGAAGCCGTGCAGGGCCGTTCGCGCCGTTTCAACTTCTCGACCGATGCGGGTCACCGCTACGAGCGCGGTGTGGATCCGAGCCGCAGTGTCGAGATCATCGAGCGCATCACGCAGCTGATCCTCGAAATCTGCGGCGGCGAAGCCGGCAAGATGGACGACCAGACGCTGCATGTGCCCGCAGCTGTGCCCGTCACGCTGCGCGTGGCGCGTGCCGCGCGTGTGATCGGCATGCCGCTGACGCAGGCGCAATGCGCCGATGCGCTCAACCGCCTCGGCGTTGCAATCACCGAAGGCGAAGGCACGCTGACCGTGTCCCCGCCGCCGCACCGCTTCGACCTGCTGATCGAAGAAGACCTGATCGAAGAAGTCGCGCGCCTGATCGGCTTCAACAACCTGCCGACCACCGCGCCGCTCGCGCCCATCACCGCCCGCGTGCGCCCCGAAGCGCAGCGCAGCCGCTTCGCCGTGCGCCGCAGCATCGCGGCACTCGGTTACCAGGAAACCATCAACTTCAGCTTTGTCGAAGCGCACTGGGAGCAGGACCTTGCCGGCAATGCCAACCCCATCAAGCTGCTGAACCCCATCGCGAGCCAGATGAGCGTGATGCGCTCGTCGCTGCTCGGCTCGTTGCTGCAGGTGCTCAAGTTCAATCTCGACCGCAAGGCGCCGCGCGTGCGCGTGTTCGAGCTGGGCCGCGTGTTCATGCGTGATGACAGCGTCGTCACCACCGACAGCACCGTGCGTGGTGTGAACCAGCCGATGCGCGTGGCAGGTCTCGCCTGGGGCGACGCCGATGAGGCGCGCTGGGACGGCAAGCCGCAGCGCATCGACTTCTACGACGTCAAGGGCGACGTCGAAGCGCTGCTCGCACCGCTGGTGCCGAGCTTCGAGCCAGCCGAGCATCCCGCATTGCACCCCGGCCGTTCGGCCCGCATCTCGGTCGACGGCAAGGCCATCGGCTTCGTCGGCGAACTGCATCCGCGCTGGCGTCAGAAGTGGGACTTCGCGCAGGCACCCGTGCTGTTCGAGCTCGACCTCGATGCGATCACTGCGCGTCCTGTGCCCGTGGCGCAGCCGGTGCCCAAGCACCAGGCCGTCGAACGCGATATCGCGGTCGTGGTCACCGAAGCCGTCACGCACGACGCGCTGATGCAGGCGATCCGCACCACCGCAGCCGCACAGGGCCTGCTGCGCGATGCGACGCTGTTCGATATCTACCGCCCGCAGCCACTGCGCGATGGAGCGATCGCGGCACCTGGCGCGCTGGCGCAGGGCGAGAAGAGCATGGCGGTGCGCCTGAGTTTCCAGAGCGACAGCGCCACCCTGACGGACGAGCAGGTCGAGCCCGCAGTCCGTGCAATCGTCGAACAACTGGGCGCCAAGGTCGGCGGCCGCTTGAGAGGATGAAGATGAACGCTGCCGAATTCACGCTCGAGGCCCTCGAAACGCCGGCGCTCACCAAGGCGCACCTGGCCGACCTGCTGTTCGAGCAGATCGGGCTGAACAAGCGCGAGTCCAAGGACATGGTCGAGGCGTTCTTCGAGCTCGTGGCCAACAGCCTGATCGAAGGCACGGACGTGAAGATCTCGGGCTTCGGCAACTTCCAGATTCGCGTGAAGGCGCCGCGGCCCGGCCGCAATCCGCGCACCGGCGAAGCCATTCCGATCGGCGAACGTCGCGTTGCCACGTTCCATGCGAGCGCCAAGCTCAAGGAACAGATTCACGGAAGCATCGAGCAGAGCGGCTCATCCGAAGTCGAGTGGAGCCTGGGCACCGAATAGTGCTTGGCGCTCGGCGGTTGCGTAGAGTAATCTCTCAGGTTTCCCGCGCACCGTCTTGATTTCAATGGAAATAATGGAGAAAGCGCTCCCGCCGATTCCTGTCAAACGCTACTTCACCATCGGTGAGGTCGGCGAACTCTGCGGCGTCAAGCCGCACGTGCTGCGTTACTGGGAACAAGAGTTCACGCAGTTGCGGCCCATGAAGCGCCGCGGCAATCGTCGCTACTACCAGCACCACGAAGTGCTCATGATCCGCCGCATTCGCGACCTGCTCTACGATCAGGGCTTCACGATCAGCGGTGCGCGCAACAAGCTGCAAGAGCTCGTGCAGGGCGAACGCGACCGCCGCAAGGCCGGCGAAGTGCCGCTCGAAGGCATGGAGGCGATCGAGATCGACCAGGAAGAATTCGATGCCGCCGTGGTGCAGGACAGCCCCGACCAGACCGCACCGCGCACGGTCGATCTGTCGCAGTTGTTGCACCTTCGCCGCGAGCTTTTTGAAATTCGTGAGCTCCTGACCGTCGGACGCTGATTTCAGCCGGCTATAATCACAGGCTTCGGTGTGTGGCGCAGCCTGGTAGCGCACTTGCATGGGGTGCAAGGGGTCGAAGGTTCGAATCCTTTCACACCGACCAAAATGTTAGTTAGATCAACGGGTTAGAGCCACAAGCTCTGACCCGTTTTTCTTTGGTTTTGACAAACCCGTCGATTCCTGACAAACCCAGCCGATTTCAGCTGTTTCCACGTCCCCCGATTGCCGATGGCAAGGGGGTGCCGGTTGGGATCTTGCGGCGGTACACGCGCTTCGTCACCTTCACGTCCTCGTGGTGCAGCAACTCCTGCGCAGACACGTCCGAGTCGGAATCCGACGCAGCCTTTGCGCGCATGTCGTGGAAGGTGATCTCCCGCGGTTTGAGGCCCAACTTCTTCCGCACTGCACCCCAAAGCGTCTTGAACGCCTCTTTGCCGTATGGCTTGCCTTGCTTCGTGATGAACAGGTAATCGCTGGGCAGACTGGCCGCACCGCCTCGGTTTTTCTTGCGGAGCTCGAGCGCATGAACGAGTGCCGCCCGCAGGTCCGGCGTCATGCTGTACGCCTTGGTGATGTAGCCCTTGTCGTTGCGCTTCTTCGTCACGCGCAACTCGATCTGGGCTTCATTGAAATCGCCGATCCGGATGTCGAAGATCATTCCTCACGCGCGCCGGTCTGGGTGCTGATCTCCAGCATGCACTGCAGCACTGGGCTGGCCGCGTTGTAGATCTCAGCGTATCGCTCATCGCTCACGTACTGATCGCGCGGCGACTCAGGCAGCCGAATCACCTTGGAGTCGGTGTGCCGTGTCGTCATGACCCGGACCTCTTCGCTCGTGCATGCGGCGCACTTCATGGCCGTGCCTGCCGAAGAACGAAAAGGGCGCCAAGGGAGCAAGGTTCGTGCTGTCCACCTCCATGGGGGGTGAGAGAAGCACTGTGTTCGTGCGAGATGAAACTCAACAGACTGTCTTCCACCATAGCATTGTGGAATTGCCTTCAAATGGAACGGGTGAGGAGTTATTGGCGTTCCTCAATCGCGAAGGAGCTTTAGGTGCGAGGCCCTTCCAGTCGTTCTCCGAAGGCAATCGAACGTACATCATTTTCATGACTGGATATGGCTGCAAAGGGTTGCTGTGCTGAGTGGGTGAGCGCATCAGCGTCGATCACGACCGAAAAGCCCGTGTTCAAGCTTTCTGGGGATCCGCGCTAGAAAAGCGCATGCCTCAACCCCGCGGCCGCCGCCATCCCCTGTTTCTCCGGCTCACCAAGCCGATTGAGCCGATCTACCCCAAAGCCGTGACGCCTGTCGCTTGGGACGACGATGAGCCGCTGGATGAGGTGGAGGGCGTGGTCTACATCGTTACCCGGCAGTGCGCGCGAATGCGAACCTGGGCGCGACAACTGCGCAAGCTCCACGAGGCCGATGAGACCTACAAGACGGAGGAGGGCATCAGCCCGCTCAGCGCGACGCCGTTGAGGGAGGCGAATCTTCGCGAGCTCGGGACCAGCATCGACCTCTATTCAGAGCACGGCGGCGAAGTCCTGACTGCGAGATCCGCGGTGCGCGCATACGTGACCACCGATCTGTTGGCGGTCGTGACGGAGCGAGCCGATGGCGATGCCGTGGGCTTCATCTCGTTCAGGCTGAAGTGGATCGTGGATGCCTTCGCCGGCCGGAGGAATGAGGCGGAGCTCGAGGTGGAACTTGATCAGGCTTGGATAGCACCGGCTTTCCGAAAGAGACGCTGGGGTGAGATGGCGGCGATCGCGATTGCCTTCGCGACTGAGCGCCACGTCAAGCACATCAGGGCGACGACACGGTGGCCACGAGAGTTCTACGCGAAGCTGCAGCTCACCGTCGGCGCAGACCTCTACAGCCACAGTGGCGAAGCGCTGCTCGCGAAGTGCGCAGAGTACGTGTCGTTCCAGTTCAGTTTCGAGCCCGAGTCACAGCGACTGAGCGTGCCTCAGATCATCCTGGATGGCCGGTGGTAGGCCGCGGAGGGAAGGTAGCGGGATGAAGAGGGGGGGCGCCGTGTCTAGGGCTTGCCCTTGGCCAACTCTCGTTCCAGTGACTCGTTCACCTTCTTTAGCTTCTCGCTCGATGCACTGAGTTGCTTTTCGAGTTGACTCGTTCGCTCTACCGCTTGATCAGCGTCGGACGAGATGACCTCCTTGGGTAGCTCGCTTTCTAGAACGGCGTGTACGACCGCGAGCTCGTCAGCAGCCTTCTCGACTGCTCGCGTCGCTTCCTTGTTTTCCTTCAGCGCCTTGACCAAGCCAGTTGCATTTTTGGGGGGCGAAGGTCGCGCCTGCTTGGGCATGGGTTTCCTTGAATCGAGCAATGTGCCTGATGCTAGTCAAAATCCGATGGGCTGCAAACAAGTGGAGCTTTCGGCCTACATGTGTGGCGTGACTTGTCCGTATAACCAGTGAAAGGTCGGTCTGCAATTCAACACAATAAATATCGTGCCCGATGCAACCGCTATGCCGCTCGCAACCATCTTGATCGAAGACAGTAAGACCATCAGGGACAACTTGATTCCCGCGTTGGCTGAACTCGCCGACGTGGATGTTGTGGCTATCGCGGAAACGGCGAGCGAGGCTGTCTCCGTCCTCGAGAGTTTCGGGGATGGGTGGCACCTCGCTGTGGTGGATCTCTTCCTTCGCGAAGGAACCGGTCTGACAGTCCTGCGCGCTTGCCAAGGGCGCATGGCGCATCAGCGGGTGGTGGTGTTGACGAACTATCCCACGGAGGAAATGCGACGCCGGGCCTTGGAACTGGGTGCTGATGCGATCTTTGACAAGTCGAGGGAGCTCGACATGTTCTTCGAATGGTGCCGAGTTCCCTGAATTACCTTGGAATGCAGGTGCAGCCATCCTTGACCGTTGAATGCTGAGATCGGCGTTGGTAGGCGCGCTGCACGCCTGGCCGAGGGTGCGTCGATATAGTGGCGTCGAAACAGCTCTCAGACGTCATCATGGATCTCTCCGTTCCTACCCTTGTCATCAGCACAATCCTCGCCGCTGTCGGAATATCAATCTCGATCGCTGCGCTGGACGAAGGGAAGCGTGCTTGGCTGTTCGGATTCTGGAAGCGTTGGACGGGTAGAGCGTTCATCGCTTTGATGATCCTGAATTCTGCCGGCGGAATTCTCCAGTTCTGGTGGCTCGATGCGGCTCCGAGGCGAAGCGAAATTCTCATGCTGGGAGTGCATGCACTCAATCTTTCCACCGCCGTCTTCATCATCTTCATGTCGGAACTGGAGAAGGCTCTTGAAGTTCGCAACGCCAAACGAGCTGCGCTCGAAGAGACGATCAAAAAACTGGAGCAGAAGATCGAAGCCCTGACTTCGTTTAAGGCGATGCCAGCGACCGTCGACACTAGCAAGCGGCTATAGGATGAGGTGCTAACCCTGGAAGGCACGGACGCCGGCAGGCAAGACATCCTCGTCGCCTCGTTTCGTGCGGCGGTTCTGCTTGCGGCGAAAGGCACGCTCTTCAAGCTTCATCTGGACTTGGGTGTCTGGAGCGCCACGAAGCATCCGACAGACTTTGCAGGAGCAAGACTTCGGGGTTCGCTTCGACGACATGGTGGCGATTATCGTGATGATCACAGCCATGAAAAAGCCGCCTCTAGGGCGGCTTGGTCGTGGCGTAGCGGTGCCGGCTGGCCGCCCCGCCAGAGGTCTGTGGCTTACGGCGTTGGGCCGCCGAAGTCCAAGTCTTTCGTGTCGCCGAATTTTGGGTGGACCATGTTGACGTTCGCCTTGAATGTTTCTGGCGTGTGCGACAGCTTCAAAATCGTGACGATCGAACTGAGATGTTCGCGCAGCTTCGGGTGGCCGCTGCGCATCGCTGCCAGCCAGCCGTCGGACCACAACACCTCCGTCAGCAGCGACTCCGACAGGTCGACGACCGGCAGGATCAGGGCCAGGTCGAGTTCCCGTCGCTGCAGCGCCGCGACCAGCGTGGAAGACGAGTCTTCAAACCGGCGATGCGGTTCTGATGACGCTGGAGGAGTTCGAAACCGAGTCCCGTCTCCAGGGCCTAGAGTTGTTCAAGGCCATGCTTCAGTCCAACTTACTTGGTAGCGTCGACCTTCTCACCAACAAAGAATTTTCCCTTGAACCAGTCCTGCCTGGGAAGTGCGGAAAGCTCGACGAGATCGTGAAAGTGACCTGCCATTTCGCACCCGCAGTCAATGCACCTCCAAATCTTCATTCCCTTGGGCTCGGTCGGCCCCTCAAGATGACTGCCATCACATTGTGTGCATTTCATGATTAGTCTCTTGTGCTGCTGACGGCGTAGTCAACCGGTCGATACAAGATTCGGCTGAACATCCCAGTCGGCGTCTGGAAGCCGAGGGGCTCTTGGCCTTTCGCTCAAGCGGCTGGGCTGACGCCCTCGTAATTGAACCGGAAGGAGATCTCGGATCTCGACAAATGAGGAGCAAACGACCCAGCCCGCGCCGGTGTGCCACCGCCGGCGAGAGCGCCTTTAACAATATTACTGCGAGCCCGGTCCTGAGCGCTTGGAAGTGCGTCGTGACCTTTTGATTCAGATCTGGGCCGCGGCCGGTGTCTCAGGGTGCCAACACCAGCACCTTGAACTGACTCGGCACGATCCGCATACCGACGATGTTGCAGCGGTTTTGCACAGCAAGGCTGGTCACGCGTGTGCAGGGCGTGCCCTTCAATAGCACGGTGAACGCGCCGGTGATATGACGCGAGGGGCCCATCACCGTCTGCGACACCACGCCCATCAGCACGCCCGCGTTGTCGCCGTTGGTGATCGGCGTGGTGGTCGCCATGTTGTGGACGGGCGTGCCGCCATAGAGGATGTTCCAGGCGTTGGGAATCGCGGTCGGCCCGAGCGCGAAGTTGGGGTAGGGAATGGGAAGTGCGGGCGGCGTCTTGCAGACATCGGGAAAGGCGAGGTCCACGCCCATCATCTGTGCATTGGCAAACATGGCAAAGGCTCCTTTTCTCGATCAACCCATGTGAATCTGTTCGGCGTCCACTTTCACCAGCGCCTTGCTGGTGACGAAGGTGTTCTTCGCGTGCAGGCGCATGCTCTCGGAGGCCTGCATGTCGATCTGGCCCGCCCGCACTTGCTCGACCTCCTCGGTGAGGCGAAAGCTCGAGCGCGTGAGCACGCTCAGGCGATCGAGCACAGTCTCCAGCGTCCGGCCCACGAAGCGCGCGACCAGCGTGGTCACGCGCACTTCGGCGCCCCGATAGTCCATCTGTGCGATGTCGACTTGTGCCTTTGCGGCCTGGAGCGCCAAAGCGGGTGCTTCCAGCGCGAGGGTGCCGCGTCGCGAGCGGATCGTGAGGTCACCGTCGGTCACGATCTCGGCGCGGCTCGGGTCCGCCTGCGTGACGACGGCGATCAGATAGAGCTTGTCGTGGTGGGGTCCGGCCACGAGCACCGTGTCGCCTGCGGTCGGCTGTAGCAGGCAGCTTGCGGCCCGCTGGCAGCGCCAGGATGCGGTGCCGTCCTGGGGAGCGACGAGAAAGCCGCCTTCCGCGAGCTGTTGCCGGACCGTGCCGAGTGCGCTGCCGGTCCATGCGGGCGTGACCGGGGCGGCAGATGGCATCGGCCTGCGCATCAGCGCGCGCATCTCGGCGTCGGATGCGTCGTGGTCGATGGCGGCATCGTTGCGCAGTGGCAAGGGCTGATTGCGATTGGCGCGGTGGTTCATGGGGATGAGATGTCGTGTGTATCGGGCGGCGGCAGCGGCCGTCCGAAGGTGTCGCGGCCAGCGCGCTGCGGGCGGCTCGCGCGCGCGGCCGAGAAACGTTCGGCCTCGAAGAGCGCCGGGTCGCTGTCGAGCACGCCGATGCGGTCGTTCCAGCGGGTCCCGGCCTGTATGGCGCGGTGTGTCTGGGTCCGATGGAAGGTGGCGCCGCGCAGGTCGGCGTCGCCGAGGTCGGCATAGGAAAAATCCGCATACACGAGGTGGCTGTGCGCGAACGAGGTGCGCCGGCAACTGGCGCGATGGAACACGCATTGCTCAAGCCGCGACCTCGAGAAGTCGGCATCGTCGAGCCGGGCGTCGATCCACAGGCTCTGGTCGAAATGTCCGCCACTGGCGTTGGCGCCGCGCAGGTCGGCTTCCGGAAAAAGACATTGCGGCGCGTGCACATTCGCAAGCACCGCCTGGGCAAGCTTCGCCCCCTTGAAGTTGCACTGGCTCAGCCGCGCGCCGGAGAAGTTGCAGCCGGCCAGGTCGGCATCGACGAACTGGCACAGGTGAAAAGACTGTGCCGAGAAGTCCTGCCCCGCGAGCGAGGCTTCGCTGAAGATGACGTTGTGGAAGCTCGCCCCCCTGAAGCTCGCGCCGCGCAGCCCGGCGCGGTAGTAGACCGTGGTGTTCAGCGCCACATCGTCGAAACGCGTGCCGTCGAGCCTGCTTTCGCCGAACACCGATTTCGTGAGGTCCGCGCGCTCGAAGCTTGCGCCGTCGAGCGTGCTCCGGTGGAAGGTGGCTTGGCCGAGCCGGGCGTCGGTCAGGTCGGCGCCGTGCAGTTCGGTCTCGGTGAAAACCGCGTGCATCAGCGTGGCCGAGCGCAGGCTCGCGCGGGGGAGGGCGCATCGGGTGAAGGCGCAGTGGTGAAGGTCGGCGGTATCGAGCGTTGCCTCGTCGAAGCGGCAGGCCTCGAACACCGACTCGGCCAGCAGCGCGCCGCGCAGGCTCGCGCGGGTGAAGTCGCAGGCGCCGAAGGTGCCGCCTCGCAGGTCGAGTCCGTCGAAGTCCATGCCCCGGAAATCCTGGCCCTGGATGTGTTCGCCTCCGCGGGTCTTTGCTGCCAGTTCGTCCCGCGTCATCGCACGGGGTCCGCGGCGCGGCGTGGGAGGGTCTTGGCCTGCTCGAGGTACGCGCCACGTGTCTCGGTGACGTGGTCGATCAGGGCCTGCGACACATCGGCGCGAAACAGGTTGGCCTCGCGCAGGTCGGTGCCGATCAGGCGGGCCTTCTGGAGGCTGGCATGCATGAGGTTGGCGCCGCGCAGCGCGGCGTGTGTGAAGTCGCAGCGGATGAACAGGCTTTCAGGTGCGTCGGCTGCGCTCAGGTCGGCGCCGGTGAAGCTGCAGGCAGAGAAGTCGCAGGTATCGAGCGTGGCGCGCACGAAGCGGGTGCCGTCGAGCGCCATCTCGCGCAGGCCGCATTGCACCAGCGTCGCGCCTTCGAAGTCCGCGTTGCGCAAGCTGCTGGTGCCGACGAAGCAGGTGGTGCGCAGCGTCGCTTCGCGGAACACGATGCCGTCGTCGCCCGGCGTATGGGCCCAGGCGCAGGCTTCGAGCTGCGCCCGTGTGAAGTCCAGCCGCGCGGCGACGCACGAGATCAACCCGACCTTGTGCAGGACCGCGCCGCGGAAGCTGCAGTCCCGCAGGTTGCTCTGTTCGATGAAGGTCACATAGGCGAAACGGGCCTCGTCGAAACTGCAGCGCTCGACGTGTATGCCCAGGAACGTGAGGTGCTCGAGCTCGGCGCCCCCGAAATCGCAGGCCTCGAAGCGAGCCTTCTCGACCGCGGTTTCATGCAGATGCGCTCCGGCGAACACCGTGTGCAGGCACTGCGCCAGGCTCAGGTTGGCGCGGTGCAGCACACAGCCGGCCAGCGACGCGCGCGACAGGTGCGCGCGCACCAGCACGGCCTCGGTGGCGTCGGCTCCGTCGAGCCGGGCATCCTCGAGGTTCGCGTTCTCGAACAGCGTCCGGTGCAGGCGCGCGCCGCGCAGGTCCATGCCCGAGAGGTCGGCGCCCGTGAGGTCCATCTCCGAAAGATCGCGCGTGGTGGCCATGACCTCCTGGACACGCCGGCGCGCCTCGGCGGCGCGTTCGGCGGACATGGCGTCGGCCGCGGACTGGTGCTGCGCGCCCACGCGGTACATGTCGAGCAGCCCGCGCTGGCCCTTTTCCACCACCTGCGCAAACTCCCGCTGTTGCGCCGGCGGAAGGGGCGCAGTGCCCGTGGACTGTGCAATGCCGAACATGCCCCTGAGCGCGCCCTGTGCGTCGATGGAGGGCGGCCCCTTGGTCGTTGCCCGATCGATGCTTTCCACCAGGTCGCCGGTGTCGAAGCCGACCTTGCGCGATTCCACCGCGTTGCGCCGGCCCAGCCGCTGGAGCTCCTGGCGGCCTTCTTCGAGCTTGCGCCGCTGGTCCTGCGCGAAGATCCGCGTGCGTTCGATGAAGGCGGGCAGTTCGGCGAGCGTCGGGGCCTTGCGGAAGGGCTCGGGCAGCGGCCGTTCGCGCAGCAGGCGTGGATCGTGGCCGGCTTCGCGGGCCTTATGCATCATGTCTTCGCGCAGGCGATCGCCGCGTTCGCGCATGTTGCGCACGAGCGCGGATTCTTCGGCGTCGTCCAGCGTGTCGAGCCAGGGGCCGATGGCTTCGAGGGGCAGCAGTTCATCGTCGCACGCCGCGTACAGCGCGCCAGTCTCGGGATGGCAACGGCGCTGCAGGATCTCGAAGTAGTGCGCAATCGGGCGTTGCGGTTCGCCGGCGCGCTCGATGGCCGGCATCACGTGAGTGACGTCGTCGGCATCGTCCTCGGCGATGTCGATCTCGCCGTGATAGATCAGCGCCACCTGCGCGTGGTGAGGAAAGAACCATGCCGTGGTGTGGCGCATGGGCACTTCGTCGAAGTGCTCCGGGTCCCGGCCGGTACCCGTCTTGCGGGCGATGAAGGCGCGCGCCCGCCAGTCCGGAAGCCGGCCGCTCTGCAGGGGCTGGGTGGGGTGCATGTTCCAGATTTCGTAGGGAGTGCCGCTCGGGATGCTGTCGCGCCCGGTCCAGCGTTGCTCGGGCGGTGCGGCATTGAAGAAGTGCCAGTCCATGTCCTCGGAGAAACCGGGGAACAGGTTGTCGCGCCAGTGGGCGTCGTAGTGCCGTCCGATCAGGCGCATGCGGCTCGGGCGCGCCAGGTGGATGGCGTCGAAGCAGGCCGGCTCCACCTCGCGGTCCGGGCGGTCCAGGCGCCGATGCGGGTTCTCGATGTTGGGCACGCGCTGCACGGTGAGGCCGTTGACGGTCTCGTGAGCGTGGCCGATGCCGGCCGGGTTCTCCACAAAGCTCGGTCCACCGTAGGCGCGCGTCCAGTCCAGGCGCATCGATTCGAAGGGCTGCGGTGCGGTGGCCTGGCCGTCGAGCCAGAAGCGGTCGCCGAACACCAGCAGTTGTCGCGTGAGCTCGCCGACCCGCAGCGCGACGGCGCAGGCGGTCTTTTCCTTCTGGTGGTGGGTGTAGGCATGGCCGGTCGCGAGGAACTCGGCACAGACCTTGGGCATGCCCAGGTCGATGGCACCCGTGGGACCGAGCTCCTCGGCGGCGACCTTCCAGAACTCAGGTTCGGGCAGGAGCACCGGCGCTTCGCCCATCGACACCATGCCCATCAGGGTCACGCCCAGCCGCTGGCGGCCGTCGCGGAGGAAGGGGCGGGTGATGAGGCTCAGCCGGAGGGGTTTGACGGTCTTCACAGGTCGCTAGCCCCGCGCAGGCGGCACTTCCAGCGGCGTGCGTTGCCTGTCCACCGACACCACCGACGGATGGTCGGGGTCCTGCATGAGATGGATGGTCGCGCCGGGCACCGCGAGGCGCGGCAACAGCAGCTCGTCGATCAGCGTCCTGAGCACCACGGTCGGCACCTGGGAGGGAGGGCGCATCTGCAGCGTCAGCTCGAGCGCCACCATGCGTTGGCCGTGGCTGCCCGGGCTGGTGAGCTGGTGTTCGGAGCGCCGCACCTGTGTCACGGTGCCCTGGGCAGCCACGCCGGCGCTGCCGAGGCTTTTGCCGATGCGCCGCTCCCGGCTGTACTTGCGCTGCTCGCTCGTGGCGGCCACCACTACCGCGACGCCGGACAGCAACGCCCCGCCCATCATCACGGCGAAGACACCCCAGAGAATCTGCTCCCAGATGGCCATTGGCAATGGGCGGCTCAGACCTTGATGGTCATGGCCTTGGCGAAGAAGGCCAGGCCGCCACTGGCGATCTTCATCCCGATGTTGGCGACCTTGAGCGCCGTGCCCTTGATCTCGGTCGCCTCGTTCTGCGCCCGGAACACCGCCACGTCCAGACGCACTGCGGAGAACTGCGAATTGAGAATGTAGTTCTGCTGGCGCAGTCCCCAGAGGTCCAGCGCCACCCCGACCGCGGAGAACCGGAATCCCACGCCGCCCGCGCGGCGCAGGCGCCAGTCGCTGCTCTGCGCGTAGTTGTTGACGTAGGTCTTCGAATTGTTCGTGTAGTCGTTGGTGAGGTTGTTGTACGTGTTCGACGTCGTGTTGTAGACGTTGGTATTGATGACGTGCTGCGTCGTGTTGTGGATGTGGTTCGTCGTGTTGAAGGTCACGTCCGGCGAGGTGTGCACCGTCGGACCGGTCACCGTGGTGGTCGAGGGGCCGTTGACCAGCACCGTGTTCGAGGTGTTGATCGTGTCGTTGCGGCCCGCGCTCACGAAACGGATTTCCTGCCCGTCGATGGTGCCGTTGAAGCCGCCGGTGATGGCGAGCTTGACGCCGCCGGTGATGGTGTCGTTCAGGCCGCCGCTGAGCATGCGCGTCTTGCCGCCGGAGATCGTCTGGTTCACGCCGCCGCTGATGGTTTCGCCGAAACCGCCTGTCACATCGCGCGTGTCGCCACCGGTGATGGTTTCCTTCGCACCCGCTGTGATGTCGCGCGTCTCGCCGCTCTGGTAGGTGGCCGACTCATGACCCTTGATCAGGGTGGTGCGGGTGCCGCCGGTGGTATGGGTCTCGTCGGCCTCGACCTCCACGTCGAGGTTGCGCTCTGCGTGCAGCAGGATCTGTTCGGCGCCCGTGCGGTCTTCGAAGCGCAGCATGTTGGCCTGGTTGGCAGCACCGCCGGTGCTCGAACGTGTGAGGATGCCGCTGGCCGTGGCGTTGGCGGGCAGCTCCCAGGGCGGCATCTGGTCGCTGTTGTAGACGCGGCCGGTGATGATGGGTCGGTCGGGCTCGCCGCCGATGAAATCGACGATCACTTCCTGGCCCACGCGCGGCATGTGCATCGTGCCGTAGTTGGCGCCGGCCCAGTTGCTCGACACACGCACCCAGCAGGAGCTGTTCTCGTCGGACTGGCCGTAGCGGTCCCAGCGGAACTGCAGCTTCACGCGGCCGAAGCGGTCGGTCCAGATCTCCTCGGGGCCGACGACGGTGGCGGTCTGCGGGCCGTTGGTGCGCGGCTTGGGCGTCCTGCGCGTGGGGCGGTAGGCGACGGTGGAGGGCAGCACGGTGAAGTCGAACTCGCACACCGATTCGGCGCTGCCGCCGCTCGAATACTCGGGCTCCTGCAGGTCGTAGCGGGTCTCGGTGACGAGGTACTCGCGGTTGTCGGCTTCGCGCGGGCAGTGCGTCATCTCGAACAGGTAGCCCGGTGCCATGCCCAGGACATTGGTGTGTCCCGAAGCCAGTTCGTGCGCGCACTGCAGCTCCTGCAGGCGGACCTTGGCGTAGGCATCGCCTTGCCCGTGCTCGCTGTAGCCGCCGAGCCATTCGTAGACTTCGTAGGTCGAATGCTCGTGGCCCTTCGGGTCCTGCTGCACGCTTTGCAGCGAGGCGCGCGACTTCCTGAAGTCGAAGTCATCCAGCATCACGCGGCCCGAGGTGATCTGCTCGGCGATGCGCCACCGGTCGATGCACGGCTCCATCGCGTTGACCACGCGGTCGCGCGGACGGTAGGGAATGGTCGCGTGGCCCGGCAGCCTGGCGTAGCCGCCTGTGTCGTCGGCCAGCACCAGCAGGTGCGCGCCGTTGCTGTGCTCGAAGTGATAGGCGATGCCTTCGTGCTCCATGAGGCGGCTCACGAAGGCGAAGTCGCTCTCCTGATACTGCACGCAGTATTCCCACGGGCGGTAGCTGCCGGCCAGGCGCTTCTCGAACTGGAAGCCGTACTTGCCCAACACATCGTCGAGCACCTCGGGCACGCTCTTGTTCTGGAAGATGCGGCAGTCGGTGGTGCGCGTGAGGTACCAGAGCCAGGGCTGCACCAGTGCACGGTAGATGTAGTGGCGGCCGGTTTCGTTGGCGCGGCCGACGAGTTCGAAGCGCACCACGGTGCCGTTGAGAAAACGCGGTGCGCCGCCATCCCGCAGTTCGATCGTGAGCGATGTGCCCAGCAGCGTCTTCAGGTCGAGGCTGAAGCTCGTGCTGACCATGTCCACCTCGAACTCGAACAGTTGCGAGAGGCCTTCATGCCCACGCATGGCGCGGAACTTGAGTTGCTCTGCACTGAGTGCGGTGTGAACCTGGACGGTGCGCGTCATTCGGAATTTCCCTGACCCTTGGAGCTTTTTGCGGTTGCAAGCCTTCGGGGCAGTCTAGAAATTCGTTATGTCATATGCATGACGTGGGCCTGCTGTGGCCTCTGTAAACCCAGCGCGCGAACACCTTGCGGCGCGCCTGCATCGAGGTCTCGCGCATGACCCTGTCATCGGCCGCGCGCGTTCGCGTGTGCTTGGTTGTAGGCCTTCTGTGTAATGTTCAAAGGAGGTTGTACTTCTTTGGATTTCATTGCCGCGCGTTGCATTCGGTTGCGGTTGACCATGCTTCTCGTTCCCCTCAAGATAACAAGTGTTGACGATGGTTAATACAAGGGGGACCGGTTGTTGCCGAGTGAGATCGATTTGTTGCAGTCGCCTGTCCAAGGCCCGCTTCCGTGTGGCGAAGATCTGGAGTACGACCCCGATTTCATGGCGTTGCAACAGGCGACGACGGGCAAGCGAGAGCAACAGTTCGGCGCAACGATCATTCCCGCAGAGCCTCCCGACTGGGCCCGCGTGGAACGCATTGCCAGGCAGCTGTGCGAACGCACGCGCGACCTGCGGGTGCTGGTTCCGCTGACTCTGGCATGGACCGAGACGCGCGGCCTGTCCGGCTATGTCGACGGCCTTCGGCTGGTCGATGTGGTGCTGCAGAAATTCTGGAACGACGTGTACCCGCGCGTCGTTGCCGATGGCTTCGAAGACCCGCTGCCGCGCATGAACGCGCTGGCTGCGCTGGCTGAAACCGAAGGGCTCGGGCGCAGCGTGCGCGACGCGCGCCTTCTCGACGATGGGGGTTCGTCGGTGAGCCTGCGGCAGGTCGAGGCCCTGCTCGATTCGAGCAAGGCCGATCAGATCGACTACCCGGGGGGTATCGGCCGGTTGCGTGAAGCGGCACGCCGCGCGCACGAGAAGGCAACGCCCGCGGTGGTGGCCTTGCGCGCCGCGCTGGAACTGTTGCAGCGCATTCGCGAGACCTCCGAGCGCGCACTGGGACAGAGTTGGGCGCCGGATTTCTCCCGGCTCGAACGCTCGCTTCGCACCGTGATGCAGTTGCTGCCCGAGCAGGCGCAGCCCGATCCGGTGCCAAGCCCTCCGGGGGAGAGCGACGTGAATCCACAAGGTACTGCGCAGTCTTCTTCGAGCGCGCAGGCCACGGCCACTGGTGCTGCAAGTGGCGGCGCAGGCCTACGCGCACCCGGTATTAAAGAGATTGAAATATCGAGCCGCGATGATGTGCAGGTGCTGTTGGAGAAGGCTTGCCAGTACCTGGAGCGCACGGAGCCCAGTCATCCGGCGCCCATGCTGATACGGCGAGCGCAAAGACTCATGGACCTCAATTTCTTCCAGATCATCGAAGAGCTTGTGCCCGAGGGATTGCAAAAGATAGAGAGCCTGGCCGGACGGCCATTGAACGGCGGGCCCAACCCGGAATAGGCGGCCGTTGCCGCAGATGCCGGAGGCGCGAAGCCGGCAGGACAGACAGTCAGGTCCGACCCACGCATTCAGTTTCAAGAGGAAGCTTATGGCAGACAACCGTGTCAGAAACAGTGGTCAGAAGTTCATCGCGCGGAACCGGGCGCCGCGCGTGCAGATCGAGTACGACGTCGAGATCTACGGCAGCGAACGCAAGATCCAGCTGCCCTTCGTGATGGGCGTGATCGCCGACCTCGCGGGCAAGCAGATGGACCCGATGCCCGATCTGGCCGAGCGCGATTTCATGGAAGTCGACATCGACAACTTCGACGACCGCATGAAGTCGATCAAGCCGCGCGTGGCGTTCCAGGTGCCCAACACGCTCACGGGCGAAGGCCAGATGAATGTCGACATCACCTTCGACACCATGGACGACTTTTCGCCCGCGCGCATTGCGGGCCAGGTGGGGGCGTTGCAGCAACTGCTGGCGGCACGCACCGAACTGTCGAACCTGCTCTCGTACATGGACGGCAAGAATGGCGCAGAGCAACTGATCGCGCAGGCGTTGCAGAACCCCGAACTCCTCAAGTCGCTGGCATCGGCGCCCAACCCGGCGGTGGCGAAGGCGGTCGATGCTGCGAACGAGAAGGCTGGCCATGCGCCCAGCGGTTCTTCCGAGTAAACGCACAGCAAGCCGACGACAGGATCTCCACCATGAGCACCGCACCCAAACAGACAGCACGCGCACAGACCATCTCGGTCGATGCGCTTGAGCCGAACGAGTTCTCCGACCTCCTGCAGCGCGAGTTCAAACCCAAGACCGAGCAGGCGCGCGAGGCGGTGCAGAACGCCGTCAAGACGCTCGCCGTGCAGGCGCTGGAGAGCACGGTCACCATCTCCAACGATGCCTATCGCACTGTTCAGGGCATCATCACCGAGATCGACCGCAAGCTTTCCGAGCAGATCAACCAGATCCTGCACCACGAGGACTTCCAGCAGCTCGAGGGCGCATGGCGCGGCCTGCATTACCTGGTGAACAACACCGAGACCGACGAGCAACTCAAGATCCGCGTGATGTGCGCCTCCAAGCGCGAAGTGGCGCGTTCGCTCAAGCGCCACAAGGGCATCGGCTGGGACCAGAGCCCGCTGTTCAAGAAGGTCTACGAGGCCGAATACGGCCAGTTCGGCGGCGAGCCCTTCGGCGCGCTGATCGGCGACTTCCACTTCGACCACAGCCCGCCCGATGTCGAGATGCTCGGCGAGATGGCCAAGATCGCCGCGGCCGCGCACTGCCCCTTCATCGCCGGCGCATCCCCCACCGTGATGCAGATGGACTCGTGGCAAGAACTGTCGAACCCGCGCGACCTCACCAAGATCTTCCAGAACACCGAGCACACCGCATGGCGCTCGCTACGCGAATCGGAAGATGCGCGCTACATCGGCCTGGCCATGCCGCGCTTCCTGGCGCGCCTGCCGTATGGCGCGCGCACCAACCCGGTCGATGAATTCGAATTCGAGGAAGAAACCGATTCGGCTGCGCACACCCGCTACACCTGGGCCAACTCGGCCTATGCGATGGGCGTGAACATCAACCGCTCGTTCAAGCAGTATGGTTGGTGCACGTCGATCCGCGGCGTGGAGTCGGGCGGCGCGGTGGAGAACCTGCCCACCCACACCTTCCCCACCGACGACGGCGGCGTGGACATGAAGTGCCCCACCGAGATCGCCATCAGCGACCGGCGCGAGGCCGAACTCGCCAAGAACGGCTTCATGCCGCTGGTGCACCGCAAGAACTCCGACTTCGCGGCCTTCATCGGCGCGCAGTCGCTGCAGCAGCCGGCCGAGTACTACGACGCCGACGCCACCGCCAACGCGAACCTCGCGGCGCGCCTGCCGTACCTGTTCGCGTGCTGCCGCTTCGCGCACTACCTCAAGTGCATCGTGCGGGACAAGATCGGTTCGTTCCGCGAGCGCGAGGACATGGAGCGCTGGCTCAACGACTGGATCATGAACTACGTGGACGGCAGCCCCGGCACGTCGTCGCAGGACACGAAGGCAATGAAGCCGCTGGCGGCGGCGGAGGTCCAGGTGGAAGCCATCGAGGACAACCCCGGCTACTACGCCGCCAAGTTTTTTCTCCGGCCGCACTATCAGCTCGAAGGGCTGACGGTTTCCTTGCGGCTGGTTTCGAAGCTGCCGTCCAACAAGAAGGACAGCAGCTAAATCAACGGTGCTCCACGAGGGCGCAAATAACTTTGGGGGTTAATCATGGCAGTAGACATGTTCATGCGCGTCGAGGGCGCGAACGGCGAATCCAAGGACTCGAACCACAAGGATTGGAGCGATATCAAGTCGTTCGCGTGGGGTGCAACGCAGCCTGGCAACATGGTCAGCGGCGGTGGCGGCGGTGTGGGCAAGGCCAGCTTCAACGACCTGCAGGTGCTCGCGCGCATCGACAAGGCGGCGCCTTCCATCTTGAAGAACTGCGCAAGCGGCAAGCACCTGAGCAAGGTCGAGGTGTCGCTGTGCAAGGCCGGCGGCACGCAGATCGAATACACGCGCGTCACGCTCGAGGAAGTGCTGGTCACCTCGGTGCAGTACACGGCAGAGCAGGGCGGCGATGCGGTGCTGGTGCAGTTCGCGTTCCAGGCCGCCAAGGTCAAGCAGCAGTACTGGGAACAGACCGACAAGGGCGGCAAGGGCGCCGAGACGGTGCTGGCCTGGAACCTCAAGGAAAACAAGGAGGGCTGAGCCTTCGAGGAAAACAAGGAACGCTGAGCCTTCCTGTTGCCGTCATGCCGGGGGCGGGCCGCGCGAGCAACTCGCGCGCCGATGCAAAGAAGGCCCGCCTTCCAGCCAAGGATCGATCACCACCGCACGGCGCACGCGCCGTGCGCGAGTCAGTCAATGAGGAAGCTTCATGGGAGATGGGTTTGCAGTCCTGGGCGAGCGCTCCGTGGCCGAGCACACCGAATGGGTGCAGCGGCAGATCCGCGCCAGCCCCCAGAACGCCAGCCTGCGCCTTGCCCTGTGCCACTTTCTCGCGCTGCGTGGCGAGTGGCAGCGGGCTGAAGACCAACTCAAGCTCGCGGCGAAGATCGATCCCTCTTTCGCACCGGTGAGTGCCACCTGCGCGATGGCGCTGGCGGCCGAGCGCCACCGCACCGAATTCTGGAATGGCGGCCGCGCGCCGGCTGTCGTTGCCGGCCAGGCCGCCTGGGTCGACGGGCTCATTGCCGCTGCGGTGCTGCCACCCGAACAGGCCGATGAAGCGGCTGCATTGCGCGAAGCGGCGCGGCAGGACGCGCCCGCATCGCAAGGCACGCTGAGCGTCGTCGACCGGTCCGATTCGCGTGCCGTGCAGGCCATCGACGGCGAGCCGGTCGAGACCGCCGAATTCGCCTGGCTCTGCGATGGCGACGTGCGCATCGGTGCCGTGCTGGAACTCCTCACGCCTTCGGGCTATGCGTGGCTGCCGCTGCATGCGGTGCGCCGCCTCAAGTTCAAGCGTCCGCAGCACCTGGTCGACCTGCTGTGGGCGCCGGCCGAGATCGTGCTGCACGACGGCCGTGGGCTCAACGGCCTGGTGCCGATGCGCTATCCGGGCAAGCTCGATGCGCTCGGCGACGAAACCACGCTGGGCCGCCGCACCGACTGGCTGCCGCTGGCCGGCGAAGAGCAGTACGCGGGCGTCGGCCAGCGCACGCTGATCAGCGAAGCCGGCGACCACTCGCTGCTCGATGTGCGGCTCGTCGAATTCGACCTGGAAGGGGCCGCACCGTGAGCACCATGCTGCCCGCCAGCCGCGCAGCCCTGGAGGCCGACGGCGATCCGCAGGAAAGCGTCGCACGCGATCGCCTGCAGCCCGTGCTGCTCGACCGCCTGACCGACAAGCAGCCGCAAAGCCGCCAGGAGCGCGCGGGCAGCTTTCTCATGAGCGGCAAGCTCCTGCGCGACTCGGTGCTGCGCGACCTGCAGTGGCTGCTCAACACCACCAACTTTGGCGCCGAGCACGGCATCAACGCCATGCCGCGCGCGCGGCGCTCGGTCGTCAACTACGGCGTGCGCGGTTGGGCCGGCGGGCGCATGTCGGAGGTCGACTTCGCGGATGTCGAGGCCGCCATCCGCGCCTCGATCATCGACTTCGAGCCGCGCATCATGAAGGACAGCATCGACGTGCGCTGCGTGACCGATGCGACCGACCTCGAGCACCACAATCTGCTCGCGCTGGAGATCCGCGGCACGCTGTGGTCGGTGCCTTACCCCATCGAATTCATCCTGCGATCGGAACTCGACCTCGAAAGCGGCCACATGATCCTGCGGCCGACGGGAGGGCTCTGATGGACGCGCGGCTGCTCGACTACTACAACCGCGAGCTCACCTACATGCACGAGCTCGGGGCCGAGTTCGCGCAGCGTTATCCGAAGATCGCGGGTCGCCTGGGCATGCGCGGGATCGAGGTCAGCGACCCGTATGTCGAACGCCTGCTCGAAGGCTTCAGCTTTCTCACCGCGCGCATCCAGCTCAAGATGGACGCGGAGTTCCCGCGCTTCTCGCAGCGCCTGCTGGAGGTGGTGTACCCCAACTTCCTCGCACCGCTGCCCGCGATGGCGGTGGTGCAGATCGACGGCAACCTCAACGAAGGCTCGCTGAAGGCGGGCTACGAATTGCCGCGGCACACCATCCTGCGCGGCCGCATGATCAAGGGCGAGCAGACGGCCTGCGAGTTCCGCACCGGCCACGCCGTCACGCTGTGGCCCATCAGGATCGCCGAGGCCAGCATCGGCCCGGTGCCGGCGGAGATCGGGCATGCGATGCCGATGGTGGCGCGCCAGGCCAAGAGCGCGATCACCATCAAGCTCGAAGCGGTGGGCGGCGCCCGGTTCTCCGAGATGCCGCTCGACCGGCTCGAGTTCTTTCTCTCCGGCGCCGAGCTGCATGCGCTGCGCGTGCTCGAGCTCGTGGCGCACCACAGCGTGGGCACCGTGTGCCGCAGCGGACCGGGCGCCACGGCGCGCATCGTGCCGCTGGGCGACGAGGCCATCCGGCACGAAGGGTTCGATCCCGACCAAGCCCTGCTGCCCTACGACGCGCGCTCGTTCCAGGGCTATCGGCTGTTGCACGAGTACTTCGCGTTTCCTGATCGCTACCTGTTCTTCAGTGTGAAGAACCTGCGCGCGGCCGTCTCGGCCATCGGCGGCAGCACGATGGAGATCGTGATCCTCCTGGACCGCGCCGACGGCGACCTGGAGCGGCTGGTGGACGCCAAGCACTTCTCGCTTTTCTGTACGCCCATCATCAACCTCGTGCCGCGCCGCAGCGACCGCATTCCGGTCGGCCCCGGCCAGCACGAGCACCATGCGGTGATCGACCGCACGCGGCCGCGCGACTTCGAGATTTTCACCGTCGAGCGCGTCACCGGCCACATGGCCAACGGCTCGGAGGAGCGCGAGTTCCGCCCCTTCCTCGGCTCGTTCGCGACCGACGACGGCGACTTCGGCGCCTACTTCTCGCTGCGCCGCGAACCGCGCCTGGTGTCCGACCGCGCACGCGCGCAGGGCACGCGCACCAGCTACACCGGCAGCGAGGTCTACGTGTCGCTGGTGGACCAGCACGACGCGCCGTTTCCGCACAGCCTGAGGCACATCACGCTCGATGCGCTGTGCACCAACCGCGACCTGCCATTGCTGCTGCCGACGGGGCTCGAATCGGACTTCACGCTGCGCATCTCGGCGCCCGTGCGCTCGATCCGCATCCTGCGCGGCCCGTCGCGACCCTATCCGGCGCTCGCGGAAGGCGCGCTCACTTGGCGGCTCATCAGCCACCTGGGTCTCAACTACCTGAGCCTGACCGACGTCGATGCCACGCAGGGCGCCGCGGCGCTGCGCGAGATGCTCGATCTCTACGGCAACCTTGCCGACCCTGCAGTACGCCGCCAGATCCAGGGCGTGCGCTCGATGGCGCTGGCGCCGGTGTTCCGCCGCCTGCCCGAGCCGGGGCCGATCGTCTTCGGGCGCGGCGTGGAGGTGGCGCTCAAGATCGACGAGGTCGCGTTCTCCGGCGCGAGCCCTTATCTTTTCGGCGCGGTGCTGGAGCAGTTCTTCAGCCGCCACGTGTCGCTCAACGCCTTCACCGAGTTCGCGCTCTCCAGCCTGCAGCGCGGCGAAATCGCGCGCTGGACCCCACGGGTCGGACGCCGCCCCGCCGTATGAGTGCAGCCGGCTTCTCCGACGACATGCAACAGGCCGCGCAGGCGGTGGGCGAGGAGGTGTTCGAGGCGCATTCGTTCGACGAACCCGCCGGCCACGAGACGCCGGAGATCGCGACGACGGGCCGCCGCGATGCGCTGCTGGCCGACCCCGCGCTGTGGGCTGGCCTGGTCGATCAACCCTTCGAGCACGACCTGTTCATGCTGCTGCGCCGCCTCGACGCGCACGGCGACCATCCGCTGCTGGGCCGTGCGCCACGCCCCTCGGACGAGCCGCTGCGCCTCGGGCAGGAGCCCTCGATGGCCTTCGCGCCGTCGAACGTGTCGGGCGTCGATATCGATGGCGACGGGCCGCCGCGCATCTCGATCTACGGCTTCGGCTTGTTCGGCCCCAACGGCCCGCTGCCGCTGCACCTGACCGAGTACGCGCGCGAACGCAAGCGCCACCACAACGACCACACGCTCAGCGCATTCGCCGACCTGTTCCACCACCGGCTCATCCTGCTGTTCTACCGGGCCTGGGCCGATGCGCAGTCGGTCAACAGCCTGGACCGCCCCGACGGCCACCGCTTCGTCGACTACGTGGCGAGCCTCATGAACATGGGGCAGCCGGGCCTGAAGGAACGCGACCGCATTGCCGACCATGCGCGCACCTTCATGGCGGGCCACCTCGTGCGCCAAACGCGCAACCCCGAGGGGCTGATCCAGATCCTGCGCCTGTACTTCGACGTGCCCGTGCGCGTCGAGGAATTCGTGAGCGACTGGGTGATGATCGACGAGCGCCAGGTGAGCCGGCTCGGCCTCTTCGGACGCAACCACCAGCTGGGCGGCGGCGCCACCATCGGCCTGGCTGTGCGCGATGCGCAGAGCAAATTTCGCCTCGAACTTGGCCCGCTCTCGCAGCAGCAGTTCCGCGAATTCCTGCCGGGCAGCCGCCGGTTTCAGCAGGTGGTCGACTGGGTGCGGCAGTACGTCGGCATCGAGTTTGCCTGGGAGCTGCGCCTCGTCCTGAAAAAGCAGGAGGCGCGCGGCATGCAACTGGGCGGCGACCAGCGCCTCGGCTGGGGCACCTGGGTCGGCACGCGCCTGTCGGACACCGACGCCGGCGACATGCTGTTCGAGCCCGAGGCACTGTATCCCCGCAACGCATCGGCGGCCGGAGCGCCTGCCGAGTCCGCATCTTCCATGGCCTTATGACCGACATCCGCCGCGTCTCTCTCTTCTCCAAGCTGAACCCGATGCTCTACAAGGCATTGGAGACCGCCACCGCCTTCGCCAAGCTGCGCGGCAATGCCTACGTCGAGCTCGTGCACTGGCTGCACCAGATCCTGCAGCTGCAGGACAGCGACATGCTGCGCATCGTCAAGCGCGCGGGGCTCAACCTCGATGCGGTGGAACAAGACCTCGTGCGCGCGCTCGACCGCCTGCCGCATGGCGCGACATCGATCAGCGACATCTCCGAGCACGTGGACAACGCCGTCGAGCGTGCGTGGGTGTATGCGAGCCTGCGCTTCGAGGCCACGTCGATCCGCGGCGCATATTTGCTGGCCGGCATCATCAAGACACCGGGGCTGCGCCAGGTGCTCTCGGGCATCTCGCGCGAGTTCGACAAGATCGTGCCCGACGTGTTGGTCGCCCAGCTCGCCGCATGGACCGAAGGCTCGCCGGAAGACGAGTACGACGTCGCACCGAGCGTGGGCTCGGGTGGCGGCGCCCCCGCCGTGCAGCACCAGGGCGACGGCGCGCCGGCTGGTGGCTCGGCGCTCGCCAAGTACGCGAGCGATCTCACGGCCAAGGCGCGTGCGGGCGAGCTCGATCCGGTCTACGGCCGCGACGACGAGATCCGCCAGATCATCGACATCCTCATGCGCCGCCGGCAGAACAACCCGCTGCTCACCGGCGAGGCCGGCGTGGGGAAGACGGCGGTGGTTGAAGGCCTGGCCTCGCGCCTCGCCGCAGGCGATGTGCCGCCCTCGCTCAAGGACGTATCGCTGTGGGTGCTCGACCCCACGCTGCTGCAGGCCGGCGCGGGCGTGAAGGGCGAGTTCGAGCAGCGGCTGCGCCAGGTGATCGACGAGGTCGAGAAAAGCCCCAAGCCCATCGTGCTGTTTGTCGACGAAGTGCACACCTTGGTGGGCGCGGGCGGCACGGCCGGCACCGGCGATGCGGCCAACCTGCTCAAGCCCGCGCTCGCGCGCGGCCGGCTGCGCACCATCGGCGCGACCACCTGGTCGGAGTACAAGAAGTACATCGAGAAAGACCCGGCGCTCACGCGGCGCTTCCAGACCATCCAGGTGCACGAGCCCACCGAGCCCAAGGCGGTGATCATGCTGCGCGGCATTTCGGCAGAGCTGGAGAAGCACCACGGCGTGCTGATCCTCGATGCCGCGCTTGAAGCGGCTGTGAGCCTGTCGCACCGCTACATTCCCGCGCGGCAACTGCCGGACAAGGCCGTGAGCCTGCTCGACACAGCATGCGCGCGCGTGGCGCTGAGCCAGCATGCACTGCCGGCTGCGCTCGAAGACCTGCAGCGGCGCATCGAGGTGCTGGGCATCGAGTCGGGCATCGCGGGGCGCGAGGCGGCCATCGGCGTGGGCGAGCATCAGCGCGTCGAAGACATCGCGGCCCAAGTGGCCGCCGCGCAGGCCGAACTCGATCTGCTGGAGCAGCGGCGGCTGGAAGAGAGCGCGCTGGTCGAGCGCATCGTGGCGCTGCGCAAGCTGCTGTCGCCCGCGGCGGTGCCGGTGCAGGCAGAAGCCGAAGCTGAGTCCGAAGTTGAAACCGAAGAGGACGCCGACCCAGTCGGTGAAGCACCGCAAGCCGCTACCGAAACTGCAGAACCCGCCGAACTCGCACGCACCCCCGAAGAAATTCGCGCCGAACTCAACGCGGCGCAAGACAAGCTGGTGCAGTTGCAGGGCGAATCGCCGCTCATCCTCGCCGCCGTCGATGCGCAGGCCATTGCCACCGTCGTGGCCGACTGGACCGGCATTCCCATCGGCCGCATGGTGCGCGACGATGCGCAGTCGGTGCTGCGCCTGGGCGAGATCCTGTCGGCCCGCGTGGTGGCCCAGCCCGATGCGCTGGAGACGATTTCGCGGCGCATCCGTACCGCGCGCGCGCGGCTGGACAACCCCAACAAGCCGGTCGGCGTATTCCTGCTGTGCGGCCCCTCGGGCGTCGGCAAGACGGAGACCGCGCTCGCGCTTTCAGAAGCGCTGTACGGCGGCGAGCAGAACCTCGTGACCATCAACATGAGCGAGTTCCAGGAGTCGCACACCGTCTCCACCTTGAAGGGGGCGCCTCCGGGCTACGTGGGCTATGGCGAAGGTGGCGTGCTCACCGAAGCCGTGCGCCGCAGGCCCTACAGCGTGGTGCTGCTCGACGAGATCGAGAAGGCGCACACCGACGTGCACGAGATCTTCTTCCAGGTGTTCGACAAGGGCTGGATGGAAGACGGAGAAGGCCGCCACATCGACTTTCGCAACACCGTGATCATCATGACCTCCAACGTCGGCACCGACCTGGTCATGCAGCTGTGCGAAGACCCGACGCTTTGCCCCGACCCCGAGCCGCTCGCGGCCGCGCTGCGCGAACCGCTGCTCAAGGTGTTTGCACCCGCGCTGCTCGGGCGGCTGGTTGTAGTGCCTTATTACCCGTTGCAGGCCGATGCGTTGCATCGCATCATCCGTCTTCAACTCGACCGCATCGCCGCGCGGCTCGTGGCGAACCACGGGATTACTTTGGATTACAACGACAGCGCCGTGGAGCTTGTGGCGCGCCGCTGTACCGCCATAGAGTCGGGTGGCCGGATGATCGATGCGATCCTCACGCACACCATCCTGCCCCGATTGAGCGAGGAAGTCATCGGCGCCACCGTCAGTGCGCGCAAGCTCGCCGCCGTGCAACTGAGCGCGGCGGGCGATGACTTTCGCTACGAATTTTCTGAACGCTAGTCGAAGAGAGAAAGGGAGCGCGCCATGGACAGAGTCGTCAAAGCCCACACACCGCTTGGAGAGGACCAGCTGCTGTTCCGCTCGATGCATGGCAACGAAGGGCTCTCGCAGCTGTTCGAGTTCGAGGTCGACCTGCTCAGCCCGAACACCTCGGTCGACATGAAGGCCGTGCTCGGCAAACCGCTCACGCTGGAGATCGTCACCATCAACGGCGCGCCGCGCTACCTCAACGGCCAGATCACACGCTTCACCATGATCGGCCGCGAGGAGAGTTCGTCGCGCTACGTGGTGTACCGTGCGCTCGTGCAGCCATGGCTCTGGTATCTCACGCGCACCAGCGACTGCAAGATCTTCCAGAACAAATCGGTCGTCGACATCCTGGACGAGGTCTTGGGCGAGTACGGATTCGCCTTCGAGAAGAAGCTCAGCGCCACTTACCGGCAGCGCGACTACTCCGTGCAATACCAGGAGACGGACTTCGCATTCGTGAGCCGGCTCATGGAGCACGAAGGCATCTACTACTACTTCAAGCACGAGAAGAACCAGCACGTCCTGGTGCTCGCCGACGACATGGGCGCGCACGAGACGCTGCCGGGTTATCCGCGCATCGGCTACCTTGCCACCGACCGGGGGGGGGAGCAGGGCCGTGAAGTGATCGACCAGTGGGAGGTGACGGAAGAGATTCGCCCGGGCACCTTCGTGGTCGACGACTTCGACTTCAAGAAGCCCAAGGCCGACCTGCTCAACACCCGCAGCCAGCCACGGGGCAACGACCACGGCCAGTACGAGATGTACGAGTGGCTCGGCGGCTACAGCGATGCCGGTCAGGGCGAGCATTACGCGCGCATCCGCCTGGAGGAGGCGCAGGCGCAGGCTGAAGTCGACACGGGCCACTGCAATGTGCGCGGCATGGCCCCCGGCTACTGCTTCAGGATGCAGAACGCGCCGCGCGACGAGGACAACAAGGAATACCTGATCGTCTCGGTCACCTACAACCTGCGCGAAGGCGGCTACGCGACCGGTGCGGCGCAAGGCCTGTACAGCTTCAATTTCGGGGTGCAGCCCACGTCGTTTCCATTCCGTGCACCGCGCATCACACGGATGCCGACCACGCACGGGCCGCAGACCGCCACGGTCGTCGGACCCCCTGGCGAAGACATCTGGATCGACAAGTACGGACGCGTGAAAGTGCAGTTCCGATGGGACCGCTACGGGCAGCGCAACGAAGACAGCTCGTGCTGGGTGCGCGTGTCGAGCGCGTGGGCGGGCTCCAACTTCGGCGCCGTGAACCATCCGCGCGTGGGGCAGGAAGTCATCGTCGATTTCATCGCTGGTTGCCCCGACCGGCCCATCATCATCGGCCGCGTCTACAACGCCGACCAGATGCCGCCGCTCGAGCTGCCGGCCAAGGCGACGGTCAGCGGCTTCATCAGCCGCACCATCAAGGGCGACGGCGAGCTGGCCAACCACTTCGTCATCGACGACGACCCGGGGTGCGAGTCGATCAAGATCCATGCGCAGAAGGATCTGACGGTCGAGGTGGAGAACAATGAGCTGCATACGGTGGACGGCGAACGCACCACTTTCATCAAAGGCGCGGACACCTACACCGGAGACACCTCACTGGACGAGACCATCAACGGGCCGCACACGCTGACGGTCAACGAGGGCGGTCCGCAGAAGATCACCGTCAACGGGGGCGACCAGTTCATCAAGGTGGATGGCGGCAACCAGCAGGTGGATGTCATCGGCAACCAGACCATCCATGTGACGGGCAAGCGGCATGACACGGTGGACACGGGCGAAGACCGGTTCATCAAACCCCATCTGAACGAAACGGTTACCGGGACGAAGGACCTCACGGTCACCGAAACGCACACCGAGACCGTGGGTCGCCAGATTCTCAAGACCACCAAAGGCCGGTGGGAGGTGGACGTCGCCATGTTCGCGACCCTGAAGACGGGCGGTTTCTACAAGGCAAACATCAAGGGCAACTACACCGTGGAGACCGAAGGCGGCGACATCACCTTCAGGGCGCCGGGGAAGAACTGGCTGGTCGAGGCCGACAAGATCACCCACAGCTCCAATCAGAACGAAGTCAGGTACAAGAAGGGCGTGAACACGGAGGCTGGCGAATACGTCACGACCCACGCCAAGGACCTGATCAAGTCGTCGTCCGACACCAAGGTGCATTCGAAGGCGCCGGAGATCCGGACGGAGGCGACGACCGTGCTGGACATCACCGCGCCTTTCAACATCTCGTCGACCTATGTCCTCGCCTTCAACTACGCCACGGCGCTGGTGGACATCAAGGGCGCCAAGCTCAACATGTCCGGCATCAACATCGGGCTCGACATCCTCGCCTTCGGCGGGGCCGTCTGGCGCAACAAGACCGCCCAACTCCACACGTACTGGTGATGTCGACCCGCCGGATCACAGGGCTGGTGTGCATCGCGTCCCTCGCGGTGCTGCTGCTGGTCGGGCTGATCTTTCCACGCATCGCCGGGACGTCCACGGCGGCCAGCCTCACGCTCGGGACCGTGGTCGGCGGCGGGATCGTGCTGACCGCGCTGCTGTGCCTGGGGGTGCATTCGTGGGTGTCCCGCAAGCCCGCACCCCATGACACGCGGCCGGCGCGCATCGTCGAAGCCAGCTCGGACAACACGATGGTGCTGAACCAGTACGTCATCCGGCTGGTGGTCGAGTTCGACGGACCGGGCGGCGAGCGGCGTCGTACACAGGTCGAGCAGGCCGTCGACATGATCGACATGGCGGGCTATGCGCGTGGCCGCGAGGTGCTGCTGCACCGCGGCAGCCGTGGTGGCAAGGAAGTCGCCTGGGTGAGCCAGCCCGATCCGCTGGCCGACGAAGGAGCCGTCTCTTGAGGACCGTAAAGCCGATCCACCTGAGCATGCTCACGCACCCGTACCGCTGGCAGCGGCGCGACCACCTCGGGGTCGCGGTGATGGCCATGAGCACCCTGGGTGACAACCCGCACCTGGTGCTGGAGCAGGAGCTGTGGAAAAGCACGGCCGAACTCATCGGCCCCGGCGCGGTGCTCGACCTCGGTGTGCCGAAGCTGGTGCCCGAGGTGCTGGTCAGCGGCTACGCGTACACGAGCCACCAGCAGGACAAGACCAGCTGCGCGGTGAAGCTGCAGATCGCCGGGCTGCAGAAAACCCTCACGGTCCACGGCGACCGCTACTGGCTGAACCGCCGGGCCACGCCGCCGCAGCCCTTCGAGAAGATGCCGCTCGATTGGCAGCACGCCTACGGCGGCCCCGGCGTGCCGGAAAACCCCCTGGGCATGGGCACGGTCGAGGAACTGGTCAACGGCGTGCGCGCCACGCGGCTCGCGCACATCGAAACGCCGGGCCGGCAACCCACGTCGCCGAGGCAGGCCGTGCCGCCCGCGAGCTTCGGCGCGATCCCGCCCGACTGGCCACAGCGCGCGTCGCTGATGGGCACGCAGTACGGCCAGGCGTGGCTCGAGAACGACTACCCGGGGCTCGCCAAGGACGCCGACTGGCGCCACTTCAATGCGGCGTCCGCCGATCAGCGCTGGGAAGGGCTGCAGGAAGTGCCGACCGGCGCGGCCTACGAACTCTGGAACATGCATCCGGACATTCCGGTGCTGCGCGGGCAGCTGCCGCGCTGGCAGGCCCGCTGCTTCGTGCAGCACACGCCCAGCGGCCCCGAACTGCGCGAGGTGCCGCTGCGCCTGAGCACGGTCTGGTTCTTTCCGCATCTCGAACGCATGGTGCTGATCTGGCACGGCGTGTTCCCGGTCATGCAGGACGACGCGGCCGACGTGCCGTTGGGCATGGCGGCGCTGGAGCGCATGGACGACACGCCGCGCACCCTGGCGCACTACGAGTCGGTGCTCAAGCTGCGCTCGGAGCCCGAACGCGGCGGTCTGCACGCGATGCGCGACAAAGACCTGGCGCCCCAGGAGGTGCTGAGCGACTGGGCCGATACCTTCCCAGCATCGGTCAACGAACCGCTCGTGCGCAACCTGCGTGCGGGGCAGCAGCGCGACCACGAGCGGCGGCGCGAGGAACTGCGCGCACGCGGCCTGGACCCGGAGGTGCACCTGCCCGCGCTGGCACCGCCGGAAGCGCCACCGCACATCGATGACCTGGTCGGCCACCTGGAGCGGATGGAGGCACAGGGCAGCGACGCCAAGGCGCGGATGGAGGCCTTCGCCAAGCAGGCAGGTGCCTCCGGGGTGTTCGCGCTCGATGCGCTGGGCGACGAGCCGTCCCGGGCAGAGGAAGAAGACGGCGAAGGCGAGGGGAAGGATGATGCGCTGGTGCTGCCCGTACCGCCGCTCGCCGACACCGCGTCGGCGTTGAGGCGGCAGGCCGCCCTGCATTCGGCCCACCTGTCGAGTCCCCGGCCACCGGCGCCTTCGTTCCGCTCCGCCAAGTGGCGCCGGCGGCTCGAAGCCGTCGACCCGTCGCAGCGCGACTTCTCGCGGCTCAACCTCACCGGCGTCGATCTGTCGGGCATGGACCTGCGGGGTGCACGCTTCGTGGAGGCTGTGCTGCAAGACACGAACCTGCGTGGCGCGCAACTCGACGACTGCGATTTCTCGCAAGCCGTGCTCGTGCGGGCGGACTTGAGCCAGGCCTCGATGGTGCGGGCGAAGCTCGTCAAGACCAACCTGGGCAGCGCGCGCTGCGAGCAGACCGTCTTCGACGAGGCCGAACTGCGCGAAGCCAGCTGCACCCAGACGCGTTTCGACGGTTGCCGCATGGTGGGCACGCGCTTCGAGCTGACGCAGCTCGGCGAGGCGACGCTGCGGCGCTGCGACCTTAGTCGCTCGCACTGGCAGCAGATGGTCGTGCTGCGCCTGAAGCTGGAAGACCTGCGCTTCGACGACGCGACCTTCGACCAGGTGACCTGGGTCGAATGCGGGCTGCAGAACGTGTCTTTCGTGGGCGCGCGCCTGGAGCGCTGCGGCTTCGTCACCGCCGATTGTTCGAGCGGCGTCGATTTCACGAATGCGCACCTCGAAGGCAGCGGCTTCGCACACGGCTGCACGCTCGTGCAGGCCTGCTTCAAGTCGGCTTTGCTCAAGGAGTGCGGCCTGCGGACCACGCCGATGAGACAGGCCGACCTGAGCGATGCGCGCATCGACAACAGCGACCTGTCCGAATGCGACCTGAGCCATGCGCGGCTGGACCGCATGGTGGGCGGCGACAGCCTGTTCATCCGCACCAATTTTTCGGGGGCGTCGTTGCGCGAGGCCAACCTGATCGACGCGAACCTCGCCAAGGCCGACCTGCGTGGTGCCGACCTGACGCGCGCCAACCTGTTCCGCGCCGACGTGTCCCAGGTGCTGTTCGACCCCGCCACGCGCATGGACGGCACCTACACCAAGCATGCCAAGGTATGGCCGGCGCGTCGACCCGAGGCGCCGACCGCATGACCCGCGATGAACTGCTCGACCACATCCGCCATGGCATTCAGGTCCGCACTGCCGACTGCCGGGGGTGGGACATGAGCGGGCTGGACCTGTCCGGCGCGATGCTCGACCACGTCGACTTCAGCGGTGCCCGTTTCACCGGCGCCAACCTGGAAGGCAGCGTGCTGACGCGCTGCCGCCTGGACGGCTGCGACCTCTCGCGCAGCACGCTCGACAACGTGCAGTTCTTCAGTTGCCGGCTAACGCAGGCGACGCTGGACGGTGCGCGGTGCGAAGGCACCAATTTCTCGGAATCGGCGTTGCCGCAGACGAGTTTCCTGGAGGTCCATGTCGATCGCGCGCTGTTCTTTCGCTGCGAGCTGACGCAAAGCCGCCTGCGGTCGGACCACTTCAAGCAGATCTCGTTCACGGAATGCCGTCTGGAGGGGATCGATTTCTCGGGCTCCGCGCTGCACTCGGTCACCTTCCATCGGCAGGACCTGACCACGGCGGTGTTCGCGGGTGCGAGCTTCGAGACCACGCTGTTCATCGAGTGCGACCTGACGAACCAGCGCTTCCCCGCGCAACGATTCTTGCGCTGCGTGTTCACCGACAGCCGGATGGACCACGTCGATTTCGGCAACGCCAGCCTCGTGCAGTGCATCTTCAAGGGCGCCTCGCTGCGCCAGGCCAACTTCGCGCAGGCGGATGCGCCCAATGCGCTGTTTCCGGCGGCCGACCTGCGCGGCGCCAACCTGCAGCGCGGACGCTTCGATCGCGCCATCTGGGTGGAAGCCCGGCTCGAAGGCGCGGATCTCAGCGAGGCTCATATCCACGAGAGCGTGTTCCATCGGGCGCGCTGCAAGGGCGCCAGCTTCCGGGGGGCCAGCCTGCACGATGCCGACTTTTCCTACGCCGAGCTCGTCGATGCCGACCTGCGCGACGCGCAGTTCCTGCGCACGCGTGTGCATCGCACGGTGGAGGACGGTGCGAAGTTTTCGAGGCGCAAGGGCCTCATCGAGAGCGACCCCGAGCTGCACAAGGCGCAGACGTGGTCCAAGGTTCAGTGACTGCGAATGCGGCAGCCTGCCGCATCGCAGGTCTTCCGCAGATCAGACAAGGAGATTCACCATGACAGTCGTTCCACTACGCATACCGGTCGAAGCATCGGGGCCGGTCCAGCACCTGGGCCAGCTGGTGTCCGTCGATGCCGACGGGCTGTTCGAGGTGCACACCGAAGACGGCGCCACCTGGCACTGCCGCCGCGCCGCCAGCTGCCTGCTGCAGCCGCAGCCGGGCGACACCGTGCTGCTGTCGGGGCCGGACCCCCGGCGGGTGTACCTCCTTGCGGTGATCGAACAGGCCGACGCGTCGGTGAGCCGCATCGAGGCGCCCGGCGATCTGCGACTGTCGGCGCCCGCAGGCGCCATCTCGATCGAGAGCGCCGCGGACCTGCGCCTTCACAGCGAGGCGAAGCTGGCGATGCAGGGCGCGCAATGGGCGCTCGACGCGCAACAGGCGCAGTGCGACGTGCGCGAGATGCGCTACACCGGGCAGGCGCTCGATGCCACGGTCGGCCGGCTGCGCCTCGTCGGCCAGGTGTTCGAGTCGGTGGCCGAGCGCGTGATGCAGATCGCGCGCAACGCACTGCGCTTTGTCGACGGCGTCGACCAGGTGCGCGTCGGCCACCTCGACCTGCGCGCGCAGGAGACGGCCATCGTCCACGGCAAGCACGTGGTGATCACCGGCAAGGAGCTGATGAAGGTCGACGCCGGGCAGATTCACATGGGCTGAAGCAGACGCATCCTCACAACCCCAAGGAGAAAACACAATGTTGGCGACACACCAATGGATGGGCGGCGCACTGGCGTTTCCGGACGTCTGCAAGATGCCGTTCCCGTTCCCGTTCTTCAACCTCGGCCTGCGGCCCATGACTATCCCGGCGTGCTGGCACATCCTGCTGCTCGGTGGACCGATGCACAACCTCTTTGCCAAGACGCCCATCACGCTGCTCGACCAGCCCGGGGTTCTTGGCGGCGTCATCTCGCAAGTGTTCATGCAGATGCAACGGCACATCACGGGGTCCTTCACTCTGCTGTTGCGGGGCGGTCCGGCCACGCGATTGACCAGCCTCGCGATTCAGAACCGCATGAACATCGTCGGGTTCGAGTGCATACCCGGCATTCACTTCAAGTTTTTCAACTTCAAGTTCTGAAGTGCGACGCGGGCGGCGGCGTCACGACGCCGATCGGACCGCCCCCGCCAGCGTCACCTGCTGCGGAAACCCCACCCACACCGCCAGCGCCGAGTAGTTGTCGCGCGACTTGTCGGCCTTCGCTTCGGCCGCGCGCCGCAGCAGTGCGAGCCATTCCTCGGCGCTGTCGGCCAGCTGCAGCGAACGCTCCATCACCTGCTGCGAGATCAATTGCCAGAGCCCGTCGGTGCACAGCAGGAATGCATCGCCATCGGCCAGCTGCTGCGATGTCGACACCGTGGTCTCGGCCGTTGCGCGCGCACCGAGCGCGCGGTACAGCAGGTTGGTCTTGACCAGGCGCTCGCCGCCGTTGGTGCCGCTGCCGATCGCGGCTTCGCCCGAGCGCTCCGACAGGCTGTGGTCTTCGGTGCGCTGCATCAGCGCGCCGCGGCGGAACCAGTAGAGGCGGCTGTCGCCCACGTGGGCCCAGCAGGCCTGGCCGCTTGCGCGGTTCACGAACAGCGAAACGATGGTCGCGCTCATGCGGCTTTGGTCGGCGAGTTCGCGCTGCTTCGCGAGGATGGCGTCGTTGGCCGCCTTCACCGCTTGGCGGATGTCGTCCGCCGCGACAGAAGGATGGCCGACGAAAGTATTGAGCGCGGTGTCCACCGCGATGCGCGCGGCCATCTCGCCGCCCGCGTTGCCGCCGACACCGTCGCTCACGACGAAGCACGCGTTGTGCTCATCGAGGTGGTAACCGATGGCGTCCTGGTTGCCGGAGCGCTCGCCCACGCAGGAGAACTGCGAGGTAGAGATGGGAACCGCGAAAGCGGCGCGGGTGGCGTCAAGCACGGCGCGCTTCCTTCAGGCGTTCCATCTCCCTGTCGTAGGCTTGCTGGAAAGCGCGGCCGAAGACGGCCTGGAAATCGTCTTCGACGGCGGCGGTCGTTTCCGCGTGCAGCTGCCGCAGCTGGCGCCACAGGCGCGCCTCGCGCCCGCCGGGCAACATCTTTTCGCTCAGGCTGCCGTCATGCGGCGTGGTGCGGTTCAGCGTCGCGGGGTCGAAGCGCTGCAGCACGGTGAGCAGCGCCGCCCGCATTCCGGCCACCATGCCCAGCTGGTGCGATTGCAGGTCGCCGAGCGCATCGTGCACGGCGGCCTCGGGCGTGAGAAATCCGGGCATGCGCGCGCCGAACATCTGCATCAGCACGGCACGGCCGTTGGGAAGAATCTTGAAGGGGTTGTTCTCTTCGTCCACGATCATCGTGATCTCGGCGCGTACCTCGCGCTTGAGCATCGCGCGCGACGACAAGAGCTCGATGGTGCCGTCGGTGAACGCGCGCATCAGCCGGCCGAGGTGGCGCATGGCTTCCGCATCGAGCGGCTGCTGGCCGGCGACGTCGGGCACGCCGGCGCCTTCGAGAAAGGCCTTGAAGAGTTCGTCGGAGGAGGCGGGCGATGACGACGCTGGTGTGGGCGAGAGCGCCGCAGCCACCGCGGAAGGCGAAGGCGCAATGGGTGTCGGGGCCTGTTCGGGTTCGACGGGTTCCGGTGATGCGGTTTCGGCTGACGGAACGACCTCTGCGGCCGGGACCGGGAGTGCAGCGGCGGGAGCTTCCGGTTCGACGACAGGCGCGGGTGCCGCTGCTGCTTGAGGAGGAGGCGGTGGAGCAACTGGTGGAGGTTCAGGCGGCGGACTCGTCTCCGCCTTCACCGGCTTCACCTCGGGCGCATCGAATGCCACCGGGCTCGGCGGCCTGAATTGCGCCCCCACTTCGCGCGCATGGTTCGAGTGGTTGAACCCTTGCACAGCAGGCGGCTTGCCCAGCAGGTCGAGGGCCGGGTGCCTGTCGCTGAGCGGGTCTTCATGGGTGAGCGCAGTGGGGCGCGGATCGGCGAGCGGCGAGGGCGCGTTGCTGTCGGCTGCGAAGAACGAGAGCGGGTCCATGCCGCGCTTGAGCGCGATGTCGGACATGTCGTTCGCTGCACCCGGGTTCAGTTCAGCGAGCGGATCGACGGGGTTTCTTCGCGCCTGCGATGGCAGCTCGAACGGCTCGTGCACCAAGGGATCGGGCATCGGCGCCGGCGCACTGTCGACGCGGCGAGGCGCGTTCGCGAGGATGGCGTCCCAATCGGCGGCGGAAGGAATCTGCGATGTGGTGGGCGCAACCGTCTTCGTGAAGAGCGGTGGCGGTGGTGCAACCGTGACCACAGGCGCGGCGAACTGTTCCTGGGGCGGTGGTGAAAAGGCCGGCGCAGGCGTGGGCAGGGGCATCGATGCAGGGACGGAAGCAGGTGCCGGCGCAGGCATCGCCACGGTCGTCGGCGGCGCGTCGCCGATGGGCAGCGCGCCCGCGCTGAACAGGTCCGAGAACACATCGGAGACCGGTGCTTCCTGCGGCAGCGCATCCAGCGAGCTCGCCGGCACTGCCTGCACCGCAGGAGGGGGCAGCGTTGCCGGCACATCGATCGGCGGTGTCGAAGGCGGCTTTGCGGGAATGCTCGCCACGCGCTGCGCACTCGCAGCCTCCAGCACATAGCTCCCGATGGTCACGCGGTCCCCGTCCGCAACGCGCGACTCTTCCTCATGCTGCAGCGTGCGCCCGTTCACGCTGATGGGCAGCACCGCGCTCATGTTGCGCAGCACCACAGCGCCCTCTTCGTCGAAGCGCACGGTGGCCTGCAGGCGCGAGATCTGCCGCTGCTCGTCGGGCAGCACGAGGTGGTTGTCGGGGCTGCGTCCGATGGTGCCTCCGGGCGCTGCAAGCAGCGCCGAGGCGCCTGTTGCAACCGGCCTGCCGGCATGTTCGATCACGGTCCAGCGCATGGCGTCTTCCTGTTGATGTCGAGCGTCGGTCGGTGGTGACCGCGATGGTCAGCGCTTCATTCGCCGGGCGGCCTCGAAGGCGGGGCCCCACACCGGGTGCTTGCGCTCCGCGACGGTCAGTTCGAAGCTCGGGAATGCATCGAGGATCCTTCGGAATTGCGCGCGGCATTCGGGGATCTGGTTGCTCACGCAATAGCTGAAGGCCTCCAGCTTCATCGCGCTCTGGCGCGTGGCGGGCTCGGCGCCGTCGAACACCGACACGCCGCCGCTCTTGAGCGCGGAGATGGCCTTGGCGTAGTCGCCTTCGTCATAGGCCTGCTGCGCACGTTCCAGCGTGTCGCGTGCCACCTTCTGGCTCAAGCGTTCAGGTTGCGGTGGGGGCTCGGGCGGGGTCTGACAACCGGATACCAGAAAAAGCGTGAACGCCAGAGCAGGCAGACATGACTTCAATCTTTTCTCCTACCTCGCGAAAGGCAATGAATGGCAATGCTCGAGACAGTATGCCGACAGGTTGCGACACAAGCACACGATGCGTCGTCGTCTGTGTACACGACTTCGATACTATAGGCCGCGAACCTCTGAGGGAGATCTCATGCAGCGACGAACCTTGCTTCAAGGCGCACTTGCAACCACACCGTTGTTTGCAGGCTTCATCAGTGGATGCGCATCGACCGCCAAGTCGTTGCCCACGCCCTATGCGGTCACCATCCGCATCGACGACGGCGTGAACCCCGACGGGCGCGGTCAGGCAGCGCCGATTCTCGTGAAGGTCTTCGAACTGAAATCTTCCGGTAACTTCGAGACCGCAGACTACTTTGCGCTCCAGGATCGCGACCGCGAGACGCTCTCGACCGAACTCGTCAATGCGGACCAGGCCATCATGCGAAGCGGTGAAGAGCGTGTCTTCAAGCGAGAAGCAGGACTCGATTCGCGCTCCATCGGCATCATCGCGGGCTACCGCAAGCTCGAAACTGCGCGCTGGCGCATCGTATTGCCGCTCAAGGAGCCGAAGCAAACCAATCTTTACAAGGTGTGGCAGTTCTCGCCAAGCGAACAAGCCGTGCGCATTGCCATCCGCAAGACTGGCATCGAGTTACTACCAAGTCGTTAATTGCGCTTGAAAGGTAGTGCGAAAGTGCGAAAAACCAGTGCGCAAAATCCGGTGCAAAACGCAACAAGCGGCGTGTAGCATCAAGCGCAGAACGATCGATCGGGAGGCCGTTCATCAGAGCGCATCTCCCGCTTCCGTGTGAGCACTCCCAGGAGGTTCTTTGGTGACAGTTCGCAACTCGGGCTCCGCAAGATCGGGCGCCTATCCGCAGGCATTGGCGAACCGCGTGGTGTGGTCCGAAGGCATGTACCTGCGGCCCCAGCATTTCCAGCAACTGGAGCGCTACGTCGAGCAGTACGTCACGCGCCGCACCGCGGGCCTGCAGGGCGCGTACTGGGGTTGGCTGCATCTGGACATCGATCGCGACGCCTATGCGCTCGGGCGTGTGTCGCTGCTCGGTGGCGCTGGCGTGCTGCCCGATGGCACGCCGTTCTCCTTCGGGATCGAAGATGCGCCGCCCCCCTACGAGGTGCCCAACGATTTGACCGATGAACTCATCGTGCTCGCGCTGCCGTTGCGCAGGCCGGGCAGCGAAGAGGTCATCTTTGCCGAGGACGAGGGCTCTGCCGCGCGCTTCGGCGTGATCGAGCGCGAGGTGTCCGACGGCAACGCCGTGGCCCTCGGCCCCGCGGTGCTGCAGCTCGCGGCGCCGCGCCTGCGCCTTGCGCGCGCTTCGTCGCTCACCGCAGAGTGGCAGGCCATCGGCGCGGTGCGCGTGATCGAGCGGCGCACCGACCACAAGCTGGTGGTCGATGCCAACTACATCCCGCCGGTGCTCGATGCATCGGCCCACTCAATGCTGCGCAGCATGATCGCGGAGCTGCATGGCCTGCTCACGCAACGCTCCGAGGCGTTGGCCTCGCGGCTCTCGCAGCCGGGACGCGGCGGCGTGAGCGAGGTCTCCGACTTCCTCCTGCTCGAGCTGGTCAACCGCTACCTCGCGACCACTTGGCACGCGCAGCAGGCGGTGCAGGTGCACCCCGAGCAGCTGTTCATCGACTGGCTCAAGCTGGCCTGCCACCTTGCCACGCACACCTCGCCCACGCGCCGCCCGGTGCTGTGGCCGGTGTACGACCACGACAACCTCAACGAGAGCATCCGTCCGCTGATGGAAGAGCTCAGGCGATCGCTCTCGGCCGTGCTCGAGCAGAGCGCGATCGCCATCGAGCTGGAGGAGCGCAGCCACGGCGTGCGCGTGGGCCGCATGCCCGACCCGGTGCTGGTGCGCAACGCGGGCTTCGTGCTCGCGGTGCATGCGGACCTGCCGGCCGAGGCGATCCAGCAGCGCTTTCCCACGCAGGTCAAGATCGGTTCGGTCGAGCGCATCCGCGATCTCGTGCAGCTGCAGCTGCCGGGCGTCACGGTGCGGCCGCTGCCGGTGGCGCCGCGGCAGATTCCGTACAACGCGGGCTACCACTACTTCGAGCTCGACAAGAGCGGCGACATGTGGCGCCAACTCGAGAAGTCCGGCGGCGTCGCCATGCACCTGGCCGGTGACTTTCCGGGTCTGGCCATGGAGTTCTGGGCCATCCGTCCGTGAGGGACCCTATGAACGGTGTCAACGACATGGCCGTCGGTCCGGGGGGCTTCGTGCCGCCGAACCCCGGCGGCGGCAACGGCGACGCGGGCGGCATGCCGGCATCGCCGCGCGGGCTGGGCCAGCCACCCGAATCCTTCACCGCATGGCACGACGCACGGCGCCCGCACGCGGGCGATACCGCGCTCGCGGGCAACAACCCGCTGGTGGCGGCCGCCAACCCGCTGCTCGACCTGATCCCGCAGATCCGCGCGACGGGCCATCACGATGCGCCCGCGCAGTTACGCGAGAACCTCGTGGACGAAGTGCGCCGCTTCGAGACGCGCGCGCAGCAAAGCGGCATCTCGCCCGAGGTGATCATCGGCGCGCGCTACTGCCTGTGCACCGCGGTGGACGAAGCCGCGGCGCTCACCCCGTGGGGCGGCAGCATCTGGTCGTCGCAGAGCCTGCTGGTGATGTTCCACAACGAGACCTGGGGTGGCGAGAAATTCTTCCAGCTGCTCTCGCGCCTGGTGCAGAACCCGCAGCAGCACCTGCACCTGATCGAACTCATCTACTTCTGCCTGGCCATGGGTTTCGAAGGGCGCTTTCGCGTCATCGACAACGGCCGCACGCAGCTCGAAACCCTGAAGCAGCGTCTGCTGCAGATCATTCGCCAGACGCGCGGCGAAATCGCGCAGCCGCTGTCGCCGCACTGGCAGGACGCGACCGCACCGGTGCGCCGCACGCGCAACTGGCTGCCGGTGTGGGCCGTGGGCGCCGTGGCGGCGGTGTTGCTGGTGCTGACCTTCGCGGTGCTCACCTTCAACCTCGCGGGCAAGTCCGACGGCGCGTTCGCGGCCGTCAATGCAGTGCGCCTGCCGCAGACCGCGCGCGCGGTCGTCATGCCCGCGCCGCAGCCGCGCCTGCAGCGCTTTCTCGAACCCGAGATCCGCGAAGGTCTGCTCACGGTGCGCGACGAAGCCGACCGCAGCGTGGTCGTGCTGCGCGGCGACGGGCTCTTCGCTTCCGGCTCCGACCGCGTGCTCGACCGTTATGCGCCGGTGCTCAGCCGCGTGGCCGATGCGCTCAATTCCGTCGAGGGCAACGTGCTGGTCAGCGGCTTCAGCGATGACCAGCCGATCCGCAGCGTGCGCTTTCCTTCCAACTGGCAGCTCTCGCAGGCACGCGCCGATTCCGTCAAGAAGATGCTGGCCGCGCGCATCACGCGGCCTGAACGCCTGCGCGCCGAAGGCCGCGGCGATGCAGATCCGCTCGCGCCCAACGACTCGCCGGCCAACCGCGCGCGCAACCGCCGCGTCGAGGTCACGCTGCTGGTTGCGCCCGTTGCGCCGTCCGCACAACAGCAAGGGGGAACCCGCTGATGCTGCGTTCCCTCTTCCGTTTTCTCATCGGCCGCGACCTGTGGATCTTTCTCGGCCTGCTGGCCGTGGCGTTCCTGATCTGGGTCATCGGCCCCGTCATCGCCGTGGGTCGGTACCGGCCGCTGGAAAGCGAATTCGTCCGCATCGTCGTCATCGCGCTGATGTTCGCGATCTGGATCGTGCGGCTGGTCTATCGCAAGTGGCGCGAGCGCCGGCTGAACGCGCAGCTGCTTAACCAGCTGCGCGTGCCTTCGAAGAAAGAGAAAGAAGCCAGGCCCGAGGACGCGCCCGAGATCAAGGAACTGCAGACCGGCTTCACCGACGCCACCGCGATCCTGAAGAACATGCGCTTCGGGCAGGGCGCCGACGGCAAGCCCGCGAGCCGCTTCTCGGTGTTCGACCGGCAGTACCTGTACCAGCTGCCCTGGTACATCTTCATCGGCGCACCGGGCTCGGGCAAGACCACGGCGCTGGTCAATTCCGACCTGGACTTTCCGCTCGCCGACCAGCTGGGCAAGGCCGCGGTGCGCGGCATCGGCGGCACGCGCAACTGCGACTGGTGGTTCACCAACGAAGCGGTGCTGATCGACACGGCGGGCCGCTACACCACGCACGAGAGCAACCGCGAGACCGACGAGGGCGAGTGGAAGGGCTTTCTCGACCTGCTCAAGAAATTCCGTCCGCGCCAGCCGATCAACGGCGCGATCCTCACGATCAGCATCGCCGACCTGCCGCTGGCGGACGACGCGCAGCGCGCGCGCCATGCGATGTCATTGCGCAAGCGCCTGCTGGAGTTGCGCAACGATCTGGGCATCGGCTTCCCGGTCTATGTGCTGGTGACCAAGACCGACCTCTTGGCCGGCTTCAACGAGTACTTCGGATCGCTGGGCCGCGCCGAGCGCGCGCAGGTGTGGGGCTTTACCTTCCCCATCGAGGCCAGCCCCGCGGATGCCGCGAAGGCGGACTTGCGCGAGCGCTTTCACCAGGAATACAAGCTGCTGCACCAGCGCCTGGACGAGCGCTTGCCCGAGCTGATGGCCGCCGAGCCCGACCCGATGCGCCGCGCGCAGGCCTACCTGCTGCCGCAGCAGTTCGCGAGCTTCGAGGACATCCTGGGCACCTTCCTCGCCGACGTTTTCAACCCCTCGAAGTTCGAGGCCGCATCGATGCTGCGCGGCGTGTATTTCACGAGCGGCACGCAGGAGGGCACGGCCTTCGACCGCGTGATGGGCGCGATCAAGCGCTACCTGCAGGTCAACGCGCCGCCCGCGCCGCCGCCGGGTCCGGGCAAGAGCTACTTCCTGAAGGAACTGCTCCAGCAGGTGATCTTCCGCGACGCGGGCGTGGCCGGCACCAACCTGCGCTGGTACCGCCGCCGCCGCGCCATCGACATCGCGGGCTACAGCCTGATCGGCGTGCTGCTGGTGGTGCTGCTCGGCGCCTGCGTGAACAGCTGGCGCAACAACAAGGACTACGTGGCCGAGGTCGACAACAACGCCAAGGCCTTCAACAAGGCCGCGGCGCGCGGCGAGCTGCCGACGGTGGTCGATGCGAGCGGCGACCTCGCGAGTTCGCTGTTGATCCTCGATCGGCTGCGCGACCTGCCCAAGTCGGGCCAGTTCGACATCGGCGATCCGCCGGTGTCCTACCGCTTCGGCCTCTACCAGGGCGAGAAGTTGCAGGCCGCGACCGATGGCGTCTACCAGCGTGCACTGGAGAGCGTGCTGCTGCCGCAGTCGGCACAGCGCATCGAGCAGTCGCTGCGCGATGCCGCGAAGATCGATGCCGAGTACAGCTACGAGGCGCTCAAGGCTTACCTCATGCTGTACGACGCCGAGCGCTATGACGCCGACTTTTTGCAGGCATGGCTGCTCACCGATGTGGACCGCAAGATCGGCGCCTCGCTCACGCGCGAGCAGCGCACCAACCTCGAATCGCACCTGAAGGCGCTGTTCGCGGGGCGCGTGGTGGCATCGCCGTTTGCCAAGGACGACAAGCTCATCACGCAGACGCGGGAGCGCCTGGCCGGCGTGCCGCTCGCGCAGCGCTCGTATGCGCGGCTGCGCCGCATCCTGCTGCAAACCAGCCCGCCCAATGCCTTCACCATCGCCGAGATGGCGGGGGCCGAGTCGGCGCTGGTGATCCGGCGCGCGAGCGGCAAGCCGCTGACCGACGGCATCCCCACGCTCTTTACCTACCGCGGCTACTGGGACATCTTCGACAAGCGCATGGCCGAGACCACGCTCGCGCTCGAACAGGAAGACCGCTGGGTGCTGCAGATCCGCGCGCCCGGCATGACCGACATCACCTCGCGAGAGCTGCTGCTGCGCGAAGTGCGGCGGCTCTATCTCACCGACTACATCCGCGTATGGGACGAGTACCTGGCCGACGTGCGGCTGGCCGAGAGCAAATCGCTGCTGCAGAGCATCCAGATGACGCGGGTGCTCTCCACGGGCGAGTCGCCGATGTCGCGGCTGATTCGTGGTGCGGCGCGGGAAACAGATCTGCTGCGCAACCACGACGAGGCCGCGCGCAGCCTGCTCGACCAGGCGCAGAACCGAGTGGCCAGCACGCGCGAGCGTATCGAACAGCTCATCGGCCAGCCAGACGGCAGCCAGCGGCGCAATGCCGCGCCCGACCGCCCCGAGTCGCTGGTGGACAACCACTTCGAGCCGCTGCGCCGCATGGTGACCGCGCCCAAGGCGGGCGGGCAGACGCCGCTGGATGCCACGGCGGCCCTCATCAACGAGCTCTACACCTTCCTCACCGCCACCGACACGGCGCTGCGCAGCGGCAACATTCCGCCGTCGAGCGATGCCGTCACCAAGGTACAGGCCGAGGCGGGCCGGCTGCCGGTGCCGTTCCAGGGGATGCTGAATGACCTGTCAGCCACCGCGTCGTCGAAGGCGGCGGCGGTGACACGGCAGAACATCGGGCAGAACGCGGCGGCGACCATCGGGCAGTTCTGCAACCAGGCGATTGCGGGGCGCTACCCGTTCACCCGCGGCTCGCCGCGCGACGTGGCGAGCGGCGACTTCGCGCAACTGTTCGCACCGGGCGGGATGATGGACGATTTCTTCCAGAAGAACCTCGCCTCGCAGGTCGACACCTCGGTCAATCCGTGGACCTTCAAGCGCGGTGTCGACGGCAGCGCCGCAGGGCGCTCGGCGTACCTCGATTCGTTCCAGAAGGCGCAGGCGATTCGCGACGTGTTCTTCACCGGCATGGCGGGCAGCCGCACGCCCTCATTCACCATCGACCTGCGGCCCGAAGACATGGATGCCGCCATCACCCAGTTCACGCTCGACATCGACGGCCAGACGGTGCGTTACGCACACGGCCCGCAGGCGCCGAGCACCGTCAAATGGCCAGGCCCGCGCAACAGCAACCAGGTGCGCCTGCAGGTGACCACCGCCAACGGCACGCCGGCCGGCGGCATCGTGACCGAAGGGCCGTGGGCGCTGCACCGGCTCTTCGACAAGGCCTCGGTGTCGGCGGGGCGTTCGCCCGAGTCGTTCAACGCAACCTTCGACCTGCAGGGCAAGAAAGTGGTGCTGGCGGTGACGGCCAACAGCGTCTACAACCCGCTGCGGCTCAACCAGATGAGCGGGTTCTCGTGCCCCGGGAAATCCTAGGATGAACAGCAGCATTCCCCCGCAAGCCTGGGTCCCCGTCGACGAGCAGATCGGCTGGTACGGCAAGCTGCCCGGCGCCGGCGACTTTCTCTACCGCCGCATGCCGCGCGAGCTGCAGGCCTGGTGGGACCGCTGGATGCAGAACGGCCTGGGCAGCTTCAAGCGCTGGCCCGATGCGATGACGCGCCACTACGCGGTCGCGCCGGTCTGGAACTTCGCCATTCCGGCGACGCAGGGCGTGGACGCCGTGCAGTTCGGCTGCATCGCCCCCAGCTGCGACCGGGTGGGCCGGTACTACCCCGTGTGCGTGACGCTGCAGGTGTCGGCATCGAACTACCGCCCCGCCGTGCTCGAAGGCTCGGCCGCGTGGTACTGGCAGTGCGGCACCGCGTTGCTGCAGGCCATTCGCCACGGCGTGGCACCCGACCAGTTCGACGGCCAGATCCTTGCCGCCGCGCGCGCGGGCTTTCGCACCGCCAGCGGTGGCTCGGACGACATTCTTTCGATCCTCGGGCCTACAGCCGCTGGCGCGAGCGCCCAACAACGCCTGGGCTGGCCCGAGCTTCCACTGTGCTTCGATGCTTTCGGCAGCACCAGCTACTGGTGGACCAACCAGGCCGACGGCTCACCGTTGCGCACCGCTGCCCACGGCGGCGGCCTCAACACACCGCTGTTCTCGAAATTGTTTTCGCAGGGGCATGTGCCATGGGCATGAAAAACCGGCCTTTCGCGACAGGAGGAGATGAATGACGACGTACGGCAGCAGCAGCGGCAGCGGCGACAGTCCGCCGTCCGATGCGCAGGGCACGGAGAAACCGCACCCGCTGGGCGTGGGCCACCGGCTGGACGAATTCGAGCTGCTGGAGGTGATCGGCGAAGGCGGCTTTGGCATCGTCTACCGCGCCTACGATCACTCGCTGCAGCGCGAGGTCGCGATCAAGGAATACATGCCCTCCATGCTCGCGCGCCGTGTGGGCGACAACAGCGTGCACGTGCGCTCCGAGCGGCTCACCGCCACCTTCCAGGCAGGCCTTCGCAGCTTCATCAACGAGGCACGCACGCTCGCGCAGTTCAGTCATCCGGCGCTGGTGCGGGTGCATCGCTTCTGGGAGTCGAACTCCACCGCCTACATGGCGATCCAGCTCTACAGGGGCCGCACGCTGCGTCGCCTGGCCGAGGAAGAGCCCTCGAAAATCACCGAACCGTGGCTGCTGGGCATGCTCGGCCCGCTGCTCGGCGCACTGGAGGCGCTGCACCGCAACCAGTGCTTTCACCGCGACATCGCACCCGACAACATCTTCATCCAGCACGACGACCTGCCGGTGCTGCTCGACTTCGGCGCGGCGCGCAAGTCGATTGCCGACCTGGTCGACGAAGTGGCGGTGATGGTGAAGTCGGGCTACTCGCCCATCGAGCAGTACGCCGACGACAACACGCTGCTGCAGGGCGCGTGGACCGACATGTATGCGCTGGGCGCCGTGCTGTACCGCGCGGTCACCGGGCACCCGCCGCCGTCGGCCGTGGTGCGCAGCGTGCAGGACGCCTACGTGCCGTTGTCGTCCATGGGCCGCAGCGACCTGAGCCCCGGCTTCTGCGCCGCGGTCGACCACACGCTGGCCGTACACAGCAAGGACCGCACGCAGACCGTCGCCGTGTTCGCGGCCGAACTGGGGCTCGTGAAGCTGGGCGACATCTACGTCAACGCAGCGGCCGCGCCGACGGTGATCATTCCGTCCGCGCCGGTGCCGGCCACGCCGCCGCCTCCGCCGCTCTCGCCCATGCCGGCACCGCTCGAAACAACCGCCGTCGTCGCGCAGCCTGCGGCAGTGGCCGAGCCGGTGCAGACCCAGCCTCCTGCGCGGCCGCCGCGTGCCGCGCCGACCGCGAGCGGCAGCAAGCCTGTCGCGCAGAAGAAGGCACCGGCTCTTGCGCGCTGGAGCTTGGTGGGCGGGTTGCTGATCGCACTCGTCGCCGTGGGGGCCTGGATCGGCCTGCGCATGACCTCGGGCAAGCCGGACATGACGACCGCCGTGGTGCCGATGCCACCGCCCGCAGCGCCCATGTCCAATCCCGCTGCGCCGCCGGCCGCCATGCCCGCACCCGGCACCAGTGCACCCGGCGCCGGGCCTCCGGCTACCGACGGCACGCCGCCAGCCGGCGGTGCGACGGTGATTTCGGACGGCACCGCCATGCCGCCCGCGGCTCCTGCGAGCGCGTCGGCGCAAGGACCACTGACGCCGCTCGAGAACGTGCCGGTCACAACGCCTTCAGCCGAGGCACAACCGGCGGCGCCGCCGCCGGCGCCTCCGCAGGCTCCCAACGAAGTCGAGGACTGGAATATTGCCCAGGCCGAAAATTCGCGGGAAGGTTACGAGGCCTATCTGCGCCGCTACCGGCGCGGCCCGCACGCAAGAGACGCGCGCAACGCGATCGCGGAGCTGAATCGGCTTTCCACGATCTCAGGCGCGCCGTCGACGGCGGCCTCACCGGGCATGGGGCGCGTGCAGTTCAACATCCGGCCGTGGGGTCAGGTGTTCGTCGACGGTGCAGACCGCGGGGTGAGCCCGCCGCTCAAGGCGCTGCCCCTGCGACCGGGGATCTACAACATCGAGGTGCGCAATGGAGACCTCGAGGTGTACCGGCAGCGCGTGACGGTGCAGGACAGCCGGTCGGCGCCTGTAGTGGTGCATGAGTTCAAGTAGGCGAAATCCAGTCCGCAGTCATATGCGACGGATCAACGACGGCCGCCGCAACTCGTTTGTCTGTGGCATCTGCGTCTGTCGATCACCCGTCATGCGTGCGCGGAGCCTCGATCCATCGATGAAGGCCGTGCTAGCTTATGCCCAGCTGGGCCGAGACATCGGCCGCCTAGCGACCGCGTTCGGTGATCTGTTCGAACGCATCGGCTTTGGACTCTTCGGCGTACCCCATGGCACCGCCTACAGGGCCAAAGACCGGAGGCTCAGAGGTGTCCACCCGATAACCAGGCACGATGCCGGTCGACCTGGAGCACCTGCTCCTGCCTGAACGGATGCCTTTCGGCCTCATGCCATGGGCGGTGCTAGTTCACGACAGCGATATTGGGTGGCATTTCTGATCGTGAGTTTCGCGCTGGCTCTCCTGTCCTATTCTCTACGTTGCCGCTCCACCTGAGCTTCAGCCTCCAACCAGTCGTCGATCTCGCTGCCTGGTGTACCACCGCGGCGCTGATAGGCCTCGTAGGCAGCCCTGCGAATTGCATCTTCGCGGCTCTCGCCCTCGGCGGGTGCCGATGTATCGTCCGTAATCGCTGATTCGGCTTCACCGGGGTAGTCCGTGGTCTTGTTGGCTTCCCGTCCCATTCGACTGCCTTCCGTGGGGCTGTCTTGTCCGACTGCATGGCTCTGGTCAATGTTGATCGGCGACATATCTTTCTGACTGCTGCTCTGTTTCATGTTGACTCCATTGAAAAGCTAGGGATTCAGTAAGGTGGGCAACGGGGAGAACCGCGGCTGTGACACGGCCTCGAGCTGTTGCAAAACAGCGTGGCACAGGGCATCCGCAAATCCACCGGAAGCCTTGGCGTTCTTTCGTGCGCTCGTGACCACACGGGGCTTTGCGCTCCATGCAACCGATGCGCCGGACGCGATCAATGCATCGACCAGTGCGACGTCTTCACTACACGCGAGATGCCTGAAGCCGCCGGCCCGCCTGTAAGCCGCTGCGGAGACGCCGAGGTTGGCTCCGTGGATGTGCGAATGCCCGTCGGCGTCTTGGTACGTCTGCTGGAAATGCCAGGCCAGCAATGTTGCGTGGCAGCCGTGCGGCGTCCAGTCGACCACGCCCACCGTTCCGCACACGGCATCGGCGCGCAGTGCAAGCTGTTCCACCAACCAAGAGGGCGAGACAACGGTATCGGCATCGGTGAAGGACAGCCAGCGCGCGCCGCGCGCAAGAAGCGCCTGGGCCCCCGCTGCGCGCGCCATGCCGACGTTGCGAGCGCGAATGCTCAGCGTCGTCGCGCCGGCGGCGCAGGCATATACACCCGTGGCGTCGGTGCATGCATCCAGCACCACAACGATCTCCACGGACTCGCCTCCCAGGTCGGGATGTCTGGCTGCTGCGGCCAGTGCTTGCAGGCACGAGCGCACGCAAGCTTCTTCGTTGTGGGCTGGGACGACGATGCCGATCACTTGTTTTCTTTCTGCCCGGCGCAACGAACCGGGTTTCCTCAGGCTGAGCGCGACAGGGTTTGCTCGGCGTCAGTGCGGGAGCGGTGCACACGTAGGCGCGGACGAACCCCGAACACGCATGGACTCTTCTCTACCCCTTGTTTGCTCCCCAGGACGCCCCGCGTCCCAATCCTCGGCCGCAATGGCATGGGCGCCTACAACGCCGCAAATACACGGCGCCTAGCGTGTGTTTCCCACTTCCCTTCCCACCTCGAGAGACAAACCCATGGCCAAGAAATCCCCAGCTTCCTCGGCAGCCAGCGCCGCCGAGATCGATGCGGCCCGCGCCGCCGCACGCAACACCGACAGCGGGCCCGCCAGTCCCGCCCCCGCGAACGCAGGCAAGGGCGATGCGCCGGCGCAGAAGGCCATCGACACCCAGGCGCTGGCCAGTGGCATGCCCGCCAATGACAACAAGCCGCTCGAGTACGGCGAAGACAATGCACAGGCCACACCGGCAGGCCTCACGGTCACACCGCCGTCGAGGCTGCCAGGCGGGAGCACGCTGTCGGAGCGCAACCCCTCGGACAAGACCGGTACCGTGGCACCCGAAGGGCTCAATGCGACGATCGGCACGCTGGACCGCGTGCGCGTCGATTCGAGCGGGCAGGTGCTCACCACCAACCAGGGCGTCGCCATCGCCGACAACCAGAATTCGCTCAAGGCCGGCGCGCGCGGCCCCGCGCTGCTCGAAGACTTCATCCTGCGCGAGAAGATCACTCACTTCGATCACGAGCGTATCCCCGAGCGCATCGTGCATGCGCGCGGCTCCGGTGCTCATGGCTTCTTCGAGTGCTACGAGCCGCTGACAAAGCACACCAAGGCAGCGCCCTTCCAGGAGGCCGGCAAGATCACGCCGGTGTTCGTGCGCTTCTCGACGGTGGCCGGCGAACGCGGGTCGAAGGACACCGCGCGCGACGTGCGCGGTTTCGCGGTCAAGTTCTATACGGACGAAGGCAATTGGGACCTAGTGGGCAACAACATGCCGGTGTTCTTCATCCAGGACGCGATGAAGTTCCCGGACCTCGTGCATGCCGTGAAGCCCGAGCCGCACCACCAGATGCCGCAGGCCGCCAGCGCGCACGACACCTTCTGGGATTTCGTGTCGCTGATGCCTGAGTCGACGCACATGCTGATGTGGCAGATGTCGGACCGCGCCATTCCGCGCAGCTATCGCATGATGCAGGGCTTCGGCGTGCACACCTTCCGCCTGGTCAACGAGGCTGGCGAGAGCGTCCTCGTCAAGTTCCACTGGCAGCCCAAGCTCGGGACCCATTCGCTGGTGTGGGAGGAAGCGGTCAAGATCTCCGGCGCCGATCCGGATTTCCATCGCCGCGACCTGTGGGAGGCGATCGAGGCGGGCGAGTATCCCGAATGGGAACTGGGGCTGCAGATCTTCACCGAGGAACAGGCCGAGCAGTTCAGCTTCGACATCCTGGATGCGACCAAGCTCATCCCCGAGGAATTGGTGCCGGTGCAGATCGTGGGTCGCATGGTGCTCAACCGGAACCCCGACAACTTCTTCGCAGAGACCGAGCAGGTCGCGTTCTGCACGGCCCACATCGTTCCCGGACTGGACTTCACGAACGATCCGCTATTGGCAGGCCGCATCCACTCCTACGTCGACACCCAGATCACCCGTCTGGGCGGACCCAACTTCCACGAACTGCCGATCAACGCGCCGATTGCGCAGGTGCACAACAACCAACGCGATGGCATGCATCGACAGGCTATCCCCCGTGGCCGCGTCGCCTACGAGCCCAACTCGCTGGCGGGTGGCTGCCCGTTCCAGGCGGGCGCCGTGCAGGGCTTCACAAGCGTGGCCCGGCGGCTCGATGCCAAGGAGAGTGCAGACAAGGTGCGCATCAAGCCCGAGAAGTTCGCCGACCACTACACCCAGGCCCGGCTGTTCTTCGAAAGCCAGAGCGAGGTGGAGAAGGCGCATATCGGCAATGCTTTCCGCTTCGAACTCTCCAAGGTGACTGTCCCCGCCATCCGTGAGCGCGTAGTGGCGAGCCTGCGCAATGCGGCCCCGGATCTGGCGCAGCGCCTCGCACAGGACCTCGGAATGGAACTGCCCGCGCCGCTGCCCAAGGCGCTGGACAATCCAGCGCCTCCCGAAGTCGAGACATCATCGGCGCTGTCGCTGCTCGCCCGGCCGGGTGATGGCGGTATCCGCACGCGCAAGATTGCGGTGCTCGTTGCAAACGGTGTCGAAGGCACGTCGTTGCAAAAGCTCGTATCCGCACTCGTAGCTGCCGGCGCGGTGCCGCGGCTCATCGGTGCCCGGCTTGGGACCTATGCCGGCGCGAGCGGCGAAAAGTTCGCCGCCGATGCGACCATGGAGAACTCGCCGGGCTTTCTTTTTGACGCGCTTGTTCTGCCCGATGGCGCGGCAGCTGTCGAAGCGCTCGACGCGGATGCCCACACGCTCGAATTTCTTCGCGACCAGTACTGGCATTGCAAGACGATCCTCGCGCTGGGCGCGTCCGAAGCGCTTCTGGCCGAGGCACAGATCCCGATGACCCTGCCGGACGGTTCCGTGGACCCCGGTCTCATCTTGGCGGATGCGGCTGGCGCTGACGCAGGAATCGCCGCTTTCATCGACGCCATGGGCGCTCATCGCCACTTCGGACGAGAAAACGATCCTCCCAAGGCGGTGCCGCCGAATTGATCGCGGAGACGGTCGCTGGGCGTTGAAAGAACCAAAACCGTCCATGTCTGCTGTCGGGCGCGGACCACGCGTTGTCGAAACAGAATCGCGGCGGGCCTACGGAGCGCTCGTGGTGTCATGGATCACCGAGATCACGCTCGGCGCCACGGCCACGGCCACCGCAACGATCACGAAGCCTGTGTCGAAGAGCCCAGTGTGAACAAACGAAGTCCCACTGAAGAACAAGCGGCACCGGCCAGCGGCCGGACGGAGGCAAGCCATGGATGCACTCTCGGAACTCTTTCGCATGGAGATGCCGGCTTGGCACATGGTGCTGCGAGGCACGGTGGTCTACTGGTTTTTGCTCCTGGTTTTTCGTTTCCTTTTGCGGCGCGACGTCGGATCGCTCGGCGTGGCGGACCTGCTGTTTGTTGTGCTGATCGCCGACGCTTCCAGTAACGCCATGCAGGGCGAGTACAAGACCATCACCGACGGTCTGGTCCTCATCGTGACCCTGGTGGGCTGGAACTACCTGCTCGATTGGGCCAGCTATCACTCCCCCGCAGTGTCGCGCTTGATCGAGCCGCCTGCCGAGCCGTTGGTGAAGCATGGGCGGATCCTGCACAGGACGCTGCGGCGCCAGCTCATCACGGTGGACGAGTTGATGTCCAAGCTCAGGGAAAAGGGCATCGCCGAGCTCTCCGAGGTGCGGCTGGCGATGCTCGAGAGCGATGGAGAACTCAGCGTGCGGAAGTACAAGAGTTGAACAACGTTTGTGGCGCCGGTCGTTGGCACTTCATCGTGATCAGCCGAGTGCCCCGGAACCAGCTGCACCGTAAGCGCGTCGATGAGGCCCTGCGTGGTGACGCAGTGCCACATTAGCGCGGTGTTGTCGAGCGTCGCGCGCACCGCGTGATGCACGCTTGCGGGTCCACGAACGCGCTATCACATAGCCGCCCATGAGCATCAGCACGGCGACGTGAAAGGCTTGGTAGCCGAGCAGCATGCTGAGCGTTGCGCTCCATGCCTAGTCGCGCGGATGGCCTACGCTGCCGGAATGTCAAGCTCGATCCAGGCCGGCGCATGGTCGCTCGCACCGGTGCGCCCACGCACGTCGCGGTCCACGCCGGCATTGCGAAGCATCGGTGCGAGTTCGGCGTTCAGCAGCAGATGGTCGATGCGAAGTCCGGCGTCGCGCGGATATCGGTTTCGCCAGTACGTCCAGAAGGTGAAGGGCACCCGGCCAGGGTGGCTCGCGCGAATCGCATCGGTCCAGCCCTGCTTGAGCAGCTGCGCGAACGCCGCCCGGCTTTCGGGCTGCAGCAGCGCGTCGTCGCGCCAGGAGGCCGGGTTGTAGATGTCGGCATCGGTAGGCACGACGTTGTAGTCGCCGGCCAGAACGACCGGCATGCCGCTCGCAAAGAGTTTCTTCGCATGCCTGTTGAAGGCCTTGAACCATTGCAGCTTGTAGTCGAACTTCGGTCCCGGTTGCGGATTGCCGTTGGGCAGGTAGAGGCAGCCGATCAGCACGCCCCCGACCACCGCCTCGATGTACCGGCTCTGCGGGTCGGCTTCCATACCCGGCAGGCCGCGTCCGGTGTCGATCGGCTCTCTTCCGCGCGCGAGGATGGCAACACCGTTCCATGCACGCTGCCCGTGCGCGACGATGCCGTATCCGGCACTGCGAATCGCATCGACCGGCAGGGCGGCATCGGGAGACTTGAGCTCCTGCAAGCAGGCGACGTCGGGCTTCGATTCAGCGAGCCATTCGAGCAGGCGGGCGAGGCGACCGTTGATGCCGTTGACGTTGAATGTGGCGATCTTCATCTGGGGCAAGCCGAGAGGACGAGAAAGAGGGACAAATGAGCGCGTGAAATCGTGCGCCCTTTGATCCCGCCGGTTCCGGCCATAGGGGCCGGACGCTTACCCGATGCGGTTTTCGATGGACTCGGCAGGCTCTCGCGAGAGAAGCTCGAAGGCCGCGCGCCGCCTGCGCCCGCGCTGCACCGGTGGTGCGGCCACGCTGGGCTGCGACGCTGCGCCGAGCGCGCCCCACAGCCCGGCGAAACGGATGTCCGCCTCCTTGCGCAGCCTGGCAATCTGCTCGATGCGGCTGTCCGGGATGGCCAAGCGCCCACCTTGCGTACGCTGGTGAAGCTGGTGAATAGCCGTGTAGGCGGCAGTTTCCGCTGCCATCCAGGCAACGAATGCAGGGGCGGGGTCTTCGGCCATCGGTTTCCTTCAGTGTCCAGTGGAGTCCGTCTGCGCGCGGCGACATGAAATCTAGTGACCTTCGGGCGGTCTCTTGTAGTCCAGCGCCTCCAAGGTGCGCGGGAATACGCCATCCTGAACAGATGGCATCGGCGTGGAAGGCGCGGCTCGACGACTTGTCGCAGGCATCGGTGATCTTCGAAAAAGCGCTACCGCGAGCGCGCAAGAGGGCCAAGCCTGCGGATGCCGTAAGAGCCCCGGTCGAGACAGCTTGAGCAGACGGTACGACATGCGTATCAACCCGCGCACAAGTTGGCGACCTTCCTACGCCGCGCTGCGAGGCGGCCGCCAACATGGCGTCCAGATCATTCAAGGAGCCGCCCATGCCCAATCCCCTCACCGTCCATCCGCGGCCACCGTTCAGCACGCCGCAGCAGACGCCGCCCGGACTCGAATCCGCGATGGAACCGCGCCCCGACTTCGGCGAGACGTCGTACGTGGGTTCCGGCAAGCTCGTCGGCAAGTCCGCGCTCATCACCGGCGGCGACAGCGGGATCGGTCGCGCCGTGGCGCTGGCGTTTGCACGCGAAGGCGCCGATGTGCTGATCTCGTACTTGCCCGAGGAAGAGTCCGATGCGCGCGTCACGGCGCAGCTCATCGAGCGCGAGGGCAGGATCTGCCTGGCCGTTCCGGGCGACATCTGTGAGGAGGCGCACTGCATCGAACTGGTGGACAAGGCGATGGAGCGCTTCGGCCGGCTCGACGTGCTGGTGAACAACGCCGCCTTCCAGATGACGCACACGGACCTGGCCGAGATCAGCGCAGAGGAGTTGGACCGCACCTTCCGCACCAATGTCCATGCGAACTTCTTCCTCTGCAAGGCGGCCGTCGTCCACATGAAGCCGGGCAGCGCCATCATCAGCACCGCTTCCGTGAACGCGGACAAGCCCAATGCGACGCTCGTGGCCTATGCCGCGACCAAGGGCGCCATCCAGAACATGACGGGCGGCATGGCGCAGCTGCTCGCGGAGAAGGGCATCCGCGTCAACTGCGTGGCCCCCGGCCCCTTCTGGACACCGTTGATTCCGTCGACCATGCCGCCGGAGAAGGTGAGGGAGTTCGGCATGCAGACGCCGATGAAGCGCCCGGGCCAGCCCTCAGAGTTGCAGGCGGTGTACGTGCTGCTGGCCTCCGACCAGGCCTCGTACATCTCTGGTGCAACCATCCCCGTGACCGGTGGCGTGCCCTTCATCTGATCGCCCCTTGATGTCGATGTCGAAGTAGCAGCAACAGTAACGCGAGCCCTTGACCGCGAATACAAAGTCATCCGGCGCTTTGTAGTGCCAAGCTTGGTACGACTCGGGGCGTTGAAGGGATAGAACGAGAAACGATCCGCTCAAGGCGGCGCCCGCCGAATTGATCGCGAGACGCCACTGTAAGCTGAAGAAGCTCAAAACCATCCACATAACATCCATACGGATGGTGTTAGGATGGTGAATGCCCCGAAAAGCACCCCCCCCGCCTGCGCCGATCAAAACACCGGAGTCCGAGAAGATCACGATCAACATGGGCTTCGTCGATCTCGGGCACATCGACCTGCTGGTGGCGGAAGGCTTCTATTCGAATCGCACGGATTTCATCCGCACGGCCATCCGATCCCATCTCGCCTCGCATTCCGATGCCTTGCGCCAAGCGGTGTCACGCAAGACGTTGGTCCTCGGCCTGCAGAGCTTTTCCGCCGCTGACCTCGAGGCCGTGCGCGCCGCGGGCGAGACGCTCCAGATCCGGGTGCTCGGCCTTGCGGTGATCGCACCCGACGTAAGCCCCGAGCTTGCGAGCGCGGTCATCGATTCGCTGACGGTGCTTGGCGCCCTTCACGCGTCGCCAGCGGTCAAGGCTGCACTGGCGGAACGCATTCACTAGCGCCTCTTGGCAATTACCCGGGCAACCTCAATGAATTCACTTTTCGCGGGCCTGATGAACGAGGCGACGCAACTCACACGCAGTGGTCGGCTGCTCGACGCGACCCATGCGATCCAACGCGCATTGCGAGGCGGGAGCGATGCGCAGCCGGCATCGCCTGTTTCATCGACGCGTCCGACTCCGGAAGCAGGCGTGATCGATGTCGAGGCGCGCGTTATCGAGGCTGGCAGGCCCATGCCATCCCCCGACGCTTTCGGTGAGCCGGAACAATGGGTGAAGGGCACGTTTTCTCATCAGGGCCGCACCATCGACTACATGCTCTTCGTGCCGGCAAGTGCCGCGAACCAGCCGCTCACGCCTCGACCGCTCGTTGTGATGCTGCATGGCTGCACGCAGGGCGCGGCGGACTTTGCTGCGGGTACCCGCATGAACGACCACGCGCGTGAATCAGGGGTGATCGTGCTGTACCCGGAGCAGACGCAGCGGGCACACGGCCAGAAATGCTGGAACTGGTTCAAGACCCAGCATCAGCAGCGTGACCAGGGAGAACCGGCCTTGCTTGCCGCGCTCACGCAGCATGTCGCCGCGCAGCAGCATGCAGATCGTGCGCGGGTCTATGTCGCGGGGCTGTCGGCGGGCGGTGCCATGGCAGACGTGCTGGGTCATTGCTATTCCGATATCTTTGCCGCGATCGGCGTGCACTCCGGGCTTCCGCACGGCGCCGCGCACGACATGATGTCGGCATTGCACGCGATGCGGACCGGAGTGCCCGCAGCTCCCTCCGGTGCGGCCGCGACGCCGCAGCCGATCATCGTCTTTCATGGCGACGCCGACACCACCGTCCATGCGAACAACGGGATGACCATCCTTGCGGGGGCGAAGGCGGGCGAGGTCAGCGAAGGCCAGTCGCCGGCCGGCCGGCGCTTCACGCGAACGCTCTATCCGGCCTCCGAGGGCCGCGGCGAGGCCGAGCACTGGCGTCTTCATGCGGCCGGGCATGCATGGTCCGGCGGCAGCGCGCAAGGCAGCTACACGCAGCCCGACGGCATCGACGCCAGCCGCGAGATGCTTCGCTTCTTCCTGGCCCATCGGCTGGACGAAACGCCGCGGCATTGAGCCGCACAGCCGGTCTTACCGGCGAAAATCAAGGCATGTTTCTTCCTCCGCCCCAAGGCACCGAACGTGTCCAGTTGCTCGCCGCCAGGCTCGGCTGCGTCGTCGGTGAACTCGATGAAGCCGACGGCCGCAAGAAGCCCGCCTTGCTCGGCAGTCTCTCCGGGTTCGCGAAGGTCCTCGAAGAGTTCGGCGCCCGGTGGGATCAGGCGGACAGGGTCTACGTCTTCGCCACTTGGCCCATGCTCGAAGCCGCGCTGCAGCACATGGCCGACGGGCGCGGTCAATCCCGCGTCGAATAAGCCGTTCACCCGTCGGAAAAACGGACAGGAAAGGGGTCTCCCCAGTCGCAACCCCAGCGCGTTCCGCGCCCTTCACGGCCTTTGGGATCGAAGCAATGTGAGGGTGGTGTTGTCTGGCAAGCCCTCGTAGTAGCGATCCAGAATCTCTTTCCAGACAGTCTCTTTCGGAGCCACTTCGGAAAACAGGGTCACGCATGAACACAGTTTCATGTCGTCCAGCGACCCGAGCACCTGTTGGATGTTCTTTCCTTGGATCTCCAGAACCAGATGCAGGCATTCGGACAGTCTCTCCCGTAGCAATGGGTGAGCCCAATAAGCCCTTGCCTCATCGATCCCTTCGATGCCGAAAAGCTTGGCCGTTGGACTGCTTCCCAGCGCGGCCAACTGCGGAAAGATGAACCAGATCCAGTGCGTGGACTTGCGCCCGGCCGCGAGTTCTTCGCGCACCGTCTCGTACACAGGTTCTTGCGCCAGGATGAAGCGATCGAGAACGAATGACATGGCCTCTCTCCGCAGTTGATCGAGCAATCAAGGCGCCATGACCTTGTCCGGCGTCATTGGCGTGGAGCGCACACGCCGGCCTGTCGCGTGGAAGATCGCGTTGCACACCGCGGCAGCGACGCCCACGATACCGATCTCGCCGACGCCCTTGGCGCCGAGTTCACTGACGACCCGGTCGTCTTCTTGCGCGAAGATCAAGTCGATGTCGTGGATGTCCGCGTTCACGACCACGTGGTATTCGGCCAGGTTGTGATTCATGAAGAGCCCCAGTCGATGGTCGGAATGGCTCCGACAGGGCCTAGAGCGTGAGTTTCAGCGTGAGCGCCATATGCCGACGGATTGGCCTACCGATCAATTTACTGCTGTACAGGAATGACCACTAAAAAGGTCGTGCCTCGGTCGTCGCTTGAGTCGACATTCACCGTGCCACCGTGATCTTTGAGTCGAACCACCGCTGCTATGGCTACCGCAGGCTGCAAGCTTCGCTCACTAGACAGGACGTCGCGATCTCCGAGAAGGTCGTGCAGCGGTTGATGAAGCAGGAAAGCCTGGTTGTTCCAAAGCCCAGGAAGCGCAGGTATGCGTCATACCTTGGCGAGATCAGTCCAGCGCCTGAGAACCTCATCAACCGCGACTTCCAGGCCGCGGTCCCCAACGAGAAATGGCTCACGGACATCACGGAGTTCCAGATCCCGGCTGGCAAGGTGTACCTCTTGCCCATCATCGACTGCTTCGATGGAATGGTCGTCAGCTGGACCATCGGGACCAGTCCGGACGCTGAGTTGGTCAACACGATGCTGGGTGCAGCCATCGAGACAGTGGCCGAAACTACTGACCGGCCTGTGGTTCACTCCGATCGGGGCGGCCACTACCGCTGGCCAGGTTGGCTATCAAGAATGAGCGACGCGAACTTCACCCGCTCGATGTCTCGGAAGGCATGCTCACCTGACAACGCAGCTTGCGAAGGCTTCTTCGGTCGGCTGAAGAACGAGCTGTTCTATCCTCGGGACTGGAAGAGCGCCACCATTGAGCAATTCATCGCGGCGGTCGACTCGTACATCCGCTGGTACAACGAGAAGCGGATCAAGATCTCTCTTGGCTCTCTCAGCTCTATCGAATACCGGGTGAGCCTTGGGCTTGCGGCATAAAACCAGTCCAAGTTTTTATCCGCACCCCCCTTGTGGCGCCGCAGCGCTAAAAAATGAATCGAAGGACTCAGCGCTGCATCACTTGGCCAGCGTCTTGAGTCCTTGAGAAGGGCGTCTCTGTGCGCGCGAGTCGCGATGTCTACTTGCGCCGGAGAGAGATTTTTCGGTGGCAATCGCAGAAGCGCCTTCGCTGGTGATCGCGACCACGCGCGCCACTTCCGGCGCGAATCCTTTCGCCTTGTATTGAATTTCAAGAGCCACTTCGATCATGCCGCTCGCAACCAACCGTTTTGCTGCAGCCACATCCGCAGACAGCGTGAGCCATCGAGGTGGTGCCATGCGCTCGATTCGCATCAGCAGTTGAATGTCCATGGGAGTCCTTTGGTGACAGAGAACGACGGAGTTCCGGTTACTGCAGGGCGTTGCGCGGCAGGCAAATGGTGAAAACGCACCCGACACCCGGCACGTCTCGAACGGTCAATGTGCCGAAGTCGGCCTCGACGCTTTGGCGCGCGATGGAAAGACCCAGGCCAAGCCCCGACTTGTCGTGGCTGTGCTGATTGAACGGAGCGAACATTTTGGCGGCGCTCCCCGGGGGAAGCCCTCCACAGTGATCTGCGACTTCTATCAAGACATGCTCATCGAGCGCATAGGCCTTCAAGGCAATTTCGGTGTGAGGATGCGTGAACTTGAATGCGTTCTGCAGGAGGTTTGCCAACGCTGCAAGCAGCAATTCGCGGTTTCCTCGAATGGCCAGCGGCGGATCGACCGGTGTCACCTCGAGCACGCAGCCAGCGGCGTTTGCAACCAATTGCGCCGAGGTTTCGGCTTCCTTGATGAACGCGGCAAGGGAGAAGGTTTGCCGTTGCTCCGGTATGCCGTTGCGCACCTCGGCGAGTGCCCGGCTGATCAAGGTGCTCATTGCCGACATGCTGCGCTTGAGGACGGCGCCGGTGGCTCCGCCCACTGTCATGTTGCCGAGTTCGAGTGCATGGATCGAAAGGGTTGCCGTGCCCAGGGCGTTGCGCAACTCGTGAACCAGGAAGCCGAAACGCTCGGTGGCGTCGAGGTTTTGCTGGCGGGCGATCTGGGAGTCTCGTTGGGAGCTGAACTCGGTCACGGCGTCTGCAATCGCGTTGTCCAGGCAGCGGTTCAATGTCCGGAATTCTCCGACGGCGAACGGGGCATCGCGTTCGAAGGCCAGATCCGTGATCGCCTGGCAAAGGTCACCGTAGTCGTGGACGACCTGGTCCACGGTGTAGCCCAGCTTCAACAGTTCCTTGCCATGGGCTGTGGCGGTTACACCCATTTCCGACAGGGCCGGCAAGTCTCCACCCGATGGTCCCGAAATCCTGATGCTGTCGGCGGGTTTGTTGTCTTCCTCGGCCGCAAGGGTTCTTATCAGCTGATCGAGGAACAGCGGGATGCCGTTTGCCAATTGCTGTTCGGTCGCGGCCCGCCGGGGTCTCAATGCAACCTTCGACTTGCACCGTGAAACCAGCTCCTCCTGGTTGTTGGTGAGAAAGTTGCGCATGTTCCGAAACCTCGATGGCTTTCGCCTGGCTCATTCAATGAAATGCCGCCTTCCTTCTGCTCAGAAGACGTACTGCCCATCGTTATCCGGTCAAGGGAGCGTTGTCTGTTCGACATCGCACATAGTGGGGCACGCAGCACCTGCATGCCCCACTATGTGAGAGAGCGTACAGACCTCTCGGCCTGGATTCGTGACGCTCGGAGCAGTTGAAAAGGTGGCCAAGTTGGAAGTCGAAACTGGTTTTGAGGTTGCGGCGATCGGCGCAGTGCCCGCGCGCAATCAGTGGCAAACGCGAATATTCGCCGGCCCGATTTACGCCAAAGGCATGAGCTACTTCGCCGCCATTCACTGGGGGAGGGTTTGCCTGTGTCGGCTCGTGTATGCCGGTTCGGTGCAGACGCCCGTCGAAGCGCATGCCGCATTGGCCGCACGCGCGCTGATCTGGATCGCGAGTTACGAATCGCGGCCCGGCCGGACGATGGTGGCATGGGTCGCGGCCGAGAGTGACCCCTTGTACCCATCGTTCAGCTGAAGGCGTGCTGATACAGAGCCCTGCGCGTCTTACTCGACGCGCACAGGTGCGTCCGACCGCGCAGCCGCGGGCGTTCGCGCCGGGGCTGGCGCGATGAGCACCATTGCGCCATCCTGGCCACGCCGCACGCGCAGGCGGGTGCCGTCGAGGAGGCGGTCCAGCGCCGCGTCGGCGGCGATCTTTCCCTTGAGACCCCGGGTCGAGAGGTCCTTGACGTCTTCCACCTTGTAGATGAGCTGCACGCCCGACTGCGCGATGTAGGCGTCGAGCGCGGGCCGCAGCTCGCCGCCCTTCACATCGAACTCCGTCGCATGGGCGAGGGCTGGACCCGCCACCAGCAGGCCGGCTGCGGCAACGAAGGCCAGGCCCAGGCGGGCGCGTTTCAAGAAGGCGAAGAGGGTGGGGGGCTGCCTCCGGATTCGAATCATGTCGTTCTGTTTTCTGCGAATTGGTTTTTCTTCTGCCCCGGTAAGACGAGTTCGAACGCACTTTCCGGTATCGGGCAAGGCGGAAAAGCCCTCGGCCCGGGCCTTCTAGGGCCTGTTCACCCTATTTCAGGGGTTGCGTTGCTTCGCCAAGGGGCTGGCTGCAAGGCGCCCGCGCGTAGCAAGGCTCATGCCTTGCTACGCGCGGGCAACGCCGCAGACGGCCCCTTGGCGAAGCAACCCGTAGGCAAGCTCGCCCCAGCCCGGCCCTCGGCGTTGCGTTCCTTGTGCGTGCAGACGCACGCACGGCGTCACGCGCCTTGATGGCCGGGCTGGGGCGAGCTTCGCAACCCCTGAAATAGGGTGAGCAGACCCTAGAATTTCAGGAAGCGTTGCCGGGCATCGGAATTCGCAGGAATTTCGGCAAATTCACCCGGCGTGCCTTCGCGCGTTACCGGAAATCCTCGGGCCGTTCGTCTCACTGTCTGTCGCCAATCCCGGCGGCTGCCGTCCTTCTTTCGGCCCTTCAATTTCCAGGAGCGCTTCGTGGTTCTCAGTGACTTGGATGCCTGGTTCGTCAGCGAGGTGCTGCCGATGGAAGCCGCGCTCACGCGTTTCCTTCGCCGCAACTGGCGTGACGACGCCGAAGTGCCCGACCTGCGGCAGGACGTTTACGTGCGCATCTACGAATCCGCCTCCAGATCCATGCCAGACCAGGTCAAGCCCTTCGTCTTCGCCACCGCGCGCAACCTGCTGATCGACCGCGCCCGGCGCGCGCAGATCGTCTCCATCGAAATCATTGCCGACCTCGACGCGCTCGATTTCTCCGCCGACGAGCTCACGCCCGAACGCCACGCCGCCGGCCGCGGCGAGCTGCGGCTCCTGCAATCGGCGCTCGAAGCGCTGCCGTCCAAGTGCCGCCGCGTGGTGGAGATGCGCAAGATCGACGGGCTCTCGCAGCGCGAGGTCGCCACGCAGCTGGGCATCACCGAGGACACGGTCGAGCGGCAGGTGTCGCGCGGCGTGCGCGCCCTGGCCGATGCGCTGCTGTCGGGCGGCGTGCAGCTGGACACCAAGGCCTTCGGGCGAGCGCAGAGCGAGCGGAGGCTTTCTACATGAGCGCCGCGCCGGGCCGCCCCAAGCAAGCTCGCACCGCAGTGCCAAGCACGGAGGTAAACCCATGAGCGACGCCCAGCGAATTGAATCCCTGGCCGCCGACTGGCTGGCCCGCCGCGACAGCGGTGCATGGACCGACACCGACCAGCAGCAGCTGGACGCCTGGATTTCCACGTCGATTGCCCACCGCGTGGCGTGGCTCCGGCTGTCCAGTGCCTGGGAGCGCGGCGACCGGCTGGGCGCACTGCGCACACCGGCGATCCCGATTCCCGGCCCCACGCCGGCTCCGGCATCGCAGCCGCAGGCTGCACGCCCGGTCTCACGCCTGTCACGCTTCTCGCTGCAACGTATTGCCGCCGGCGTGCTGGTGGCCGCGGCGGGCACCGCCTGGTTCGGCTGGCAGTACATGCAGGAAGAACAGGGCCAGCAGTACGCTACCGCCGTCGGCGCGCGCCAGTCCGTGGCGCTGGCCGACGGCTCCAGGCTCACGCTGAACACCGCGACGCAGGTACGCATCGCCGTGAACGACAGCGGGCGCAAGGTCTGGCTCGACGCGGGCGAGGCCTACTTCGACATCGCGCACGACAAGAAGCGGCCCTTTTTCGTCATCGCCGGCGACCGCCGCATCACCGTGCTGGGCACGCGCTTTCTCGTGCGGCGTCAGGGCGAGCAGGTGAACGTGACGGTGGAAGAGGGGCGCGTGCAGATCGCATCGGCCCAGCCGGGCGCCAAGAGTGCGGAGCCCACCGTGCTCACGCGCAACCAGGCGGCCGTCACGCACGCGGACAACGTGCTGGTGATCTCGAAGGCGCCCAAGCAGGTCGACGACGAACTGAGCTGGCGCGAAGGCAAGCTGGTGTTCGACCAGACCACGTTGGCCGATGCGGCTGCGCAGTTCAATCGCTACAACGCGCGCCAGCTCGTGATCGCCGATCCGGCCATCGCGCAGGTGCGCATCGGCGGCAGCTTCGACGCCAACAACATGAGCGGCTTCGTGGCGTTGCTCAAGCAGGGCTTCGGCCTTGCGGCGCATGAGCGCGGCAACGAAATCAGAATTTCGAATTAACAAATTACCGGAATGTGACGGTGCGTTCGTCTCAGTGGGTATCCCAAACAAATAACCACGTTGGAGAAGACACCCATGAATCGCATCGCGCCCCGCACCGGTCTGCCGTCCAAGAAGAAGCGAACGTTCGGGGCCCTGCGCCCATGGGTCATCGGCGGCGCGTGGGCGCTGTCGAGCGCAATGGCCGTGCAAGCGCAGACGCAGGCCCCGCCTCAAGGGTTCGATGTGAGCGGTGGCGATCTCAAGACCGCGCTCGATGCCTACATCGCGCAGGGCGGCGTGCAGTTGCTCTACAAGGTGGACGACGTGAGGGGCGTGACCACGCGCGGTGTGAAGGGTGCGCTCTCGCCGCAGGACGCGCTGGCGCAGCTGCTCGAAGGCACGCAGCTTCGCACGCGCCGCGGTGACGACGGCGCCATCGTGATCTACACGGCCGCTGCGGCTGCCAAGCCGCTGGCCGACGAAGCACCGCAGTCGCTCGACAGCGTCACCATCACCGCCACGCGTCGCCGCGAGCCGGTGCGTGAGATCCCGATGCAGGTCAACGTGATGAAGGCACAGGCGCTGGAACGCGCGGGCGCCAAGAACCTGGCCGACTACGTGGCCGAACAACCGGGCGTGAACCTCACCAGCAGCGGCAGCGTGGGCGGCACGCTCACCATGCGCGGACTGACCATGGGCCCGGTGCAGGGCATCGCGACCGTGGGTGTGTACGTGGACGACGTGGCCACCGGCCTGAGCTCGGCCGGCGCGAACGGCGGCAACACGCCGCTGGACATGGGCATGCTCGATCTGAGCCACATCGAGGTGCTGCGCGGCCCGCAGGGCACGCTGTACGGCGCCGGCGCCATGAGCGGCGTGCTCAAGTACGTGACCAACCAGCCCGACACCATGGAGTTCGCGGGCTCGGTGAAGCTGGGCACCTCGTGGACGCAGGGCGGTGGCCCCGGCTTCACGACCGGCGCCGTGCTCAATGTGCCGATCAAGGAAGACGTGGCGGCCATCCGCTTCGCCGCCTTCACCGACCAGGTCGGCGGCAGCTACGACGCCACGGGCTTGGCGCGTGGGCGCAATGTCGACCGCGGCCACACCGACGGCGGCCGGGTCTCGCTGCTGCTCACGCCCACGCGCGAGCTCACGGTGCGGCTCACGGGCACGGTGCAGGACGTGCATCGCAAGGGCCTGGGCTTCGAAGAGATGGACAAGCGCACGCTGCGCCCGTGGAGCCGGGAGCGCACGCGCCAGCTGGCGACCAACGAGTCATACAGCAACCTCACGCAGCTGTTCGGCCTGGACGTGGAGTACGACTTCGGCTGGGCCCGCCTGAACTCGATCACCTCCGCGCAGGACGTGAAGATCAACAACACCGTCGACTTCACCGGCTCGTACGGGCCGATGCTGAGCGCGTTGCGCGTGCCGGTGGCCTCGGTGCCGGTGAACAGCACCGTGGAGCAGCACCGCGTCAGCCAGGAGTTCCGCCTGACCTCGCGCTCGGGCACCACCATCGAGTGGCTGGCGGGCGTGTACCTGAACCGCGAACGCGGCAGCAACAACGGCGCCATGGACGCCAACCTGATCGGGGGCCGGGGCAGCCTCGGCCTGCTGACGTCGACACAGTCGTCGCGCTACCGCGAGGAAGCGGTGTATGGCGACGTCACCTGGAACGTGACGCCCGCGTTCTCGCTCACCGGTGGCCTGCGCCTGTCGCGCAACAACCAGAAGTACGCCAGCCGCCAGACCGGCCAGCTGGTCGGTGCGGCCGGCGCCAATGCCGCCGGCACCTCGTCGGAAAGCCCGACCACCTATCTGGCCGCAGCCAAGTACACGCTGTCGGAGACGAGCACCGTGTACTTCCGCGCGGCCAGCGGCTACCGCCCCGGCGGTCCGAATGTGCTGAAGGCCAACACCGACCGCAACGTGGTGCAGCCGACCTACAACTCCGACTCGCTGTGGAGCTACGAGCTGGGCTACAAGGCCGACCTGCTGGACCGCACGCTGTCACTGGAAGCGGCGCTGTACGACATCGAGTGGAGCGGCGTGCAGCAGCCCACGCGCAGCAACGGCTTCGTGTTCGTCACCAACGCGGGTGCGGCCCGCATCAAGGGCAGCGAACTCACGCTCAACTGGAAGCCCAGCAAGGAGTGGCGCTTCACCGCCAACGCCGCCGCCATCGACGCGCGCCTGACCGAGGACGCCAAGGGCATAGGCGCCACGGCCGGCACGCGCCTGCCGCACACGCCGCGCTTTGCCACCACGCTGGGCGTGACGCGCAACTTCAGCCTCGCCGACCACCCGGCCTATGTCGGCATCAGCGCGCGCTACACCGGCAAGCGCGACGCGGGCTACCGCGGCAGCACGGCCCTGCCGAGCATCATGATGCCGGCCTACACGCTGGTCGACCTGCAGGCGGGCATCGACTTCAAGCGCTTCAGTGTCTCGGCCTACGTGCGCAACCTGACGAACCGACGCGGCATCGTGTCGATCGAAACCGGACTCAACGCGAACCCGAACCTGGTGACTGCGGCGCTCGTGCCGGCGCGCACCATCGGCGTGAACGTCAACGTTCCGTTCTGACATGGCGGGCCTTCCACCGTTCGCGGCACCGATGCCGCTGGATGCGGCCGCCCCTGCGGCCCTGGAAACGACCCGCAAGGCGCCCACCAGCGCCTGGTATGCGCTGGCGGTGCTCATCATCGCGACGGTGCTGGGGTCGATCGACAAGGTCATCCTTACGCTGCTGACGGAGCCGATCCGCCAGACGCTGTCGCTCTCCGACACGCAACTCGGGCTGTTGCAGGGCGCGGGCATCGTGCTGTTCACCGGCATCGCCACCTTGCCGCTGGGCTGGCTCAGCGACCGCTACGACCGGCGCGTGGTGCTCGCCGCCTGCGTGGTGCTGTGGAGCGCCGCCACCGCCATGCGCGGCACGGCCATGGACTACGGCGTGCTGTTCGTCGCCTCCGTCGGCCTGGGTGTGGGCGAGGCGGGCCTCACGCCGATCACCAACAGCATGATCCCCGACCTGTTCCCGCGCGCGCAGCGGGTGCTGGCCAATGCGGTGTTCGCGCTGTCGGCCATCTTCGGCAGTGCGCTGGGTGCGCTGCTGGGCGGCACCATCGTGCACCTCACCGATGACCTGCGGCCTTGGCTGCCCGTCGCGATGCAGCAGCTCGAAGCCTGGCGCCTGACCTTCTTCGTGCTGGCGTCGGCCGGCATTCCGGTGACGCTGCTGGTGCTGTCGATCCGGCGCACGCCGCACGGCGGTGTCCACCAGGCAAAGCCGGACGCACCGGTCACCGACGCAACGGGCGCCACGACCCTGCGCGAGCACCTGCGCCGTCACTGGCGCACCTTCGCGGGCCTGGTGACCGGCGTGGGCCTGACCAGCGTCGGCCTGAGTTCGCTCGGCACCTGGCTGCCGATCGTCACGGCGCGCACCTACGGCGTCACCCCGGTGCAGATGGGGCAGGGCATGGGCCTGGCCTTCCTGTGCGGCACCGTGGCCGGCGGCCTGCTGGGCGTGCTGTCGATGCGCTACGTGCAGCCGCGCATGGGACCGGCCGCGGCGCTGCGGCTGATCATGCTGGGCAATCTCTCGGCGGCGCTGATGTCGACGCTGCTGCTGTTCACGAGTTCGGCCAACCACAACTTCATGCTGCTGGGGCTGCTGGTGGTGCCGCTCATCGGCAGTGCGGTGCTGCTGCCCAACGTGCTGCAGGACGCGGCGCCGCCGCACCTGCGCGCCCGCACCATCGCGATGCTCACGCTGGCCAGCCTGCCCTTCGGCGTGGTGGGGCCGCTGATGGTCGGCATGTTGTCGGACGCCCTCAAGTCGATGCCCAACGGCCTGGCGGTGTCCATCGTCGCGACCACGCTGGTCGGCGGCAGCCTGGGCGCCATGGTGCTGCGCGCCACCGAAGGCCCGTTCGTCCGCCTGATGCGCGAGGCGAAGCCGAACTGAGCCTTCTGCTTCGAGATCCCGCTCCTCCCTTTCATCGTTCGTTGTTCCTCCATGTCACAACCACACCCTTCAGCTTCTCTTCCTGACACCGCCTCCGCACTGGCCGCCATCGACGCGCTGGTGGCGCCCCTCAATCGCAGCGACGCGCCCGGCCTGGTGCTGGGCATCGCGCAGCACGGCCGCCTGCTGTACCGCCGTGCCGTCGGCATGGCCAGCCTGGAGATGGGCGTGGCCCTCACGCCGACCACGCGCATGCGCATCGCCTCCACCAGCAAGCACTTCACGGCGATGGCCGTGCTGCTGCTGGCCGAAGACGGCCTGCTCGATGTGGAAGACCCGGTGCAGAAATACCTGCCCGAATTGCCGCAGCTCAGCGCCAACGGCCCCACGCTGCGCCACCTGCTCACGCACACCAGCGGCTGGCGCGGCCATGACGAGCTGTGGGCGATTGCGCACGGCCTCACGTTCACCTTGCCCGGCCCGGGCCTGCCCGCGATGGCACGCCAGAGCGAGCTCAACTTCGAGCCCGGCACGCACATGGTCTACAGCAACGGCGGCTACTTCCTGCTGGCGAAGATCGTCGAGCGCGTGAGCGGCCGGAGCTTCAACGACTTCCTGAAGGCGCGCCTGTTCGACCCGCTGGGCATGCCCGACACGTCGTCGGTGCAGACCGACCTCGACGTGGTGCCGCACATGGCCGGCCTCTACATGCCCGCGCCCGGCGGCGGCTGGCGCCGCGGCATGTACCCGTGCGAACTCGACGGCGGCGGTTCGCTGGTGTCGACGGCGGACGACATGCTGCGCTGGCTCGCGCACATGCACGGCAGCGAAAAGATCGTGGGCAGCGCGAAGAGCTGGGCGCTGCTGTCGGCCCCCACCACGCTGTCGTCGGGCTCCCAGGTGACCTACGGCTTCGGCCTGGCGCGCCACCCGTATCGCGGCGTCGAGATCGTCCACCACGCGGGCGCCGTGCTCGGCGCGCAGTCGCAGATGATCAGCGTGCCCAGCCACGGGCTGCACATCATCGCCATGGTGAACGGCGCGCCGGTGTCGCCGGCGTCGCTGGCGCTCAGGGCGGTCGAGCTGCTGTTGGGCGACGCGCTCGCGCCGCCCGAAGTGCGGCCCCTGGCCAGCGACTTCCCCGCGCTGGTCGGCCAGCGCTACCACGCACCGTCGACGGGCAGCCTGCTGGGCTTCGCGGAGGTTGGCGGCAAGCTGGGCATGTCGTGGCAGGCCGGCAGCGCGCATGCGATGCACCAGGGCGGCGGCAAGCTCTGGCTGGGCCTGCAGGACATTCCGGTGAACGACCTCGTGATCGACGCGGGCGACATCGATCCGCAACGTGCGCCCGACGCGCTCGTGCTGCACGAAGGCGGCCAGCCGCGCCGCTTCGAGCGCCTGCCCGCGACCGCGCCCGATGCCGTGTCGCTCGCCGACCAGCTGTGCGGCGACTACACCAGCCCCGACCTCGATGCCACCGCGCAGATGGCGCTGGTGGACGGCAAGCTGCTGCTCACCGTGCAGGGCCGCCACGGCCAGCACGTGTGCGTGCTGACACCGTTGTCGGCCGACGTGATGACGCTCGCTTCGGTCGATCCGGTGCTGTCCCAGCTGGGCAAATCGGTTCTCAACGTGGAGCGCAAGGGCGGCCGGGTCGTGGGACTGCTGTTCGCCACGACGCGCTCGCGAAACATCCACCTTGCCCGCCAGGAGCCCCGCGCATGAAGTTCTTCACCACCCTGTTCGCCACCGAGACCAACACCTTCGTCTCGGCCCCCACCGGCCTGGGCAGCTACGAGGAATACGGCATCTTCCGCGGCGACGCGAGCACGCGGGACGCGGCCGGCTACGGCATGTACGCGGTCGAGGTGCGGAAGCAACTGGCCGCGGAAGGCCACGAAACGGTCGAGAGCCTGCTGGCCTTCGCGCAGCCGCTCGGGCGCACCGTGCGCAGCGTTTACGAGCGCCTGCGCGACGAAATATTGGACGACCTGCGCAAGGCCGGCCCGGTCGATGGCGTGATCCTCGTGCTGCACGGCGCGATGGTGGCCGACGGCTACGACGACTGCGAAGGCGACGTGATCTCGCGCGTGCGCGACATCGTCGGGCCGGGCGTGCCCATCGGCGTCTCGCTCGACCTGCACTGCCACTTCACGCAGAAGATGCTGAATGAGGCGGACGCGATCATTTGCTACAAGGAATATCCGCACACCGACGCGTTCGAACGCCTGACCGAACTGATCCGCATCGTGGTCGACACCGCAGAGGGCCGCGTGCGGCCCGTGACCGCCGTGCACGACTGCCGCATGGTCGGCAAGTGGCATACCACGCGCGAACCCATGGCCGGCTTCGTGCGCCGCATGCAGGCCGCCGAGCAACTGCCGGGCGTGCTCTCGGTGTCGCTGGGCCATGGCTTCCCGTGGGCCGACGTGCCTGAGTCGGGCGCCAAGCTCTGGGTGGTGACCGACAACGACCCCGCGCTGGCCGCGAAGCTCGCCAAGGAGCTGGGCCGCGCCTTCTGGGACCTGCGCCACGAGACCGGCGTGCCTTCGCTTTCGATCGAGGAGACGCTCGCCAAGGCCATGGCCGTGCCGGACGGCCCCGTGGTCATTGCCGACACCGCCGACAACCCCGGCGGCGGCGCCACCAGCGACAGCACCTTCATGCTGCGCGCGGTGGTCGAGCGCGGCATCGGCGACGTGGCCTTCGGCGGCGTCTGGGACCTGGGCGCGGTGCAGCTGTGCCGCGACGCGGGCGTGGGCGCGAGCTTCGAGCTGCGCCTGGGCGGCAAGTGCGGCCCGGCTTCGGGCAACCCCATCGACCTGCACGTGACCGTGAAGAACGTGGTGGAGGCGCATTCGCAGGGCGGCCTCTCGGGCGTGCGCACGCCCATGGGGCCGTGCGTGTGGGTGCAGGCGGCGGACGGCGTGGACATCGTGCTCATCAGCAAGCGCAACCAGGTCATCGGCGCCGATCTCTTCACCGGACTGGGCATCGACCTGGCGGCCAAGAAGCTGGTCATCGTGAAGTCGGCGCAGCACTTCCATGCGGAGTTCGGCCCGATCGCCAAGTCGGTGCTGTATGTGTCGACGCCGGCCTCGCTGAGCACCGACTTCGCCAACCTGCCATACCGCGTGCGCGACCTCGACTACTGGCCGCGCGTGGAACAGCCCGGACGGCCGTACCACATGGCTGCGCCCGGGGAGCTCTACACCATCGACGGCCGTGCGATGCATCTGCAGCGCAGCGGCCCCGCGCCGGCCAGTGCCGCGCAGCCCACGATCGTGATCGAAGCCGGCGGTGGCTGTGCCTCGACGACCTACGCGCGGCTGCAGCAGGCGCTGGCGGCGAAGCACCCCGTAATCAGCTACGACCGCGCCGGCATGGGCTGGAGCGAGGCCGACGATGCGCCTTTCGACGGCGAGCGCACGGCGCACCGCCTGCATGCGCTGCTCGCAGCGGCAGGCGTGACAGGCCCGATCGTGCTGGTCGGCCATTCGCTCGGCGGCCTGCTGAACCGGGTCTACGCAGGCCTGTACCCGCAGCAGGTGGCCGGCGTCGTGATGCTTGACGCCAGCCATCCTGAGCAGTTCGCGATGTACGAGCACCCGCCCGAATCGCAGTTCGCGGCCGAGCGCGAGAAGCGCGCGAACTTTCAGGCTGGCGGCCCGCCGCCGCCGGAGCAGGCACCCATCGAGGCCCTGTTCGCCGACATGCCGCAGGTGCTGCGCCAGATGAAGGCCACCTACACGCCCGAAGCGCTCGACACCATGCTGGCCGAGGTGCGCGGCCTGCCGCACGTCGCGCGCCAGGCCGGTGCCGCACCCGACTTCGGTGCGCGTCCGCTTGCCGTGCTGTGGGCGAAGCAGCAGCCACTGCCGGCCGGCGCCGACCCGGCGATCGCCGCGGTGCAGCAGCGCTGGCCCGAGTTCCAGGAATCGAATGCAGCGCTGTCGACGCAACGCCGCCTCGCGTGCATCGATGGCGCGGCGCACATGACGCTGGTGCTGCTGCCGCCCTTCGTGCAGCGCGTGGCCGAGGAAATCGACGGCGTGATGGCGCAGATCGCGTCCGGAACCGGCCGATGACGACCCTGGCCGAACTCACCACCCCCGCGCTGCTGCTCGACGTCGGGGTGCTCGAACGCAATTGCGAGGCGATGGCAGAGCGCGCGGCGCGCCACGGCGTGGCGCTGCGCCCGCACCTGAAGACCGCGAAGTCGGTGGACGTGGCGCGCCGCGCCGCGCGCGGGCAGGCCGGCGGGCTCACGGTGTCGACGGTGGCCGAGGTCGCGTACTTCGCGCGCCACGGCTTCACCGACCTGACTTATGCGGTCGGCATCGACGCCAACAAGATCGAGGCGCTGCACGACATCCAGCGCACGCACGGCGCGCGCGTGACGCTGCTGGCCGATTCCATCGAGGCGGTGCAGGCGGCCAGTGCGCGCGCGCGGGCGCTGGGCGCCTGCTTCCGCCTGCTGCTCGAGATCGACACGGGCGGCGGGCGCGGCGGCGTCGGCCCGAACGACGACGAGTTGCTGTCGCTTGCGCGCGAAGTGCAGCGCAGCGAATCGCTGTCGCTGGCCGGCGTGCTCACGCATGCGGGCCACAGCTACCACGTGCAGGGCGGCACCGCGATCCGCGCCATTGCCGAGGCCGAGCGTGCCGGCGCCGTGCATGCGGCCGAGCGGCTGCGCGCGGTCGGCATTCCGGTCGAGGTGGTGAGCGTGGGTTCCACGCCCACGGCCGTGTGCGCGCAGACGCTCGAAGGCGTCACCGAGATGCGGCCCGGCGTCTACACCTTCTGCGACCTCGATCAGGTGGCGCGCGGCATCTGCGGCGTGGAAGACATCGCGCTGTCGGTGCTGGCCACCGTGATCGGCCACAACCCGCGCTCGCGCCGCGTGCTGATCGACGCCGGCGCGCTCGCGCTGTCGAAGGACCAGTCGGCGGCCGAGTTCCGCAGCGGCCTGGGCTTCGGGCTGGTGTGCCAGGCCGATGGCACCGTGCCGATGCCCGGCCTGTGCGTGGCCGAGCTGCACCAGGAGCACGGGCTCATCGCCTGCGAGGGTGATGCCGACGCAACAGCCATGTTCCGCGCACTGCCCGTCGGCGCCCGCGTGCGCGTGCTGCCGCACCACGCCTGCATGACCGCCGCCCCCTACGACCGCTACCACGTGGTCGAAGGCGCCGGCAGCGGCGTACGGGCGGTCTGGGACAAGGCGCGCGGTTGGTAAGCCGCGGCCTGAAGAGAACCTATTTTTTTCGGAGAAGACAACGATGACGAAGACATTCCTTGCGCGGCTGACGGCCGTGGCCGCGCCTTTCGTTCTGGCCCTCGGCCTGGGCAGCGCGCCGCAACTCGCGGGCGCCCAGACCTCGCCGGCACCGCAGACCGCAGCCAGCGCCGCTGCCGCGCCCGCACCCGTGGCGGTGCCCGAGAAACTCGCCGCACCCGCCACCGCATCGGCGGCCACCGCCAAGGTCGACAACCCCTACGGCATCGGCGCGCTCTGGTCGCAGAGCGATGCCGTGGCCAAGGCCGTGCTCGCCATCCTGGCGATCATGTCGATGGGCAGCTGGTACGTGATCGTCACCAAGCTGCTCGAGCAGATGCGCATGGGCCGCCAGGCGCGCGCGGTCGACAACGAGTTCTGGAATGCGGGCACCGTGCAGGCCGGCACCGCGCGGCTGGCCGAGGGCAGCCCGTTCCGCTTCATTGCCGACGCCGGCATGCAGGCCACGCAGAAGCACGACGGCCTGCGCGGCAAGGTCGACTTCGCCGACTTCGTCGACCTGTGCATCCACCGCGCCACCGAGCGCGTGCAGCGGCGCCTGGGCAACGGCATGTCGCTGCTGGCCACCGTGGGTTCGACGGCACCGTTCGTCGGGCTGTTCGGCACGGTCTGGGGCATCTACCACGCGCTCACCGCCATCGGCGTGGCGGGCCAGGCGTCGATCGACAAGGTGGCGGGCCCGGTGGGCGAGGCGCTCATCATGACCGCCATCGGCCTGGCCGTGGCCGTGCCCGCGGTGCTGGGCTACAACTGGCTCCTGCGCCGCAACATCGCCGTGATGGACGACGTGCGCGAGTTCAGCGGCGAGCTGCACTCGGTGATCCTGGCCGGCAGCGCCGCGGCCTGACGGCCCGCGCAATCAAGCGAACCGCGCCATGGCGATGAACATCCCGGCCGCCGGGGGAGACGAGGAGCAGGCCATCGCGGCCATCAACACCACGCCGCTGGTCGACGTGATGCTGGTGCTGCTGATCATCTTCCTCATCACCATCCCGGTGGTCAATTACTCGGTGCCCGTCGCGGTGCCGAAGGAACGCAACGAGGTGCGCGAGAGCAAGCCCGAGACCGTCGTGATCTCGGTGGACGCCGCCGGCCGCACCTACTGGTACGACACGCCGGTGCGCGACACGCCCGCGTTGATCGCCCGGCTCACCAAGGTGGCCGCCCTGAACCCGCAGCCCGAGGTGCACATCCGCGGCGACTGGCATTCCGACTACGAGCCGGTGGGCCGGATCGTCTACGCCTGCCAGGCGGCCGGGATCGCCAAGGTGGGCTTCATCACCGAGCCGCCCGCGCTGAACTGAAACGCGCACACAGCGAGACAAGCCATGCCAAGAAAAGAAAAGCAGGGGCGGCGCAGCAGCGCGCCCTCTGACGAGCCCATGATGGACATCAACACCACGCCGCTCATCGATGTGATGCTGGTGCTGCTGATCATGCTGATCATCACCATCCCGATCCAGCTGCACGCGGTCAACCTGAACATGCCCACGGGCAACCCGCCGCCCAGCGACATCAAGCCCGAGGTGCTGCGCATCGACATCGATGCGCTCGGCGTCGTGCAATGGAACGGCGAGCCGCTGGCCGACCGCGGCGAGATCGAACGGCGCTTCGAACAGGTTGCCGCGCAGGCCGTGCAACCCGAGGTGCACCTGCGCCCCGACCGGCGCGCGAAATACGAGGTGGTGGCCGGTGTGATGGCCTCGGCGCAGCGCACGGGCGTGAGCAAGCTGGGCATCGTGGGTGCGGAGCAGTTCGTTCCATGAAGCGCTCCCGCCAGGACTTCAACCCCAAGTCGCGCTTCGGTCCCGTGGGCATCGCCGTGATGGTGCTGTTCCACGTCGGCGTGGGCTATGCGCTCGTGTCGGGGCTCGCGCGCCAGACGGTCGAGCTGATCAAGAAGCCGATGGAGGCGACCATCATCAGCGAGATCAAGCCGCCCCCGCCGCCCCCTCCACCCCCACCGCCGCCGCCGAAGAAGATCGTGCGGCAGGAAACGCCCAAGCCGCCACCGCCGCCGCGCCCGGCCTACGTGCCGCCGCCGGCCGTGACCCCGCCCGTCACCTCGGCGCCCGCGATCACTGCCGTGCAGAACACCGAGCCCGTGCCGCCGCCGCCGGCCGCACCACCGGCGCCCCCCGCGCCGCCGGCCCCGCCGAAGGCGACCACCACCGACATCTCGGTGGCCTGCCCGCGGCAGGTCAAGCCCGAGATGCCGCGCAAGGCGCTGGACGAAGGCATCGGCGGCGTGGTGAAGGCCGAGGTGCGCATCAGGGGCGGCCATGTGCAGGAGGTGCGCATCCTGTCGGGCCCGCGTGTCTATCACTCGGCCGTGCGAGCGGCGGTGATGCGATACGAATGCGAGACCTCGGGCGACGCGGAGGTGCTGGCGACGCAGGAGTTCGTGTTCCGCATCGAATAGCCGGCATGCGATGGCCGCGGCGTTCGAGTGCGCAGGCCCCGGCGATTCATTCGTGCTTGTGTCCCGGATCGCGGTGGCCGTGGTGCGCACAGCCGCCCGCGGTATCGCAGCCGGTCTGGCGGTTCCAGCGCGAAGCAAGAATGACCGTGCACATGTCGATCCTCTGAAAGCCCGGATCCTTGAATGCCAGGACGTCGTCGTTGAAGGTGCCGAAGGTGCTGTCCGGACGGTGCTTCATGCCCTGGTGGAAGGCATCGATGATTCCATGCGCAAAGTCGGTTTCCCGGGGAAACGCGGCGACGACGGCTTCGCGCTGCGCGTCGGTGAACTGGTCGTAGCCGCGGCCGGCCACGTCCATGCCGGCGCCCGCCTGCACCAGCGCAATTTCCGGACGCATGAATTGCGGGATGCCGGGCGTCGTGTGGAGTGCAACGGCATTCCAGACCGTCTCGATGTCGCGTTCGGAGATGCCATGCCCCTGAAGAAAATCGCGCGCGGCGTTCGCGCCATCGACCTCGAAGCGAAGCTGGCTCTGTTCATGGCGCGCAGTGAGGCCGATGTCGTGGAACATGGACGCCGCGTACAGCAACTCGGGATCGAAAGTCGATCCGGTGCGTGCGCCGGTCAAGGCGCCCCAGCAATAGACACGGGCGGAGTGGTGAAACAGCAGGTCGCTTTCGGTGTCGCGAATGAACTGGGTCATCTCGCGGGCGAGCTGGCTGTCGGGAAGGCGTATGCCGGCGATGTCTTTCTGCATGATGAATGCTCCGTCGGGTCAGCCGAAAAGCCGGGCCGCGATCTCGGCCACATGCCGGCCCTGGAACTGCGCCATGCCGAGCTCCTGCTCGCTGGGCATCCGCTCTCCCTGGCCGCCGGCAATGGTCGCCGCGCCATAGGGGCTGCCGCCCTTGATCTCGTCCAGCCCCATCTGCCGCTTCTCGGCATACGGCAGACCCGTGACGAGCATGCCGTGGTGCAGCAGCGTCGGCAGGAAACTCAGGATCGTGCTCTCCTGTCCGCCGTGCTGCGTCGCCGACGCGGTGAAGACCGATCCGACCTTGCCGATGAGGCCACCCTGCATCCACAGCGGGCCGGTCTGGTCGATGAAGGTGCGCATCTGGGCGCTGACGTTGCCGAAGCGCGTCGGTGCGCCGAACACGATCGCGTCGTAGTCGGCGAGCTCGCCGGGCGTTGCGATCGGCGCAGCCTGGTCTTCCTTGCCCTTCGCGTTCCGGAAGACGTCGGGCGGTACGGTTTCGGGGACGCGCTTCAGATCCACCGTGGTGCCGGCAACGTCGCGCGCGCCCTGCGCAACGGCTTGCGCCATGGCTTCGATGTGACCGTAGAAGCTGTGATAGAGAACGAGAACTTTTGCCATGTCGTTGGAGGTGTCTGCTGAAAGGGGAAAAAGGACGCCTTGCGCAAGATGCAATGCGCCGGACTGTCCGCTTGGACACGATCATGGGCAAAGGTTGAGCCGAATGGAACTGATGTGTCTGCAACTCCACAATGCAGCGCATTCATCGGGCGCCACGACTTGCAGGAAGAGGTGGGGGGTGTGCTGCGACGCCGTTCAGCCGTCGGGGGAAAGAGAAGTTAAACCTTTCGTATGGCGCCCATTTTTTTCTCTCAGAATGAGACACCTACCGTCGCGTTGAGGGTCATGAAACGCGCGTTGCGCTGCTATGGTGCGCGGGCAGTTTTCCATTGCCCGCATTGCCGGTCGTTCTTGCGCCGGGTGCGACATTCCTATGAGCCACGCCAAAGTCTTTCCCCGCTATTCCTTCTATTGCGTGCTCGCCGGCATCGCGGCCCTTTACGTCTTCGGCGCCATGATGCTGCTGCCGGCCAAGGTCTATATCCTGCCGTACCTCATCACGCCGGACTTCATTCACCACAGGGGCGCGATCGTCGTTCTCTTCCTGGCCGTTCCCGCCGCGATCTATCTGATCTGCTGGCAGGGCAGCGACTTCTTCGCATGGCTGCGCACGCCGGGGCAACTGTCCGTAGGCGGGCAAGGCCTTCGGCTTGGCGACCGCACACTCGCCTTCGCGGACGTCACGCGCTTTCGCCATCGCCATAACCGCAACCATGTGCTGCTCGACACCCGCGACGGAAGGACGCTGCGCCTGCGCCTGAACCTGTGGGACGCACCTGATGCCTTGCTCGCCGAAGTGGAAGAGGCCGTCGGTGCCACGTTGGGGCACGATGTCGAGCGCCGCCTGCATGCCGGCGAGACGGTGAAGTTCGGCGCGCTCGGCCTGCAGGCCGAAGGCCTGGTGCACAAGGGCCAGCTGATTGCGTGGTCGAGCATCGACACCATCCGCACGCAGTCCGACGAAGAGGGCATGGAGGTGGACGAACACCTGGTCATCGTTGCGCACGGCAAGTCCCGAAAGATCGACCGCTCGAAGATCGACAACGAGCCCGTGCTGATGGCCTGCCTGATGCAGCGCCTGCCCGCGCACTGAGTTTTCTCCCTCCGCTTTTTTTCACTCCAATTCGCGCACAGCGCATCAGACAAAAATGGAAATCTACAGCTCCGCCGCCCAGCAAGAGAAGATCCGCCAGGACCGCCCCGTGTTCTATTCCCGCACGCGCCTGATCGCCGGCACCGCGCTCTGGGCTGTGGTGACCGTGGTGCTGGCAGTGCTGTGCATCCGCGCGCAGGACAAGAACATCGGCATCCTCATCGCTGCCTGCTTCGGGTTGCTCACGGCATGGCTCACCTTCAAGTGCCTGAACACGCTGCGCAACATCGACCAGCCCGCGTTTGTCGTCGGCCACCAGGGCCTGACCTTCGAGAACGGCATGCTGCTGCCGTGGGACAACATCGTCGAGAACACCTGGGTCAACCAGAACTACATGGGCATTCCCATCGGCAGGCAGATCCAGATCAAGACCGACTTGCCCAAGCCGCGGGCGCGGGTGCTGCGCCGTGCCACGGGCCTGGAGATTTCGGGCGACGAGTATCTGGCGCTGTGCGACGCCTATCGGTAAGGCGGCCCATGTCTGGTCACGCATGGACCGGGCGAACAATTCAAGCTTGACGATGATGATTGAGTCAACCGAACCATCCGCACCGTGGCCGCCCGACGGCTGCCCGCCGCTGATGTGGCCGGAACTGTCCGATCCGATGGCTCGCGGCCGCTGGTACGCCGACGTGATCGGTGCATACGCCGCCCTGTGGCAAGGTCATGTGAGCCAGGCATCGATCACGCCCTCGAGCGACGCCGATCTGGATGCGCTGGAAGCACGTCTGGGCTGTCGCTTGCCCGCGCCACTGCGCGAATACCATTGCCAGTTCGGCGCGCTGTCTCTGGCCGAGACCCTGTGCAGCGTCGAGATGGGCGACACGCCGGTCCAGGCATTGCGCGAGGCCTACCCCGGCATCGTCGACATTGCCGAGGATCTGCCCGACGGCGACGCCCTTCTCGCGCTGGCCGACGAGATGGTCGCCTTCGGTGACTATCTCGGCAACGGCAACATGTTCTGCTTTCACCGGCAGACGGGCGAGGTCTACTATTTCGACCACGACGACGGTGAGCCGTTGACGCGTTTCTTCGCTTCCGTCGCGGACTATCTCGACGCTCTGATGATTCGCTGCCTGGCGGAAATTCACGATGACGAGGAGGGCGGGGAAGCGCTGCTGACACATCATTTCGGCCAGCCTCTTGTGCGAAAGTGGCTGTATTGAGCTGGAGCGCACACCCGGTGTCCGTGTTCGGCGGAAGCCTTCAGTTTTGAGTTCGCGCACGCAAGCGACCAGAGCGCAGTCAGGCCTGGGGCCGGCTACGGTCGGTCAGGCGAGCACGTAGTCGGGATACTGCCGGCAGATCTCGTTCACCGCACTGAGCGTGCCTGACAGATGCTTGCGAAGCGCGGCCTGGGCGGCGGCGGGGTCTTGTGCCTCGATGGCGCGCACGATGGCGCGGTGGTCGCGCAGGATCGCCTCGGTCTTGCCGGCGGTGGGCAGGTGCAGGCGGCGCAGCCGGTCGACATGTCCGGATACGCGGCCCACGAGATCCCAAAGGCCCAGCACGCCGCCGGCTTCATACATCAGGCGGTGAAACGCCCGATCGGCGTTGACGAAATCGCCATAGCGCTGCGACGTTGCAAGCGCCGCCTGCTGTGCGATGACGCCTTTCAACTGCTCGACCAGCCCTGGCGATTCCTGCTGTGCCAGCTGATGCACCAGCTCCAGTTCGATGGACCGCCGCAGGAAGTGCGCTTCGCGTGCCGCCGCGATGTCGATGCGGCTGACCAGCGTGGCGTGCTGCGGAAACACGTCTACCAGTGCTTCTTCGCTCAGGCGCAGCAGGGCCTCGCGAACAGGCGTTTGACTCACGCCGAACCGGTCGGCCAACTCTTGTCGCGCCAGCACGGTTCCGGGAACGAGTTCCAGCGAGAGGATGGCTTCTCGCAATCTTTCCAGCACCTGGGGTGCGGCCAGGCGGGTGCGGTCAAGTCGGATCTTGGGAGGGGCGCTCATCGCTGGCGATTGTGTCATTGACGCACTAATATACTAGTGTTTTAATTTCGATATTGCCAACGGCAAGGCGGCGTCCATCGCGCGATGCCCCTGGAGACAACCCTGATGAAACGCCCCTACGAATCCTTTCGCAGCGCCCGCTGGTTTGCGCCCGACGACTTCCGCTCCTTCGGTCATCGCTCGCGCGTGCTGCAGATGGGCTACACCTATTCCGACTGGATGGGCAAGCCGGTGATCGCCATCGTCAACACCTGGAGCGACGCCAACCAGTGCCACGCGCACTTCAAGCAGCGCGTGGACGACGTCAAGCGCGGCGTGCTCCAGGCGGGCGGATTCCCGCTCGAGCTGCCGGCCATTTCGCTTTCGGAAAGCATGGTCAAGCCCACCACCATGCTGTATCGCAACTTCCTCGCGATGGAAACGGAAGAGCTGCTGCGCAGCCATCCGATCGACGGCGCGGTGCTGATGGGCGGCTGCGACAAGACCACGCCCGGCCTCGTGATGGGCGCGCTCAGCATGGACATCCCCTTTATCTACCTGCCCGCCGGCCCCATGCTGCGCGGCAACTGGAAGGGCAAGGTGCTGGGCTCCGGCTCCGACGCCTTCAAGTACTGGGACGAGCGCCGCGCCGGCCGGCTGGGCGAACAGGCCTGGGCCGAGATGGAAGCCGGCATCGCGCGCAGCCACGGCACCTGCATGACCATGGGCACGGCCGCTACCATGATGGGCATTGCCGAGGCGGTGGGCCTGACGTTGCCCGGCGCCTCCAGCATTCCCGCGGCGGACGCCAACCACATCCGCATGAGCGCCGACTGCGGGCGCCGCATCGTCGAGATGGTGTGGGAAGACCTCACGCCCGCGACGATGCTCACGCGCGCCAACTTCGAGAACGGCATCGCCTGCGCGATGGCCATGGGCTGCAGCACCAATGCCGTCGTGCACCTGATCGCGATGTCGCGCCGCGCCGGCCATGCGGTGAGCCTGGACGACTTCGACACCTTCAGCCGTCGCGTGCCCGTCATCGCCAACATCCGGCCCAGCGGCGACGCCTACCTGATGGAAGACTTCTTCTACGCCGGTGGCCTGCCCGCGATGCTGGAGCGCATCCGCGGGCACCTGCGCACCGACGCGCGCACCGTCAATGGACGCACCCTCGGCGAGAACATCGAAGGCGCCGAGGTCTACGACGACGACGTGATCCGGCCGCTCGCCAACCCCATCTACGCCGAAGGCGCACTGGCCGTGTTGCGCGGCAACCTGGCGCCCGACGGCGTGGTGATCAAGCCCAGCGCCTGCGCGCCGCATCTTCTGCAGCACAGCGGGCGGGCGCTGGTGTTCGACGACTACCCCGCGCTCAAGAAGGCGGTGGAAGACCCCGACCTGGACGTGACGGGCGACGACATCCTCGTGTTGCGCAACGCCGGCCCCCGCGGCGCCGGCATGCCGGAGTGGGGCATGTTGCCGATCCCGAGCAAGCTGCTGAAACAGGGCGTGAAAGACATGCTGCGTCTGTCCGACGCACGCATGAGCGGCACGAGCTACGGCGGCTGCCTGCTGCACTGTTCGCCCGAGGCGGCCGTCGGTGGGCCGCTCGCGCTGGTGCAGACCGGCGACCGCATCACCGTGGATGTGCCTGCGCGGCGCATCCATCTCGACATTGCCGATGAGGAACTTGCCCGCCGCGAGGCCCTGTGGACGCCGCCGCCGCCGCGCTACGAGCGCGGCTACGGGTGGATGTTCGGCCGTCACATCCTGCAAGCCAACGAAGGCTGCGACTTCGACTTCCTGGAAACCAGCTTCGGCAAGCCGGTACCGGAGCCCGACATCTTCTGATCGGCCCTCCAGCCCCCATTCATTTCCCATTTCATTTCAAGAACGGAGACGACACGTGAATCCCGCCACCCGCGAGCAGCTCATGAAGGTGAGCACCGCCACCCTGTGCACGGCCCTTTTCAAGCGCGGCCTGCGCAACCAGTTCATCCAGGACGTGCGGCCGCTCGACGCGGGCCTGCCCAACATGGTGGGCGAGGCCTTCACGCTGCGCTACATGCCGGCGCGCGAAGACCTGAACCCGATCAGCGTTTTCCTCGACCGCAATCATCCGCAGCGCCAGGCGGTGGAGCAGTGTCCCGAAGGCGCCGTGCTGGTCATCGACAGCCGCAAGGACGCGCGCGCCGCCTCGGCTGGCGGCATCCTGGTCACGCGGCTGATGAAGCGAGGCGTGGCCGGCGTGGTGACCGACGGCGGTTTCCGCGACAGCCCCGACATCGCGAAGCTCGGCTTCCCGGCCTACCACCATCGCCCCAGCGCGCCGACCAACCTCACCCTGCACCAGGCCATCGACATCAACGTGCCCATCGGCTGCGGCGATGCGCCGGTGTTTCCGGGCGACGTGATCGTGGGCGATGCCGAAGGCGTGATCGTCCTCCCGGCCCACATGGCCGACGAGCTGGCGGCCGAAGCCGTAGAGATGACCGCCTTCGAGGACTTCGTGCAGGAACAGGTGCTTCAGGGCCGCTCCATCCTCGGCCTCTATCCACCCACCGAAGAGCAAAGCCGCGACGACTTCGCTGCGTGGCGCCAGGCCAAGGGCCGCTGAGCCCGTCGGTAAACATCCAAGGAGACCAGACATGCGTTTCATCCGCCTCGCCGCGGCGCTGCTTTCGGCCGCGCTCGCTCCTGTCGCCGCATGGGCCCAGGCCCCCGAATGGCCGGCCGCCAAGCCCATCGTCTACGTCGTGCCGTTCACGCCCGGCGGCTCCACCGACATCGTGGGCCGCACGCTCGCCCAGAAGCTGGGCGAGAGCCTCAAGCAATCGGTGGTGGTCGACAACAAGCCCGGCCAGGCCGGCGGCATCGGCGCCGCCTACGTGGCCAGGGCCGCGCCCGACGGCTACACGCTCTTCGGCGGGACCATCAGCACGCACGCCATCAACGCCAGCCTCTACAAGAAGCTGCCCTATGACCCGATGAAGGACTTCGAGCCCGTCTCGCTGGTCGCGCGCCTGCCCAACGTGCTCATCGTCAACAGCCAGCTCGGCGTGAACTCGGTGGCCGAACTGGTGGCGCTGCTGAAGAAAGACGAGAGCAAGCGCATCTTTGCCTCCTCCGGCGCTGGCACCTCGACGCATCTGGCTGGAGAGATGTTCGCCGACCTCATCGGCGTGAAGCTCACCCACGTGCCGTACAAGGGCACGCCGCCGGCCCTGACCGACGTGGCCGCGGGGCAGGTGCCTTTCATGTTCGATCAGGTGACTGCCGCATTGCCGCTGGTCAAGAGCGGCAAGCTCAAGCTGCTGGCCGTGACGACGGCCAAGCGCATCGCGTTGGTGCCCGAGTTGCCGACCATGATCGAGTCGGGCATTCCCGGTTTCGAGATGTCGTCGTGGCAGGCGGTGTATGCGCCCAAGGGCACGCCCAAAGCGATCGTGCAGCGCCTCAACGCCGAGATCGTGAAGGCGCTCAAGGAGCCCGATGTGAAGGCCAAGCTCTCGGACCAGTTGGCGATGGAGATCGTGGGCAGCACGCCGGAAGAACTGCGCGACTTCATGGCCAGGGAAATTCCGCGCTGGGCCGAACTGGTGAAGAAGTCGGGCGCGGCGGCCGACTGATTTTTCGTAATCCCATGCGAGGCCTCAACTGCTCGAAGATCAGTTGAGGTGTCGCTCCGGCAAGAGCCTGTGCACTGCCGCGTGGCGCATCCCTTGCAGACGAAGACAGCGGAAAAAATTGGCCGCTGCTTTCCGACCTATTGAAGAAGCGACGCACCCTCTTGCGCCGAAAACTGGAGCGTGGGCGATGGGAGGGTGCTGTCGGAGCCCACAAGATGCAGATCCCGCGGGTCGCACGGCGCGGAAATCGACTTGCCGTCGAACCTCACCCGGATGTGCGAATAGTTCGCGCTGGCAACGGTGCCGAACCGACCCTCGCAAATGACGCGGTCGCCCCGCTGGAACGACGCGCCGAACCGATCCCTGATGTCTTTGAAGCTCATACCTGGCCCCGTGGAAATGGAAGCGCCATGGTCGGGGCGACGATTGTTTTTTTTGTAAGGCCTTGGTATTACGAACTGTAGGACAGGCCAGTTGACGCGCGAAAGACGACACCGATCGGGCAAGAAAAAGCCCGCACGAGGCGGGCAAGGGTAGCCCAGAGAAGGGGAGGAGGGAGAAAACGATGGCTACCGAAGTGAAGTCTAACGTACTAATTGCTGTCGTGGGTGCACCGTGTTCGAACCGGATTGAAAGTACGCCCTTCAATTCCAGTCAGTGGAATCAGCGGGATGCGGCCGGACCACCTCCAGCCTAAGCTGGTGTACCGAAAAGCCAAAGATGCTCGTCGCATGCAGCGATGCATCCCCAAGGAGACCCGCGTGCCCCCAACCTTCGCCCCTTCCCGGCGCCACTTCAACGCCATGGGAGGCGCACTCGCGTTCATGGCGCTGGCCCCGCGCGCCTGGGCCGACAACCCCACCTTCCCCTCGAAGCAGATCCGCATCGTCGTGCCGTTCTCGCCCGGCGGTCCCACGGACCTCATGGCGCGCGCGATCGGCAAGATCATGTCGACCCATCTGGGTCAGCCGGTGATCATCGACAACAAGCCCGGCGGTGGCGGCGTCATCGGCATGAGCGAGGTGAAGCACCAGCCGGCGGACGGCTACACGCTGGTTTTTCCGTCGATCCTGGCGGTCACCAATCCGGCTTTGATGCCCGGCTACCCCTTCGACACCCTGCGCGACTTCGCTCCGCTGACCGTGGTGGGGTTCGTGCCCCACGCCGTCGTGGTGCGCACCGATTTCCCCGCACCCGATCTGCAGGCGCTGGTGGCCAGCGCAAAGGCCAAACCTGACGGCCTGTCGTACGGCTCTTCCGGCAACGGCACCTCGGCGCACTTGGGCGCGGCGCTGTTCGCGAAGCGTGCCGACATTCGGGCGACCCACGTGCCCTACCGGGGCGCCGGCCCCGCGGTGCAGGACCTCCTGGGCGGACAGATCCAGTTCATGTTCCTCGACATGAGCAGCGCCCTGCCGTTCATCCAGGCCGGCAAGCTGCGCGCGCTGGCCGTCGCGACGGCCACGCGCTTCGAGGGGCTCCCCGGCGTGCGCACCGTGGCCGAGCAGGGCTATCCGGGCTTCGAGGTGCATGGCTGGTACGGCCTGCTGCTCAAGGCCGGCACGCCGGCGGCTGTGACGCAGCGTCTCTATGCCGAAGTCAAGCGCGCACTCGACACGAAGGAAGTGCGCGATCTCTTCAAGGCCCAGGGCATCACGCCCGGCGGCATGCCGCCCGAGCAGTTCACGACGCTCGTGCGCAACGACCTGGCGATGTGGAAGCGCACGGTCGAGGAACTTCACATCACGCTGCAATGAAAAAGGAGCGCTCCCGCATGCGCATCGCCATCCCCGACGACTACCAGGACTGCGTCCGCGGCCTGGACTGCTTCTCGAAGCTCGCTGCCCACGAGACGCGCATCTTCAACGACACGGTCAAGGGCACCGACGCGCTGGCCGAGCGCTTCGCCGATGCCGAGGCCCTTGTGCTGACGCGCGAGCGCACCCGCATCGACGCGGCGCTGCTCGACCGCCTGCCCAGGCTCCGGCTGATCAGCCAGACCGGCAAGCTCGCGGGCCACGTCGACCTGGCGGCCTGCACGGCGCGCGGCGTGCTCGTGGCCGAAGGCAGCGGGGCGGGGTCCGCCACCGCCGAACTGAGCTGGGCACTCGCGCTCGCGAGCCGCCGGCACCTTGTCGACGAGGCCAACCGCATGCGCCAGGGGCTCTGGCAGGGACACCTCGGCCAGCAACTGGGCGGACAGCGCCTCGGTGTCTGGAGCTATGGCCGCATCGGTCGGCAGGTGGCCGCCTACGGCCGGGTGTTCGGCATGAAGGTCTGGGTCTGGGGCCGCGAGGCATCGACCGCCGCGGCGCGTGCCGACGGGTTCGAGGTGGCGCCGTCGCGCGAGGCTTTTTTCGCCGAGAGCGATGTGATCAGCCTGCATGTGCGGCTCACCGCGGACACGATCGGACTGGTCACGGCCGACGACCTGGCCCGCATGAAGCGCACGGCGCTGCTGGTCAACACCAGCCGCGCCGAGCTCGTCGCCGAGGGCGCCCTGGAGCAGGCGCTGCGCGCGGGCCATCCGGGGTTCGCGGCCGTCGACGTGTACGAGCAGGAGCCCGTCATGGCGCCGGACCATCCGCTGCTCGCATTGCCCAATGTGCTGTGCACGCCGCACATCGGCTATGTCGAGAAGGACAACTACGAGCGCTATTTCGGCATCGCCTTCGACAACATCAATGCGTTCGCCGAAGGGCGGCTCACCGATGTTGCCAACCCTGAAGCGCTGGAGACCGCGCGCCGCAGGACCTGATCCGGCGGCGCGCCCAGGTCACCCGCGTGCGAGCACCGCCACCCCATCCGCCGCACGCACGCCTTCTCCCTTCGGCAGCACGAACACCGGGTTGATCTCCGCTTCGACGAGCCGCTCGCCGAGCGCGTCGATCATCCGGGAGAACGCGACGATCGCCGACACCAGCGCATCGACATCGGCCAACTTGCGCCCCCGGAAGCCGTCAAGCAGCGGCCAGGTGCGCAGCTCTTGCACGAGCGACAGCGCCTCGTCGCGGCTCAATCCACCGGGCGGCACCATGCGCAGCGCCGTGTCCTTGAGCAGCTCGGCCGTGACGCCGCCCATGCCCAGCAGCACGGCCGAGCCCAGCGGATCGCGATGGCAGCCGAGGATCAGTTCCACACCGCCCTCGACCATCTCCTGCACCAGGAACTGCTCGGGCCGCACGCCGGCGCGTTCGCTCACCTCGTCGGCCATCCGCTCGAGCCGTTCGCCGACGCGGTCCGTGGAGATGCCGACGGCCACGCCGCCGACATCGCTCTTGTGCGTGATCTCGGACGAGAGGATCTTGAGCACGACCTTGTCTTTGCCAAGTTCACGAGCCGCAGCGGTCGCCTCTTCGGCATTGCCGACGATGCGCTCGCGCACGCAGGGCACGCCGAAGCGCGCGAACAGGGTCTTCGCCTCGGCTTCGTTCAACGGGCCGTCGGGCAGGTCGTCGATGCGGACGTTGGCAGTCGCATCGTCGCCTCGCGCCGCAGGCTCTTTCCACCGCGTTGTTTCCAGCATCGCCGCGAGCGCGCTCGTGCAGCTTTCGGGCGCCATGAAGGCGGGCACACCGCGCCGGTTCAGGAGGCTTGCGATGCCGGGCGCATGCGGGCTCACGAACACGACCAGCGGCTTGTCGCTGCCCGGCAGGCTGTCGTGGATGGCGCTGGCCATCAGATCGGGCATTGCAAGGCCCGAAGAGCCGACGATCACCGCCACCGCGTCGTAGCTCGCGCTCGCCAGCAGCGAGGTGATCGCGCCGCGCAGCAGCGCCGGTTGCAGGCCGGCCAGCGTGACGTCGATGGGGTTACGGTCCAGCACCGCGTGGTCGCCGGACTGCAGTGCCCGCAGCGCAGCGGCCGTCGCTTCGTCCGGCGCCGGCGTCTCGAAGCCTGCCATGCCTAGGCTGTCGGCCACCAGCGTTCCGGCGCCGCCAGTCGATGTGAGCACCGCGACGCGGCGGCCAGCTAGGCGCCGGCCGGTGACCAGCGCGGCGGGCAGGTCGAGCAGGTCTGAAAACGTCTCTGCGCGGATGACGCCGACTTCGCGGAACAGCGCGTCGTACATGCGGTCCGCACCGGCCAGCGCGCCGGTGTGCGACACGGCCGCGGCCGCGCCCGATTCGGAGCGCCCGACCTTGAACACGACGACCGGCTTGCCCTTGCGCGCAGCCTTGAGCGCCGCGGCCTTGAACTTCGCGGGGTTGCGCACGCCTTCCATGTAGAGCGCGATCACCGAGGTCGCCTCGTCGTCGGCCAGGTGGTCGATGAAGTCGGCCATGTCCAGGTCGGCCTCGTTGCTGGTGGAGATCAGCTTCGACAGCCCGATGCCCCGGGCGGCCGCCCGCGACAGCAGCGCGCCGAGAATGCCACCGCTCTGCGACACGACGCCGATGCTGCCGGCCTCGAAGTCCTGCATCTCCAGCGCCCCCGTGGCCGAGAGCGTGATGCGGTCCGTGAGGTTGACCAGTCCGATGGTGTTGGGCCCGAGGATGCGCATGTTGCCCGCGGCCTCCAGCAGTTGCTGCTGGCGCCGCGCGCCTTCCGCGCCCACTTCTGTGTAGCCGCTGGCCAGCACGATGGCCGCCGCCGTGCCGCGCGCGGCCAGCTCGCGCACCGCCTCGTGCGCACGCTCGGCGCCCAGCAGCACGATGCCGACATCGGGCGCCTCGGGCAGAGATTGCACGTCGGGGTAGCTCTTGAGTCCGCCGATGACGTCAGCGCGCGGATTCACCGGATAGATCGCGCCGCCGAAGCCGTGCTTCGTCAGGTAGGCGACGGGGCGCCCCGCGGTCTTCGTCGGGTCGGCCGAGGCGCCGATCACGGCCACGCTGCGCGGCTTCATCAACCGTGCGATCGCGTTGTCGGGCAGGGGAGCGCTCATGCCGCCTTCTCCTTCGCATTCAGGAACGCCAGCACCGCATCGCGATGCTGCTGCGTGGTGTAGCAGATGCCCTGCGCCTGGCTGCCCTTGGCGAACACCTGTTCGGCCGGCGATTCGAAGCTCTGGTTGAGGATCGACTTGCCCAGCGCGATCGCCGCCGCCGAGCCTTGCGACAGTTCGGTCGCCCACGCATGCGCGTCGGCGAGCAGGTTCTGCGCGCTGGTCACGCGGTCGGCAATGCCCAGCTGCAGTGCTTCATCGGGCTCGACCTTGCGGCCGGTGAAGATCAGTTCCTTGGCACGCGAGAGGCCCACCCGACGCGGCAGGAAGTACATGCCGCCGCCATCCGGAATCAGGCCGCGCTTGATGTAGCTCCACGCGAAGCTGGCGGCATCGGAGGCCAGCACGAAATCGCAGGCCATCGCCATGTCCGCGCCCAGCCCGTTGGCGCCGCCGTTCACGGCCGCGATGACCGGCTTGGGCATCGTGTGCAGCAGCGACACCGAGTGGTGCACGCGCTGCTGCCGGCTCCAGCCGTTGAAGCCGACCTCGCCCGCGGGCGCGTCCATGCGCCGCTGCATGCCGGCCACGTCGCCGCCGGCGCAAAAGCCTTTGCCGGCGCCGGTCAGCACCAGCGCGCGCACCGTGTTGTCGGCGCCGATCTTCTCGAGCGCGGCGATGAAGTCGCTGCGCATGCCGTCGGTGATGGCGTTGCGCTTCTCGGGGCGGTTCAGCGTCAGGGTCGCGATGCCGGCGTGGATTTCCAGTTCGATCAGCGACGGTGCTGTGTCCGTTGTCGTGCTCATGGGTGGTGCTCCTCAGTCTGTGGTGATGTGGTTGTCCTTGACGACCTTGCGCCAGCGCACCTCTTCGGCGCGCACGTAGGTGTCCAGTTGCCCGGGCGCGCCGACGTCGACGGCGAGACCCTCCGATTCGGTCTGCTTGGCGAAGGCCGGCGTCTTGACGGCCTTCTTGACCGCGGCGTTGAGCTGGTCGATCACGTCTTTCGGCGTCTTGGCCGCGACGTAGAGGCCGTACCAGCTCTCGGCCGCATAGCCGGGCACGCCGGCTTCCGCGAGCGTCGGCACACCGGCGTAGGCGGGAGAGCGGCGCGCGGTGGTCACGCCGAGCGCGCGCATCTTTCCGCTGTCGACGAAGGGCCGCACCGCCGACGCGGTGGCAAACATCATGTCCACCTGGCCGCCCAGCAGGTCGGTCATCGCGGGGCCCGCGCCGCGGTAGGGAATGTGGGTCAGGTCGACTTTGGCGAGGTTCTTGAAGAGCTCGCCGGCCAGGTGCGCCGAGGTGCCGTTGCCCTGCGACGCGAAGGTCAGCTTGCCCGGCTTCGCCTTGGCTGCGGCGATGAGGTCCGCGACGGTCTTGTAGGGGCTGTCGGTGCGCACCACCAGCACGTTGGGCGAGACGCCGATCAGCGCCACGGGCGCGAAGGCCTTGTCGGTGTCGTAGGGCATCTTCGGCTGCAGCCCGGGGTTCACTGCATGCGCGAACGTCGCCATGACCAGCGTGTAGCCATCGGGCGCGCTCTTGGCGACGAAGTCGCTGCCGATGATCGTGCCGGCGCCTGGCTTGTTGTCGACGATGACGGGCTGGCCCAGCGCCTCCGACATGCCGACGCCGAGCGTGCGTGTGATCGCGTCGGTGCCGCCGCCGGGCGCAAACGGCACCACGATGCGCAGCGGCTTGTCGGGGAATGCCGCCCAGGTTGCGAGTGGTGCAAATGCGATCAGCGATAACGCGAGTGCACGAAACGGTGTGAATGTCGGCATGCCTGTGTCTCTCTTTGTAGGGGTTTGAAGCGAGCCTTCAGCTTAGGTCGCATACTCCCGCCGCGCACCAGCCCAATTCCACTGAATGGAAATGGCGGACGGCCCGCGCCTCTGGGAATCAAGGAGACAACATGGCAAGCACGCTCAATCGTTCGCTCGAACGGGGCATGGAAATCCTTCGCGCCTTCCGGCCCGGCTCCGCCTTGCTGGGCAACAGCGAGATCGCCGAGCGCACCGGCCTTTCGCCCGCGACGGTGAGCCGCCTCACACAGACGCTGGTGGTGGCCGGCATGCTGGCGCACGACCGGCGCGCGCGCGCGTACCGGCTGGCCGCGCCGGTGCTGAGCCTGGCGCATGCCATGCGCACCGGCTCGGTCGTGCTGCGGGTGGCCGCGCCGCTGATGCGCACACTGGCCGAGAAGCTGCGCATCAACGTCGGCCTGGCGGTGGCCGACCGTTCAGAGATGGTCTATCTGGAATCGATTCGCTACAACCGCCGGGCGTCGCTGCGCAACGTGGTGAGCGGGCAGCGCGTGCCGATCGAGCTGACATCACTGGGCCGCGCCTGGCTGGCCGTGGCGCCGGCCGATGCGCGCGAGGCGCTGTTCGCGGAATTCGCCGAGCGACGAGCCGACTGGCCCCGGCTGCGCAAGGAGATCGACAAGTCCATCGAGAGCGTCGAGCAGCGGGGCTGGTGCGTCGCATCGTGGCAGCCGGAGGTGGTGGCGCTGGCTGCGCCGCTGAAGCTGGAATCTGCGTGGGGCTACGTGCTGAACGTGAGCGTGTCGTCCACGGAATCATCGAGCGATGTGGCCGCCGAATTGAGCGCGCCGCTCCTGGCCCTGGGCCAGAAGATTACCCGCGCGGTGGACACGCGGGAGCCCGCAGGCGAGATGCGCTAGAGATGGTCTCGTTAGGGGTGCTCTGCGAAACCACCGGGTTGATGATGCGTCCAGGTCGAGCATGAACCCGGGACCCTTCTGAAACGAATTTCAGCGGGAGTTCCCGACATTGATCGGGCTCTGCAGCAGGTTTACAGTCAGGGTACGCAAAGCATCGCAACGATGCCCGAACATCGGGCTCAGTTGAACGTGGGTTGTCTCCGCTTTGCGTGGCTCGTTCCTGCCAAGCGCACGCTCGGCACTTTTTATGAGGGCGTCACATGCAAATAGTATGGGCAAACCTGACGATACTGGACCGCTATGTAACCGGAGACCAGTGGGGGCCGCTAGTAAAGTTGTACACACAGGACTACGAGATACACCTGCATATGAATGTGCTCGGCAGTGCTGTAACTTCAATCGGTATGGTCCGCAATATCGTCAGCAGGATTCGGCTGAACCGATATAACGACGACGTCGCCCCTGCAAATCGCTTGGCCCAGCGGCCAGCTCCTCCGAGTCTGGGCGTGGGCCAAGCATTGTTCGTCGCTTCCGGTTTGGCCGCTGTACCGACCACCTACCACCAGTGGCTGCGAACAGAGACGACTGGAAACGTCTGGACGTTGAACTGCGGGCGCGCCCAGGAGCCGCGCATGCGCGGGCACAAACCTCAACATGCGTAACCCTCGACTCCGAAGTACCGCTTGGAGAAGATCTGCAAAACTCGAGGCGGCCGCGACCGGCGCGAGCGCTGACCGTTGGAGAAAATATCGGGCATGGATCACACTCGGCCTTGATCCGCTGCCCAAGAATCCGGTCTGATCCTAGCGGCGGACCTTGCCGTCTTCGGTGAGCATTGAGAGCTCGACGTAATTCGACGCCTTGTGGTCGCGCGCGCTGAAGTCGACGTGGAAGCCTCCGAAGTCGGTGTTCTGCATCGACTCGAGCCCGCTGATCAGCGACTCGCGCGTGGCCGGCTTGCCGGCGCGCTTCAAGCCTTCGGCGAACACCTTGGCCGCCACGTAGCCTTCCATGCTCGAGTAGTTCGGCTTGGCGTCGCCGCCGGCCTTGCGCACCGCCTCCACGTACTCGCGCGAGATCGCGGTGCTGGTCGAGAACGGGGAGGGCATGACCTGGCTGATCACCACGCCGCGGGCTTCCTTGCCGAGCTCGTCGGCCAGCGCCTGCGTGCCGACGAACGACACGTTGAAGAAGGTGCCGCCGTAGCCGGCCTTGCGCGCTTCGCGGATGAACGCGGCGCATGCCTTGTAGGCGCCCACCTGGATCACGGCCGAGGGCTGGGCGGCCATGATGTCCTTCACCGCCTTGCTCACGTTGACCGAGTTGCGCTCGACGGTGCCGATGGCGACGGGTGCCAGGCCGATGGGCTTCAGCGCACCGAGGACGCCCGCCAGTCCGGCCTGGCCGTAGGCGTCGTTCTGGTGGAACACCGCGATCTTCTGGATGCCCAGCGAGGTGAGCTGCTTGACGATCAGCGCGGTCTCGTCGTCGTACGAGGCGCGCACATGGAACACGTTCTTGCGGAACGGATCGCGCAACGCCTCGGCGCCGGTGAACGGGCCGAAGAACGGGATCTTCGCCGCATCGACAAGCGGCATCGCGGCCATGCAAGTGGGCGTGCCGACGTAGCCGAAGAGGGCGAAGACGTCGTCCTTGATGAGCTTGTCGGTGTTGGCCTTGCAGCGCTCGGGCTCGTAGCCGTCGTCCAGCGTGCGCAGCTCGATGGTGCGGCCGTTGACGCCGCCGGTGGCGTTGAGCACGTCGAAGTAGATGCGCGCGCCCTGGTTCATCTGCAGGCCCAGTTGCTCTGCCGGGCCGCTGAATGCGGCGGATTGTCCGAGCACGATGCGTGCGGGTTGGGCGAGGGCGGGGAGTGCGAGCGCGGCGCCGGCAGCGGCAACGTACTTGATCGCGTCTCTGCGGTGAAGGGAGGTTTTCAGGGAGGACATTGGACAGGTGTCGAGCAGTTGAAGCCTCTGCAGAACCTGACAGGACCCTCACTGCTCATGTAAGAAGGTGATGCGCAGTGTAACCGCGGGTTCGGGTAAACCCTCGGTCCAGTCGGGCTATCGCACCCCGAACAAGCCAGCCGCATTCCCCCACGCCACGCGCTGCGCCACGGCCGGCGGCAGGTCGCCGAGCCAGTTGCGGTAGCCCTGCATGATCTCGTCGTAGGAACTCCAGCGCTGGTTGACCCAGGTGTCCGAACCCACGAGAAAGCGGTCGGGAAACGCGAGGATCAGCTCGCGCCACGGCGCGCACAGCTTGCCGCCTTCGCAGGTGAGCCCGGGGCGGTACGACAGCTCGCCCATCAGCTTCGGATAGCGCTCCAGCATCTGCCGCACCCGCGCGACGGGCGCGCCGCCGATGCCCGTGTGCGCCCAGATCAGCCGCAGCTCGCGGCCCTGGGTGGGCGAGTGCGCCATCAGCAGGTCGACCGCCTCGTCGTCCACGTGTGCGAGCACGGCGAGCTGGCGCTGCTCGGCCAGCACCATCAGCTTCTTCGCCACCGGGCCGTTGGCGTTGGCGCTCTCGTACAGGTGGAATTCGCCGATGCCGCGGTAGGGGCCGCTCGCGGTGCCGCGCGTGAGCTCGGTATGCACCATCTCGTAGATGGTCTCGTCGCGGAACCAGTTGGTGTAGTCGGCGCGGTTGCGGTAGAGGCGCACGAAAGGCACGACGGTGACGCCGGCTTCGCGCGTCTCGCGCAGCGCCGCGAGGGTGCGCGTGCCTTCGTTGGGCCGCGAGTTGCCAACGATGGCGCGCACGCCGTTGCGCTGCATGCGCGCGAGCGCATCGGCCGGCGGAAACGGACCGCTGCTGCCGTTCCAAGCCTCCTCGTTGTAGTGGAGGTGGGCATCGAAGATCGGGCCGGTGTAGTCGGCCGCTAGAGCCGAGAGGGCGAAGGCCGCGCCGCAGGCCAGCAGCGCAGCGCGGAAGATGGAGGAGGGCGTCATGGATGTTCCTTGCGAGGGTGCCCGATCGTCGATGCAGAATCGCTTTCGATCAACGGAGCCTACCCCGATGCCTGTCGAACAAGACCGCCAGTACCTCACGCCGTACGAAACCGGCAACCAGAACCAGACCTCCACCTGGGCCGAATGCGTCGCCTTCTACGAGCGGCTCGCGAAGGACTTCCCCTCGGTGCTGCGATGGCAGCAGATCGGCACCTCGGACAACGGCATCCCGATGCACGCGGGCATCGTCACCGCCGATGCGCAGTTCGACCGGGAGACCCTGCAGCGGCAAGGCCGGCCGGTCTTCTTCAACAACAACGGCATCCACCCGGGCGAGCCCGAAGGCATCGACGTCTGCATGGCGCTGGTGCGCGACTTCTGCACCGAGCCCGCGCGGCTCGCTGCGCTGGGCGACACGGTCTTCCTGTTCATCCCGGTCTACAACGTCGACGGCTGCCTCAACCGGCAAAGCATCTCCCGCGTGAACCAGCTCGGCCCGGAATCGTTCGGCTTCCGCGGCAACGCACGGCACCTGGACCTGAACCGCGACTTCATCAAGTGCGACAGCCTCGCCGCGCAGGTGTTCAACCGCTTCTTCACCGCATGGGACCCGGACGTGATGGTCGATACCCACACCTCCAACGGCGCCGACTACGCCTACACGATGACGCTGATCCCGACCCAGCCCGACAAGCTCGGCGGCGGCCTCGGCCAGTTCCTGCGCAGCCGCATGCTGCCGGCGATCTACGGCGGCATGGATGCGCGGGGATGGCCCACCTGCCCCTACGTGAACTGCGTGGCCGAGACGCCCGACGACGGCATCGCCGATTTCCTCGATTTGCCGCGTTTTTCCACCGGTTACGCAGCCCTGCACCACACCATCGGCTTCATGCCCGAGACGCACATGCTCAAGCCCTACGCCGACCGGGTGGCGGCGATGCGAACGCTGGTAGAGGTGGTGCTGGATTTCACCGTCGCGCATGCGGCGGAGATTCAGGTGCTGCGTCGCGAGGCCAAGGCCGGCGCTACGCAGCAGGCGCGATGGCCGCTCTCGTGGCGTTCGGACCAGAGCCGGCCGAACAGCTTTCGCTTCAAGGGGTACGAGGCGGTCTACTCGCCGAGCAGCCTGGGCAACTACCAGCGTCTGGCCTACGACCGCAGCCAGCCCTGGGAAAAAGACATTCCTTACTTCGATCGCTTCGTGGAAGACGTGGCCGTCGCCGCACCCAAGGCTTACCTCGTGCCGCAGGCCTGGCGTGAAGTGATCGAGCGCCTGGAATGGAACGGCGTGGCGATGCGGAGGCTGGAGGAAGACCGGGTCTTCGAGAGCGCCCGCGTTTACCGCATCGAACGCGTGGCTTCGCGTCCAGGGCCGTACGAAGGGCACATGTTCCACGACGAGGTGGAGCTCGTCTCGCACACCGAGACCGTTCATGCACGCGCCGGCGACGTGTGGATTTCGCTCGACCAGCCGAAGGCCCGCTACATCGTCGAGACGCTCGAGCCCGAAGCCCACGACAGCTTCTTCCGCTGGGGTTTCTTCAACGGCGTGCTCGAAAAGAAAGAGAACTTTTCAGCCTACGTGTTCGAAGACACCGCGCATCGGATGCTGGAGGAAGAGCCGGCGCTGAAAGCCGGCTTCGAAGCGTGGAAGAAGAGCAATCCCGAAAAGCTCTCCGATCCGCGTGAGGTTCTCGGCTTCATCTTTGCGCACGGCCAGCGCCATGCGGAGCCTGGATGGCGGCGCTACCCAGTGGCGGGGCTCAGTTAGCCGAAAGCTCAGCGGGGTGCAGGCCCCGCCGCCCCCGCCGTCTTCGGCTTCGACGACGGCTCCCACGAATCCGGCGTGGTCGCGACCAGCCCCTTGAAGTCCTTCCACGTTCGCGCACCCGGTACGGTGCGCCCGCCGACGATCACCACCTTCGCATACGCCACCATGCGTTCGCGCAGGTAGCGCCGGTCGGACTCGGGCCAGGTCTCGATCGAGTGCGGCCCGCGCGCCAGCACGATCTCCTTCACGCCGCGGATGCGGTTGTATGCCGCGACAGTGCCTTCCAGCGTTTCCGCGCGGTCCCACAGGCCCTTGCCGAAGAAGGCCGCGGGCCACCGGTCCATGCCCGCGAGCGGGGCCGAGTTCGGATAGAAGAGGATGTGATGGTCCGCCGCCATGCCCCCCAGGAACAGGTTGCGGTCCGCCAGATCGGGCGCATCGCCCACATAGCCCGCGCCGCTCGCGAACGACGACAGCAAGATCGCGCCGCGGATGTTCCTGAGGCCCCGGGGCTTGGCGCAGGTGACTTCCGGCAGGTCGAAGCTGCAGGAGGCGACGTAGTTGGTGGTCATCGCCCACGCGGTCGACATCGAGCCGCGCGAGTAGCCGCCCAGCACCAGCGGAATCTCGTTGGCCTTCATGCCCGCCAGCAGCCGGCCGCGCGCGGCGGTGCCTTCGAGCACTTCGCCCGAGGGCGTGAGCATGCGCAGGCCCCGGCCGTCTTCCAGCTGGCCGAGCGTGCGGAACACGTCTTCGCCTTGCTCCAGCGTGTTGGTGTCGCTGAACCCGCCCGAGAGCCCTTCGCCGCGCCGGTCGTAAGCCAGCACGTCGAAGCCCGCCTGGTTCAGCGCATGCAGGTTCTCGCGCCACCAGCGCTGGCCCATGGTTTCGGTGGTGGCGTTGGGGAACTGCACCGGCGTGGTCCTGCCCGTCTTCTCGTCGGTGCGGTAAGAGACTTCGTCCGGATGCTGGATCGCCGTGAGCTGCCCGCCGCCGCCGGGCGCCATGAGCGCGAGCGCGCGCACCTTGTGGCCCTTGCCGTCATCCACGCCGGCGCCTTCGATGTACCAGCCGCGCAGCTTGATGTCGGCGGTCTTCTTCAGGTCGATGCGCTCGAAGGCATCGGGCGGCACGGTGAACTCGACCGTGTACGTGCGGCTTTCCGCTTCGGCGATGCCTTCGCGGTAGGGCGCCTTCGCGAAGAAGGCGGGGCGCCGAATCTGCTTCAGGTCGACCTGCCCCTCGGGATTGATCTTCCCGGACGGATCGACCACGCCGGTGGAGCGCGTGGCGCGCTCCTTGTTCGGCGGCAGCCAGCGCTGCATCTGCGCGTCGATGCGCTTGAAGCAGGCCGCATCTTCCTTGCAGGCGCGCCAGCGGGCCTTGAGCTTGTCGTCGGTGAATTCGCTGATGTGATAGTCGCCGCCCGCGTAGCTCTTCGGGGTGGGGTTGGCCGTGAGCAGCAGCGGCACGCAGACGGTGGTGCCCGTGCCCTTGGGGCCCTGGTGCAGCAAGTAGCCGGGCAGCATCGCGTTGCGGTCGGTGCCCACCCAGGCGGTGCAGTCGGTAGGCGGCGGCGTGCTGTTGTCGGCCTGTCGCTTGGCCTCGGTGGTGCCCGTGCAGGCCGAGAGCGTGAGCAGTGCGCCGAGGCCCAGCGTGCAGAGACTTCGTTCGAAGCGGGGCGACAGGTCGTTGGGGGTCATGCGGGCGAGGGCTCGTGCAGTGAGGCGTGCCATTGTGTGGGCTGTCGGTGACGAATTCGGCGGGGGCAATGGCGCTTTGTCGTGCGGGAGGGTTCCTACCGCGGGAAGTGTTCGCGCGCGATGTCCAGAGCCGGCCCAGGGGCGTGGTGCATATCGTCGTTGGCTTTCCGCACATCGGCGCACTGTCGACAACCACGGATCGACTGTTCGGTGGAACGAGATTCCACTCCTGTCGCGCTGGCTGACGCCACGCCATGGATGCCGATCTGATCGCGCGGCTTGACCGGTTCGAACATCGGCACGTCGCACGGAATTTATTGCCGCTCTGGTAATAGTTCCTTGGGGCGGGCGGGGGCGAGCCACTACCCTCGACCCCCTCATATGGACCCAACGCCCTTTGCCATCGACCTGCCGGAGCACTGGACCGGCTCCCTCAGGCTCGCACAGACCCCCTCCGGCACCTACGTCGGCATGGCCAGCCTGAGCTTCAGCGGCATTCCTCGGTGGGCACTGGTGATCACCCCGCAACTCAGCCTGGACGCCGCCATGGAGCGCGTCAGGCTCCGCGTTGGCCACTTCGTCCGCGAGCAGGCGTCGAGGCCCGGTGCCTGACGCCTGACCCCGGATTCCCGGGCCTGTGCAACGCGGCCCGCAAGAGTTTTGTAGCCCACTGTATCTGCCCGCTCGATCCGTACACGGGCATTCAAATCCCCCGGTTCGAGGACACATCGCAGATACACCGCGCGGTTCCACTGACTCCATCGCAAACGCAATGGAGAAGCAGATGTCCGAAGAAATCAATCGCCACCGCCGCATCTTTTTTGGCGCGGCTGCCGCAACGATCACCGCCGCGCAGTTCGGCATCGTGGGGAGCGCCAGCGCGCAGACCGCCGCCTCGAAGCCGGCGTCGTCCCTGGGCAGGACCGGAGGCAACACCTCGTTCGCTTCGATCAAGCAGATCGATGCGGGGCTCCTCAACATCGGCTACGCCGAAACCGGCCCCGCCGACGGTCCGGTCGCCATTCTTCTGCACGGCTGGCCTTACGACATCCACAGCTTCGTCGACGTTGCCCCGATCCTGGCAGCGGCCGGATACCGGGTGATCGTTCCGCACCTGCGCGGCCACGGCTCCACGCGCTTTCTCTCGGACAGCACCGTCCGCAATGCCCAGCAGTCGGCCGTGGCGCTCGACATCATTGCCCTGATGGACGCGCTCAAGATCCAGAAGGCCAGCATTGCCGGCTTCGACTGGGGCGCGCGCACCGCCTGCATCCTGGCGGTGCTGTGGCCGGAGCGCTGCAAGTCGCTGGTTTCGGTGAGCGGCTACCTCATGACTAACCTGGAAGCCGGCAAGAAGCCGCTGCCGCCGAAGGCCGAGTTCGACTGGTGGTACCAGTACTACTTCACGACCGAACGCGGCCAAGCGGGCTACACCCAGTACCGGCGCGAGTTCGGCAAGCTCATCTGGGAGACGGCATCGCCGAAATGGAAGTTCGACGACGCCACCTTCGAGCGCAGCGCCGCATCGTTCGACAACCCCGATTACGTCGCCATCGTGATGCACAACTACCGCTGGCGCCTGAGCCTCGCCCCCGGCGAGGCGCGTTACGACGAACTGGAGAAGCGGCTCGCCACGGCCCCCGCCATCGACGTGCCCACGATCACGCTCGAAGGCGATGCCAACGGCGCGCCGTTCCTCGACCCTTCGAAGTACCGCAACAAGTTCACCGGCAAGTACGCGCACCGCACGCTGCAGGGCGGCATCGGCCACAACCTGCCGCAGGAGGCGCCCGAAGCTTTCGCGCAAGCGGTGATCGACGTGGACCGGTTCTGACCTGCTCCCGCCGCTACGACGACGGCGCAGGCGGCACTGTGGCCGCGGCCGTCGGCGAATGCTGCAGCGCGGCGGGCAGGCGGTGGTCCAGCCAGTCCATGCGCCAGGCCAGCACGACGAGCGCCAGCACCAGCACGACTGCCGCGGTGACACCGGTCTTGCCATGCCGGTCGCGGTACGGATCGCGCGCCACCCGCCGCGCGCCCGGTGGCACGTGCGCGGTCTGCGAGAGCATGCCGCCCAGCCGCACATTCACCTTCATCCGCCCGTTGATGGCCCAGCCGCTCGCGTCGAGGATCGGCCCCAGGCTGCGCTGCCGCAGCTTGAGCCAGGCGATCAGCATGCTCGGCCCGGAGATCGCCGCGACGATGCCGATGAGCGCCACGGGTATCCACTGCCCCAGGTCGACGAACTTGCCGAAGATCGCGACCAGCACTGCGCTGATGCTCCCGAGCGCGACGCCGATGGCGGCCACGGTGCCGACGTCGACGCGGCTCGCCGTGCGAGGCACCGCGGCGGGCGCCTTGGCGGCGTTCGCCGCTTGGTCGGCTGTGGTGAGCTTGGTCGCAAAGCTCGTCAGCGTGCCTTGGCCGGCCGCCTCGCTGGCGGCCGCGCGCTTGGCAACCTGCTCCTCGATCACCCGCACGAACTTCTTGTAGGGCGCGAAGAAGGCCTGCGCCACGCTGGTCGGGTTCTCGATCAGCTTGGTGATGGTGGCGTCCCAGTCGCGGCCCTGGCGGTCGTAGAAGACGCCGTTGCGGCCGACGAAAAGGAAATCGATGTCGCCCGCGGTGAACGCCGCGACGATGCTCATCTTCTGGCCCTGGCGCGTGCAGTCGCAGTACGCAAGGCAGGTCTTCGCAAGACCCGCCAGCACCGCGTGCTTGGCCGTGTCCTGCACCTGCACCGTGAGCTCGCAACTGCGGCCATCGAGGTAGAGCGTGCCGGCCTGGAAGATCGCGCCCTCGCGCCGGTAGAAGGCCTTGAACGACACGAAATTGTTGAGCAGAACCACCAGGTCGCGCTGCAGCCGGATCAGCTTCTCCAGGTCGACGAGCAGGTTGTTGTGCGTCTCGGCGGCTTCGTCGTCGTGCAGCAGCGCGAGCAGCGTCTCGCGGGTGTGCGGGAAGGCGTCGAGCTGCGCGAGCGATAGCGCGGCGGCGGCGTTGTCGGGCCGCTCGGCCATCAGCGACTGCAGCGGTGCGAGCTGCTGCTTGATGGACAGCCACTCCGTTTCGGCGAGTTCGTCGCGCGCGCCCAGCAGCGGCGTGACGGCGCGATCGGCGAACGTGGCGATGTCTCCGGTCCACGCGGGGTTGATGCGGTTGCCATGCAGCGGCAGCACGCAGCGCGGCGTGACAGGCGCCAGCGGCAGGTCGGCAATCGGATCGGCGCTCAGGTCGAGCCTGTTCGCGCTGAGTGCGTCATAGGCTTCGGGCGAGGGGTTCAGCGCCGTCACTGACTGCGCGTCGAAAGCGGCGACCCGGCAACGCGCGAAGTAGTCGTCGAGCTTGGCCCGCACCTTGCGGGTCGCGTCGGCGGCGGCCAGCGTGGGTTCGCCCAGCGGCATCAGCGTCTTATCGTTGGCGTCCGCCTTGGCGTGCCAGTCGCGCGCAGCCTGCACCTCGGCGAAGAAGGCTTCGACGCGGGCGCGGTCGACGCCCGGTGTTTCCTTGTGCCGGTCGGGCACGCTGCCGTGGGTGCGCATGATCTCGGCGACGGTTGCGCGCACGGCATCGTCTTGCGTCGTCTCCGGCGTGATCACGCCGTCGCCGTTGAAGCGCATGGCGGACAGCAGCTCGCCGCGGTCTGCGATGTCGGCGAGCGTGAGCGTAGACGAATCGGGCTTGCCCTGGATTTGCAGCAGGCGGCGCGCTTCCTCGCGCAGGCGCGCGCCATCGGCGTTGTCCACGTCGAGATCGTCCAGCGCCAGCACGTCGCTGCCTTGCAGCAGCACGTCGGGGTTGCGCAGCCGCGCACACACCCATTCGCAGGCGGCGACCACCTCGGGTGGGCGCACGCGGCCGTCGCCATCGGCATCGATGAGGTCCAGCGTTCGCGCATCGAAGTCGATGCCGCGCGTCGGGCAGGCGAGGGCGACCCACAGCTTCTGGTCCAACTCGCCGAGGCGGGCGATGTCTTCGCCTGTGCGGAAGATGACCTGGTCGGCGCCCCCGACCCGGATGAACTGCCAGCGGTGCGGTGCCGGCGTCGTCGTCAGCACTGCACGCATCAGGAAACGGCGACCTTCTTGTGTTCGCCCAGCTCAGGCGTCTTGCCGGTGACGGCGGCCTTGGCCATCTTGAAAAGCTGCACCATCTTGCTGTCGCCCACGTCCCAGTATTCGGCGCGCAGCACGCTCACGGCCAGGAGGCCGAGGTTGGTGTCGGTCGGCCCTTCGGGGAACCAGGCCTTGGCCATCTTGGTGAAGAGGGCTTCCTTCTTCGCGGGGTCTTCGAGCAGCACCGCATGGCCCGAGACGGAGACGTAGCTGTCGTCGTCCGTGTTGGCATAGGAGATGTTCACGGTCGGATCGGTCGCGACGTGCCGCGCGATCTCTCCGTCCTTCGGCACGAAGAAGTAGAGCGTCGCGTTTTCGTCGACGTCCTTGTTCTGCGTGGTCAGCGGATGGCTGTGCAGCTGGCCATCGGCGTGGCGGTGCGTGAGCATGCCGAAGCGGGTGTCCTTGATCAGCTCCCAGAGCTTGCTGGTGTTTCCGGTGGTGGCGGTCATGGTGGTTCTCCGTTGGTTGGTGACTTCAGGAACCACCGTAGGGGTTCGCGCGGAGCCCGTGTGAGGACACACGGCGCGCACCCGTGTCATCCCAGGCTGACATTCGAGATCGAACCTCGGCTCAGGCGCTCAGGCGCGCCGACGCCGCGGTACCAGGCGAATGCGCGAGGAGGGCGTGGTCGGCAGCTTCTGAAAATCTTCCAGCTGCCGCAGCACGATGTCATTGCGGCTGGCCGACTGCGAAGCCACGCAGTCGCGCGGCACCACCACCCCCAGGTCACGCATGCCCGCCTCCGTGGCAGTGACCAGCACGCACTGGTCGCTCGCCACGCCGGTGAGGATGAGCCGGCGGGCATCGAAATGGCGCAGCAGCAATTCGAGCGGCGTGCCGAAGAACGCCGACTGCTTTGGTTTCAGCAAAAAATAGTCGTCCGGCTCGGGCTGCAAGGTGCGTGTGATAGCTGCGCCCGCGCTGTCCTGCGCGAGCGATTCCTCGACCAGCGCGGGGAAGTCCGAGCGCCAGCGGCCGCGGTTGTCGTTCGCGTAGATGACGGGCACGCCGGCCTTGCGGCAGCGAGCCTTGAGTGCGGCGATGCGCGGTGCGATCGCCGCGGCCCGCGGCAGGAGCTTGTCAGCGTCCGGAAAGTCCCAGCAGTTGATCATGTCGATGATCAACAGCGCGGTATGCCCGGCCGCACTTTCCGGTGCCAGTACGCCGGACGACTTGGAGGACATCCCTAGGCGGGTTCACCCATCAGTTCGGCCATCAACTCTTCCTTGCGCGCCGCGAGCTGCTCACGCATCGCGACCAGGTCCAGCTTGGTGGCACGCGCCTTGGGGAACATCTCGTTGCGCTCTTCCTTGACGTGGTGGTCGATGTACTCGCCGAGCACTTTCACCTTCGCGTCGAACATCTCGTCGACTTCGGTGGCTTCCTCGATCTGCGCGATGAGGTCCTTGGCGGTGGCGTGCTCCACCTCGGCTTCGTCGAGCAGGTCGGTTTCCTTGATGGCCTCGCGCACGGCAGGGTAGAAGATCTCTTCCTCGATCTGCGCATGCACGGTCAGTTCCATGCAGATCTGGTTGGCCAGCTCGCGCTTCTTGTCGGTGGCGCTGGCGGCCTTGGACTCCATGAGGTCTTCGTAGGCGGTGAACATCTTCTTGACGTTCTTGTGGTCGGTGTCGAGCAGGCTGCAGGCATCGGGTTGTGCGCGCTTGGTGGTGGGCATCGTGGGCTCCTGGTGGGGTGGTGGGAACGCAAAGATGCGCAGCACGGTGCAGAGGCTGCGTAGGAATTCATCGCATGCGCGTGCAAGGCGCGCAGCACGTCGCCGTGCCTACTTCTCTTCGGTCTTGAAAAGCCCTCGAATGTTCAGCGCCGCGAGGCACACCTGCAGCGCGATCAGCGCCCACGCCTGTGTGTGCACGCCCCACACCACCCACAGCACATTGCTCGCCAGGAAGACCCAGAAGCCGACGTTCCGACGGTCTTTCGCATTCGAGCCCACCAGCCAGGCGGCGGCGACCGAGGCGGAGAAGGCCGGCCATTGGACGAGAGAGAGGATTTCCATGATGAACGTGCTTGTATGTGGATGTTCGTGGACCGTATCGCAGCCTGCGGCGGCCGATCCGGTGCTTCCGCCGACGCGCGACGTGGGCCGGTTCTCACATGCATCCGCTGGGGAGCGGCGCAGATTGAAGGCCGATCACAAAGAAAGACAAGGCCACCCATGGACATCACATCACCGCCGCTCGACGAGCGTCTCGTCACATTCACCTACCGGGGCTGGATGTTCCAGTGCCGCGCAGAGCGTATCGACAACCTGACCTACCGGCCCGTCGTGCGCTGCCTGGGCCACTCGGACAAGCCGGAAGACATCGAGTTGCCCGACGACACCGACAACGCCTCCTACGGCACTGAAGTGGAAGCGCTGCGCCATGCCGAGCAGCAGGCGGTGCGCTGGGTGCACGACCGCACCAGCGACGGGCAGGGGCAGATGTAGGCCCGGCGCGTTTCAGCCTGCGCCATGCACCAGGCGTTCGAACACGTCGTTGGTGCCCATCTGGCCGCCCTTGAGCATGATCTCCATGCCGTCGAGCCGCGCGTCGTTGCTGTGCACGCGGCACAGCGAGGCGCCGGCGCCCATGTCGGCCACGTAGGAGAGACCCCACGCATCCAGCGCCTGCACGCCATGGCTTGAGGTGTCGCCACCGGCCACGCCCACGCGGCGCAGCGGCGTTTGTGCCAGAACGCGGACCAGCAATTCGCCGCCGGCGCGCGCGAGTGCCTGGGCGTCGACGTCCGGCGAGGGCGATGCCTGTTCGGGTGGGCGGGTGCAGGCGAGGACGTTGCGGCCTCGGGCGAGCGCCTGTGCGATGTCGAGGGCATGGCGCTCCAGCGTGGACGCGTCCTGGCGGGCGAGTTTCGGCGCATCGAGCCACACGATGTCGAATGAAGACGCGGCAGCCACCTGCCGCGCCGTGACAGGCGAGAGGCTTCCGGCAAGCACGAGCACGGGACCGGTCGCAGGTGTCACGACCAGCGGCGTCGTTTGTGCATCGGCGCGCGAGCCGAGTGCACTCGCCAGCGCATCGATCACGCTGCTCGGCCCCACCGCCAGCAACGTGTCGCGGAGGGCCTGTGCCCACAGCACCTCGCCGATGGCCGCGAGTTGCGCCGCATCGGCCACGTCGAACAGCACGGCCTCGGGGGGCTTGGCGGGCGAGGGCGGGAGCAGCGTGCGCTGCAGCACCTCGCCGAGCGCACCGGCGCCCTTCGACGCGATCGTGAAAGGAATGGAGTGCACATCGGCCAGGCCTTGTCCGGCCAGGTGCAGCCGCAGATCCGCTTCGTGCATCGGCGTCACAGGGTGCCGGCTCATCGTCGGATGACGGTCGATGCGGAATACTTCGCCGCCGGCACCGGCCGCGGCGAACAGGTTGCCGAAGAGGCAATGCCGGCCGAGGTTCGGTTGCCCGCCGACGATGGCGGTCCACGGCTGTTCGACCGCGCCACGCAATGCGCGCACCGCGGCACCGATGGAGCCGATGTGCGGCGCGCTGTCGAAGGTCGAGCAGGTCTTGTAGTGCAGCACGCGCGCGCCGAGCGAGCGGAACAGCGCGGCGACGGGCGCCAGCTCGGCCCGCATCGCCTCCGGCGTCATGGCGCGCGCCGCGCCCGCGATGCCCAGCACGTCGAGCGGGCCGGCGCGCTCGATGCGCGCGGCATCGGGCGTCTCCAGGAACAGCAGGGTCCGAAGCCCGGCGCGGGCCGCGGTACCGAGCGTGTCGGTCGCGCCGGTGAAGTCGTCGCCGTAGTAGACGACGGCCGGGGCCGGGGTCGCTGGCGTCACGGCTTGCCGAAGAAGGCGAGAGCGCGCGCGAGTTCGGGCGCGTGCTTCGCGGCGTCTGGCAAAGCCGTGCCCGCGCGCGCGGCCGACCAGGCCTGGCGGATGCTGGTCACGCCGGCTTCCGCGCCGTCCGGGTGCGCGAGGATGCCGCCGCCGGCCATGAAGAGCAGGTCGTCGCTGCCGATGGCGGACCAGGTGGCGGGCACGGTGCCGGCCCACTGGCCCGACGAGAAGGCGGGCATCACCCGGTCGTCCGCCGCATCGGTCAGCGGCGTGAAGCAGTCGCGCGCCGACTCGATGACTTCACTGTTGGGCTGCGAGAACTTGCCCTGCAGGCCGTGCACGTGCATGTGGTCCACGCCCGCGAGGCGCCAGAGCGTCTGGTACGCCTGGAACGAGATGCCCAGCAGCGGATGCCGCGACAGCGCGCCGTACCCGTTGCGGTGGCCGTGCAGCGCGAGGCCCGTGTGGCGCCGCAGCGTCTGGATGCCCGAGTGACCGCACCAGTTGAGGCTGGCCATCACGCAGGAGCCGCCTTCGCGCTCGACGAGGTCGGCGTGCCGCTTCATCGCATCGGTTTCGTCGGTGATGTTGAAGGCCACCATCACGTGCTTGCCGGTGCGCTCCCGGTGCGCGCGCACGACCGCCATCACGGCGGGCACGCGCTCGGCGAGCGGCGCATGCGCGGGGTCGGCGCAGACCTCGTCGTCCTTGATGAAGTCCACGCCCGCTGCGCAGAGCCGTCCGACCAGCGCGGCCGTCTCGGCGGCCGACAGGCCCACGTTCGGCTTGATGATCGTGCCGACCAGCGCGCCGCTCGCCACGCCAGCGGCGCGCCGCGTGCCCGCGATGCCGACGCGCGGCATCTCGAACTGCGCGCGGTACGCGGCCGGCACCTGCAGCGATTCGAGCCGAAGGCCCGTCACTTCGCCCAGGTCGTAGAGGTTGCCCGATACCGTCGCGGCGAGCGTCGGCAGGTTCGCGCCGATGTTCGCCACGGGGAACGAGATATCGACATGCGCACGCCGCCACGGACCGCGCGTTCCCTTGCGTTCGAGCAGCGCGTTCGGCAGGCTTGGTGTCTCGGCCGGTGCGAGCTCGGTGATCGCCTCGACCGTTGCACGCGCACGTTCGCGCAGCGCATCGGTCTCGCCCTCGACCCGCGTGAAGGTGCCGCACGACTGCTCGCCGGCCATCACCTCGGCCACGGCCGCCGGCTCCACCGGCGTTTCGATCAGGTAGCGCGCGCGGATGCGTTCGGCCGACATCGTCACAGCTTGCTCAGGTCGGGAAAGGGCCGCACGGGTTCGCTGCCGTCCCAGCCCTCGGAGGCGCTGCGGATCAGGTCGAACATCCTGCCCTTCGGCCCCGCCACTTCGGAAAGCTCGATCACCGTGCCCGGGTGGTATTCGGTGTCGAAGTAGATGAAGCGGCCGCGCTCGCCCACTTCGCCGCTCATCACGGGCTTGAAGCCCTGCGCGGTGAGGCGCGCGAGGTCGGCGTCGTAGTCGGCCGTCCAGTAGGCGACGTGCTGCAGCCCCGTGCGGCCGGCCTGGAGGAAGTCGCGGTACATCGAGGGCACGTCGTTGCGCGTCTGGATCAGCTCGACCTGCACGTAGCCCGAGTTCGCGAGCGCCACCGAGTTGTGCGGCTCGTGCGCCTCGCCGTTGTAGCGGTAGTTCTTGATGGGCACCTTGGGGTTGTAGAACCACGGGCCCACGCCCAGCGTGGTGCTCCAGTAGTCCATGGCGGCTTCGATGTCGTGCACGACATAGCCCAGCTGGCGGATCTCGCCGAGGAATCGACTCATTGCAATTGGCTCCGGTGATGTGAGTGTGTTGTTGTGATCAGAACTTGAGGAAGCCGGTCGAGAACCACGGGAAGGCGGCCACGATCACCAGGCCCACCAGCATCGCGGCGATGTAGCCCCAGATGTGGCGGATGCCTTCGTCGGGGTTGACCTTGCTCACGGCGCAGGCGCCGTAGTAGCCGACGCCGAAGGGCGGTGCGAAGAGGCCAATGCCCATCGAGAAGATCACCACCATCGCGTAGTGCACCTCGTGCACGCCCACGGCCTTGGCGATGGGAAAGAGGAGCGGGCCGAACAGCACGATGGCCGGAATGCCCTCGAGCACGCTGCCCAGCACGATGAACGCGACGATCGACACGGCCAGGAAGCCATAGGCGCCGCCCGGCAGCGCGCCCATGATGCGGGCCAGGTCCTGCGAGAAGCCCGACTGCGTGAGGCCCCACGCCATGGCGGTGGCGCAGCCCACGATGAAGATGATCGCGCCCGAGAGCGAGGCGGTGTCGATCAGCATCGGCTTCAGGCGCTTCCAGTCGAACTGCCGGTACACGAAGAGCCCGACCAGCGCCGAATACACGATGCCGATGGTCGAGACTTCGGTGGCCGTGGCCACGCCCTCGACCACGGCGGCGCGGATCACGAAGGGCAGCAGCACCGCGGGCAGCGCGACCATCAGCAGCTTGCCGATCTCGCGCTTGCTGTAGCGCTGCACGCCGCTCAGGTCTTCGCGGCGATAGCGCCACCACACCACCACGCACAGCGCCGCGCCCAGCACCACGGCCGGCAGCAGCCCGCCCGTGAACAGCGCGGCAATCGAGATGCCGGTGACCGAGCCGATGGTGATGAGCACGATCGACGGCGGAATGGTCTCGGTCTGCGCGCCCGTGGCCGAGAGCAGTGCCACCAGGTCGCCGGGCTTGGCGCCACGCTTGACCATCTCGGGGAACAGCACCGGCGCAATGGCCGCCATGTCGGCGATCTTGGAGCCCGAGATGCCCGACACCAGGTACATCGCGCCGATCAGCACATACGAGAGGCCGCCGCGCACGTGGCCCAGCAGGCTCGCGAGGAACTGGATCATGGCGCGCGCCATGCCCGTCATCTCGATCAGCGCGCCGAGGAAGATGAAGAGCGGCACCGCGAGCAGGATCAGGTGCGACATGCCTTCGTCCAGCCGCCCCACCATCACCAGCAGCGGCGTGCGCGTGGTGAGCGCGAGGTAGCCGAAGGTGGCCAGCGCGAACGAGAACGCGATGGGCACGCCCGAGAGGACGGTGGCGGCCACCACGATCACGAAGAAGATCACGAGGTTGAACTTGCCGAGCGTCGCGAACAGCGGCGCTGCGAGCCAGAAGGCCCCCACCAGCGCGGCCATGCCGAGCACCGCGACTGCAATCTGCCTGCCCGTGCACACGCGCACCAGCCGCAGCAGCGCCATCACCAGCATGATGCCGATGCCCGCCGGAATGGCGGCAGCGCGCCAGGCGTTGCTGATCTCCAGCGCAGGCGTCACGATGAACGACTCTTCATGCGCGTAGTCGATCGAGGGCCAGATGATCAGCACCAGGAAGGCGACCGATGCGGCGATGGCGAAGGCATCGAGCATCGCGCGCGTCGAAGGCGTCACCTTCTGCAGCAGCGCCGTCATGCGCATGTGCTCGCCGCGCCGCAGCGCCACCACGGCGCCCAGCATCGAGAGCCAGAGGAAGAGGATCGACGCGAGCTCGTCCGACCACACCAGCGGTGCATGGAACACATAGCGCGACACCACGCCCGCGAACAGCACGCAGATCTCGGCCAGCACCAGCAGCGCGGCCGCGGCCTCGACGGCGCCGCCGATCACGCGGTCGGCGCGCCCGGCGATGCCGCTCAGCGCGTTGGCCGAAGGGCCGGCGCCCACGAGCGGGGCCGCCTCGAAAGTGGATTCATGCACCATGGACGCTCAGGCCAGCTTGCCGACGGTGCCTTCGAGCAGCGCCCAGGCCTCGGGGCCGAAGCGGCCCTTCCATTCGCCGTAGAAGCCCGATTCGCGCAGCTTCGCGCGGAAGCTGTCGGCGGTCGGGCGGTTGATGGTGAGGCCCTTGGCCTGCAGGTCGCCGACGACCGATTCGTTGAGCTTCTTGATGTCTTCGCGCTGCTGCATGCCGGCGTCGTTGATGGCGCGCGCGACGATGGTCTTCAGGTCGTCGGGCAAGGCATCCCACGCGCGGCCGTTGGCGATGAACCAGTAGCCATCCCAGATGTGGTTGGTGAGCGAGCAGAACTTCTGCACCTCGAAAAGCTTGGCGACCTGGATGATGGGCAGCGGGTTCTCCTGCGCATCGACGATCTTCGTTTGCAGCGCGGAGTAGACCTCGCTGAACTGCAGGCTCGCGGGCGCGGCGCCCAGGCCCTTGAACATCGAGATCGACAGCGGGCTCACCGGCACGCGGATCTTCAGGCCGTCCATGTCCTTCGCATTCGCGACGGCGGCCTTGCTGCTGGTGGTCTGGCGAAAGCCGTTGTCCCACATCTTCTCGAAGGCGTAGAGGCGCGACTTGGCGATGGCGCCGCGCACGTGGGCGCCGACCTTGCCGTCCATCGCAGCCCACACCTGGCCGTAGTCGTTGAACGCGAAACCCACCGCGTTGATGGCCGCCACCGGCACGAGCGTGGCGATGACGAGCGCCGAGGGTGTGAAGAACTCGATGCCGCCCGAGCGCACCTGCGCGAGCATGTCGGTGTCGCCGCCGAGCTGGTTGTTCGGGAAGATCTTGATTTCGACCCGACCCTTGGTTTCCTTGGCGATGCGGTCCGCGGCTTCCTGCGCGCGCACGTTCAGCGGATGGCTCAGCGGCAGGTTGTTGCCGTACTTGTACGAGAACTCCGCGGCGCGCGCGATGCGCGGCACGGCCGAGACGATGCCGGCGGCGGGGAGGGCGGAAAGCGTGCGCAAGGCACTGCGGCGGGTCAGCGATGTCATGTCTTTTGTCTCCAGGATCTTCGGAATGCGGTTGATGCAATCTGATGCATCAGTGGATTCGGGCCACAGCGAAGATAAAAGCATGCATCATCCGGGTCAAACTTGATCCTGATGGTTTTTGATGTATGCGGGATAACCCTTCACCTCCTTCCGATGCACGGCGCGCGCGCGTGGTGGACATCGCGCGTGCGGCGCAGGTGTCGACTGCCACCGTCGACCGCGTGCTCAACCGGCGGCCGGGCGTGCGCGACGCCACGGTGCAGCGCGTGCTCAAGGCCGCGGGCGAACTCGACTACCTGCCGGGGCCCGAGCTCTATGCGGCATTGACGCCGCCGCCGCTGCGGCTCGTGTTCCTGCTGCCCGCCGGCACCAACCGCTTCATCCGCATGCTGGGCGACATGGTGGGTTACTCGCAGGAGCACTGGGCGCCGTTCAACGTGCAGTGCCGCACGGTGTTCATCGAGAGCTTCAATCCGCATGAACTGGCGGACGCGTTGCGCAAGCATGGCCAGCGCTGCGATGGCATCGCGATGATGGCGCTGGAGCATCCGGCCGTGCGCGAGGCGGTGGCTGCGCTGGCGGCGCGCGGGCTGCCGGTGGTCACGCTGATCTCTGATCTGTCGAACTCCGAGCGCGCGGCGTTCGTGGGACTCGACAACCGGGCCGCAGGCCGTACGGCCGGCTACCTCATCGGCCGCTTCATCGGCGCGCGCGCCGCGAAGGTCGCGCTCATCGCGGGCAGCCTGAGCTACAAGGCGCACGAGGAGCGCGAGGCCGGCTTCCTGCACGTCATCGACGAGATGTTCCCGAAGCTCGAAGTCGTGGGCCTGCGCGAAGGCCAGGACGACGCGGGCAAGAACTACCGCCAGACGCGTGCTCTGCTGGAGCAGTACCCTGACATGGGAGGCATCTACAACATCGGCGGCGCATCGGACGGCGTGGCGCGTGCACTGAAGGAAGCGGGGCGCGAGCAGAAGGTGGTTTTCATCGGCCACGGCCTCACGCCCGACACGCGCGCGCTGCTGATCGACGGCAGCATGGACGCGGTCATCACGCAGAGCCCGCACACCACGCTGATGAGCTGCGTGCGCATCTTCACCAACCTGCGCGACAAGCGCGAGGCGCTGAGCGGCGTGGAGACCACGCGCAGCCAGGTGATCTTTCGCGAGAACCTGCCCTGAGCCTTCAGGTGGGCGCCGTCATGCGCTGCAGCAGCGGCTGACGCGCCAGCACTTCGTCGCGCGGTCCATGGTCGAGCACGCGGCCGGCTTCCATCAGCAGCACGGTGTCGAAGCGGTCGAGAAGGCTCAGGCGGTGGATCGACGCGATCACGCAGGCGTTGGGGAAGGCATTGGCGATGCGCTCGAGCACGCGGGCTTCCGTGCTGGCGTCGAGCGCGCTGGTCGGCTCGTCGAGCAGCAGCAGCGAACTGCCCTCCGCCGCAAGCACGCCGCGCGCGAGGCACAAGCGCTGGCGCTGTCCGCCCGAGAGGTTGAAGCCGCGCTCCGACACGGCCGTGTCGAGGTCGCCGTGGTTGGCCTTCAGCACTTCGTCGAAGGTGCTGGTGTGCAGCGCGGCGAGCAGGTGCGCATCGTCCGCGGGCTGGCCGAAGGCGAGGTTCTCGCGCACGCTGGCTTCGAAGAGTTCGGTCTCTTGCGGGATCAGCGTGGCAAGGCGGCGAAGCTGTGGCCAGTCGACTGGCTGGCCGTCGAGCGTGAGCGTGCCGGCGTGCGGCGCGTAGAGTCCCGCGAGCACCCGCAGCAGCGTGCTCTTGCCGCTGCCGCTCGGGCCGACGAGGGCCACGCGCTGCCCGCGGCGCAGGGTCAGCGCAACGTCGTGCAGCCCGCTGCGCGGCGGATCGGCCGCATCGGCGGCCTCGGCGATCGACTCGCCGCGTGGCGCGTACTTCCACTGCAGCGCATCGACGCCGAGCTGCGCCCATGTCGCGCCGGCATCGATGCGCTCGCGCTCGGGCACCTGCTCCGGCGCGGTGGCGAGCACATCGCCCGAGGGCGCCTGCCAGATCGGCTCGGCGCTCGTGTAGTCGGTGTGCATGCGCGCGAAGAAGCTGAAGTTGGCGGCCACCGAAGTCACCACGCCGGCCGCCTGCTGCGCGTACTGGTAGATCATGAACACCGCGCCCAGCATCACCGCTTGCCCCGGCGTGCGCGCCTGCCACACGTAGATGACCACCAGCCCCCAGGTCAGGGCCAGCCCCATCAGGTCGACCGCGAACCACTTGCCTTCGTTCAGCACCACGGTGCGCTTGAGCGGCAGCGAAATCGCCACCATGCGACGGCGCAGCAGCAGCCGCGACGCACCCTGCAGCCGCAGGCCGATCACCGTCGATGCATTGCCCAGGAAGTCGAGCAGCGCCGACACGTAGCGCCGGTCGGCATCGTTCTCGGCGCGCGCGAGCTTCATCAGCGCGCGGTCGATGCGAACGATCACGAGGCCGATCAGCACATAGCCCGCAAGCGCGGTTACCCCGCTGGTGCGCGACAGCAGCGCCAGCGCCACCAGCGGCCCGACGAAGTTGACCGCGTTGGTGAGCCAGATGAACTGGTTCTGCGCGAAGTCCGCGAGCGCTCGGCTGGCCTGGTGCACGCGGTGCTGCAGCTCGCCTGAGTGATGGCCGTCGTGCCAGGCCAGCGGCGCGGCGGCGATGCGCGCATAGAGTTCGTCGGCCAGCCGCTCGCGCACCTTCAGGCCGACGTTGCGCTCGAGGATGCGGCCCGGCCCGTGCAGCGCCCAGGCGCCGACATACACCGCGGCCAGCGTGCCGATCCAGCGGCCCGCGCCGCCGAAGTCGCTGCGCTGCAGCGCATTGATGGCCTGGCCGGCGAGGTAGGGCAAGGTCAGGCGGATCAGCTGCGAGGACGCCAGCAAGGCGGTGGCACTGAGCAATTGCCCGCGTGCGCCGGCCGCGAAATGCCACAGCGCGGCATAGAGCGCGCGGATCGCGTTGGCGGGGTCGTTCGTCTCGGTCGTCTTCTGCATGCCTGGTCAGCCCGCCTTGCGGAACGTGAGGTTGATGCGCAGGCTGCCCAGTGCCGGATGCGGCTGGTCTTTCAGGGGCAGTACGCCGTGGTAGCGCAGCCGGTCTTCACCGCCCCAGACCACGACATCGCCATGCTTCAGCGCAATGCGCGCCGCCTTGTCGCCGCGCTCGTGTCCGCCGAACAGAAAAACGGCCGGCATGCCGAGCGAGACCGAGACGATGGGCGCGCCGTAGTCGTGCTCGTCCTTGTCCTGGTGCAGCGAGAGCCGCGCGCCGGGTTCGTAGCGGTTGACGAGGCAGGCATCGGGCGCGAAGCCGTCGAAGCCGGCGGCCGATGCGGCCTCACGGGCGAGGCGCATGAACGATTCGGGCATGGCGGGCCAGGGCTTGCCGGTGGCGGGGTCGGTGGGGCTGTAGCGATAGCCGCGGCGGTCGCTGGTCCAGCCGAGCGCGCCGCAGTTGGTGAGCGCGACGGACATGGTGAAGCCGCCGGGGGTGACGAGATGGCGGAACGGCGCGTCTTGCGCAATCGCTCTGACCGCCGAGAGCAATTCGTCGGCAAGGGGCAGGGCGAAACCGGGGAGGACGAAGGCGCCAGGTCCGAGAGGCTCGCGCGCTTCGCGGGGTGGATCGTCGAACAGATCGAGCGTCATGGGAGCATTGTGTCGTCGTGCATGAGTGTTTGAAGTGGGAGCCGGCCTCGAAACGGTAGTCACTCGCTCCTTGGGCGCGTTCGGCTGCGGTAGGCTCCGGTTCGAAGCGACGAACATTTCAATCGGGGCGGATGGCCAGTCACTGCCCCTTTCAACATCAGGCATCGCCACCATGAAGCATCGATCCGCAACACCCTGGAAGAAGAGCCGCACGTATGGCGACCTCCATGGGGGGCGAACGCGCCGCCGGATGACGGACAACATCTTCGCGCGGGCCCACTCGCTTCAACGGCCTGGGCCGGATCAGGTACTGCCCATCCTGATTCAAGACAACCCATCCCGCGAGTTTGTCTTTCCCGTGTCTGTCGAGGAGTGCGCGACGGCTCTTCGGGCCTTGCCCACAAGTCACGCAGACGGCGTCACGCACATCTGGCTGCGACGCAGACCGGCGCGGCTTGCCGGTTCGGCTGCCGCGCTGGCGGAGTTCACATGCGGCAGTGGTGTGCGCGTCATCGTTCTCTACCCTTGGCGGGCCGACGGACGGCTATACGTCGGTCGCACCAAGCCGCGTCCGCAATCCGTTGCTTCGTATCTCCGCTTTGGGGCGGAGTTGCTTTGCGATCGCGGCCGGTGGTATGTCGGCTTCTCGGACGCTGATCTCAAGCGTTTTTACATCGAGCATCTTTTCTGCCATGAGGTAGGCCACCACGTGGACTTGTACACGAGGCGTTGGAGCAAGGCGAATTCCCGCAGTGCCGAAGAGTTTGCCGATCAATACGCCGTGCAGTGGGCGCCAGACGCCATGGTTCTTTCGTCGCAGGACGGATCCGTCTTTCACCAAGGCGACTAGCGGACCGTCGACATCACCGTCGCACGGCAGCGCGGCTGGTCGCGCGGGGCGAGCAGGTTGCAGTTGTTCAGCGCGCGCTCCTGCATGTCGCTGAGCTTGGGGCGTTCCTGTTGGTACTGGGGCTGATGCTGGTACTCGGGCACGTAGACCGGTGCGGGCTCCTGCCAGCGCTGGCGGCGCTCGTATTCTCGGCGCTGTTCGTACTCGCGCCGCTCGTAGTCGCGGCGGTCATCCCGCTCGCGGTCGTTCCGCAGGCGCCACATGCAGGAATTGAAGTCCATGCCCGAGCGGCCGCTGGCGCAATAGCGGCGGTCGTTTTCATAGACGTAGTCGCCTTGGGCCATCGCGGGGATGGAGGTCATGAGGCCGAGGAAGGCCATGAGAGCGAGTTTTTTCATGATGAGTGGCCTGTTCTGTGATTGCCGTGTATCTGTCTGTGCAGTGTGAGAGGTCTGCCGTGAACTGAATGTAGCCGGTCGCCCCGCGTGCACGTCAGGTCGAAGCCGTCGGTGTTTGCGCGAATGCCTCCTCAACGCTCGGGCGCGGCAATCAGTCGACGAGGCCTTCGCCCCTGCATGAGCCTTTACATGGCGACATCCCATGAAGAGGTGAATGAGTACCAAGGGTTTCACTTATTGAAACCACGGGACAAGCGCCTAAGGTCGAACCCCAACATGGACACCGTACGCCTCGATATTCACGTGCCTGAAGGCTGGGCATGCTGGATGGAACTCGCCCGCACGCCGCATGGCACCTATGCCGGACTCGCGGAACTGAGCCACCAGGGCATTGCGCGCTGCGCGCTGGTGATCACCCGGCAGCTGTCGTGGGAGTCGGCCGTGCAGCGTGCGACGTTGCGGGCGGATCACTTCGTGCGGCAATGGATGCCGCAGCGCAGCCAGGGGACCGACCTCTCGGGCGCCACCATTCCCGGCGACGCATGAGCGCTGCACGCCGAACGGTGCCGTAAAGGGCTCCCCGCGCGACGGCGTGCGCTCATGGTAGAAACCGCGAGCCGCGGATGTCCTCCATTCCGCCTCGTGCGTCTGCCCCACCTCTCTGGCTTCCATGTCCCACATCCCTGATCGGGCTGAAGAAAAACCGTGCGCCCGGTGGCTGGCGTGGCTGATGGCCGGCGTCGCCGCACTCTGCATGGCCGGTTGCGCGGGCCTCCCCACCGACGTACAGCGCAAGCCCTCGTCGGTCATCGCCGACGGCGCGGACACCCTGCTCGGCCGCCTCGTGAAAGCGGCCGCGCCGCCCGGCGAACCGCTGAGCGGATTCCGCCTGCTGCCGATGCCGCAGTTTTCGCTGCATGCGCGCATCGAACTCGCGCGCCGCGCGCAGCGCTCCATCGACGTGCAGTACTACCTCGTGCAGAACGACGAGACCGGCCGTTACCTGCTGCGCGCCTTGCGCGACGCGGCGGACCGCGGCGTGCGCGTACGCCTGCTGGTGGACGACCTCTATACCGCTGGCGCCGACCCGCTCTTCACCAGCTTCGCCTCGCATCCGAACGTCGAGGTGCGCCTCTTCAATCCGTTCCCAGCCGGGCGCGACCGCTTCGGCACGCGCTGGGCCGCGTCGCTGTTCGACTTCGACCGCGTGCACCGCCGCATGCACAACAAGCTGTACGTGGTGGACGACACGATGGCGGTCATGGGCGGGCGCAACATCGCCAACGAGTATTTCCTGCGCGACGGGGGCTCGAACTTCATAGACATCGACACGCTCGTGGCCGGCGCCGTGGTGCCCCGGCTGTCGTCGCTGTTCGACATGTACTGGAACAGCCCCTACGTGTACCCCATCGAATCGCTGGTGGCCAAGGGCAGCGAATCGCCGAAGGAACTGCGCGCGCTTTTCGACCGGCTCACCAGCGGACCGGAGACGCTGCACCCCGAAGAGCCCGACTCCACCGACCTGCTGGGCAACAACCCGCTCGCCAAGGACCTGGATGCGGGCACGCTGAAGCTGGTCTGGGCGCGCGCCGAGGCCTATGCCGACCCGCCGGCCAAGGCCCTCGCGCCAACGCCCGAGGCGCGGGGCCTGCCGGCCGACGAGGCGAGCGAGAGCGTGCTCTTCAACGTGCGGCGGTATCTGCGCGGCGCGCAGAGCGAGATCATGCAGACCACGCCCTACCTGATTCCCGGGCGCGGCGGCATGGAATCGATCCGCATCATCCGCGGCAACGGCGTGAGCTACAGCATCGTGACCAACTCGCTGGCGGCCACCGACGAATCGCTGGTGCACATCGGCTACCGGCGCTACCGCGCCGAGATGCTGCGGCTGGGCGTGGAACTGTATGAACTCAGCCCCAAGCGGGTGGAGGAGACCAAACGCTTCGGCATGTACGGCTCGGCGAGCGGGCGGCTGCACGGCAAGTCGGCGGTCATCGATCGCAAGACGGTGTTCATCGGCTCGATGAATTTCGATCCGCGCTCGGAGCTGCACAACACCGAGATCGGCATCTTCATCTTCAGCCCGCAGATCGCGCAGCAGCTCACCAGCCTGATCGGCTTCATCCGCCTGGACGGCGCCTACCAGTTGCAGCTCGGGCCCAGGGGCGGCATCGAATGGGTGAGCCCGGCGTCGGGCGATGCGGCCGACACCATCCTGCACACGGAGCCCGAGACGCATTTCTGGGCGCGCTGGAAACTGGAGCTGCTGGCGCCGCTGGTGCCGGAGAGCCTGCTCTAGCGCCATTCGCTGGCCACCCATTGCTGCTGCAGGTATGACCATGCGATGGCCCCGATTGTCGGCCGCGCCAGCAGGCCCAGCGGACGGCCTACCCCTCCCGTCAGTGCGGCCTGGGCTTCGAAGCGCGAGCGACGTGCGTCAGGCATCCCCACTTCGCATTGCCCGCCGTCGCTCAGTGCGCCGCGATGGCCATGAGAACGATCACGAGCAATCCAACGTAGATCCTTGCGTGAACCCGATCCGGGATCCGTCCGATCCAAGGTGAAGCCGCTCGAATGCCGACCCAGGTGCCGATCACCAGGACGGCCGCAGCGCGCAGATCGACGTTTCCGAGATACCACGCCCCGAATGAAGGTGTCGGTCCAGCGGACAAGGCGGCATAAGTGGCCGTGCCCGCCAGCGCGACGGGCAGCGACAGCGGGTTGGCCATGGCGGTCGCACGGCCCATCGCGATGCCGCGACGGCGCATGAGGGGAACCGTCATCACACTGCCGCCGACGCCGAGGAACGCGGCGACCCAGCCGATGACCAGGCCCGACAGCGCCGTGGCGATCGACGAGGGAGCTGCACGACCTTTTGCAGGCTGCGACAGAAATCCGGGCCGCAGCCAGCAGTCCAGGATGGTCAGCGCGAGGTAGGCCGCGAACGCCCAGCGCAGTTCCTCCCCATGGACGGTCGCTGCTGCCAAGGCCCCGGCCACCGCACCCGCACCGATGAATCCCATCAGGGGTCTGAGCTGCGACCAGTCCAGCGTCCCTGCGCGCTGGTGACGCAGGGTAGCCAGCAGGGCGCCGAAGATCATGACGCAGGTGGAGGTGGCGACCGCGATCTGCATCGCAGACTGTCCGATGGCACTGTCGGCGGTGTTCAGCTGGGACAGAAGTCGATAGAGCAAGGGCACCACGACAAATCCGCCGCCGAAGCCGAACAGGACGGTGGTGATGCCCGTCAGGCATCCGCAAACTGCCAACAAGAGATACAACGACACGAGGCCTCCATGGGTACGAGAGCCCTCAGGTTAGGGTGAGGCCACCTGGCGCGCTTGCGATGTTCGGTCAACAATGTTTGCGTTTTCGCCAATCATTCAAAGCCGTGCGCAACCAATCGCTCGAGAGCCTCGATCACACGCCGCGTGAAGTTCTGGCCATCGGCACCGACTACGCGCCGGGCACGCTGCTGGAGACGCACAGCCACCGCCGCGCCCAGTTTCTCTACGGCGCGACGGGGCTGATGGAGGTGGGGACCGACGACGGTGCCTGGGTCGTGCCCCCTCACAGCGGTGTCTGGATTCCGGCAGGCAAGCCGCACCGGGTGCGGATGGTGAGCGTCAGTACCCGAAGCCTCTACATCGAGCCGGCAGCGGTGCCGCGCCGCGGTGCGCTGTGCGAGGTCCTGGCCGTTTCGCCATTGCTGCGCCACCTCCTGATCGAGGCCACGGAGTTGCCGGCGCTCTACGACCGACGCGGCCGCGATGGCCTGCTGATGGATTTGACGCTGCAGGAGGTGGGACGTGCGGCTGCACTGCCGTTCTTTGCGCCGCTGCCGGGCGACGATCGGCTGGCAGCGCTGTGCATCGCATTTCTCCATCGGCCCGACGTGCGCACCTCTCCGATCGCCTGGGCGCGACAGCTGCACCAGAGCGAACGCACCTTCAGCCGCTTCTTTCGCGCGCAGACCGGCATGTCATTCCTCGAATGGCGACGGCAGGCGTGTCTCCTCTCGGCCATGGCACAGTTGGCGACAGGTCGTTCGGTGACCGCCGTGGCGCTTGAACTGGGCTACGACAGCCCCGGTGCTTTCTCCACCATGTTCCGCAAGAAGCTCGGCCAGCATCCGTCGAACTTCATCCTTGCAAAGCCAAGCTCGAGCGATGGCGCGGCGTTCATTGCCCGGTGACCGGTGCCCGCACCGAGGCGGGGGCGCGCCTAGCGGACGGTGGACATGACCGTCGCGCGGCAGCGTGCACGGTCCTGGCGGGTGGGCAGCACGATGCAGTTGTCCAGGGCGCGCTTCTGCATGTCGCTCAACCGCGGACCTTCGCGCGACTCTTCGGGCTCGTAGTAGTAGGGCTGCTGCGGCGGCGGCCGCCCGTAGTAGTCGTAGTCGCGATCGCGGCTGTGGCGGGTGGTTTCGCAACCCGCGAGGCTCGTCAACGCGAAAAGACCACCACAGAAAAGAATCGGGTTCAGGCGCAAGTTCGTTCTCCGTTTCGATGGGAAGGACGGCAAGACGCGCCCTGTCCCGGTGGCAAGGAGCTTAGTCTCGTGCCGGACGGACAACCTGAAGAAATGATGAACGCCGAAGGGTTACTGCTGCAGGCGTCCGTTGAGGTAGGGCTCGGGATCGACGGCGGTGCCGTTCTTGCGGATCTCGAAATGCAGCTTCACGCGGTCGGTGTCGCTGCGGCCCATCTCGGCGATCTTCTCGCCCTGGCGCACGACCGCGTTTTCCTTCACGAGGATGGTCTGGGCGTGCGCGTAGGCGGTGAGGAAGGTCTCGTTGTGCTTGACGATGACCATGTTGCCGTAGGAGCGCAGTTCGCTGCCCACGTACACCACGCGGCCATCGGCCGACGCAACGATCGGGTCGCCGAGGTTGCCCGCGATGTCCAACCCCTTGTTGCGCACGCCGTCGAAGCGGGCGATGGTGGTGCCGCTCGCGGGACGGATGAAGAGCGCCTGTTTCGCTGGGGGCGGCGTGACGGTCTGGCCGGGCCGTGCCGGCGTCAGGGGCGTGGTGTCGCAGGCGGCGAGGGCTGCGGCCATCAGTGTTGCGACACCGGTGCGGAAAAGAAAAGTCTGGATGTGCATGGCGCTGTTGGAACGGGTTCGTTGCGGAGGGTTCCTGCGGACTGGCACGCCGGGCGCGCCACGCGGACGATGCTAGCAAACTCGTACGCACCTTCCGGAAGAGCGGAATGCGCGAAGGGCTATCGCTATTTCAGCGGGATCGGCGTGCCGCGATCGATGGGCACCGCGGTCACGCTGTTCTTGGGCGAGCCGTCGATCAGCAAGTCGGAGTAGGTGAGGTAGACCAGCGTGTTGCGCTTGGCATCGACCATGCGCACCACGCGCAGGCGCTTGAAGAGCACCGAGAGCCGCTCGCTGTACACCTCCTCGCGCTTGGGCAGCGGCTGCGTGACGTTCACCGGGCCGACCTGGCGGCAGGCGATGGAGGCCTCGGCCTTGTCCTCGGCCACGCCGAAGGCGCCGGCAATGCCGCCTGTCTTGGAACGCGAGACATAGCAGGTCACGCCATTGACCTTGGGGTCGTCGTAGGCCTCGATCACGATCTTGTGGTCGGGGCCGATGAGCTTGAAGGCGGTGTCGACTTCGCCCACCGTTTCCGCCCTGGCCGCCGAGGCCGCCAGTGCAAAGCCGAGGCTGGCGCCACAGAGGAGGGCGGCGCGGAGTGTCTTGTTCATGAGTTGTGGTGTCAAACGATGCTGAGTTCGTGCACGCGGTCGAAGCTGCCGCGGCGGCGGTCTTCGAAGAAATGCTCCAGCGCCTCGCGCACGGTGCGAAAGGCGATCTCGTCCCAGGGGATCTCTTCCTCGGTGAAGAGCTTGGCCTCGATGGTCTCGTGGCCGGGGTCGAACTTGTCGTCCAGCAGCCGGGCCCGATAGAACAGGTGGACCTGGCCCACGCGCACCACGCTGATTACCGCAAAAAGGCCTTGCATCTCGAAGTTCGCGCCGGCCTCCTCGTCGGTCTCGCGGGCCGCGCCCTGCGCGGTGGTTTCCTCTAGTTCCATGAAGCCCGCGGGCAGCGTCCATTTGCCCCAGCGCGGTTCGATGTTGCGCTTGCACAGCAGCACCTTGTCGCCCAGGACCGGGATGGTGCCCACCACGTTCAGCGGGTTCTCGTAGTGGATCGTGTGGCAGGCCGGGCAGACGGCGCGCGGCTTGGTGTCGCCGTCGTCCGGGATGCGGTAGACCACCGCGGTGCCGCAGTTCTTGCAGTGCTTGATGGGGACGCGCAGGAGCATGGGCGGTGCTGCCGTCTTCAGGCGATCTTGACGGTGAGCGTCGGCAGGCCCGCGACCTTGCCCACGAGCGTGTCGCCGGAGACCACCGCTGCCACGCCTTCGGGCGTACCGCTGTAGATCAGGTCGCCGGGTTGCAGCTCCCAGGCGGCCGACAGGTGCTCGATGGTCTCGGCCACGTTCCAGATCAGCTTGCTCACGGTGCTGCGCTGGCGGTCGGTTCCGTTCACCTGCAGCGAGATCTCGGCGTTCTCGGCGTCGCCGGCCGCGGCCACCGGCACGATCGGGCCGATGGGCGCGCTCTGCTCGAAGCCCTTGCCGATGTCCCAGGGGCGGCCCTGCTTCTTCATTTCGCCCTGCAGGTCGCGGCGCGTCATGTCCAGGCCGACGGCGTAGCCGTAGATGTGCTTGTGCGCGTCAGCCGCCAAGATGTTCTTGCCGCCGGTGCCGATGGCGACGACGAGTTCGATCTCGTGGTGCAGGTTCTTGGTGAGCGAGGGGTAGGCCATGATGCCGGTCTGGCCTTCGTCGACCACCACCAGCGCGTCGGCGGGCTTCATGAAGAAGAAGGGCGGTTCGCGGCCGGTGAAGCCCATTTCCTTGGCGTGATCTTCGTAGTTGCGGCCCACGCAGTAGATGCGGTGCACCGGAAAGCGGGCCGGCTGTCCGGCCACCGGAACCGAAACGGTGGCGGGCGGGGCGAAAACAAACTCGGAAGCCATTGCGAGGTGTCCTTTTTCAGCGAAACGGGAGGGAGACCGGCAGTGTGCCAGAGGCGGGGCGGCGTTGCCGCAGCGGGGGACCGGGGATTTTCGGGCGCTTCACAATAGGCGCCCTGCGTGTCCCTCACGCTCTTTCTTCGATTTTCCCCGCCACACCATGCCCATCCGAATCGGCAAAGCCGGCAAAGCCACCGCCTTCAACGAACTCGGCCGCCAGCGCGACGAAGAAGGCGACCAGGACGGCGCCCTCGAGGCCTACGCCCAGGCGAGCGCCATCCATCCCGGCTGGGCGGTGCCCTGGTACAACACCGGCCTCATCCACAAGTACCGCGGCGAATGGGCCGCATCGCTGCAGGCCAATGCGCGGGCCGTGCAGTGCGAGCCGGGCAACGAGGGCGCGCTGTGGAACCTGGGCATCGCCGCCACCGCGCTGGGCGACTGGACGACGGCGCGGCGGGCCTGGCAGCAGTACGGCATCCAGGTTCCGGAGGGGGACGGGCCGGTCGATTTCTTCATCGGGCTCACGCCGATCCGCGTGCATGGCGACGAGGCCAGCGAGGTCGTCTGGTCGGACCGCATCGACCCGGCGCGCGCCATCCTGCGCAACGTGCCGTCGGCCGCCTGCGGCCATCGCTTCGGCGACCTGGTGTTGCACGACGGCGCGGCCAACGGCTATCGCAAGCGCGGCGAGCGGGAGGTGCCGGTGTTCGATGCGCTGGAACTGATTGCGCCTTCGGACTATTCGACCTACGAGGTCTCGATCGACGACGCGACGGAAGAAGACATCGGCGCGCTCATCCAGCGCTTCGAAGCCGCCGGCGGTGCCGCCGAGAACTGGACCACCAGCATCCAGGTGCTCTGCAAGGCTTGCTCCGAAGGCCGGCCCGACGGCGAGCACAACCATGCGCCCGGCGAGCCGCCCGAGGCCTTCGGGCCCTGGCACGTCGGCATCGCCGCGCGCGAGGAGACGGATGCCCGTCGCATCCTCGACGAATGGCGTCAAAACACTCCGAAGGCCGGGCTGCGCGACTTCCGATGCGTGTTGCCGGCCACTCCGCGCTCCTAGCCAGCGCTATCCTTGGAAAATCATGAAGCTGCATAACTATTTCCGCTCCTCCTCCTCGTTCCGCGTGCGCATCGCCCTCAGCCTGAAGGGCCTGGACTACGAGTACGTTCCCGTGCACATCGCGCGCGGCGACCACCGCACAGGCCCCTACGCCACGATTTCGGCCGACAAGCTCGTGCCGCTGCTCGAAGACGAAGGCGAGCGCTTCTCGCAGTCGATGGCCATCATCGAATACCTCGACGAGACGCACCCCGAGCCGCCGCTGCTGCCGAGCGATCCGGTGGGCCGCGCCCATGTGCGTGCGCTGGCGCAGTCCATTGCCTGCGAGATCCATCCGCTGAACAACCTGCGCGTGCTCAAGTACCTCGTGAAGGACCTCAAGCTCGACGACGCGGCCAAGAACGCCTGGTACCGCCACTGGGTGCGCGACGGCATGGAGGCCTTCGAGCGCCAGCTCGCGCTGTATCCCGGCAGCACCTTCTGCTATGGCAACACGCCGACGCTGGCCGATTGCTGCCTCGTACCGCAGATCTTCAACGGCCGCCGCTTCGATTGCGATTTCAGCGGCCTGCCGCGCAGCATGGCCGCTTTCGACGCCTGCATGCAGCTGGAGGCCTTCCAGCGCGCGCAGCCTTCGCAAGCCCCCGACGCGGAAGCCTGATTGAACGCCGCCGTCATCGATCCGCGCTGGCTCGTGCCGGACTGGCCCGCACCGTCGAACGTGCGGGCCGTGTGCACCACGCGCGAGGGCGGCGTTTCTCACGGCCGCTACGAGAGCCTGAACCTCGGCGATTACGTGGGCGATCTGATCGCCGATGTGGCCGAGAACCGCCACCGGCTCGGACAGGCCATTGCCGCGCAGCCTGTTTTTCTGCAGCAGGTGCACGGCACGGGCGTCGTGACGCTCGATGCCGAAGCGGACCTCGTGCGCGATGCGACGGTGGCCGATGCCTGCACGGCCACGGCGGTCGGGCTGGCCTGCACGATCATGGTGGCGGACTGTTTGCCCGTGCTCTTTACCGACGAATCGGGCGAAAGGGTGGCAGCCGCGCATGCGGGCTGGCGCGGCCTTGCGGGTGGTGTGCTCGAGGAAACGGCCCGTTGCTTCGCGCCCGAGCCGCAGGCGGGACCGGCGCGCGGTGACAGCAGGGTCATCGCATGGCTCGGCCCGTGCATCGGCCCGAAGGCCTTCGAGGTCGGAGCAGAAGTCAAGGCTGCGTTCGAGGCGCATGCGCCGGAGGCTGCAAACTGTTTCAAGCCGGCAGGCGCGCCCGGCAAATGGCTGGCGGACCTGCCCGCGCTCGCGCGTCAGCGGCTGCGCGCGGCCGGTGTCGATGCGGTGTATGGCAATGACGGCGGCGATGCATGGTGCACCGTCAGCAATCCGTCACGTTTCTTTTCGCACCGGCGGGACGGCGTCAGCGGGCGCTTCGCCGCGCTGGTCTGGAAGGCCTGAGTCTTCCTTCGTTGCTGTCGCCGCCTCCGCGGCGGCGCGGCGTGCCGCCTCCTGGGCATCGGCCTCGCGCTGCTTGATCGCGCGGCGCCGCCCCGGCGTTCCCATCAGGTAAACCACCAGTGCCACCGGCGCCAATCCGTACAAAAGAAATGTGAAGATGGCGCCCAGCACGGTGCCCGTGGTGTTGGTGGCTTCGGCCACCGACATCATCACGACGACGTAGAGCCAACCGATGACGATCAGATGAATGAACACGGGAAGTTTCAGTCGGTAAGAGGAAAGAGCGGCGTTGTAGGTGCCGTGCGAATGCAGGATACTCAAAACACGCACCCATCCGGATTCGATTCAGGCGAGGACCAGGAGACATGATGAAGCAACAAGCGACGGGGGCGGATGCATTCGCGCTCTTCCAGCAGGCACTTTCAGAGGGATGGACCCAGGCGCTGGCATCGTTCCAGCAGTCCGCCAAGGGGGCCTCGGCCTTCGATGTCGGTGGCAGTCCACTGTGGCAGATGCCGCAGGGCGCAAAGATGCCCGATCTGCCGAAGATCGCCATCGACCCCCAGAAGCTCCAATCCATCCAGCAGCAGTACGTCGCGGAAGCCACGGCGCTGTGGAGCCAGGGCTTCCAGGCCAAGCCCGAAGGCGACAAGCGCTTTGCCTCCGATGCTTGGGGCAGCAACCCGCTCGCGGGCTTCTCGGCAGCCGTGTACCTGCTCAACGGCCGCACCATGCTCAGCATGGCCGAGGCCATCGACGCCGACGAAAAGACCAAGGCGCGCCTGCGCTTCGCGGTCGAGCAATGGATGGCCGCCTCGTCGCCGAGCAACTCGCTCGCCTTCAACGCCGAGGCCCAGAAGAAGGCCATCGACTCGCAGGGCGAGAGCATCGCCAAGGGCATCCAGAACCTGCTCAACGACGTGAAGCAGGGGCACCTGAGCATGACCGACGAAAGCGCCTTCGAAGTGGGGCGCAACGTGGCCACCACCGAGGGTGCGGTGGTGTTCGAGAACGAGTTCTTCCAACTGCTCGAATACAAGCCGCTCACCGCCAAGGTATACGAGCGGCCCTTCCTGCTGGTGCCGCCGTGCATCAACAAGTTCTACATCCTCGATCTGCAGCCCGAGAACTCGCTGATCCGCTATGCGAACGAGCAGGGCCACCGCGTGTTCGTGGTGAGCTGGCGCAACCCCGACGAGTCGCTCGCCAAGGCCACCTGGGACGACTACATCGAGAACGCCGCGATCCAGGCGATCCACACGGTGCAGGACATCAGCGGCAGCAGGCAGATCAACACGCTGGGCTTCTGCGTGGGCGGCACCATCCTGAGCACCGCGCTGGCCGTGCTCGCGGGGCGCGGCGAAAAGCCTGCCGCTTCGGTCACGCTGCTCACCACCTTTCTCGACTTCAGCGACACCGGCATCCTGGACATCTTCGTGGACGAGACGATGGTCGCGTACCGCGAAATGCAACTGGGCAAGGGCGGCCTGCTGCCCGGCGGCGACCTGGCTTCCACCTTCAGCTTCCTGCGCCCCAACGACCTCGTGTGGAACTACGTGGTCGGCAACTACCTGAAGGGCGAAACGCCGCCGCCGTTCGACCTGCTCTACTGGAACAGCGACGCCACCAACCTGCCGGGCCCGTTCTACGCCTGGTACCTGCGCAACACGTACCACGAGAACAAGCTTGCCAAACCGAATGCGCTCACGGTGTGCGGCCAGAAGATCGACCTCGGCAAGATCGACATCCCGGCCTACATCTACGGTTCGCGCGAAGACCACATCGTGCCCATTGGCGGTGCGTATGCCTCCACGCAACTGCTGCCGGGCAAGAAGCGCTTCGTCATGGGTGCCTCGGGCCACATCGCCGGCGTGATCAATCCGCCCGCCAAGAAAAAGCGCAGCCACTGGATCCGCGACGACGGCAAGTTCCCGAAGACGCAGGCCGAGTGGCTGACGGGGGCCGCCGAGCATCCCGGCAGCTGGTGGACCGACTGGGCACAATGGCTCAAGGGCCACGCGGGCAAGCAGGTTGCCGCGCCCAAGATCTACGGCAACGGCAAGACCTACAAGGCCATCGAGCCGGCACCCGGGCGCTATGTGAAGGCAAGAGCCTGATCCCTGCAACCTTCGATTTCAAATCACCTCAACGGAGAACCACATGGAAGACATCGTCATCGTTTCGGCCGCACGCACGCCGGTCGGCAAGTTCGGCGGCTCGCTCGCCGGCATCGCAGCCACCGAATTGGGTGCTCTGGTCATCAAGGAAGTGATTGCGCGCGCCAACCTCACGGCCGAGCAGGTCGGCGAGGCCATCATGGGCCAGGTGCTGGCGGCCGGTGCCGGCCAGAATCCTGCGCGCCAGGCATGGCTCAAGAGCGGCGGCGCCAAGGAAACCCCGGCGCTCACCATCAACGCCGTCTGCGGCTCGGGCCTGAAGGCCGTGATGCTCGCGGCGCAGGCCGTGGCCACGGGCGACAGCGAAATCGTGATCGCCGGCGGCCAGGAGAACATGAGCGCCGCACCGCACGTGCTGCCCAACTCGCGCAATGGCCAGCGCATGGGCGACTGGAAGCTGGTCGACACCATGATCGTGGACGGCCTGTGGGACGTCTACAACCAGTACCACATGGGCATCACCGCCGAGAACGTGGCCAAGAAGTACGGCATCGACCGCGCCGCGCAAGATGAGCTCGCACTCGCCAGCCAGACCAAGGCCGCCGCCGCGCAGGACGCCGGCAAGTTCAAGGACGAGATCGTCGGCGTGAGCATTCCGCAGAAGAAGGGCGACCCGATCGTCTTCAGCCAGGACGAGTTCATCAACCGCAAGACCAATGCCGAAGGCCTGGCGGGCCTGCGCCCCGCCTTCGACAAGGCCGGCGGCGTGACCGCGGGCAATGCCTCGGGCCTGAACGATGGCGCCGCTGCCGTGATGGTGATGACGGCCAAGAAGGCGGCCGCGCTCGGCCTGAAGCCGCTCGGCCGCATCGCCAGCTACGCCACCGCCGGCCTCGATCCGGCCATCATGGGCATGGGCCCGGTGCCCGCATCGACCAAGGCGCTGCAGCGCGCCGGCTGGAAGGCCGCCGACCTCGACCTGCTCGAGATCAACGAAGCCTTCGCCGCGCAGGCCTGCGCGGTGAATCGCGAAATGGGCTGGGACGTGAACAAGGTCAACGTGAATGGCGGCGCGATTGCCATCGGCCACCCGATCGGCGCGTCGGGCTGCCGCATCCTGGTGACGCTGCTGCACGAAATGCAGCGCCAGAACGCGAAGAAGGGCATTGCGTCGCTGTGCATCGGCGGCGGCATGGGCGTGGCGCTGACGATCGAGCGTTAACCCAGGGGGTCGGAGCGCGTTCGTCGGAAGGCGAACTGCTTCGATCGATTCTCGGCGCTAGCACTGTGGTGTACATCGGCCTTTCCAAGGTGCCATCGCGCGACGCCGTCGAGCAGGCTTTTGCGCGCCACGTGCCCGGGGCCAGGCTATGGTGGGGCAGCCTCACGGACGCGGAGTTCGACGACGACTTTGCGCTCACCATCGACCCGAACCCCAGCGAGTTTTCATCGGTGCTCAATGTCTGGGTTCTCTCCGGGCAGGACGGATATGCGCTCGGACTCCGAATCGCCCGGGAGCTCAGCGTGGCGCTCGACTGCTCGACCATCTGCGACGGGAGCCTGCACGGAACGGACAAGTCGCCGTACTGGAGCATCGTCTGGCAGCGCGGCATTCCTTTTCTGGCCGACGATTGCGGCACGCTTTTTGCCGACGGTGCGGGCGACATCTCCCCGGAGGAGAGACAGCAGCTCGGGCCAGTGAGGCTGGTGAGCCCCCTCACGATCAAGTTCTAGTGCGCTGCGGCGCTCTTCGGGTGGGGCACGCCCGCCTATTTCGAAGCGCTGGTCGAAATGCGCGGTTGGGATTGCTGTCGAAGGCGCTCGCTCAGCGCGACATCGACGGCCGCTCGCCCATCGCAGCGCGCCATCGCACGAGCTCGGGGTACTGATCCCCGGGCTTGACCCGCACGATGCGCGCGAAATCCACCGCCACCACGGCGGTGATGTCGGCCAGGCTGAACCGGTCGGTGGCAACGAATTCGCGGCCGGCCAGCCGGTCGTTCAGCGTCTTGAAGAAATGCTGCACGCGCGCGAGCCCGCGTTGCGCGAGCTCCGGAATCTGCGCGTAGTTCACCGGGCCGGGCAGTGCCCTGTCGGCCATGGCGGGCGAGCCGTTGCGCATCGTCTCGGCGATGGCAAGCAAACCCTCGAACTCGACGCGCCAGTTCCAGCTGGCGATCTCCGCCTTTTCGGCCGGCGTGCGACCCATCAGCGGCGGCTCGGGGTAGCGCGCTTCCAGCCAGGCCGCGATGGCCGCGTTGTCGGTGAGCAGGCCGTCTTCTTCGGTGCACAGCGCTGGCACCGTGCATTGCGGATTGATCGCGCGGTAGGCGTCGCCCAATTGCTCACCACGAACCAGGTCGACCTGCACCGTCTCGTGGGCAATGCCCTTTTCGGCCAGCAGGATGCGCGCGCGGCGCGGGCTCGGCGCTGTGGCGCAGTCATAGAGAATGATCATCGTCTGTCAACTTTCGGAACTCATCGCATGAATGGCACGACCGCCTACACGCCGCCCACCGTCTGGTCCTGGAACAAGGAAAGCGGCGGCCGCTTCGCGAACATCAATCGCCCGATTGCAGGTGCCACCCATGAGAAGGACTTGCCGGTGGGCAAGCACCCGCTGCAACTCTATTCGCTGGCAACGCCCAATGGCGTGAAAGTGACGGTGATGCTCGAAGAACTGCTCGCGCTGGGCCATGCGGGCGCCGAGTACGACGCCTGGCTGATCCGCATCAGCGAGGGTGATCAGTTCGGGAGCGGCTTCGTGGCGGTGAACCCGAATTCCAAGATCCCCGCGCTGATGGACCGCAGCGGCGCCACGCCGATCCGGGTGTTCGAGTCCGGCGCGATCCTGCAGTACCTGGCCGAGAAGTTCGGCAGCGCCTTCTTGCCGACCGAGCGTGCGACGCGCGCCGAATGCCTGTCGTGGCTGTTCTGGCAGATGGGCAGTGCGCCGTACCTGGGCGGCGGGTTCGGGCACTTCTATGCCTACGCGCCGACCAAGATCGAATACGCCATCGACCGCTTCGCAATGGAAGTGAAGCGCCAACTCGACGTGCTCGACCGCCGACTGGCCGAAAGCCGCTACCTGGCCGGCGACGACTACACGATTGCCGACATCGCCGTCTGGCCCTGGTACGGCGCGCTCGCCAAGGGGCAGCTCTACGAATCGGGCGAGTTCCTGCAGGTGAGCGAATACAGGAACGTGCGGCGTTGGAGCGACGAGATCGCGCAGCGCCCTGCGGCGCAGCGCGGCCGCATGGTCAACCGCGCCTGGGGCCAGCCCGAGAGCCAATTGCACGAGCGCCACGACGCCGGCGACTTCGACACCCGCACGCAGGACAAGCTCGGCGCGGCAGGTTGAACGCGGCGCCACTTGTTCACCGCCTGATTTTTAAGCAAAGTGTGGAATCCCCTTGTAAAACAACGAGTTAAATTCGTTTTACAAGGCTCCACATGAGTTGTCCCCAAAGTTGTGCACAGAAAATGGGGATGAGGCTGCGGGCTTGAGATCCCGCCCACAAGTTGGCGCAATACCACGAGAAAAGGGCATCAGGCGTTCGCCGAGTTCGCCTTTTCCACTTTTTCTGCGGGGTCCGCCGCGTAGTGCCGGCACAGCGTGTCCACCAGCGCCTGTGCATAGATCGGCAACGCCGCCCGGCTGCGCACCAACAGATACCGCTCCCGCACGCACCATGCATCGCTGAGGTCGATCAGCGCGAGCTGCATGCTCTCCTGGTTGCGCCGCGCGGCCGACTCGGGCACCACGCCGATGCCCACGCCGCTGCCGATCATCCGGCACATCGCATCGAAGCTGCCGAGCTGGATGCGCAGCTTCTGGCGCTTGCCGAGGTTGTCGGTGATCTGCGCAAGAAAGGTCTGCAGCGTGCTGCCTTGCTGCATGCCGATGGCGTCTTCGTCCAGCGTCTCCGCGAATGAAATTTTTCGGCGCCTGGCGAAGCGGTGCTTGCGCGAAGTGACGAGCACCAGCCGGTCGGTGCTGAAGTGGATCGCCTCCAGGCCCAGCGTGTCGACCCGGCCCGCGACGATGCCGATGTCAGCGCGGCCGTCGAGCACGCCGCGCGGGATCTGAGCATTCGGTTTTTCCTGAAGGTCGACGTTGATGCGCGGGTTGCGTGCGAGGAAGCCGGGCAGGATTTCAGGCAGGAAGTCGGTCACCGCGGTGGTGTTGGCGAACACACGCAGGTGGCCGCGCAGGCCGCCGCCGTATTCGAGCAGGTCGTCGCGCAGCTGTTCGGTCTGGTGCAGCACGAGGCGGGCATGATGCAGAAAGGCTTCTCCCGGCGGCAGGAGGCGCACGCCGCGCGCTTCGCGCTGCAGCAATTGCAGGCCCGCCTGCGTTTCGAGCGCCTTGATGCGCGCGCTGGCCGCGGCGAGCGACAGGTGCTGCCGCTCGGCCGCCCGCGTGAGGTTGCCCAGCTCGGCGGTGGCGACGAAAAGGCGCAGGTCGGTCAGGTCGAAAAGCATGGTGCATCGTAGCCAAGCCTTCGGAAATCCAGAAGCCTGGGTTCCGAAATCGCAGATTGCACGCGGTGTCGTGGCGGACGACCATGCGGCCATGGAGACAAAGACATGACATTCCGCGCCCTCGCGCTTCTTTCGCTCGCCGCAGCCACGCTGGTCGCCGCGAGTCCTGCAATCGCCCAGCCTTATCCCTCGCGCCCCATCACGCTCGTCGTGCCGCAGGCCGCGGGTGGCACCAACGACATCGTCGGCCGCCTCGTCGGCCAGAAACTTGGCGAGGTGATGAACAACGCCAGCGTGGTCGTCGACAACCGGCCCGGCGCGGGCGGCAACATCGGCACGCAGCTCGTCGCGAAAGGCCCGAAGGACGGCTACACGCTGCTCATGACCATCAGCAGCAGCCAGGCGATCAACCCCGCGCTCTACAAGAACCCGGGCTTCGATCCGGTGAAGGACTTCAAGCCCGTGGGCCTGATCGGCGCGGTGCCCAACGTGCTGCTGGTCAATCCCTCGTTCCCCGCCAAGGACTTCAACGAATTCCTGAAGCTCGCACGGGCCAAGGGCGCGAACTACCAGTACGCCTCGGCCGGCAACGGCACGCTCAACCATCTGCTCGGCGAAATGCTCAACAGCATGGCCGGCATTTCCATGCAGCACGTGCCCTACAAGGGCGTGGCGCCCGCGCTCAACGACGTGCTGGGCGGCCAGTTGCCCATCGTGTTCGCGAGCCTGCCCTCGGCGCTCTCGCACATCAAGGCCGGCAAGCTGCGCGCGCTGGCCGTGAGCGGCGACAAGCGCTCGGCGGTGCTGCCCGATGTGCCCACCATCGCCGAGGCGGTGCCGGGCTACAACGGCACGCTGTGGATCGGCCTCTTCGCGCCCGCGGGTGTGCCGGCCGACGTGCTCGCCACGCTGCAGGACGCGACGCGCAAGGCACTGGCCGCGAAGGACCTGCGCGACAAGCTCGACCAGCAAGGCGTCGAGATCGCGGCGCCCACCACGCCCGAGCAATTTTCGAAACTGCTGCAGGACGATCTCGCCAAGTGGGCGCGCATCGTCAAGGCCTCCGGTGCTGCGGTCGACTGAATGAAGAATCCATGAATCCTGAAAACTCCACCCCTCTGATCGACGCCGAAGCGCTCGCGAAACTCCAGGCCTGGCAAGGCCGCAGCGAAACGCTGGCCGACGACATCACCGCCGCGCCCGTCCGCGCACTCTCCGCCACGCTCGACCGCGACGATGCGCCGCCCACGCTCGGCACGCGCCTGCCCGCGCTCTGGCACTGGCTCTACTTCCTGCCGCATCACCGCCAGTCGGAGATCGGCGAAGACGGCCACGCGAAGCGGGGCGGGTTCCTGCCGCCCGTGCCGCTGCCGCGCCGCATGTGGGCGGGTGGACGCTTGAATTGGGAAGCGGGCAACCCGCTGCAGGTCGGCGACAAAATCGAGCGCACCTCGACCATCGCCTCGGTCATCCACAAGGCCGGCCGCACCGGCGAGCTGGTGTTCGTGCTCGTGCGCCACGAGGTGCGCAACGAACGCGGCCTCGCGCTGACCGAGGAGCACGACATCGTCTACCGCGCCGCTGCCGCGCCTGGCGAGAAGGCGCCGCCGCCCACGCCCGCCCCGAAGGACGCCGCCTTCAGCCGCGAGATCGTGCCCGACGATGTGCTGCTGTTCCGCTACTCGGCGCTCACCTTCAACGGGCACCGCATCCACTACGACCGGCGCTATGTGACCGAGGTCGAGGGCTATCCGGGCCTGATCGTGCACGGCCCGCTGATCGCGACGCTGCTGGTGGACCTGCTGCGCCGCAACGTGCCGGGGGCGCAGCTCGCGCGCTTCGAGTTCCGCGCCGTGCGGCCGACCTTCGATATCGCGCCGTTCCGCGTGCACGGCAAGCCGGGCACCGACGACAAGACCTTCAGCCTCTGGGGCGAAGACGCCGATGGCTGGCTCACGATGCAGGCCACGGCCGTGCTGGCTTGAGGAAAGACACACACATGACAAGACCTCTGGACGGCATCACCGTCATCTCGCTCGAACACGCGATCGCCGCGCCGTTCTGCACCCGCCAACTGGCCGACCTCGGCGCCCGCGTCATCAAGGTGGAGCGACCCGAAGTGGGCGATTTCGCGCGCGCCTACGACGGGCGCGTGGGCGGCGAAGCCTCGCACTTCGTGTGGGTGAACCGCTCGAAGGAAAGCCTCACGCTCGACCTGAAGCAACCCGCCGCGCTCGCGGTGCTGCAGGAGCTGGTCGCCGACGCCGACGTGCTGGTGCAGAACCTCGCACCCGGTGCGGCCGCGCGCATGGGGCTGGGCGCCGAAGTGCTGCAAACGAAACACCCGCGGCTCATCGTCTGCGACATCTCGGGCTATGGCGAAGATGGGCCCTACCGCGACAAGAAGGCGTACGACCTCTTGATCCAGAGCGAAGCCGGTTTCCTGTCGGTCACCGGCACGCCCGAAGACCCGTGCAAGTCGGGCAACTCCATCGCCGACATCGCGGCAGGCATGTACGCATATACCGGCATCCTCGCGGCGCTGCTCCAGCGCGGCAAGACCGGCAAGGGCTCGCACATCGATGTGTCGATGCTCGAGTCGCTCGCCGAGTGGATGGGCTATCCGATGTACTACGCCTACGAAGGCGCGCCGCCGCCGCCGCGCAGCGCCGCCTCGCACGCGACCATCTATCCGTACGGCCCGTTCCCCGCGGGCGACGGCGGCACGGTGATGCTGGGCCTGCAGAACGAACGCGAGTGGCGCACCTTTTGCGAGAGGGTGCTGCTGCAGGCGGGGCTCGCGACCGATGCGCGTTTCGACAGCAACGCGCGGCGCAACGAACACCGCGAGGCGCTGCGCGCGATCATCGTGGAGACCTTCGGCGCGTTGAGCACGGCGCAGGTGCTGGAACGCCTCGATGCCGCGCAGATCGCCAATGCGCGCATGAACGACATGGCCGGGCTCTGGGCGCATCCGCAACTGCAGGCGCGCGACCGCTGGCGGCAGGTGGGCTCGCCCGCTGGTGACATTCCGGCGCTGCTGCCGGCCGGGCGACAGAGCGCGTTCGACTACCGCATGGATGCGATCCCGGCGGTCGGCGAGCACACCGAGGCGATCCTGCGCGGACTCGGGCGGAGCGACGCGGACATCGCGGCGCTGCGCGAGGCGAGGGCGGTTTGAGCACGACGCCGCTCGCGCTCGCGCGCACCTTTCTTTTCGTGCCCGCCGACCGCCCCGAGCGCCATGCGCGGGCGCTGGCTGCGGGCACGGGCGGCGTGATCGTCGACCTGGAAGACGCAGTCGCGCCGGAGCGCAAGGCGTCAGCGCGCGAAGGCCTTGCAGCCTCGTTCGCCGCGTTGCCGGAAGCTGGCCGCCAACGCTTGCTGGTGCGCATCAATGCGAGCGGCACGCCATGGCACGACGACGACCGCGCCGCCGTGGCCGCGCTGGTCGGGCAAGGCCTGATCGCGGGTGTGGTGCTGCCCAAGGCCGAGCGCGCCGGTGATCTGCAGCGGCTGGCCGAGGCCATCGGCCCGCAAGGCCTGCTCGTGCCCCTCATCGAATCGGCGGCGGGCCTTGCGGCGGTCGACGAACTCGCAACGGCCCCGCAGGTGCTCCGGCTCGCCTTCGGCAATCTCGATTTCCAGGCCGATGTCGGTCTCGCCTGCGATGCGGACGAAGCCGAGCTGGTGCCGGTGCGACTGGCGTTGCTGCTGGCCACGCGCCGCGCCGGTTTGCCCGCTCCCATCGACGGCGTGACGGCCGATTGGCACGACACCCAACGCCTCGCCGCCGACACGGCGCGCGCGCGCCGCGGTGGCTTCGGCGCGAAGCTCTGCATCCACCCCGATCAGGTCGCTCCGGTGCACGCCGCACTCGGCCCGAGCGCCGACGAACTCGCATGGGCGCACCGCGTGATCGACGCGATCCGGTCCGCGGGCGGTGGGGTGGTCAGCCTCGATGGCCGCATGGTCGATGCGCCGGTGGTGCGCCTCGCCGAACGCTTGCTCGCGCTCGATGCGCAGTCGCCGCCCTGATTTCCGAACGAAGAAGACAGATCCAACCACCTAGGAGACAAAGAAATGAACCTGAAGAAAAACTGGAAAGCACGAACCCTGTTGGCGGTGTCGCTGGGCGCAAGCCTCGTGGCTGCGCAATCGCCAGCCGTCGCACAGGCGCCCTGGCCCGACAAGCCCATCACCATGGTCGTGCCGTACTCGGCGGGCGGACCCACCGACGTGGTGGCGCGCATGCTGGCCATTCCCATGGCCAAGTCGCTCGGCCAACCGGTGATCGTCGAGAACACCGTGGGCGCGGGCGGCACCATCGCGCCGGCGCGCGTGGCCAAGGCGGCGCCCAACGGCTACACCATCCTGATCCATCACATGGGCATGGCCACCGCGCCCGCGCTCTACAAGAAGCTCAACTACGACCCGCTGAAAGACTTCGAGTACGTCGGCCAGGTGATGGACGTGCCGATGACGCTGCTCTCGCGCAAGGACTTTCCGGCCAACAACTTCCAGGAGCTGCTGGCCTACGTGAAGACCAACAAGGACAAGGTCACGCTCGCCAACGCCGGCATCGGCGCGGTGTCTCAGCTGTGCGGCCTCCTGTTCGCGCACCAGATCGGCGTGCAGCTCACCACCGTGCCCTACAAGGGCGCGGGCCCGGCGCTCAACGACCTCATGGGCGGGCAGGTCGACCTCCTGTGCGACCAGACCACGCAGACCGCGCCGGTCATCAAGGACGGCCAGCGCGTCAAGGTGTTCGGCGTGACCACGCCGCAGCGCCTGTCGAGCATGCCCAACATCCCGACGCTGGACGAGCAGGGCCTGAAGGGCTTCGACGTGAAGGTGTGGCACGGCGTGTATGCGCCCAAGGGCACGCCCCCGGCGGTGATGGAAAAGCTCAATGCGGCTTTGCGTGTCGCGCTGCAGGACGACATGGTGAAGAAGCGTTTTGCCGAACTGAGCACCGAGGCCGTGCCGATGGAGAAGGTCACCTCCGAGAGCCTGCGCACGCACCTGGCGGCGGAGATCGACAAGTGGGGCAAGGTGATCCGCGCGGCGGGCGTGCAGGCGGACTGAAGCCCCGCCTCGCCGATCGAAAGGCGAGCCTACTTCTTCCGGCTTCTTTCCGGTTTCAGCGGTCGCTGCCATCCCCGCATGTAGGCGATCAGCGATTGCGAGAAGTGATTGGCCGCGAGGGAAAGCCGCCGGGAGTAACTCGCGACCAGCGTCGCGCGCGCCGATCGCAGCGACGCATCCGTGAGTGGAATCGCCACCACCTTGCCGGCCTCGACGAGCGGGGCGACGACATCGCTGGGCTGGAAGGTGATCAGCTCGGACTCCGCCACCAGGCGGCTTGCAAAGGACAGCGAATTCGTCTCGATGGCGATGTTCAGCTTGAACCTGCCTTTGGAGCTGACGCGGTCGACCAGCTGGCGCAGGCCGAATGACCGGTCGGGCAGTGCGAGGGGAATGTCAGCCACTTGCGCGAGTGTGCAACTGCGATGTTGGGCGACGCGATGCTCGGGCGAAGCGATCACGCACAGGGGCTGGTCGATCTTCTGAAGCTCGATGAGGTCGGGGCGCGGCGAAGCACCGAACAGGATGCCCAGGTCGTACTTGTGCTCCGCCACGGACTCTCCCACCGCATGCGACCCCATGAGGTCGAGCGAGAAGGTAATGCCCGGATGGGTGGCGATGAAGCTCGGCATGAAGTTGGAGAGCAGGCCATGCAGGATGCCCTCCACGCAGCCGACCCGCACATGGCCCTTGGCCAGCGTCTCGTACTCGTGGATCTGGCCCTTCAGGTCGGCCAGTTGTGTCTTGTTGTCCTGTGCATAGCGAAGCAGGAGTTCGCCAGCCGCGGTCAGGGCCATGCCTCGTGCATGGCGTTCGAAGACGGGCACGCCCAGTTCGTCTTCCAGCAACGCGATCTGCCGGCTCACGGCACTCTGGGCCACGAAGAGCTTTTCCGCCGCTACGCGCACCGAACCAAAGGCCGCGACTTCGTGAAAGTACCGGAGGGTTGTGGATTCGATCATGGGCTTACTCTACGGGATGGCTGGGCCTGGGCTCGGCGGTCAGAGCGCGGCCTGTACGGGCCGCGTCAGCATCCGCCCGGCGCGCGCGAGCACTTGGGGCTCGCCGCCTCCGCGATACGTCAGCACCCCGTTCACGAACACGTGTTCCACGCCTTCGCTCACGCCGTGCGGCTTGTCGTAGGTCGCGGTGTCGGTGATGGTCTCGGGATCGAACACCACCACGTCGGCCATCGTGCCGACGCGCAGCAGGCCACGGTCCGCGATGCGCAGATTGCGCGCGGTCATGCCGGTCATCTTGTGCACGGCCTGCTCCAGCGTGAACAGGCGCCGCTGGCGCCAGTAGCGCGCAAACACGCGAGGGAACGCGCCCCACAGCCGCGGATGCGGATGGCGGTCGTGCGGCAGGCCATCGCTGCCGATCATCGTGAGCGGATGGGAGATGACGCGCTCCACGTCTTCCTCCTGCATCAGGAAATAGCAGGCACCGCCGGGCTTCAGGCGAAGAGCGGCTTCCTGCTGCGTCACTTCCCATTCGCGTGCGATGTCGGAGATCAAGCGACCGGTCATCTCCGGATAAGGTTCGGACCAGGTCAGAAACACATCGATCACGCCGTCGACCATGTCCTCGCGCAGCACGGTGGAGCCGGCCACGTAGGGGTAGACGTCCATCGCGATCTGCTGGCGCTGTGCGAGCGACTCGATCAGCGGCAGCGTCTCTTTCGTGCGGCCCCAGTTCGCGGGG
>NZ_JBPJZG010000012.1:0-142777 GCF_051216415.1 Variovorax trehalosi
GTGCTCGGCGGTGACGGCGGCTTGCTCGGCGGCATCCTGGGTGACGACGGCCTTCTGGGCGGCGTCCTCGGCGGCGACGGCGGCCTGCTCGGCGGCATCCTGGGTGACGACGGCCTTCTGGGCGGCGTCCTCGGCGGCGACGGCGGCCTGCTCGGCGGCATCCTGGGTGACGACGGCCTTCTGGGCGGTGTCCTCGGCGGTGACGGCGGCTTGCTCGGCGGCATCCTGGGTGACGACGGCCTCCTGGGCGGCGTCCTCGGCGGTGACGGCGGCCTGCTCGGTGGCATCCTGGGTGACGACGGCCTTCTGGGCGGCGTCCTCGGCGGTGACGGCGGCCTGCTCGGTGGCATCCTGGGTGACGACGGCCTTCTGGGCGGCGTCCTCGGCGGTGACGGCGGCCTGCTCGGCGGCATCCTGGGTGACGACGGCCTTCTGGGCGGTGTCCTCGGCGGCGACGGTGGCCTCCTCGGCGGCGTGCTGGGTGACGACGGCATCGTCGGCGGCCTGCTCGGCAACGACGGCCTGGTCGGCGGCCTTCTGGGTGACGACGGCCTCGTGGGCAACCTGTTGGGCAACGACGGTCTCGTCGGCAGCCTGCTGGGTCAGGACGGTCTGGTGGGTGGATTGCTCGGCGGCCTCCTGGGCAGCGACGGTCCGGTCGCCAACATCCTGCAGCCGGTCTCCGAAGTGGCAAGCAGCCTGACGGACACTGTCGCTCCGATCGTCGCCACGGTGGCGGGTGCCGCCACCAGCGTGGTCGAGCCGGTGGCCGACATCCTGGCCGGCGCGTCGGGTGCAGTGGCACCGGTGGTCGACACAGTGGCCACCGTGGTGAACACGGTCGACCACGCAGTCACCCCGCTGGTGACCGATGTCGTGACCCCGATCACCAGCCTGGTCGAGCACGCGGCGTCGCCGGTGACCAACATCCTGCACGGCCTGCTGGGCTGATCAAAGAAGAGCGAAGGAGAGAGGGAAGAGGGAAACCGCAGACAGGGACAGACCGGCCACCGGTCTGTCCCGCGAAAGGATTGATATGAAAAAGAAATTCCGGATATTGGCCATCGTTGCGCTCGGGGCCAGCCTCGTCGCCTGCGGTACGGGGCCCAAGAGCGGTCGCGACGACGCGAACTACTACTACTCGAACAAGGGCGCGGCCGCGGTGGCCAAGGTGGAGCCGGCGCCCCCGGCGCCGATGCAGAACGGCCCGTCCGGCGTGCCGAAGATCGTGTACTTCGACTTCGACAAATACAACATCCGTCCGCAGGACCAGCGGATCGTGGAAGCGCATGCGAGCTTCATGAAGAACCGCTCGACGAGCCGCGTGGTCATCGAAGGCCACACCGACTCGCGCGGCGGCCGCGAATACAACCTCGCGCTGGGGCAGCGCCGTTCGGAATCCGTGCAACGGGCGCTCACGCAGCTCGGTGTGCCGGCCGAGCGTGTCGAGGCCATCAGCTGGGGCATCGAAAAGCCCGCGTCCCTGGAAACCACAGAGGAGGGCTACCAGCTCAATCGCCGCGCCGAGTTCAGCTACCGCTGAAGCCGGAGCCCAAGCGATGACGTCGAAGGCAACAGTCTCCGGTCAGCGATTCCGTCGTCCAAGCGAGAGCAGATAGATGACGGACGCGGCCGGTCTCCCGCACTCGATCGGGGCCGAATGATGTCCTTTTCAGACCAGCTCCACGCCTGCCACGAACGCCTGGCGTCAGTGTGCGCGGCGTTGCCTGCTCCCTACCCGGCGTTCACGCTGTTCTTCTCGGTGAGCGACGGTTCGCAGCGCGCGCACGTCGTGCATGCACGGGCCGCCGAGTTCGAGACCGCATGGCGCGAAGGCGCCGACTTCGTCGAAGGCTGGGTGCGCGACCACGGCGTGGTCTCGCCCTGGCTGCGCATCGACTGGGTCGAGGGCGCGAGCCCGATGGACTGGGCGCAGTTCAAGACCCAGCTCACCGCCGTCAAGCGCAACTACTTCCGCCTCGGCCTGGCCTTCGACAAAGATTTCGAGATCGCCTTCACCGAGCAGGAGCTCAACGCCAACGCGATGCTGGCCGGCGACTCGACGATCGCGCATGCGGTGATGAACCCGCGCAACTTCGAGGCCTACGGCCAGGCGCGCTTCCAGCGCACGCTCGCGCTGGACATGCCGACGGACCAGCCGGTCTACCTGCTCGCGACCGTGGGCGTGTTCTGCCAGCCCGACGGCGTGGTGCACAAGCTCATCGGCACGGGGCTCGATGCGGGCCGCCGCCAGCTGCCGGCGCTGAATCCGCAGTCGGCGCTGGACCTCGTGCGCAGCGGTTCGTCCTACCTCGCGCGCCAGGTGCAGAGCGACGGACTCTTCGTGTACGGCTACTTCCCGTGCTTCGACCGCCGCATCCCGACCTACGACGCGATGCGCCATGCGAGCGCGATCCACGCCATGCTCGAAGCATGGGAGGTCACGCGCGACGAAACCCTGCGCTCGGCCATCGACCGCGCGCTCGACCATCTCACCAACTGGCTGATCCGCGACTACCAGCTCGCCGACGGCCGCGAGGTGGCCTTCCTCGTGGACACCGGCGGGGAGATCAAGCTCGGCGGCAACGCCGCCTGCGTGCTCGCACTGGTGAAGTACTGCGAGCTCATGGACACGCGCCGCTGGCTGCCGTTGCTGGAAAAGCTGGCGCTGGGCATCGTGTCGCTGCAGGACCCGGCCACCGGCCGCTTCAACCACGTGCTGCACGCCACCGACCTGGCGGTGAAGCAGGCGTCGCGCGTCATCTACTACGACGGCGAGGCGGCCTACGGCCTCATGCGGCTCTACGGCCTCACGCGCGACGCGCGCTGGTTGGCCGCGGTCGAGAAGGCCTTCGACCATTTCATCGCGAGCCAGCACTGGCAGGCGCACGACCACTGGTTGAGCTGCTGCGTCAACGAGCTCACGCACTGGAGCCCGCAGGAAAAGTACTTCCGCTTCGGGCTGCAGAACGTCGCGGGCTACCTGGACTTCGTGCTCGACCGCAAGACCACCTTCCCGACGCTGCTCGGGCTCATGCTGGCCGCGCAGCAGATGCTGCAGCGCCTGGAAGGCATGCCCGCGATGCGGCACCTGCTCGACGAGCTGGACACAGAGAAGTTCTACCGCGCGCTCGACTACCGCGCCCACTACCTGCTCAACGGCTTCTTCTGGCCCGAGGTGGCGATGTACTTCCGCCGGCCCTCCACGGTCGTCGGCTCCTTCTTCATCCGGCATCACGCGTTCCGCGTGCGCATCGACGACGTCGAGCAGTACGTGTCGGGCTTCGCGTCGTACCACCGCTTCCTGCTCGAGCGCCGCGTGCCGCAGGGCGCGAGCAACCTGGCCGGCAACCCGCGGGACGACGGCGCCGCCTGGACCGCAAGCGAAATGGCGCGCGTGACCGGCGGCGAATGGGTGGTGCGCCCCGAAGACGGCTGGCGCGCGAGCGGCGTGACGCAGCGCTCCTTCATGCGCAAGGGCCGCGTGGTGTTCGAGAACCAGACGCGTCCGTCGAAGACGCCGCTGGCGGCCGTCGCGCTCAAGGGCGTGCTGCAGCCGGCCGCGGCGGTGCTCTGTACCGACCCCAAGCCGCACCTGGACAAGCGCGTGCCGGTGCTCAAGGTGCCGAACGTGCTGCAGGCCGTGCTGCAACTGGGCGAGCATGCGCGCACCGAATTCACCGGCCGCGTCTGCGGTGTGCTGGGCAGCGGCACGAGCAGCAGCACCGTGGCCGCCATGATGGCCGGCGCGCTCACCGTGTGGGGCGAGGTCGGACAGCCTGAAGGCAACATCAGCCTGCCTTCGGGCATCGCATGGAACCTCACCTGCATGCCACGGCATGCGGCCTACTGGGTGCTGGAGATGGGCACCTCGCACATGCCCGCCTCGTCGCAACTGGTGCGGCCTTCGCTGGTGGTGGTGACCGGACTCTCGGCCGCATCGCAGAAGCACCGCGGCCCCTCGGATGCCGCCGCGCGCATGGACAGCCGGATCTTCCAGGGCATGGCCGCCGGCGACAGCGTGGTGCTCAACCGCGACATGCCCGAGTTCGCGACCTTCGCCGAAGCCGCGATGGCGCACCAGCTGCAGATCGTGACCTACGGCGAGCACAAGGACGCCGACGTGCGCCTGCTCGCCTTCGACCACGGCGAGGTGCAGGCGCAGGTGGCGGGCGAGCCCTTCCAGCTGCGGCTCAATGCGCCGGGCCGCCACATGGGCGCGAGCGCCGTCGCCGCGCTCGGCGCGCTGCAGGCGCTGCGCCTGCCGCTGGCCGCGGCCGTCGAGCCCTTCGCGCACTTCGAGCCGCCGGGCGGACGCGGCGCGCTGCACACCATCCACATCGGCGGCGGAAGCTTCAAGCTGATCGATGAGACCTACGACGCCAACCCGAGCTCGATGCGGGCGGCGCTTGAATTGCTGTCACAAGCCCCCTGCGAACCTGCGCGACGTGTCGCCATCCTCGGCGACATGCAGGAGCTGGGTCCCGCGGCGCAACGCCATCACCTCGATCTGGAGGAAGAGTTGCTGGCGTCGCAGCCCGACCGGGTGCTGCTGTGCGGTCCGCTCATGCGGGCGCTGCACGCGAGCATTCGTACCAAGGTCCGTTCGCACTGGTTCGTGGACGTGTCGGACCTGTCGACCGCATTGGGCGGTCTGCTGCAACCGGGCGACTGGGTGCTGGCCAAGAGTTCAGCGGGTGTCGGTCTGTCCCGGCTCGCCCGGGTTTTGAAAGCACTGCCATGAGATGGAACGCATTGATTCACATGCCCTACGAACGCGACGTGGAGGCGCCGCGACGCTGGTGGCTGGGCTGGCTGCAACTGCTGTTCGCATGGGTGCTGTGCATGCTGTTGTGCGCCAACATCGCGCTGGTGCTGGCCGAGGGTTTGCCCGCAGTGCGAGGGGAGGCAACGGTGGACCGGCAAGCCGGCTGCACGGCCACGCAAACGTCATCGCTGCGCGACATGAGAAATGAGCAACAGGTCGACTCGACAAAGGCAAGCGTGCCTCGATGCTGAGGTGCACAAAGCGCGAATTTTTGCCTTGTAACAGTTGGGTAACAGTCGATAATGACGCAGGCGTCATTGCACGACGGATCGGCCCTTTCTCATGATCAAGTTTCTCTTGCCCAGCCAACTGGTTGCCGAAACGCCGGACGAGCCGGGTGCCAGTCCTTATGCGAAGGCCCTGAACACGGCGTTCCGCGCGGCCTACCCGCTCGTGAAGAGTGCGGCATGGCGTTCGCTGCCCATCAGCCTGTTCGGGCTGCTGCCCTCCATCTTCCTGCTGCAGGTCTATGACCGCGTGCTGTCGCGCAGCGGCACCTCGACGCTCGCGGCGCTGGTGAGCGGCATCCTGTTCTTCCTGTGCATCGAGTTCTGGTTGCGCACGCGGCGTTCGCGCATGCTGCGCAATGCGGGCGCGATCATCGACCACGGCGTTTCGGGCGCGTTGCTGCAGTCGATGCTGGCGCGCCCGCTGCGTGCGCTCGAAGCGCGGCCGGCTTCGGTGTGGCAGCAGTACTTCCGAGACGTGGGCTCGGTGCGCGGCACCGTCACCGGCGGTCTCGCCCAATCGATCTTCGACTTGCCGATGGCGGTCTTCGCGCTCGTGGTGATCGGCATCGTCGCGTTGCCTGTGCTGCCGGTGGTGGCCGCGTTCCTCGCGATCATGTCGTTCCTGGCTTGGTGGTGGGCCGACGAAGTGCGCGCCGGCCGCGTCGAGGAAGTGCAGCGCGGTCGCGGCCTGGACCGCATGACCTCCGAGATCTGCAACGCGCGTGAAACGCTCAAGACGCAGGCCAACGACGGCCCCATCAGCGACATGTGGCGCCAGACCTACAACGCTTGGCTCACCGAAAGCTTCAGCAAGAACGGCCAGATCGAAACCGCGCGCGACGGCACCACGGTGCTGCTCACCGTTTTCTCGGTCGTGGTGGTGACGGTGGGCGCGATCTCGGTGATGGAGCAATGGATGACGGTGGGCGGCCTGGTCGCCTCCAACATGCTGGCGCTCAAGGCGCTGCAGCCGGTGGCCGGGCTGGTCTCGAACTGGCGTTCGCTGGCCACCGCGAAGGAAGCCGCCAAGCGCCTGGAAACCGTGCTGGGCGAGCAGGTCGAGAAGCCGCCCACGGGCATGACGCTGCCGCAGCCGCTGGGCCGCATCACGCTCAAGGACGTGAGCTTCAGCTTCACCGAGACCGCGCAGCAGCCGGTGCTCGAGAGCGTCGACCTGGACATCGGCCCGGGCGGGCTGCATGTGATCGTGGGGCGCAACGGCGCGGGCAAGTCCACGCTGGTCAAGCTCCTCTCGGGCCTCTATGCGCCCACGCGCGGCATCATCAGCATCGGCGAGTACGACCTGTCGCAGTTCGGCCGCGAAGAACTCTCGCGCTGGATCAGCTACCTCTCGCAGGAGGTCTACTGGTTCGGCGGCACGCTGATCGACACCATGCGCCGCGCGGCGCCCGGGCAGAGCGACGAGCAGATCGTCTCGGCCTGCAAGCTCTCGGGCGCGCACGAATTCATCTCGCGGCTGCCCGACGGCTACCGCACGATGGTCGGCGAAGGCGGCACCGGCGTCTCGGTGGGCGAACGCCGCAAGCTCGCGTTGGCCATGAGCTTCCTGCGCAAGCCCTCGGTGCTGGTGCTCGACGAGCCCAGCAACGACCTGGATTTTCAAAGCGAGCGCAACCTGCTCGCCACGCTGCTGGCGGTGGCCAAGGTGCGCACCGTGGTGGTGGTCACGCACTCGCTGCGCATCGTCTCGGCGGCCAGCGTGGTCTATCACGTGACCGGACAGGGCGACGTCGAGCAGGGCACCGCCGCGGTCATGGTGCCCAAGCTCTTCGGCGTGAAGAAGCCGCTGGTGGCGGTGGGCGATGAAGACAACGCGGGGGCTCCGGCCTCCCGCTCCATGGCGTGATGCTGCCCGCCTGCTTGACTCATGACGAGTGATTGGGGACCGTGAACTTGAAATCAGACCTGCCGCAGATTCTTCAGGATGAAGACACGAAGCGCGCGGCGCAGACCTCGCCGCAAGGACGGCGGCGCCAGTGGATCATCGGCGGCGCGGTCGCCGTGCTGGCCGTCATCGGCCTCGGCTTTCCGATGGAGACCGTGGTCGTCGCGCCGGGCCGCGTGATTCCTTCGGACCGCGTCAAGTCCATCCAGCATCTGGAAGGCGGCATCGTCAGCGCCGTGCTGGTGAAGGAGGGCGAGAGGGTCAACCAGGGCCAGTCGCTGGTCGAGATCGACCTGGGCGGCAGCGGCCTGAACCTGGAGGAACTCTCCGCCCGCTATGCGGCCACGCAGGCCACCCGCATTCGCCTCATGGCCGAGAGCCGCGGCCAGCCGCTCAGCCGCCAGTCCTTTGCCGCCGACATCGACGAAAGCGTGTTCGAAGGCGAACTAGGCGCCTACCAGGCGCGTGCCCTCGAACAGCGCGGCGTGATGGCCGGCGCGGTCTCGGGCCTGGAGCAGGCGCGAAGCAAGCAGCTGGAGCAGCAGGCCAAGGTGAAGGGCCTTGGCGACCGGCTCGAGTTGATGCAGAAGGAGCTCGAGATCTCCGAGCAACTGCTCAGCGAGAAGCTGGTCGGCCAGGTCGAGGTGCTCGAGAAGCGCCGGCAGGCCGAAGGCGTGCGCAGCGAACTCGCGGTGGCGCGCCAGGGCGTGATTTCCGCCAACGCCGCCATCACCGAATCCCAGGCCAAGATGGCCGAGGCCGAAGGCCGTTACCGCCGCCGCGCCTCGGACGAACTGGCCACTGTCGAGCGCCAGTTCGCCAGCCTGAGCGAAGACCTGGCGCGCGCCCGCACCCAGCGTTCGCGCACTGTGGTGAAGGCGCCGTCGGACGGCATCGTCAAGGGCCTGCGCAACTCCAGCCCGGGCTGGGTGGTGAAACCCGGCGAAGCCATCCTCGAAGTGGTGCCCGACAAGGACGAGATCATGGTCGAGGCCCGGCTCAACCCGAACGACCGCGGCTTCGTCGAGATCGGCCAGTCGGCGCGCGTGAAGATCACCGCCTACGACTACCTGCGCTACGGCGCCGTCGAAGGCAAGGTGATGCTGGTGGCGGCCGATGCCGACCGCGACGCGGCCATCTCCCAGGGTGCGCCTTACTACCGCCTGCTGATCAGCATGTCGCAGTCGCACGTGGGCCGCGAAGAGAACCGCGTCACCGCCGGCATGGAGTCCGAAGTCGACCTGCGCGTCGGCACCGATCCGTTCATCTGGTACATCCTTCGTCCAGTGCTCAAGTTGCGGCGCGAAGCCTTCCGCGAGCCATGAAGGAGCGCAACGCTACAGGCCGGCGCCGAACGGGCACCGGGGTGCTGTGCGCAGCACTGTGCGCGAGCTTCGCGCTTCCGCCGGCGACGGCCTTCGCGCAGGAAGAAGACGGCCAGCCGTCGCCATCGCTCTCGCTCTCGCGCCGCCTCTCGACGCCGTCCATCGGTGCGGCGAGCTACGCCCAGCGCGTCAAGCAGGCGCTGATCACGCTCTCGCAGGAATACCCCGAGGTGCAGTCGGCCCAGGCCGCCGCCAACACCAGCAGCTACAGCGTCGATGCCGCCAGGCAGGCGCGCTACCCGCGCTTCAAGATCGGCACTTCGTCCGGCAACTACAACAGCGGCGCGGACAACGCCAAGACCCAGAGCTACACAGTGCTCACCGCCGAAGCGCGCGTGAGCCTGATCGACGGCGGCGCGATGAGCGCCGCACAGCGCGCCGCCGAGGCCGGCAACAAGGCGGACGACGAAGCGGTCATCACCACCTCGCAGAAGGTGGTGCTGGACGCGCTCACTGCGTACCTCCAGGTGCAGCGCTTCGACCTGAAGAAGCAGATCGCGCACCGCGCCACCGAAGTGGTGGCGGAGCTGTCGAAGGCGGAAGCCCGCCGCGTCGCGCTCGGCGTGTCGGGCGACAACGACCTCAACATGGCCGCCTCGCGCCGCGCCCTGGTGGCCGCGCGCGAGTCCGATTTCGAAGCCCAGCGCGACGAGGCGCTCGCGAAGTTCCGCAACTACTTCAAGTTCTCGCCCAACACCGAGTCGCTGCCCGTGCTCGCGGCGCCGCCGCAGTGGCGCATCGGCTCGCAGGAAGAAGCGCTGCGCCGCGCCGAGAGCCGCAGCACCGAGATCGCCGAAGCGCAGGGCCGCATCGATCGCGCGAGGGCGCTGGTCGACCAGCAGGAATCGAGCCTCTACCCGACGCTCGACGCCGTGGTCGTGAAGAGCAAGGACCCGCGTGGCGTGTCGCCGCAGGACCCGACGCGCGCGGCCTTCGAGCTCAACTGGAACTTCGGCAACGGCTTCGACCGGCAACTGCGCCTGAGGAGCGCGCTCTCCGAAGTCGCCAACCAGGAAGCCAAGCTCGAAGGTGTGAAGAACAACCTGTTCGAGCTCACCTCGGCGTCATGGGCCCGCACCGTGTCGGGACGCGAGCGCGAGAAGCAGCTCATGGAAGCCGTCAGCACCTCGGGCCAGGCCTTCCGCGGCCGCCGCCGCCTGATGGAATTCGGCCGCGAGACCCTGCCCAAGGTGCTCGACGCGCAACTGGACTACTACACGCTCCTGTTCGACTACGTCGACGGTGTCTTCGACCTGCGCATTTCCGAATTGCGCCTGGCGCGGACCACCGGCGAACTGCGCATCGAGCCCGACGGCACCAACAACTGGCTCGACCGCATCTTCGGCCCGCCGAACCGGTCGGTGATCACCGAGGATGGGTTGCTGTCGGCGCTGTGCCTCTCGAGCAACTCGGCCTGCCCGAACGAGCCGGTCGTCGAACGCTCACCGGGCGCCGCGGCCAACAACCCGCCGCTGCGTCGCACGCCTCGTCTAACGCCCCGTTAAAAAGCGGGGGCGAGCGCAGCAAAGCCCTGTGCGTTCGGGAAACACCGAGGAACCGGCTTTGCCGGGCCTCAGGTGTTGCCCCCGGTAGGGGGTAGGAGAAGCGACACGGAGTGCGCGAAGCCTGGGGGCGAGCCTTATTCAGGCATCCTCTGGGATGCCCGGTTCGCCGTCGAGAATTTGGTACTTGCGCATCTTTTCCCACAGCACCTTGCGGCTGATGCCCAGGTGCTGCGCGGTGTCCTGGCGCTTCCAGTCGTTGATCTCGAGCGCCGCGATGATGCGGTTGCGCTCGCTGCTGTTCCAGCCCTTGCGGTCGCCGTTGCTGTCGAGCGCGACACCGCCACCACTGCCGCCACCGCCGTTCCTGTCGGCGGAGATCGCCGGCGCCGGTGTGCCGCGCGTCAACGCGATGGCGCGCTGGATCAGGTTCTGGTCCCAGCCGCGCAGCTGCCGCGCGATCACGCCCACGCGCTCCGCGAGGTTGCGCAGCTGCCGCACGTTGCCGGGGAAGTACGTTTCGGCCACCGCATCGCTGAGCCAGTGCGGCGTTTCGCCCAGCGTCTCGAGTTCGTCGCCGAGCACGTTGCCCAGCAGCGCCTTGAAGATCGCGATCTTGTCGACCTCGCCGCGCTCTTCGAGGCTCGGCACATGCAGCTCGATCACCGCGAGCCGATAGAACAGGTCGGCGCGAAACTCGCCGCTCGCCACCATCTCGCGCAGGTTGCGGTTGGTTGCCGCCACGAGCCGAAAGTCGACACGGATCGGCGACGTGGCCCCGAGCCGCGTGACCGCGTTGTCTTCGAGCACGCGCAGCAGCTTGACCTGCTGATAGCGCGGCAGGTCGCCGATTTCGTCGAGGAACAGCGTGCCGCCGGTGGCCTGCTCGAAGTAGCCGCGGTGCGCATGCACGGCACCGGTGAACGAGCCCTTGGTGTGGCCGAAGAACAGCGATTCGAAAAGCCCGTCGGGAATCGCACCGCAGTTCACCGCCACGAACGCGCCCTTGCTGTAAGACCCGTGCCCGAGGTGCAGTTGCTGCGCAATGCGCTCCTTGCCCACGCCGGTTTCGCCGCGCACCAGCACCGGATGGTTGCAGTCGGCAAAGGCGCCCACTTCGGCGAGCAACGCCTTCATCGCTTCGGAATGCGCCACCAGCACATCAGGCGCTTGCGGCGCGATATCGCGCGCACGCAACTGCCGCACCAGTTTTGCGACCAGCGTGCGCAACTCGGCGCAGGTGAAGTCGTAGGGCAGGACGTGCAGGTACTCGGGCGGATAGGTCCGCGAATCGCGCTCGCGCGAACCCGCGGCGACCCAGATGACGGGCATGCCCTGGAGGAATTCGGTGGCGTGCGCGAGGCCGCCGCTGTCGATGACGGTGACGCTGATGATCGCGACGGCAGGACGCATCGCCGCGCCGCGCTCCTGCTGCGGGGGCGGCAGCCCGTCGGCCCGTGTGACTTCCACGTCGAAGCTCGCCATGCACCGCGCGATGCGGTCAAGGATGTCGGCTTTGCCTTCCCAGACAAAGAGGTCGAGTTCGTCGAAGTTGGAGGGGGAACTCATGTATATGTATGGGCGGGCGAATCAGGCGATCGTGAGAATCTGCGGTCAATGACTTCTCTACTTTTTCAGTAGACCAACTTCGCACCGCTTTCGCAGCTGGCGGAAAGCAGTTGCACATCGGCGTATCCCAGTTGCAGGCCCAGCGCCTTGAGCAAGGGGCCGAGTACCGCGCCATCGAGAAGGTTGAGGACGGGCATGAGGACCACATTGAGGAGGCCTAGAACACCACCGACGATGGTGATCAGATTGTTTACCAGCCCATCAATGATCGAGCTGAGGGGGCCCGCTGGAATTCCCAAGATGGTCAGGCCGCTTGTGTCCAGTTTGACGTCCAGTTTGCCAGCACCGATTGCGCTTCCAATGGCCGCCCCGAGGTGCTGTTCGCTGCCGACAGATCGCACTAGATCTTGGTCAGATGCTGGAACCTTGGGATCAAACCTGAATGTCTGGGAGGTCCTGGTGGTTTGATCGTCCCCGGGAATGGAAAGGTCCAGCTTGGCTTTCAACCCGATGGGCGCATCGACGACCGGAATAAGGCCAAACAACAGCTTGATCTCGGCCTTCACATTCAAGAGATCGAAGTGCTCCTTCGGGAGTGCGCTCCACTTGGCAGCTCTGTTCGTGAAGGCGGTTGGAATATTTCCAAGGAAAACATGAGCCAAGCCGGGCATGACGCCAATTTTCACGTCGTACTTTCCATCGGCGGCCTTGCAACTTACTTCTTCCAATTCCCCGTCGCCAGACGCGACTTCGACGTAGACCGGCAAGTTGACCAGTTGTCCCGCTGGGAGTGAGACCTTGACGCTTGCAAGGCCGAGGAGGTCGAGGTTCAAGAGATTGCCGCCACTTGGAGGTGTCAGCACCTTGGCGTTCAGGAGCAAGCGAACTTGTCCCGTATGCGCCTCGGTCTTGGCGCTGCCGTTGGCGTAGTAGCCCGGCGGTCCAACGGCGATGCTGGGCGGTTCGATGACCGCCGCCTTCAGTTGCACATTGGCAAGAGGATCAAGCGGAATCGCCACCTGCGCGGCTGCTGCAGAGTTGCTGTTTGCGATCTGAAGACTCACCAGCAATAGGTTCAGTGCATTGATTTCTCCGTTCAACGCGGAACTTGGGTTCGTGGGGTCCAGGTCCACGCTGATCAGGCCGGCCTGTTGTGCCGTCTTGAGAAGATTGATCGTGGTTCGGTCCAGATCGAGCCCTGCATCGAGACTCAGCAAACCATTCAGCAGATTTGTGACCAGCCTCACCGTGGCGCTGTCATTGCTTTGCGGAAGGGCACTGATTGCGGCAGTGATCAACTGCCCGAGACTGACGTTCGCCGCGAGCAGTGCATCGTATGAACCCAGGTTCAGATCGAGCGCCTTCGCCAATCCAAGAAGATTGACCTTCGCATTTGCGAGACCCTTGTAATCGAGGAGGCTGAGATTGACCGAGGTGCCGAGCAGCATGCTCAGTACTTGATTGAGAGCTCCTGCGTCGAGTCTCGCCACGCCACTTCCTACCGAAAATGAGGCAACAGGATCGCTTGCTTTCGCGGCAATCGCCTGGACACGAATGATTCGATTGCCGGGAAAAAGAGAAAGGAGTCCTACGGGTGCGTTTGCGATAAGTACTCGGACGGCGTTTAGCTTGGGGTCGTTGACGACGAAGTGACTCTCGGAGGCGATGCTCGGATCCCAGCGACCGCAGGTGATATTTTCATCTCCGAGAGAGAAGTTTGCTGGAAGATTTCTGATGGGGTCACTGATGCCGGTCCCATTTGCATTCGTGCGCGCAGCTTGTCTCGCTCCTTGGCAGCCGGTGGGCCCGTCTAGCTGAGAGGCTCCCGCCAGCGCGGCAAGATCCGCTGCCTTCTGGTATTCCCGCTTCATGTAGAACAAATACCCGAGTTCGGTGCCCGCCAGAACAATGATGATTAGGCTCAACGCGATGGCGGCATTGACAATGACCGAACCCTTTTGCCGCACAGCCCGCATCGACGAGCCGCCTCGAAAGGGGGAACGCCGTCTATTGGAGGTCGAGTTCATGTCATTACCTCTCAGGTTTGCCGCATGGCGATTGCCCGGCCCGTCAACTCATCCGGCATCCAGCCAAAAGCAGGCAATTTAGGCAGGAGTCGATTGGCGCTGTACTTGTATGTCACGGTCACAACCGCTCGTGCACCGGTACCCTCGGTCACGGCGATGGTCGCTGCGACGTTCGCCGCAATCCAGCTCCGCCGGCGATCGACGCTTACGCTTTCGGAGACAGGAACGACGAGTGCCTCAAGCAATGAGGCGCGCACTGCACTCACGATTCGCGGGTCGTTCTCGCTCAGGCCAGGCGATGCAGGAAGCTGCGAGACGGCACGTGCACCGTCCTCGGCTGCGCGGGAAACGGCCTGTTGGAAATAGAAGACGGCACCGAACGTTGCCATTCCATAGAGCACGAGAAACAGCACGCCAAAGATCAGCGCGAACTCGATGGCTGCCACCCCGCGCTGCAACCGGCGGGAGACTGCAAAAGGCGATGCCGAGCGTGGTGGGATGTAGTTCATAACGCCCGTCCATCGAGTTGCATGCTCGCTTTTCCGACCAGCTTGTCGGGCATTGCAAAACTTGGCAGGGGTGGAAGGATGGCCCCCATTCCATTCGCGGTCACTGTCACCACAATCTGGCAGCGTTGGTCCCATTGAGAACTGCACGTGCGAGTTGGTGCTGCGCAGTTGCCGGAGTCAATTGCGCATATTTCGGCAACGATCTGGGGCGTGACCGGCAGCCAGCCGTTGGTCTGCAAGAGCGCAATTTCGGCGGCCTTTCTCTCGCGAGCAGGCAGGTCGATTTGATAGCGCAACGCCGCGCGTGCGCCATCTTCCGCGGCATTCTGCAGGCCGAAACGCAGCGTGAAAATGATCCCGTAGCAGATGATCGTGTAAAGAAAACCGAAAAAGAGCAGGAATACCAACGCGAACTCGACGGCATAAACCCCGCGCTGACGCAACGCGCCCGTCTGAACGTGTTTCGGACCCCTGGTTCTTGGCGTAAAGAGGTTCATGAGGCGGCCCCGCGATATATCTTCTTGCGATCAATTGCCGGTCTTGGCCTTGACGGTCGAGTTGAAGCGCTCCGGGATCTGGTATTCGAAGCTCTTCAGGTAGCGCTCATAGCTGCGGTATGCGATCGGACCTGCAATGGGACGCGGCGTCTTCGATGCGATCACACCCGAGCGTTGCCAACTCAACAGGTCTTGTGTGGCGTCGCCGACCCGCAGGGGCTCCTCTTCCATGGTGGCGTGCTCTGCCGCCGGGGCAATGTCATCCATCGCTTCCGATGCCGATTGAGCGTTGGATTCCTGCACGGGCTTCTCGGCCGGCTGTTGGGCGGTTGCCGGTAACCCGAAGGCGATGGCCGAGACGACAAGGCAGAGTCGCGGCAATGTGAGGTCACGAGCGGACAAGCGGTGTTTCATGGGGTGCCTCGCAAGAGCGGAGTGGATGACAAAGGAGTCGCTACGACAGAGACGGATGCCGCGGATTCGTCCGGCAGCGTGGTCGCGGGAGGGGCGCGAAGATTGCCCGATCGGCGCGACGGCTTCAGCGCAAGGGGTGCGGCTCCGGCGTCGGATGAGTTGTAGTTGTTTGTGGTGGCTGAAGGCAGCAGCGGAGCGGCACCTGTCGGCAAGGAGCCGGTGCCGACGAGTTGCCGCGCAGCTTCGCGGATGGCGGCGCGCGTCGCCACAGGCATCCGGCGGGCTTCCATCAGTGCCGCTGCCTGTTCGCTCTGCTGGCTGGCTTCAAGATACAGCGCAAGGTTGGATTGGGCCTGCGGGTTGTCCGGTTGGAGTTGCGTCGCCTGCATCAACGGCAGGCGTGCGTCGGCAATCCGGCCAGCTCGCAGGTTCGCGTAGCCCAGATCGTTTAGCAGCATGGCATCCGTCGGACTGCGCAACTGGGCCTTCTTGAGAAGCTCTGCTGCTTCGACGTAGTTGGCTCGCGCACCGGCGAGAAGCCCGAGGCCGTGATACGCCGAGCTTTCCATGGGTGTGCCGATCAGGCGCCTGTAGAACTCCTCGCTTTGCGCCAACTGACCCGTGTTGCGCAGTGCGTCCGCCCGTGCACGGTTGATTTCGGGCGAAACACCCCAGCGCTGCTCGAGGGCATCGATGTGCGCCAGCGAGGCGAACCACAGGCCTTCGCGCTGCATCTGCTCGACCAGTCTCAGGTAAGTGGCCTGGGTATCTATCGAGGCACTGGCCTTGGATGAGGCGGCGTCCTCCGCCGCCATGCGCTGCTGTGCCTCCGCGGCTCCGGCGTACTGATCCTTGGGAGCCGCGCAGCCAAAGGTCACCATCGTCAGTGTCAGGCCCGCGGCAATGCAGGCGAGTCGTCGGGAAGATGCGGCAGCGCTGACAGTTCGAGGCCAGCGGGATTTGATTCGGGTGGACGCGTTCATTTGGTGAGGGCTCCCAGTGATCTGACGACCGCAATAAAACCAGGGCCCGCGGTCACGATGACCAGGGCGGGAAGCAAGGTCGTCACCATGATCCCGGTCATCTTCACAGTGATCTTGCCGATGCGCTCTTTCATCTCCGAGCGGCGATGCTCGCGCAGCCGTTCGCTGAATTGCCGTAGCGGCTCCTGCACCGCGCCACCGTGCCGGTCGACTTGCACCAGCAGCGAAACCAGGCCGCTTAGGTTCTCGTTGCCATGCAGCGTCGCGAGGCGCTGCAGCGAATGCTCGCGGGTGCGGCCTCGGCTGTACTGCCGGTTGGCAAGGGTCAACTCGTAGCCCAGAACGCGCAGCACATGGGAAAAATCGGTAGACATGATCTGCAGGCTCTGGTCTAGGCTCAGCCCAACGCCCTGCAGCAGGCGAAGCAGGTCGACGAACAGAGGCAGTTCGTGCGCCACCTTCTCGCGGCGTTTGGCCGCATACCGCGCAAGCAGCCACTTGGGAGCCATGAATCCACCCACGAAGGCGCAGGCCAGTACGGCAGTTCCATATCGCTCCGATGGGTTGGCATTCCAGAACAGGTAGGCCAGCAGCGGCAGCAGGAAGGCCAGCGCGATGCGCGCCACAAGGAAGACCAGCTGGGCCCTTTGAGTCGAGAACCCGCATTGATCGATCAGCCGTCGATCCTCGTCCGTCACCAGGGCCCGGCCGATACGCGTGTTCAGCCAGTGCAATGGAAGTTCGATGTCGGACAGCAAGCCGACCGCCTCGGGTTCCGCGGCTGCCGGCTGGGGATCGGCTGGCGCGGCGATGCCGCGGAGAATGGCTCTGCCGATGGTTTGACTGCGGCGAGCACGCATCACTTCGTTGGCTATCAGCGAGCCGGCCGCGACCAGCAGTGCAATCGCCAACAGGACAAGGCTCCACGTGATGAGCTGTGAAGGCGTGAAGTTCATGTGAGCCTCGCCAGACGATAGAGCAATGCCGCTCCCAGGAGCTGCAGGCCGACTGCGCCGAAGATCAGCATCTGTCCCGTGGAGTCTTGCCACATCCGCAGAAAGTAGTCCGGATTGAGCATGATGATGGCCAGGCCGACGCCGACGGGAAGCACGCCGAGGATCCATGCCGAGAGACGTGTCTCGGATGACATGGCCACAAGCTCGTGTTCGGCCTGCTCGCGATCGCGCATGAAGTTTCCAACGCGTTCCAGGAGGAGGTCGGCTCGCCCGCCGTAGCGCACGCCCAGGCCCAAAATCGACGCGAGCAAATACAGCTCCTCGATGCGTGCATGGCCAGCCGTTTGATGCAAGGCGCGATCCAGATCCACACCTGCGCGCACGAGACTGGCCGCGCGTTCCATGTACGCGCGCAGCGGTGCGCGGGTGGTCGGGATCGCAAGCTGAAACGATGCCTGGGTGGAGTTGCCGATAGTGATGAGGCGAACCATTGCATCGATGAAGGCCGGCAACTGGCTGACCAACTCCCGCCGATACTTCTGTAGCCGAAGCCAGAGCGCAAACGCTGCCAGGATCAGCAGCATGAGCAGCGCGCCGAGCGCCGTGGGCCAGCCTCCCAGGACGCCAGCAAGGACACACAGTGCAATGATCGCAAGGGCGCACAGAACCAGCGTGCGAGGGGCAACGACGCCTTCGAGCCAGCCTGGCAACAGGGCCTGCAGGCGGTTCTGGCGTGGTGCTGCAGCCGCCTCTGCTGCAGCTGCGTCGCTCCAGGGGTCACTGAGTAATCCAGCCGCTTCCACGGCCGGGCTCTGCAGTGGCGCAAGCACAGGGTTCTCGGAAACGGGATTGGGGTGAATCTGCTGGGCCAGGTATCGGTCCCTGGTTCGCCGCGACTGGAGTCCCGCAGCCCACTGCCACAGCAGTAGACCGCTTGCTGCCAGCAGCAACGCGATCACGGCCACCATGAGCATGGCTTCACGCACGTTGCTCTCCGTGTGCTCGCGACAGCGTCTGGCGGAAGCGGGTGATCTTTGGTGAATGGGGCGCGATGCCCAGGGAGACCCAGCGATCGTGCTCCTCGCCGTTGGGTGAAACGACCGGCTCGTAGCGATACAACTCCTGCATCGCGACCACGTTGTCATTGACGCCGGTGACTTCGCTGAGAGACAGGATCCGCCTCTGGCCGCCTGACAGTCGACCGATCTGAACCACGAAATCGATGGCATTCGCGATCTGCCGCCGCAAACTCACCTCGCTGCCCTGATAACCGGCAAAGCCGGCGAGCATTTCGAGCCGATACAGGCACTCGCGTGGCGAGCTTGCATGGATGGTTCCCATGGAGCCTTCGTGCCCCGTGTTCATTGCCTGCATCATTTCGATGACCTCGGCACCCCGTACCTCGCCCACGATGATGCGGTCCGGCCTCATGCGCAGGCTGTTGCGCAGCAGGTCGCGAATCGACACAACGCCGGCGCCATCGAAGCCACCCGGCCTGCTCTCGAGCCGGACGACATGGCTCGTTCTCAGAGAGAGCTCGGCGGTGTCTTCGATCGTGATGACGCGCTCGCTCGAGGGGATGAAGCTGGCGAGCGCATTCAGCAGCGAGGTCTTGCCTGAACTGGTGCCGCCGCTAACAAGGATGTTGCAGCGCGCGCGCACCGCGATCTCAAGCAGCTGCGCCATGCCGGCGTCGAACGTGCCGAGCTTCACGAGGTCGGCCGGGGTGAGCGGATCCTTGCGGAACTTGCGAATCGATACTGAGAGCCCATCGATGGCAAGCGGTTCGATGATCACGTTGATGCGGCCGCCGTCGGGTAGCCGCGCATCGACCATCGGATTGGCTTCGTCGAGCCGGCGGCCGAGCGGCGCGAGGATGCGGCGCACGATGCGCATCACGTGCTCCGAATCGGCAAAGCGCAGGGTCTCGCGTTCCAGAATTCCGTGGCGCGAGACATAGACGTTCTGATAGCCGTTGATCAGGATGTCCTCGACAGCCGGATCATTGAGCAGATCTTCGAGCGGGCCGAAGCCCGCCAGCTCTTTCGTCAACGCGTTGGCGATGAGCTGCATCTCGCGATCGTTGATCGGCACGCGGCGCAGGCGCACGAAGCTGTCGACCTCCAGCTCGACGAACTGCTGGATCGAGGCGCGCGACCAACGGCCAAATTCCGCGCCGAGTTCCTCGATGCGGCTCAGCAGATGGTCATGCGTCCAACTTTTGATGTCCTGGAACTGCTGCGAGTTGATGAACGCTTGATCGTCGTCGGCAAATTCGATATCGGTGGACATGGGATCAGCCTTCGTTTGAGCTCTTCCAAAGACCAGTGACTTGCGAGATGCGCGCAAGCCAGCGTGGATCCTTAGCTGGGGGGGTGCCCGTGGCAGACATATATTCTTGGTGCAGGCCGCGAGCGAATCCGGTCACTGCCTGTGAGTAGGGATCGTTGCGCGCCGTGCGAACCAGCATCTCGCCGCGGCTCGCAGCCGCCAGGAGTGCGGAACTGCGGGCCGGCAGTACATGCCGCAGGGGCAGTTCGAGGCGCTCTGCAATATCCTTTGCAGACAGTCCCACATGGCTGTCGAACTTGTTGACCACCAGCGAGAGCCGCTCCGTCTCGACGCCACGTGTGCGCAGTTCTTTGAGCATGTTGGCGGTGGAGACGATCGCACCGATGCTCTGGTCGCAAACGACCCAACTGCTCTGAGCTTCGCGCACGGTCTGGGCGACGAAATCGATCGTGGAGAAACCGCCCAGGTCAGCGATCTGGAAGTCGAAGAAATCGCCGAGGCGCTTGATCAACGCCACTGAATCGGCATGCGATATTTCGCGGACCTGCGTGAGGCTGGCCGGCAACGGCAACACTGCAACGCCGCTAGTGTGATGCGCCAGCGCGGTGTGCAGCAGCGTCTGGTCAAGCCGGCGCAGGTTGCGCACGCCGTCGACGAAGCTGAAGCCGCTTTGCGTGTCGAGGTACAGCAGGCCATCGCGCGCCGGCAGGCCCAGGTCGAGCAGCGCCACGCCTTGCCGCGTGCTGCGGCCCGGCGGGCGCGCCGGCACCTGTGCCAACTGATCATTCAGCGCAAGGGCCAGGCTGGTGGCCAATGTGGTGACGCCCAGTCCACCTCGCGCGCCCAGCAGCGCCAGCGTGGCGCCGCGTGTGCCGCTTTGGAGATTGCTGCGCCGTTCGAGCAGCATCTTCAATGTTTCGACCGCGTCGCTCGGGGGGGCCGCCATATCGATGAAGTCATCGACGCCCGCACGCAAAGCTGCCAGCATGGCTGCGGGTTCGGCCGAGATCCCGGTTGCAAGCACGGGCAACGCGGGCCAGTCCCGTTTGAGGCGCTGATGGAGCTGGCTTGCTGCTGCGCTTTGGTCTGGAGAGAAATCCAGGAACACGGCCAACGGGCCGAGGAGCGCGATGCGCTCGTCGAGCGATTTCGTATCGGACGCAAGTACCACGACAGAACCGAGGCGCCCGAGGGCATCGGTCAGCCAGGTGACGTGGCTGTCGTTGCTCGATGCGAACAGGTAGGTTTCGGCACCCGTTTCCGGGATGCTGTCGCGTGGAGCGTTCATGGCGCCAGTCTGCTGTTCATGGTTGCGTCATCCAGTCAGCGCGAAAAGCCGGGAAGGGCCGCGTTGGCCGGGTTGTTGAGGAAGATGGAGCGCCAGACGGCACCATCACGTTGCTCCGCAGCGCCGGGCAGGAATGGGGTCAGGTCGGTGTCGCGGGCAATGGGTTTTACCAAGTGCGGTGTGACCACGATCACCAGTTCCTTCTCGTTCATCTGGTACTTGCTTTGCTTGAAGAAGGAGCCAAGGACAGGCAAGTCCCCCAGGAGCGGAACCTTGTCTGCACTGGACGTTGTGGTGCGACTCACCAGCCCGCCGATGATGAAGCTTTCGCCGTCGCCAAGTTCGACCGTCGTGTCTGCCCGGCGGGTGGTGATCGCCGGCACTGCAACGCCTCCGATGCTCAGCGAGTTGGCATAGTCCAGATCACTGGCCTCGGGTGCAACCTTGAGCACGATGCGATCGTTCGACAGCACGGTGGGAGTCAGTGTCAGGCCGATACCAAACGGCTTGTATTCGATGCTCGTGGTTCCCAGACCCTGCGGGGCAGGTACGGGCAGCTCCCCGCCGGAGAGGAAGCTCGCACTCTGACCGGACATCGCGACGAGGGTGGGCTCTGCAAGGACTCGGGCCATGCCGTTGCCTTCGAGGAAGCCGACGTTCAGCCCGATGCCTGCCTTGCCGAAGTTGAAGAGCAGGCTGAAGGCCTGTGCCAGCGGGTTGTTGTATTCGCCAGTGATGGCGCCATTCGAATTGAAAGTTGCGCTCTTGACCGAGGCCGGCGTAAAGACGCCGAAGCTGAAGCCACTGGAATTGGCGCGAGTGCTGAAGATATTCAGCCCTGCCTGCTTGAGCACGCTGCGATTGAATTCGACGACCTTGACCTCGACCTGCACGGTGTCGCTGCGAACGTTGATCGACGAGCGGTCGTTCACGGTTGCTTTTTCGGGGTGGCTTGCCAGCGCGGCATCGCGCGCCTGTTGATAGGCGGGAACGCTGTCCATCGTGCCGTCGAGCTTCGCATCACGGCGTCGCACCTCCACCGCGTAGATGGTTGCTGCCGGGCGCCCCTTCTCCCAGACCATGAGCGTCGTATTGCCCGGTGCCTTTCCCGTCAGGATAAGTCGTGCCGAGGGAGAGCCTGCCGTCTTGCGCGTGATCGTGACCCCTACAACCGTTTCGTTTGCGATCGCGATACGGTCCACCCCCTTGTCGATCAGCACTTCCTGTTGTGTGCCAGCGAGCATCGTCAATGCCGTCTGCGACGACGAAGGCACACCGGCGGCAAAAATTGGCGACCAGATGCCGATGCTCAGGATGCACGCGGTTGCCAGTCGGCCACGCCGCGGCCGCAGATGACTGCCTGTCGTGGAGCGGCGATTGGCTGGCTTCGTCATCACACGGGGCAAGGGCATGGTTTTCTTTCTGAAACAGTGACAGTCATGACGGATGGTTGCGTTCAGTAGCGAACGGTCTCGCTGCGTTCGCCTCGAATCATTTCGACTTCGATGCCCGGACGTGTGCCGCCGCCCGGATGAGTTCCGGCGGAGCCCGTCGACACACGAGTCGCGGCGCCGCTTCGTCGGCCGGTCTCCGAAGCGGCCCCGCCATTCACCAGATCGGCCACCGTGAGACCCGCCTGTGCTTTGTCCAAGCCGACCAGCGGTGCCCGGCGTGGCTCGCCTGGTTTGGTGGCTACGGGTTGCAATGCCGTGGGCAGCGCAGCAAAGAGCGCCGGGTCCGGTTCCGAGAGGTCGGATGGATGGCGCAATGCCAGGAGCAGGCGGCCACTGGATTCGCCGAGCGTGAGGCGGTTGACGTCGTCCACGGGTACCGCGAGCACGGCGGTTCGCGCGTTGTCTGCTCGTTGTTGCGCCTGGGTCATGGGCCCGTCGGCAGTCTTGGAAGGCAGCCCGTCGACCGATGCGTTGCCGAACGCCAGCACGCGCTTGCGCGCAAGAAGCAGGCGGGCCTGACTTCGGTCTATGTCCTTTCCTTCGGACTTGAGCATGACGAAGACGTCGACGAAATCTCCGGGCTGCACCTTGTTGCCCACACCCATGACTTCATCGGCCTTGATGGCGATCGCTCGCTCGCCTTCGTTCACGCGCAGAGCCAGACCGGAGACCAACTGACCCTCTTGAAGCGGGGTTCCTTCTCCCAGATCGAGCACGGGTACCCGGCCGACCGCCTCGGTCACATCCTTGAATGCGCCCGACGGATTGATGGGCAGGCGCGCGACGCGCAGGAGATCGGCCGAAATGACCTTGCCTGCGGGGATGGATTTGGCCGCGACGACGACGGCGTAGGTTTGGGCGTCGGATTTGACCGTCACGGCGGGAGGCGCAGCCGCCACTGACGGCGGTGGTGGTTGGCGGCTGAGTATCCAGGCGTAGCCCCCTAGCGCGATGGCCACGAGCACTAGAACGGCGGCGATGATTTTCGTGAGGTGGATCATGGGCGTTGGGGTGAGGCGGTTGGATGGTCTATCGACGGAGTTGGTGAAAGAGCCTCTGACGACGTGGACAGCTCAGCGCTGTCGACCCCAGACGATCCAAATCCCGGCGGTGATTGCAAGATAGGCGGCGTAGGGAATGACGCGCTTTGAACTCCGGGCGCTGTGGGTGCCCGACTCCTTGACCGGGCCGGACAGTGCCAGGGCCAGTCGCGGAAACCACGGCCAACGCTGCAGTACCAGCCAGAGCACGCCGTGCATTCCTGCCAGAAGGGTGGCGCCGATCCAGATCGGGACCAACCCTTGCCAGCCCACCCACAAACCCAGGGCGCCTGCGAATTTCACGTCGCCAGCGCCCATCAGGTTGAAAGCATAGAAAAGCAGCAGGAAACCAAACCCCAGGACGGCACCGGCCAATGCGTCGAACCAGCCAACGCCGACCGGCTGCTGTCCCAGGGAGAGAGTTGTCAAAGCCAAGGCAGCACCTGTAAGGACCAACCAATTGGGAACGCGGCGCTGGTAGAAGTCATAGACGATGACCGGGAGAAGCCAAATCAGCTCTACCCCAGTCATTTTTCAGCTCGCGGGAACTGCCTTGGTCAATTGCGCGGCGAGATTGGTGAACAGTCCCTTGATCGCGCCGGCGAAGCCAGTGGTTCCCGTGGGGTTGAAAAGAGCGACCAGAAGAATCGTAATCAAACCAGCAATGACGCCATATTCAATTGCGGTAGCACCTTCTTCATCACGAATAAAGCGAGTAATAGAACTAAGCATGATTTACCTCTTGAGGAGAGTTGAACAACGACTGGCAAGGTGGATGTTATACAGCGTAACTCCGTGTATCAACATGACAAACCCGAGGGAGTGAGGTCCTTCGTGTGATATTGAAGGAGTACATAGCAGGATAGCGGCCAGCCTCCTGCCACCCAGGCCCAGGAGCTCCTGGTCAGGTTCGTTAACAATCTAGAGACGTATTTTTCCCTCTGTAAACCGCATCGAAACTCCCATGAAGATGGGAGGGCGCGTTACGTGCCGGGAACGCGCGGGATGGCGGTGTTACGGGAACAAAGGCGTTACGTGTTACGTAGCACGGGGTCGCGAAGGCCGAGATGTAACACCCAAAATAGGTGCTGCGGCTGCGCAAAAAATCACAGATGGGAGGGGGTGACCCCCTCGCCGAGAGGGGATCGGAGGGTGTTCAGCCCAGGATTTCTTCGTGAAAGAGCTTCCACTCGCTGCCTTGGCGCAGCCAGTACTGGCGCCGGGTGCGCCCGCTCTTTTCGCCTTCGAAGACTTCTCCGAAGGTGGCGACCATGGTGTCGTCGCCGTCACGCCAGTGCAAATACGACATGTCCTTGAACTGGACACGCTTGCCTTGCGCATATTCCACTTCGTCGTGGACCGAAATACCTTCGGTTGTTTTTTTATTGCTGCGCTGGAAATCCGGCAAATAGAATTTCTTCAATTGCGCTTCATTTCCGCTGGCCCGCGTATCTTTCCACGCGGTAATTGCGCTGGTAAATGTCTGGGCTTCTTTTTCGGCCTGCGGCGGCGAAATCCATTGCAGGCTGCGGGCGGTGACCACCGGCGTGGCACCGACCTGAACCTTGCGCAGCAACTGCTTCAGGTCGGGGTTGGCCATGACTACGCAGCCGTCGCTCGCGAGCGGCGCCCGGGCGAACTGCTGGGGCGGGGTGCCGTGCAGCCAGATGCCACCGCCGGTCCTGCCGCGCCGCATGTCGTACGGGTTCGGGTAGTTGATGGGCAGGGCGCCCGCGCCGTAGAAGTCCTTCAGCGACTTCGGGTCGAGGCGGCTGGTGATGTAGTACACGCCCAGCGGGGTTCGGGCATCGCCCTCGGCGAGCTTGTCGGTGCCCGACTTGCCGACCGAGATGTAGTAGTCGGCCACCAGCTTGAGCCCCTTGTCGGAGTTCTCCAGCAGGTACAGGCGCGAGCGCGAGGCATCCACCGCGATGGCGTAGCGGCTCTTGGTCGAGAGCGACAGGAACTGCGATGGCACGGTGCCGACCGGCGGCCGCTCGCGCAGGGCCTGCAGGCGGCGGCGCGATTCCTCGTGCAGCTCGGACATGGCCGGGTTGCCGCGCATCTTGGCGATGCCGGCCGTGTCGGGAAGCGAATTCGTGGGCGGCACCTGGGCCGCCAGCAGGTCGCCGTAGACGAGCTGCGCAAGCTGGAAGTTCGGATAGTCCCGCACCAGGTCGCGCGCCTTGGCCAGCGCGGGGCGGGCCTGGCCGCGGCCGAACATTTCGTAGACGGAGATCAGGCGGGCTTCGGCGCTGCTGGCTTCCTGAATGGAGGCGGCAGGTGCCGCCTTGCGGCCGGGTTTGGCTGCGGAGGCGGTCCGGGTCTCTGCCAGTGCGGCCTTTTTGCCCTTGGCCTGGACGGACTTGCCGGCGTCGCCCCGTGCTTCCCTGGCGGAAGCGCGGCTCTTGCCGGACGACGATGCGTGCGCGGCGCTGCGGCTACCGGCGCTCTTGCTGGCGGCCTTGGCGCCGCTGCTGGTCTTTGCGCTGCCCGTCTTGTTCGATGCGAAGGCGGCACTGGGTGCCACCAGCATCAGCGCCGATGCGGTCATCAGCGCTGCGAGCAGGTTCCCGCGGCGCGGGAACGGAGGATTCTGAAGCCGGCCGCGCCGGACGATGTCTGTCACTAGCCGCCGACGCTTTCCTTGCGAATGTGCCATTGGTTGCCCGAGCGCTGCATGTCCAGCGTCTTCCGGCTCGAGATGTTGAGGTTGTCCGCGCGGTAGATCTGGCGGAACTTCGCCGTGGCGTTCTGTCCGTCGACCTTGATCACGAGGTTCTCGATGTTCACGCTGATGCTCGACTTGCCGACGATGCGGGCGCGGCGGTCTTCTTCCCAGCCCTTGCGGCTCTGGCCGCCGCCGGGGGTGAAGTCCGAGCCGTAGGCGGCGAAGTAGCGCTCCATGTCCTGGCCGGCCCAGGCCGAAGCCCAGCCGCGAACGGCGGATTCGACTTCGGCGGCGGAGGCCGGTGCGGCGGCAGGTGCCGATGCGGGCGCCGGAGCGGCCTCAGGCGCTTTGGCTGCGGGAGCTGCTGCCACCTTGGCGGAGGCCGGCGCCGGCGCAGGCGCAGCGGCGGGAGCGGGCGCTGCTGCCACCTTGGCGGGCGCAGGAGCCGGCGCGGGCACGGGTGCAGCGGCAGGTGCCGGGGCGGGCGCCTTCGCGGCAGGCGCAGGCGCGGGCCGTACGGCCTCGGGCGCTGCCGCCACCAGCGTCGTGGACTTAGCACCCGGCGTCGGCGTGAAGAGCGTGCGGATCACGGCCAGCTTCGGCTGCACCGCGGTGTTGTTCTGGTCCAGCTGCAGCGCCTTGCTGTAGGCCTGGCTCGCGAGCCGCGCGTACACGTCGCCCAGGTTCTCCTGGGCGGTGGCGTAGCTGGGATTGGTGCGAATGGCGCTTTCCAGCGCGCCGCGGGCCTTGTCGAACTGGTTCTGGCTCGCGTAGATCACCGCGAGGTTGTTGTACGGCTCGGGCAGTTCGGGCGCATCCACCGTGAGCTGGGTGAAGGCGGCGATGGCTTCGGCGCGCTTGCCGGTGTCCAGCTGGATCACGCCCTTGAGAAAGCGCATCTGCGGATCGCGCGGCTTGTCCTTCAGGAATGCGTCGGCCTTTGCCATCGCCTCGTCGAGCTTGCCGGCCTGCATGAGGCGGTCGACGTCCTCGTGCTCGATAGCGGCCAATGCGGGAAGCGTCACGCCGCAGGCCGCAACGGCCAGGAGCAGGGCTCGCACGGTGGGAGAGAAGCTGAAACGGGCGCGAGGCCGGGGGCTCTTGGGCATTGCGGACAAGACCTCGTAGGGGTAAATGACGCGGCGGGAATGGCTGCAGGGATAGCGGCAGGCATTGTAAGTGGGGCAGTTAACCTTCCGAAACAGGGATGACAGGTCTTTCGTCTTGCCCGCAACGCCCGGCTCCGGGCTTACCCCCATGGGGCTTCAGGCACCCCGTTCCCGGACGCAAAAAGCAGGCCTGCGCAGTACAGTGCCGCCGTGGACCGCCTCCAAAGCATTGAAACTTTCGTTCGCGTCGCGCAGACCCAGAGTTTTGCGGAAGCCGCGCGCCAGTTGCGGGTGGCCAATTCGGTGGTTACCACCCGCGTGAAGCAGTTGGAGGAGTTCCTCGGCGCGCCGCTGTTCCACCGCAGCACGCGGGTGGTCCGGCTCAGCGACATGGGCCAGGCGTTCCTGCGCGACTGCACCGAGCTGGTCGGCCGCGCGAACGACATCGTCGACCAGATGCGCGATGCGCGCGGCACGCCCTCGGGCACGCTGCGCGTCCATGCGCTGACCGGCATGGTGCTCGGCCGTTTCGCCACCTTGCTGCGCGAGTTCCAGACGAACTACCCCGACATCCACCTCGAACTGATCGTGAGCGATGCGGTGGCCGACCCGGTCAAGGCCGGCGTCGACTGCGCGCTGCAGATCTTTCCCGCGGCCTCGCAGGAGCTGGTGTCGCGCCCGCTCTTCCCGGTGCGGCGGCTGCTGTGCGCCACGCCCGCCTACCTCGAGGCGCACGGCACGCCGACCACGCCGCGCGAGCTGCACCGCCACAAGCTGGGCCTGTACTCGGGCTACCCCACGCGCGACCGCTGGACCTTTCACCACAAGGGCGAACAGACCACCATCTACCTCGCCGCGGCGCTGCTCACGAACAGCGTGCACCTGCTGCGCGAATACGCGCTGGAGCACGCGGGCATCGTCTGCCTGCCGACGCTGGTGGCGGGCGATGCGATCGCGCGCGGCGACCTGCGCGTGGTGCTGGCGGAGCACCAGCTCTCGTCGTTCTCGCTGAGCGCGGTGTATGCGGGCACCTCGCGCAACGCGCTCAAGCTGCGGTTGTTCATCGAGCACATCGCCACGCGCTTCACGCGCGTACCGCCGTGGGACGCCACGCTGATCGAGCGCGGAATGATCCCGGCCGAACTCATTGAATTCAGTCGGTCGAGCGGCTAGCGATCCCGGGTAAACCCGGCCGATTGTTCGGAGACTCCGAATAATCCTCTTCCAAACTGGTCCCTACCGGCGGGACGGCATGACTCCTAGAGTTCGTCCATCCAAGGAGACGACACCATGACCGCCCCCGCTTCCACCGCCTACAAGACCCGCTTCGGATCGCTCAAGCATTTCGAGAAAGGCCACGTCGAGCCGATCGACGACGACGTGCGCCACTACGCGTTCTCCAACTGCTTCGAGATCGCGAGCATCAGCAAGCCCTACGAGAAAGTCGTGTTCGGCCAGAACCAGATCTATGTGCTGGAGACGCTGCGCGCCGAGGGCACCTCGCCCTGGTTCACCTGCGCGCACGACGAGTTCGCACTCGTGATGGACGGCGATGTCGAAGTGCACCTCGTGCAGCTCGACGCCAGCCAGGCCGTCGCCGACACGGAGAAGAACGGCGCCGTGCTTGTGAAGGGCGAGCCCAAGGGCAGGAAGATGGGCTGGATGAAGCTCTCGCGCGGCCACCAGGGCCTGCTGCCGAAGAATACCGCCTACCAGTTCCGCACCGCCGGCGACCCGGGTGTGATCGTCCTGCAGAGCTGCAAGGGCGACCTCTCCGTGGAGAAGTGGGCCGACATCTGCCAATCGCATTGAGAGGAACCGCACCATGAACGCACCCGCAGAACTCGCCCGCGTGATCGCATCGCAGCCCGACGCCACGCTCGGCTACAAGGACTTCTCGCTCGGCAGCTTCAGCTTTCGCCGCGACGAGTATTTCGTGCACATCGGCTGGAAGACCCGCGACGGCCGCCCCATGAGCCACACGCTCGATGCCGGCAACTACCTGCGCGCACTGATGCGCGACGTGGCCTGGGGCTTCTTCTACGGCTGGGTGAATTTCGACGACGTGTTCGGCACCGTCAACCACTACGACTCGGTCGACCTCTACGCCGGCAGCTTCAACGGCACGATGAAGGACGCGGGCATCGACCTGCTCGAGAACTTCCCGACGGCGCAGATCCGCGCCACCTTCGAGGCGATGCTCGACGACTGGACCAACGAGAGCTTCGACCCCTTCAGCGCGCCGCAGGAAACCGGCTCGCCCTACGGCCGCAAGAGCGGCAACAACACCGCCAAGATCACGAGGGCGCGCGAACTCGCGAAGCGCTGCGTGGGCCTGAAGGGCGACCTCGACCTGCGCAGTGACGAGCGCGGCGCGCCGATCAACCGCGCCTTCGCCGACGTGCCGCAGGCGCAGCCCGAACTGCACCCCGAGCCCGGCTTCGAGAACGAGGTGCACGCCTTCAACCTCTTCGGCTTCCTGAGCCGCTCGCAGGTCACCTGGAACCCGAGCTTCACCTCGGTGGTGAAGCACAGCTACATGTGCCCGACGACCGAGGAGCACATCTTGCCGATCATTCACGGCAACGACCGCGTCGAGTGGTTCTTCCAGATGACCGACGAGATCCACTGGGACTGCGGCGACAAGAACACCGGCAAGCCCATGGCGCGCGTGATCATGAAGGCCGGCGACATGGCCGCCATGCCCGCCTACTGCCGGCACCAGGGCTTCAGCCCGAAGCGCTCGATGTTGCTGGTGTGGGAGAACGGGTCGCCGAGCCTGGTGTACGAGATCCAGAAGGGTGAGAGCCCGGAGATTCCGGTCCAGTTCTGACCGGTCTTTTTCTTCGCCCCCAACGCTCCCATCCAACTCTCCCCTTTGCGGGGAGGGAGAGGAAACTCATGCCTGCTTCGTCCATCCGCCACCAGCTCTTCATCGACGGCCGCTTCGTCGATGCCGAATCCGGCGAGACCCTCGCCACGCTCAACCCGCACGACAACACGCCCATCGTCGATGTCGCACTGGCCGGCAAGGCCGACGTCGACAAAGCCGTTGCTGCCGCCAAGCGCGCGTTCCCGAAATGGAGCCGCATGGCCGCCGCCGACCGCGGTCGCATCCTGCTGAAGCTCGCGGACCTCATCGAAACCAACGCCGAAGAACTCGCCCGCCTCGAATCGCTGGACACCGGCCACCCCATCCGCGATTCGCGTCGGCTCGACGTGCCGCGCACGGCGGCGTGCTTCCGCTACTTCGGCGGCATGGCCGACAAGTTCCAGGGCGAGACCATTCCGGTCGAAGAGGGCTTCCTCAACTACACGCTGCGCGAACCGGTCGGCATCGTCGGCCAGGTGGTGCCATGGAACTTCCCGCTGATGTTCACCAGTTGGAAGATGGCGCCCGCGCTCGCCGCCGGAAACTGCATTGTGATGAAGCCGGCCGAGATCACGCCGCTCAGTTCACTGCGCATCGCCGAGCTGATGGCCGAGGCGGGCCTGCCTCCCGGCGTGGTCAACATGCTGCCGGGCCTGGGCAGCGTCGCGGGCCAGTACATCGCCGAGCATCCGGAGATCGCGAAGATCGCCTTCACCGGCAGCACCGCGACGGGCCGGCGCATCGTGCAGGCCAGCGCGGGCAACCTGAAGAAGGTGCAGCTCGAACTCGGCGGCAAGGGGCCCAACATCGTGTTCGAGGACGCGAACCTGCAGGCGGCCGTCAACGGCAGCGCCTGGGCCATCTTCCACAACCAGGGGCAGGCCTGTATCGCGGGCTCGCGGCTCATGCTGCACGAGAAGATCGCCGATGCGTTTCTCGAGCAGTTCATTCCGCTCGCGAAGTCGATTCGCCTGGGCAACCCGCTCGACGAGAACACCGAGATGGGCCCTCTCACGAGCGCGCAGCACCGCGAGCGCGTGCTGAGCTACGTCGAGGTTGCGCAAGGCGAGGGCGGCGAGCTGCTCGCGGGCGGCAAGTCGCCCGGCGGCGATCTCGCGAAGGGCTGCTACGTCGAGCCCACCGTGATGCGCGCGAAGTCGTACAAGGACCGCGTCGCGCAGGAAGAAGTCTTCGGCCCTTTCGTCACCGTGCTCACCTTCAAGAACGACGAAGAGGCGATGCAGATTGCCAACGGCACCGACTACGGCCTGGGCAGCGGCCTCTGGACCCGCGACCTGCAGCGCGCCCACAAGGTCGCGCGCGATCTGCACGCCGGCATGGTCTGGATCAACAGCTACAAGCGCGTGAACCCTGGCTCGCCCTTTGGCGGCGTCGGCCAGAGCGGCTACGGCCGCGAGATGGGGTTCGATGCGATGCGCGAATACACGCAGGTCAAGAGCGTGTGGGTGAACGTCGACGCGCAGATACCGCCGCACTTCGCGCGCTGACTCCTGACCCTTGGCCCCGCGGCAACGACACACATACAAAAGACGGAGACAACCATGACATTCAATCGCAGGCAATTCACGCAGGCCACCGCCGCACTCGTGGCCTCGGGCGCGGCACCGCTGGTGTTCGCGGTCGACACGCTCAAGATCGGCTACGTCTCGCCGCAGACCGGCCCGCTCGCGCCTTTCGGCGAGGCCGATAAATGGGTCATCGAGCAGATGAAGACCGCGTTCAAGGACGGCATCAGCATCGGCGGCAAGAAGTACGCGGTGCAGATCGTGCTGAAGGACAGCCAGTCGAACCCCAATCGCGCGGGCGAAGTGGCGAATGACCTGATCCTCAAGGACAAAGTCGCGCTCGTGCTCACGGCAGGCACGCCCGAAACCGCCAACCCGGTGAGCGATGCATGCGAGCTCAACGAGGTGCCCTGCATCTCCAGCGTGGTGCCGTGGCAGCCGTGGTTTTTCGGCCGCAAGGGCGATCCGGCGAAGGGCTTCAACTGGACGTACCACCTGTTCTGGGGCCTCGAAGACGTCATCGCCAATTTCACCAACGGCTGGAAGACGCTCGCCACCAACAAGAAGGTCGGCGGCCTGTTTCCGAACGATGGCGATGGCAATGCATGGGGCGACAAGGAGCTGGGCTTCCCGAAGCCGCTCGCGCAGATGGGCTTCACGCTCACCGACCCCGGCCGCTTCCAGAACGGCACGCAGGATTTCAGCGCGCAGATCGCGGCGTTCAAGAAAGACGGCGTGGAGATCGTCACCGGCGTGGTGATTCCGCCCGATGCCAAGACCTTCCTCACGCAGGCGCGGCAGCAGGGCTTCAAGCCGAAGGTCATCACGCTGGGCAAGGCGCTGCTGTTCCCCGGTGCGATCGAGGCGCTCGGTGATTTGGGTGATGGCCTCTCTACCGAGGTGTGGTGGAGCCCGTCGCATCCGTTCACATCGAGCCTCACGCAGCAGAGCGCAAAGGCCTTGGCCGAGGCTTACGAAGCCGGTGCGAGGAAGCAGTGGACGCAGCCCATCGGCTTTGCGCATGCGCTGTTCGAGGTGGCGGCGAATGCACTTGGGCGCGCAAAGTCGCTCAAGGCTGGCGACGTTCGCGATGCAGTTGCAACGACCTCGATCAACTCCGTCGTCGGCCCGGTGAAGTGGGGCGGGCAGGGGCCGTTCAAGAATGTCAGCAAGACACCGCTGGTGCTCGGCCAGTGGGGCAGGGGCAAGAAGTACAAGGTCGAGCTCACCATCGTGAACAACGAGGCGGCCAAGAGCATTCCGACCGGCGGCGCGCTGCGGCTGCTCTGACATGGCGCTGCTGGCACTGCATGCCGTGAGCAAGGCTTATGGCGCGCTCAAGGTCACCGACGACATCACGCTCGCGGTGACCGAGGGCGAGACGCTGGGCATCCTCGGCCCGAACGGCGCGGGCAAGACCACGCTGTTCAACCTGATCTCGGGCGACGTGCGCGTCGATGCGGGGCGCGTCGAATACGCGGGCCGCGACGTGACGCGGCTCAAGCCGCACCAGCGCTGCCACGCGGGCATCGGCCGCAGCTACCAGGTGCCGCAGCCGTTCGGCAACATGAGCGTGTTCGAGAACCTCGTGACGGCCGCCTGCTTCGGCGGGCAGCAGACCGAGCGCGAGGCGTGGCGCACGGCGCATGAGGTGCTGGAGCAGACGGGCTTGATGGCGCATGCGAACAAGCCTGCGGGCGGGCTCACGCTGCTGGACCGCAAGCGCCTCGAACTTGCGCGCGCGCTGGCGACGAAGCCGCAGTTGCTGCTGCTCGACGAGATCGCGGGCGGGCTCACCGAGCCCGAGGCCGCGGTGCTGGTCGACGAACTCAAGCGCATCAAGGCGCGCGGCGTGACGATGATCTGGATCGAGCACGTGGTGCATGCGCTGCTGTCGCTCGCGGACCGGTTGTTCGTCATCAACTTCGGGCAGAAGCTGGCGGAGGGCGAGCCGCGTGCGGTGATGAACGACCCCGAAGTGCGGCGCGTTTACATGGGGATGGAAGCATGAGCGCGCCGCTGCTCGCCACGCATGGCCTGAAAGCCTCCTACGGCGATGCGCAGGCGCTCTTCGGCATCGACTTCTCGCTTGCCGCCGGCGAACTCGTCGCGATCATCGGCGCCAACGGCGCAGGCAAATCGACATTCCTCAAGAGCCTCACCGGCCTCGTGCGGGCGCCCCGCGATGCGATCCATTTCAAGGGCGAATCCATCGGCGGTTTGCCGCCTGGAGAGATCGTCCGCCGCGGCCTCGCCATGGTCCCCGAGGGCCGCCGCCTCTTCCCCAGCCTCAGCGTCGAAGAGAACCTTCTCATGGGCGCCACCGCGAACCGCAAGGGCCCCTGGAACCTGCAGCGCCTCTACGCCCTGTTCCCCATCCTTGCGGAGAAGCGCCACCAACCCGGCACCTCGCTTTCGGGCGGCCAGCAGCAGATGGTCGCGCTCGGCCGCGCGCTCATGAGCAACCCCGAAGTGCTGCTGTGCGACGAGCTCTCGCTCGGCCTCGCACCCATCGTCATCCGCGAGATCTACGCGGCCATGCCCGCCATCACCGGCGAGGGCATGACGGTGGTCATCGTCGAGCAGGACGTGACGATGGCGCGCCAGGTGTCGCAGCGCATCTACTGCTTCCAGGAAGGCCGCGTGTCGCTCGAAGGCAGGTCCGCGGACCTCACGCGCGAGCAGATCTCAGAGGCCTACTTCGGCATGGAGGCGACCCATGCTTGAAACCCTCGTGCAGGGCGTGCTGCTCGGCGGCCTCTACACGCTCTTCGCGCTCGGCCAATCGCTGATGTTCGGCGTCATGCGGCTCACGAACACCGCGCAAGGCGACTTCATCATCCTTGGCGCGTTCGCCGTCATCGCGGGCGTGTCGCTCGCGGGCGATGCGATGCCCTGGCTCGTCGCGCTCGCGGTGCTGCCCATCGCCTTCGCGTTCGGCTATGCGCTGCAGCGCTACGTGCTCAACGGCACGCTCGGCAAGGACCCGCTGCCTTCGCTCGTCGTCACCTTCGGCCTGTCGATCGTCATCCAGAACCTCTTGCTCGAACTGTTCTCGGCCGACCCGCGCGCCATCGAGACGAACGGGCTCAACACGCAGGGCCTCGCGCTCGGAGACTCGCTCTCGCTCGGCGTGCTGCCGCTGATCGTGCTGGCCATCGCGGTCGTCGCGACCGGCGCGCTGCAGTGGCTCTTCGCGCGCACCGCGCTGGGCCGGTCGTTTCGCGCAGTGTCCGACGACCGCGAGATCGCCGAGCTCATGGGGCTCGACGCGAAGAAGGTCTACGCATTCGCGACCGCCATCGCCTTCGTGCTGATCGCCATCGCAGGCGCGCTTCAGGGCATGCGCACGACGGTGTCGCCGTCGGACGGCCCGCTGTTGCTGCTCTTCGCCTTCGAGGCCGTGATCATCGGCGGCATGGGCTCGTTCTGGGGCACGCTGGCGGGCGCGATGATCCTCGGGATCACGCAGCAGATCGGCTTCCGGCTCGATCCGGGCTGGGGCATCTGGTTCGGGCACATCGTGTTCCTGGTCGTGCTGGTGCTGCGGCCGCAGGGGCTTTTTCCAAAGACACGTGGATGAAGCGAATGACGAACATGCCTCCCACCCTCATTGCCGTGGAGCGCGCCACCGCCGCAAGCCGCACCGCGCTTTTTCTCGGCATCGCCCTCGTGCTCATCGCCGCGAGCCTGCCGTTCTGGGGCGAATCGAGCTGGATGCGCGAGTTCGTCGAGATCGCCTGCTACTTCATCTTCGCGATGATGTGGAACCTGCTCGCGGGCTACGGCGGCATGGTGAGCATCGGGCAGCAGGCCTTCTTCGGCTTCGGCGGCTACGTGATGCTGATGCTCGGCAACTTCGCGGGCGTCAATCCGTTCGTGGCGATACCGCTGGGCGCGCTGGCCGCGGGACTCATCGCGGTGCCCGTGTCGTTCGTCGCGTTCCGCCTCTCCGGCGGCTACTTCGCCATCGGCACCTGGGTCATCGCCGAGGTGTTCCGGCTGAGCTTCGCGAACGTGTCGGCAGTCGGTGGCGGCTCGGGCACCACGCTCACCGCGCTGCGCGGCATCGAGAAGGCCACGCGCGAGCGCACCACCTACTGGATGGCGCTGGCCTGCGTGGTCGCGGCCATCGCGCTGGTGTACCTGTTCCTGCGCAGCAAGCGCGGGCTCGCGCTGCTGGCGATTCGCGACAACGAAGTGGCGGCCGAATCACAAGGCATTCCGGTGGCGCGCATGAAGCTCGCGGTGTATGTGGTCGCGGCCTTCGGCGCGGGCCTGGCAGGCGCGCTGTACTTCGTGGGCAACCTGCGCATCAGCCCCGATGCGGCCTTTAGCGTCAACTGGACGGCCTTCGCCATCTTCATGGTGGTCATTGGCGGCATCGGCCGCATCGAAGGGCCGCTGGTGGGCGCGCTCATCTTCTGGGCGCTCAACAAGTTCCTGAGCGACTACGGCACCTGGTACCTGCTCGGCCTTGGGCTGCTAGCGATCGGGGTCACGCTGTTCTTCAAGCAAGGCTTGTGGGGCTACGCGCAGCAGCGCTGGGGGTGGTCGCTTTTTCCGACGCAGCGCAGGCTGTTGCGCGCGCCGGCCGCGGCTACTTCTTCACGGGGTTGATGGTGTATTCGATCTTCGTGCGGTCCTTGTAGGGGTCGTTGTCGAAGAACTTCTTCTCGTGCGAGATGTGGATCTCGTAGCCGTCGCGCACGCCCTCGAGCGACGCCGCGCTGTCGGTGGTCACCGGGGCGAGCGTGGGCTTGTGGAAGGCTGCGACCGTCTTGAAGTCGTCGGTGCTGAAGGCCTTGATCGCCGCGCTCGTCACGCGGCCCGCGCCGTCGGTGTCCACGCTCACGTCGGTCATCGCGGTGTTCGGCGGCACTGCGACCAGCGCAGCCAGCGCGGGCGGCAGTTCCTTGGCGCCGCTTTTTTCCTGGATGCGGTAGTGCAGCCCGCCCTTGTCGTTGGGCTCGCCCTTGGCGGCGGACGACGTCTCCATGCTGCTCACGACCCATATCGCGACGAGCAGGATCGGCGTCGCAATGGCGCCCACGAACAACAGAAAACGAAGGCGTTCCTTGGTATGAAAAAACTCGATCATCGGTGCTGAATCTCCCTCTGGCGGCCTCGCTGCGGCGCCCCGTGCGACGCGCGGGCGGGCCATCCTAATGGCCCCGCGCGAACCGACTTTGGACTTGCGCCATACAGCATGATCCTGTAACGTTTGAAACAATGTGGTGACATTTCATCACTTCTTTCATCGCTCTGGAGTCTCCCTTGATGATCACCAAACGCCGCCTGCTCGAAGGCGGCGCCGCGGCCGTTGCCACCTCGCTCTTCGCGCCCGGCGCGTGGTCCCAGCCGAAGCCGGCGGCCGGCGAAGCCGCATGGCCGACCAAGCCCGTGCGCATCCTCGTGGGCTTTCCGGCAGGCGCCTCGCCCGACCTCGCGGCCCGCGCCATCGCCGAGCCGCTGGCCAAGATCCTTCGCCAGCCGGTCACGGTCGAGAACAAGCCCGGCTCCAGCGGCAACCTCGTCGCCGACCAGGTGGCCAAGGCGACCGACGACCACACCATCGGCGCGCTGATCAACGGCAACCTCACCATCGCCAAGCTGCTGAACCCCGCGATTCCTTTCGACCCCGAGAGAGACTTCGCGCCCGTCGGCATGGTCGGCACCGCGCCGCTGGTGCTCGCGGTGTCGGGCAACGCGCCCGGCAAGACGCCGGCCGAGTGGCTACTGTGGGCGCGCAACCTGGGCACCGGCGGCAAGTACGGCACGCCGGGCGTGGGCACCGTGGGTCACCTGGGCATGGAGCTCCTGAAGAGCCGCGCCGCCATCACCGCGCAGCACAAGCCCTACACCGGCAACCCGCAGGTGATCGCCGGCCTGCTCGCCGGCGAAATTCAATTGGCGCTGCTGCCGCCGGGCCTGGCCCTGCCGCATCTGAAGTCGGGCAAGCTGAAGGCGATCGGCGTCACCTCGCCCGAGCGCAGCCCGCTCGCGAGCGAGCTGCCCACCATCCGCGATGCCGACGTGCGCGGCGCCGACCTCGAAATCTGGACCGCACTGGCCGCCCCCGCGGGCATGAACAAGAACGCCGTCATCAAGCTCAACGCGGCGCTGGTCGAAGTGACCAGCATGCCCGACGTGGCGCAGGCGCTGCTCAAGACTGGCTGGCAAGCGCAGCCCGGAACGCCCGAAGCGCTGGCCCGCCGCATGCGCGCGGACACGGCGCGCCTGGGCGGCGTGATCATCATGAAGGGCATCCACTCCGAGGCCTGATGTCTTGTCCCCTCTCCCTCTGGGAGAGGGCTAGGGTGAGGGCGCGACGGCCTCAACCTGAGGCTGGCCTCGTTGCTCCCTAAAGCAGCCGCGACACCTGCTTCGCCGCATCGATCAACGCCGGCAGCATCGTCTCCTGCATCACCTTCGCACTCGTGCGGTTCGCCTGCCCGCTGATGTTGAGCGCGGCCACCATCTGGCCCTGCTTGTTGACGATGGGCGCGGCCACCGAGATGAGGCCTTCTTCGAGCTCCTGGTTCACCAGGCACCACTGCTGCTTGCGTGCCTGTGCGACCTTGGCCATGAGCGCATCGATGTCGGTCACCGTGTGCTTGGTGAGCGCCTCGATGTTCGAGGCTTCGAGCCGCGCGCGCACCTCGTCGTCTTCGAGGTCGGCCAGCAGCAGCCGGCCGAGCGACGTGCAGTACGCCGGCAGCCGCGAGCCCACGCCCAGGCTGATGTGCATGATCTTCTTGGTCGGCACGCGCAGCACGTAAACGATGTCGGTCGCATCGAGCACGGCGGCCGAGCACGACTCCTGCACCTCTTGCACCAGCGCCTCCATCACCGGTTCGGCGCGGTTCCAGATCGGCATCGACGAGAGGTACGCGAACCCCAGGTCGAGGATGCGCGGCGTGAGCGTGAAGAGCTTGCCGTCGGTCACCACATAGCCCAGCGCCTGCAGCGTGAGCAGGATGCGCCGCGCGCCCGCCCGCGTGAGGCCGCTGACCGCGGCGACCTCACTCAGCGTCTGGCGAGGCGCGCTCTCGCTGAACGAGCGGATCACCTGCAGGCCGCGCGCAAACGACTGCACGTAGCTGTCGCCGGGGGCGGGTGTTTCTGTCTTGGGGGGCTGGGTTGCCATGGTGAGCGATCCTCTCTAGAATTCATTATACGAACAAATGTTCTGTATGCGAACATTTCGGGTCACCCTCTTTTCACCCCGGAGACAAGCTTCATGATCAACAAGATCGCGCGCTCGGTCGCCGATGCCCTCGCGGGCATCCAAGACGGCGCCACGGTTCTCATCGGCGGTTTCGGCACTGCCGGCATTCCCGGCGAGCTCATCGACGGCCTCGTCGAGCAGGGCGCCAAGGACCTCACCGTCGTCAACAACAACGCCGGCAACGGCGACACCGGCCTCGCGGCGCTGCTCAAGGCTGGCCGCGTGCGCAAGATCATCTGCAGCTTCCCGCGCCAAGCCGACAGCCAGGTGTTCGACGGGCTCTACCGCAGCGGCAAGATCGAACTCGAGCTCGTGCCCCAGGGCAACCTCGCCGAACGCATCCGCGCCGCGGGCGCCGGCATCGGCGCCTTCTTCTGCCCGACCGGCTACGGCACGCAGCTCGCGGGCAAGCGCGAAACCCGCGAGATCGACGGCAAGCAGTACGTGCTCGAGTACCCCATCCACGGCGACGTGGCGCTCATCAAGGCCGAGCGCGGCGACCGCTGGGGCAACCTGGTCTACCGCAAGGCCGCGCGCAACTTCGGCCCGGTGATGGCCATGGCCTCGAAGAAGACGGTGGCCACCGTGCACGACATCGCCGAGCTCGGCACCCTCGACCCCGAGACCGTCGTGACCCCGGGCATCTTCGTGCACCAGGTGGTGCGCATCGAACGCGTCGCCACCCAGGCCGGCGGCTTCAAGAAGGCAGCATGAACATGGCATACACACGTCGCACCAAAGACCAGCTCGCAGCACGCGTCGCGCAAGACATCTTCGACGGCGCCGTCGTCAACCTCGGCATCGGCCAGCCCACGCTCGTGGCCAACCACTTGCCGCAGGGCCGCGAAGTCATCCTGCAGAGCGAGAACGGCATCCTCGGCATGGGCCCCGCGCCCGAGGCCGGCGAAGAAGACTACGACCTCATCAACGCCGGCAAGCAGCCCGTCACGCTGCTGCCGGGCGGCTCGTTCTTTCACCACGCCGACAGCTTCGCGATGATGCGCGGCGGCCACCTCGACATCTGCGTGCTCGGCGCGTTCCAGGTCTCGGCCACCGGCGACCTCGCCAACTGGCACACCGGCGAGAAAGACGCCATTCCTGCCGTCGGCGGCGCGATGGACCTCGCCATCGGTGCGAAGCAGACGTGGGTGATGATGGATCTGCTCACCAAGCAGGGCACGAGCAAACTGGTGCAGGAGTGCACCTATCCGCTGACCGGCATCGGCTGCGTCAAGCGCGTGTACTCCGACCTCGCCACGCTCGAATGCACGCCGCAGGGTTTGAAGCTCGTCGACCTCGTCGAAGGGCTCACGCGCGAAGAACTCGAGAAGCTCGTCGGCTTGCCCATCTCGAACTGAGCAGCGTGATCCATCCAATCCACAAGAGACACACGACATGACCAACCAAGCCTTCATCTGCGACGCCGTTCGCACCCCCTTCGGCCGCTACGGCGGCTCGCTCAGCAGCGTGCGCACCGACGACCTGGGCGCCGTGCCGCTCAAGGCGCTGATGGAACGCAACAAGAACGTCGACTGGCAAGCCGTGAGCGACGTGCTCTACGGCTGCGCCAACCAGGCCGGCGAAGACAACCGCAACGTCGCGCGCATGTCGGCGCTGCTCGCGGGCCTGCCGCTCGAAATCGGCGGCGGCACCATCAACCGCCTGTGCGGTTCGGGCCTCGATGCCGTGGGCACCGCGGCCCGCGCCATCCGCGCCGGTGAAGCCGGCCTCATGATCGCCGGCGGTGTGGAAAGCATGAGCCGCGCGCCCTTCGTCATGCCCAAGGCCGAGAGCGCCTTCAGCCGCAACAACGCGGTGTACGACACCACCATCGGCTGGCGCTTCGTCAACAAGCTCATGAAGGCGCAGTACGGCGTCGACTCCATGCCCGAGACGGCCGAGAACGTGGCCACCGACTACAAGATCGAGCGCGAAGCGCAAGACCTGATGGCGCTCAACTCGCAGCTGCGCGCCGTGGCCTCGCAGAAGTCCGGCTTCTTCGATGCCGAGATCGTGCCCGTGACCGTGCCCCAGAAAAAGGGCGACGCGATCATCGTCAACAAGGACGAGCACCCGCGCGAAACCAGCCTCGAATCCCTCGCCAAGCTCAAGGGCGTGGTGCGCCCCGACGGCACCGTCACGGCCGGCAATGCCAGCGGCGTGAACGACGGCGCCTGCGCGCTGCTCTTGGCTGACGAAGCCAGCGCCGCAAAACATGGCCTCACGCCGCGCGCCCGCGTCGTCGGCATGGCCACCGCCGGCGTCGCGCCGCGCGTGATGGGCATCGGCCCCGCGCCCGCCACGCAAAAGGTGCTGGCGCTCACCGGCCTCACGCTCGACCAGATCGACGTCATCGAACTCAACGAAGCCTTCGCGGCGCAAGGCCTCGCCGTGCTGCGCCTCCTGGGCCTGAAGGACGACGACGCGCGCGTGAACATCAACGGCGGCGCCATCGCGCTCGGCCACCCGCTCGGCGCGAGCGGCGCACGCCTGGCCACCACCGCGGTGAACCAGCTGCACAAGGGCGGCGGCCGCTACGCGCTGTGCACGATGTGCATCGGCGTGGGGCAGGGCATTGCCGTGATCCTGGAACGCGTCTGATGCGTCTCGCCCGACGCGAGCTGTTGGTGCTGCTGGGCCTGCTCGCGGGAGCGGGCCTGCCCGCCTACGCGCAGAGCGATGCCGGCAACAAGCCGATTCGCATCGTCGTGCCCTTTGCGGCCGGCGGCGGCAACGACGTGTTCGCGCGGCAGATGGCCAAGGGCCTGGGCGAGCTGCGCAAGTCGGGCGTCATCGTCGACAACAAGCCCGGCGCGGGCGGCAACCTCGGCACCGAGCAGGTCGTGCGCAGCACGCCCGACGGCAGCACGCTGCTGCTCGGGCACACCGGCACCGTGTCGATCAACCCCGCGCTCTACAAGAGCCTGAAGTTCGATGCGCGCAAGGACCTCGTGCCCGTCGCGATGTTCGCCTCGTCCGCGCTCGTGCTCGTGGTGCCCGCCGCATCGAAGGTGCGCAGCGTGGCCGACCTCGTGGCCGAAGCCAACGCGCGACCGGGCCTGCTCGACTACGCATCGAGCGGCAGCGGCACCGGCGGCCACCTGACCGGCGAGCTCTTCGCGCAGCGCACCGGCACCAGGCTCAATCACATTCCCTACAAAGGCACCAACCCCGCGCTCACCGACCTCGCGGGCGGGCAGGTGCAGATGATGTTCAGCGTCATCCCGCCCGCGCTCGCGCTCGTGAAAAGCGGACGGCTGCGCGCCATTGCCGTCACCGGCGACAAGCGCCTGCCGTCGCTGCCCGACGTGCCCACCGTGGCCGAGTCGGGCCTGCGCGAACTCGCGGGCTTCGAGAGCACGCTCACCTACGGCCTCCTCGCGCCGCGCGGCACGCCCGATGCGCTCGTCAAGGCGCTGGCGGCGCAGATGCTCAAGGTGGCAGGGGACAAAGAATTCCAGTCGCGCCTCGACGTGGAAGGCGCCGTGCCTCTGCTCGGCGGGCCTGCCGAGTACGCAGCGCTCATCTCGCGGGAGAGCGTGAAGTGGGCGGGGATCGTCAAGAGCTCGGGCGCGACGGCGCAGTAGCAGCAGCAGTCACGCAGTCGCCGCGCAGCCCGCATCGCACGGGCAGAGAACAAGTTTCAAACCAAGAGAACCGAAAGAAGAGGATCAGAGAGATGAAGAACACCAACACAACGCGTCGCGCCATCGGCGTGGCGGCAGCACTCGCGCTGGCCACCGCCGCGCTGGCACCCGCCACCGCATCGGCGCAGGCCGCCTTCCCCACCAAGCCCGTGCGCATCATCACGCCGTTCCCGGTGGGCGGCGGCCCCGACGGCGTGGCCCGCCTCGTGGCCGACAAGCTCTCGCGCGCCTGGGGCCAACCGGTGGTGGTCGAGAACCGCCCGGGCGGCAACGGCTTCATCGCCATCGACGCCTTCAAGCGCGGCGCCAAGGACGGCCACGACATCATCGTTCTGGACAACGTGCACTTGGCCGCGTACCCCGCGCTCTTCAAGAAGCTGCCCTACGACAGCGCCAAGGACTTCGACACGCTGCTGCCGCTCTTCAAGACGTATTTCTTCTTCACCGTTGCCACCAACAGCAAGTACAAGACCGTGGGCGACCTCATCGCCGACGCCAAGGCCAACCCCGGCAAGCTCGACTACGGCTCGTGGTCGGTCGGCAACCCGGTGCACCTGGGCTCGGAACTCTTCGAGTCGGCCACCGGCACGCAGATGGAACACATCATCTACAAGGAAACCACGCAGCTCTACACGTCGGTCGCCACGGGCGAACTGGCCTTTGCGCTGGGCAGCAGCGCCACCGCGGGCCCGCTGCAGCGCGCGAACAAGCTGCGCTTTCTGGCCGTGGCCGCGCCCCAACGCAACGCCGGCTTCCCCGACGTGCCGACCGTCGCCGAATCGGGCGGCCCCAAGGGCTTCGAGGTGATCGGCTGGAACGCGATCGCCGTGCCGAAGGGCCTGCCCGCTTCGGTGACCGAGAAGATCAAGCGCGACATCGAGATGGGGCTGGCGGAACCCGATGTGCTGGAGAAGTTCAAGAGCTTCGGCTATGAGCCGTTCCCGACGACGCGGCCGCAGTTTGATCAGTTTGTGGCGAGTGAGACGCAGCGGTTTGGGGATGTGATCAAGAAGGCGAATGTTTCGCTGGATTGACAGGCTGCCGGGGTACCCGCGCTGATCGCAATGCGGCCCTCGTCAAAGTGGCTGGGCTGCTTTTGATCTTGCAAGGTGTGGGGCGCGAGCGGTGCCTCGAGGGTCGGCAGGGGCCCTCCCTACCGCCCAAGCGCCTGCACATGCCCCAAAAACGCCCGAAGGTGCGAAGGCCGCACAGGCTTCACGATGACGGGCAGGCCCGCCGCGCGCGCCGCGTCCAGATAGTCGCCTCCCACGTCGCCGGTGACGATCAGTGCGGGCAGTTCGGCATCGCCCAGCGCCGAGCGAATGTCCTCGATCGCCTGGATGCCGCTGACCTGCGGCCCCAGCCGCAAGTCCACCACCAGCGCTTGCGGCCTGAAGCCTCCATGTGCTCCTGCCTGCCCTGGCTCAAGCACGCCCAGGGCGCCCTGCACGTCGCTCGCCGAGCGCACATCCATGCCCCAGGAAGTGAGCAATCCGCCGAGCGCCTGCAGCGAACTCTGGTCGTCGTCGACCACCAGGATGCGCATCGCCAATGCCGTGGTCGATGCCGATGCCGATGCGTCCGGGCGAGCGGCCTCATGCCCACGTTCGCCCACGGCGGCATCGGCCAGCGGAAGCTGCAGCTCGAACACGCTGCCTTGCCCCGGCACGGAGTGCGCCGTCACCCGCAGGTCCAGCAGCTCGCTCAATCGCTTGACGGTGGCCAGCCCCAGGCCGTAGCCCAGGCGCCGGTCGCCCGCCGGGTTGTCGACCTGAAAGAACTCCTCGAAAACCTGCGGCAAGTGCTCGGCAGCGATGCCGATGCCCGTGTCCTCCACCGACAGCCGCAGCCGGCCGTCGGCGATGCGGCTGCCGATGCGCACCTGCCCTTCGCGCGTGTAGCGAATGGCGTTGGCCAGGAGGTTGGTGACGACCCTGGCCAGCAAGGCCCGGTCGCTGCGCACGGCCACGTGGCCGGCAGAGATCTCCAGGCGCAGCCCCTTCGCGGCGGCCACGGCCTGGTGCGGTCGGCAGCACTCGGCCAGCAGCTCGTCGATGGCGAAGGACGACCACAGCGGGCTGAGCGAGCCGGCGTCGGCGCGGGTGATGTCGAGCAGGTCGTCCACCACGTCGGTCATGCCGTCGGCGCAGGCCACCAATTGTTCCGACATCTCTTTCACATGCCGCTCGGTGCTCACGTTGTGCACGGTCTGCGCCAGCAGCGCCATCGCGTTGAGCGGCTGGCGAAGGTCGTGGTTGGCCGAGGCGAAGAAGCGCATGCGCGCGGCCACGGCTTCCTCGGCGGTTTGCCGGGCCGCGTGGGTGCGTTCGTTTTCGGCGCTGAGCGCAATCACCAGTTCGGCATTGCGCCGGCGTTGCGCCTGGATCTCGTGCAGCGCGGACGACAGCAGCCTGGCGCTCAGCACCGTGTAGATGCCGATCAGCGACACGATCGACGCCATGGCCATCTGGTAGCTGCCGCCGAACCACATGTCGCGCAGCACCAGGGGGCCGAGGATGAGCGCCACGTAGACGTAAGACGCCCGCCCGATGGTGGCCATGCGGATCGCCCCGCCCAGGGACACCGTGACCATGGTGATGTGAAGAATGGCCTCGGCCTGCGCCGGCCCGTCGTGCCGCAGCAGCACGCTCAGCGCGCCCAGCGAGAAGGCCATGAGCTGGGTGAGGGCGATGACGGGCAGCATCATGGCCGGCAGGTTGGCGCGAAGCGCCGGCCGCAACACCCACGCGAGCCAGATGCCCATGCGCACGGCGACGATGACGCAGTAGACGACGAACCACACGCGCACGCGCTGGCCGTCGGGCCCGTCGGCGTATTCGATGTAGCAAAGAAACCCCGCCATCGCGGCCAGGATCCACGCCCAGGGCGTGGAGCGGATCATCTGCTCCAGTTGCTGGAGCTGAAGCTCCGAGAAGGCCAGGCGCGAGGCGATGAAGCCGCGCACGCCGGACGCGGTCTCGGGCGCGGGCGCGGATTGGGGCGCGGGGGCGCTCATCGCAAGTCCAGCATCAACCCCGCGCGCCGCGCCTGCACCAGCAGGTGGGTGCGGTTGCGCGCATCCATCGCATCGAGCAGGGCGGTGATGTGCAGCTTGACGGTGCGCTCCGCGATCTGCAGCTCGGCGGCGATCTGCTTGTTCTGGCGGCCCTGGGCGACCAGCAGCAGCACTTCGAGCTGCCGCGGCGTGAGGCCCGAAGCCACGAGGCCGGCGCGCGGCTGCAGCACATCGAAGGCCTCGCCGCCGGCGGCCACTTCGTCCAGCGCGGCGGCGATGCGCGCCACCGGCTGCGACTTGCCGATGAAGCCGGCCGCGCCCGCGGCACGTGCGCGCGCGGCCAGGGCCGGCTCTTCATCGCCCGAGATCAGCAGGCGGGAGACCAGGGGATGCCGAACACCGAAGAGGCGCAGCCCCTCCAGGCCGTCTTCGCCGCCCAGGCGGTAGTCGATGAGCACGATGTCGGGCGGGCATTGCGAGGCGCGTTCCACGCCCTGCCCGAGCGACAGGGCGGTCTCCACCTCGAAGTCGGGCCGCGCGTGCGAGAGCGCATGCGCAAAGCCGACGCCGAACAGCGGGTGATCGTCGACAAGCAGGAGTTTCATGGTGATCCTCGGTGCGGGCCCGGCGGGCCGCGCCATCTCCTCGTGGGGCGCCATTGTCCACGCGGGCTGGCGCGGCGCGCGCATCGCAGGATCGGTCGGGTCTCTCAGCAGCGGCCGGCGGCGCGCAGCAATGCGTTGCAGGCCGGTGCCGGTGCGGGACCGCTCGGCTTGGCGTTGGAGCGGCGTGCGGACGCGGGGGCATCGCTCTGGCGCATCTCTTGGCAGATGGCATCGCTGACCACCCGCCCCACCACCGACACCGAGCCCTCGACGTAGCAGTTGTAGGTGCGTCCGCCGTCGGTCTTGGCGATGAAGGTGGTCTGAACCCCGCTGTCCGCGCGGTTCGAGATGGTGAACGCGGAGGGCGGCAAGCCCAGCGCACGCGAGGTGTTGGTGACGATGGCGTCGTCGGTCACCGCCGTCGAGGCGCACCCACCGACAAGCGCAGCGGCCATCAGCAGTGCGAGGAGAAGAGGGGGCGGTGAATGTGTCATGCAACGGTGTGAGGTTCAGGGGATGCGAACGAACTCGCGCTCGAACACCAAGCCTAGCCAGACACCGCCCGCAGCGAAACAGCACCTTAGGGCAGGTGCGCAAAGGAGCGCACACGTGCCCGAAGGTGCTATGGCCTGCAACGGCCTGCCTTCCTACGATCCGGCCCTCTTGGACGAGCACAGAAGGCGCCGGCCCCCGGCGTCAGGGAACGAGGAATGACAGACATGACGAAGAAGAGCACTTGCAGGCGATGGATGGCTGGTGTGTGGACCGTGGCCCTGATGGCTTTGACGGCCTGCGGCGGCGGTGGGGGTGGCGGCTCCGGTGGCGGCGTTTTTCCGCCCATCGGCTTTCCGCCGCCCGCGGGTGCGACGCATCGGCTGGACGTCGCCATCACCGGTGGCGGCCGGGTCGCCTCGCAACCTGCGGGCATCGACTGCGCCGACAGCTGCGGCGCGGATTTCGCAGCGGGCACGCAGGTCACGCTCACGGCCTCGCCAGCGGCGGGGCAGGTGCTCGGTGGTTGGGCAGGCGCTTGCAGCGGCAATGCGAGCGTGTGCACCGTGCGGATGGATTCCGCACTCGCCGTGACGGCCACCTTCGTCGCCGCGCCGCCGGTCGTCGGCTGGGGCGATGCGCTCACGCTGTCCGCCGGTGGCGCGAGCCAGCCGAAGGTGGCGGTCGATGCGCAAGGGCGCGCGCTGCTCGTGTGGCGCCAGCTCGAGGCCGGCCAGTTGATCGACAGGCTGTGGGGCAGTCTCTACCGCCCGGGCGGCGGCTGGAGCGCGCCGCAGCGCCTGGAAGCCAACAGCGGCAGCGTGCGCGACATTCGCGTGGCCATCGACAAGAACAGCGGCCGTGCCGTGGTGGCATGGACGCAACTGAGCTCGCCGGGCGCCTACGACATGTGGGCGCTGCAGGTCGACCCGGCCACCGGTTGGGGTGCACCGGCGCTGCTGGAAACGGGCGCCGGCACGGTCGGCTTCGCGAGCACGGGCATCGACGCCAACGGCAACGCGGTGGCGGTGTGGTCGCAGATCGGCCCGGCCACGCGCTTCAGCATCTATGCCAATCGCTACACGCCATCGGGTGGCTGGGGCACGGCCGAACTGATCGAGACCGACGAGGTCTCGGGCGTGGTGAACGGCGATCCGGCCGTGGTGGTGGCGGGCTCGGGCGAAGCGCTGGCGGTGTGGAAGCGCTCCACCGGCATCAGCTCATCGCTGTGGACCAACAGCGCCAACGCGGGCGGCACCTGGGGCGCGGCGGCAGAGCTGGTTCCCGATGCCGGCACCTCGCAGTCGATAGGCGCGCACGACCTGGCGATCGACGCCGGCGGCAACGCGCTGCTGGCCTGGGGCCAGGCCGACCTGCCCGGCGGCAGCAACCAGTGGGAAAGCGCCGTGTGGTTCAAGCGCTTCTCGGGTGGTGCATGGCAGGGCGGCACGGCACGCGTGGGCGCCCCGTTCCTGTCGACGCAGGCCTTGATGAGCACACCGGTGCTGCGCGTGAACGCGGCCGGTGCGGCGGTGGTGAGCTGGGGGCGGCAAGACAACGCGCTCATGGCTGCAACCGCGGCACCGGGCGCGGCATTCGGCACGGACACAGTGGTGCGGGCGGCTGCTTCGCAAGCGCTCACCAGCCTGCCCGGCCTGGGCGTGGACGACGCGAGCAACGCGATCGCCGCGTGGACGCAGGCCCCCGGCGACCTCTACACATCCCGCCACACGCTGGCGGGAGGCTGGGGTACGCAGGCGCTGCAGGAGACCAGCGACGAAGCGGCGAACACGCCTGATGTCGGCATGAACGAACTGGGCAACGCGGTGCTGGCCTGGCAGCAGTTCGAGCCGAGCGCGGGAACGCGCATCTTCGTGCGCCACTACGCTTCCGGCAGGTAGAGCGACCGCCTGCCATTCAGGCGCGCCTGCCGTGCGATGGCGCCTGAAGGCGGAAGTGCTGTATCGACCGTCGCCGAATCGGGCGGCCCCGAGGGCTCGAGGTGATCGGCTGGAGCGCGATTGCCGTGCCCAAGGGCCTGCCCGCTTTGGAACTTCAAGTGCGGCCTGGCAGCGACCTGCGAAAGTCGTGAAGCTGTGTGAGCATCGACGACAGAATGCGGCCAGGATCAAACATTCGCCCATACTTCTCAAATGCTCGATGCGCTCGTCTCACCGTGGTCTTGTCTTGGCGCCCTTGTCGGGTTAGCGCTCGCGGTCGTGGTCCATTGGGTCGCGCCGGGCGACGTCGACACGGTTCAGGCCGGGGCATGGTTGGTGGGCATCGGTTGGGTTGCAGGCCTTGCGTGGGACCTCATGGATCGCGGGAGCTCCACGTAGCCCGCCGGTCCTCGACGCCTGTTGCGGGTTCAGCAGGAAAGGCAGAATGCGGCTCGGACCAGTCGTTCGGCGCGAGCACTCAAACCTATCGAAATGTTCATTCGCTTTGTAATCCACAGCAACGACATCGACTCCGGCAGAAGGCAGGGCTTGTTTCAGGCACTCGGAGAACTCGAGACACAAGGGTTGCTCTTGGAGCACGAAGTTGAGCGCTACAACGAACTTCGTGACTGGTTCCGAAAAAATCTTCGCAAGCCCGTGAGCTTCACTCGCTCATCCAAACCGCACGCGAAGAAGGTGGCACTCAGTTGGTTCAAGGACACTGCAACTCAGCACATCAGCATGATGCACGGGATGGCTCGGGTGCTGGAAGCGCACGATGTGATGGTTGAGATTCTGCGTAGTGAGCGACCTGGCTATGTTGTTTACGAGGATGAGTTTCAAGTCGCGGCTGAACCATTCCATGAAACCCTAACCTAGTCTTGTTCTGCAGAATTCGGCCAAGAGCCGACATCCGTCGCTGGCGCACAACGGTGAGGTCTTCCGTGCGAACGCACACGACGATTGACCGGCAAGATTCGGCAGCAAGCGCTCCATCGACCCGCTGAAACCTTTCGCAAATGGCTCATCTTCAACGCGCCGCGGCCTCGCTTCGAGTCATCGGAGACGATGTCGTACCGGCCGAAATCACCAGGCTCCTCAGAACATTTCCGACCGCGGCATACGCTAAGGGGGACGAGTGGCATTTGCCAAGTAGCGTTGGCGTGCGCACATCTGGGATGCGGCGATTGGACGCAGAGGTCGTCGAGCCTGAGAACTTAGGTCAGCAGGTTTCTGAACTACTTCGTCGCACAACCGCGGATCTTGGCGTCTGGCAGGCCCTCTCGAGCCGCTTCCGAGTCGATCTGTTTTTCGGGTGGTTCATGAGCGGTAGCAATGAGGGCGTTGAAATTTCCCCTGCAACAATGATCGCCCTTGGCACGCGAGGGATCGTTCTGTCTGTTGACATCTACAGCCCCAATGTCGAAGGCGAACACGGGTAGAGTGCCCCGATACTCACCACCGACTTCGGCCAGAACCAGACACTCGCCGAGGTGGCCAAATTCGCGTGGAGGCCGACGTTCGCGGCGCATCTACAACGAGAGGAGCTCGGAAAGCGCGGCGTTATTTTCTACACCGCATCTTCCGGCATGCCATTAACACCAAATTTCACGCCGCGCTCTTCCAGCTTCGCGCGCGCTGCGTGGTGCACTACTCCGCGTTTGCGCGTGTCAGACTCCAACAGCCTGCGCAGGGTGGCCTGGTTGACGTTGGCATTGCGCACCACTTCCATTCGTACGCCCCAGAATTTGTCGTTCGCGAAACGATCCAAAATCTCTGCGTCTGCATCCGGGTTCATGGCTGCCATGGCGCGTATAGCTTGATTGGGGTCAGTCAAAAAGGGCTCAAGCTCAACTGCATTGGCTGCACCACTGGCAGCAATGTAGCGACGCTCCTCTGCATTTTTCTGTTCAGTTGTCTTTTTGACCATCACGCACTCAAAGAGATGAAAGCTTCTAGCTTCGCACACGCCATTGCTGATGCATACGAATTCTGGCTGCTAGTCGGATAACCATCCTAAGGTTTGATCCACCATCCAAGTATTCGGTGACCGCTTTACGCCCTCGACGATGATTGGCGTGGGCCGTTCGCAACGCAAGCGCGACCGGCTACAGTCGGCCAGCAGCAGTCATTTAGCGCAACCAAAGACATATCAGAAGATACCAGCGACATCATGAAATGGCCATTCGATCAGCCCCAAAACTGCGCTACGGTCTTCTCTAAAAGCGTCTTAGATCGTAGTAGGCCGATCCTGCTGGTCTCACATGATGAAGATGATCATGGATGGCAGTTTCTGGACGGAGTCAGCGACGAGTTGGAAGACGTTGCGCTTGCTGGTCTAGGCCATGTTCTGGAAATCGACCCTGCAATAGTTCAACTCGCCGACCTTGCGCCCGGATTCCAGGCCACTCGCACGAGTCCTGAAGAGCAGTGGACTATCGAACGAGTGCGGCCTGACGAAGCCGATGCCTGAAATTTCCTCCCCCTCAGGCACCTAGCGCCTTAGTTAGGATGACGGCCATCGGCCACAACCGGACGCTCACATCGGCGGGCAATGCTCGTTGTTCAAGATGAGATCAAGTCCTCAAGAGTATTGGGTTTCATGTCAGAACTTCCGGTCTACTTCCATGTGCAACCTGGCGCCGCGCTGCCTAGCATTGGGCACTTGGCTCCCTTTCGGGCGGTCGTGATCATCGAGGGAGACGTCTCCGTCAAGTGGCGCGCCGATGTCAGCGACTGGCTGGTGAATTCTGGCTGCCTCTACATGATGGCTTGGGGTCGGGACTGCACTTTGTGGGATGACTCGGTCGACTGGGCGAACATAGATCAATTTCCGTTCGAGAACATTCCGGAAGACCGCTTTGTCGTGACGACCTGGCATGACCGTGACCCACTGGATGATGTTTTCTACTTCTGCAAACACCTTGCCATTCATGCAACAGTGGAACTACCGCAAGTGATCTTGCTGCACATCGCTCCCAATGGGAATGCTGATTCGATGCTTCATGCGTACGTCCGCGCCTGATGTGGTGGATGCGACCGGCTACAGTCGGCCACAACCAGTCGTTCGCGGCATCGGCCAAAATCCGGCTAGAGACAGCCGGTCGCTGCGTTTCTGCGCACCGCCGCATTCGTTCGACATCCTGGAGGGCCAATGGCAGGAACCATTTCAATAAGCGCGGGCGCTTTTTTTGACTTACGGACGATTGACTTTGAATGGGTCGCGAAAGAGCTCCGCTCGCGCAGAACAGTTGAAAACAACTCGGCCCTCTCGGCTGTGCTTCAGTCACACGACGAATATGGTATGGATTTGCTTGTTGCAGATAAGTTGGATGTATACGACTTTCGCCGCTTTGGCGAAGCGTTCGATAGCCTCACAGCAAATCTGCAGTCGACGTCGGCTGGGCGGGACGGATTGTTGACATTCTTGGCGTCGGTTCAAGCTGCGATTCACAACGACTCGCGATGGATGCTCCCCGACCTCATTCGCAAGCATCCCAAGCTCGTTGCTGAGTAGAACTAGCCATGCTCAACTTCGGACGCGATTCGGCCAGGACCAGACATTCGTCACGGGCTCCCAGTTTTGTCCCTTGTAGGATGCCCTTTTGGCTGGCTGCAATCTGGCAGAGCCTCCATGCCCACCGACAGTTCCAGAGTTCTCATGACCATGCGCCCCCTCCGCTTCTTGAGTCCCGTCACAGCTGAAGGTTGCTTCATCCGACAAGCCGGTGGCATGCATCGGTTTGGCCGCGTAGTTTTGAGGATAGAGCCGTCTGAGGAGCCGGGCATGGCTTACGCCTGGGAGGTCTCTGAAGCGCAGATTCCATCCATGTACCGCCAGGCCACTCTGGAAGGCATCGAGCGATGGTTCAGCCACGGCAGCGCGCTTGATGGGTATGAGCTTCAGCAGACGATGGTCCGGGTGGTCGATGGCGCACACCATGAGACAGATTCCAACGAGCTCAGCTACACCTTTGCCGCCGCAGAAGCGTTCGCCCTGGCGGTGAACGCCGCTGAGCTGATCGACCGACCACTTGCTTTCAACAAAGCAGAATAGAGGTCGCATAGCGGCCACAACCGGACATTCACAGCGGGCCGCATTGAACGAAACTAGGTGCCAAGAAAATGAGCAGTTCTGTTGCGGATGTCGTTTCGTATGTGGTCGTGGTGCGTGGTCTGCACGATGCCGCATACAAACTGTTTGGCGAAAAATTCCTTCATCCAAGGGGCGGTGCCACCCCGGGTCCAAGTCCCCGAGAAATCTATCGCGTAGTCGATTGCAAATTGGATGATGTGAGCGCGAGTCTCCGTTGGATTGCCGAGGTAATACCGGGAAGATACCGTGCAGTCGAGCTCGCCATCAGCATTCAAACGTCGCGCAACTGGGCAGATTTTCATGTGCCGCCGGAGATCCTCCAAGCGGCACTTCAATACGGAGCAACTCTTCGAGTTACGTTCATGTCGCCCGCAATTTGATAGCGATGGCGGTGGCATCGACGGTCCACTTTGGGCCCGTTCACGACGGCGGCGCGACAGGCTACAGTCGGCCAAATGCGCTCGGTCGTCCGAGCATCTCTGATGCGCCACACTCCACTGCAACCAGAGCTAACGGCATAAGGCCTTTCGATGTTGTCGGTTTTCAAGTTCACGCGGCAACCTATGGCGAAGTTTCGCGTTATTCAGGAGCACTGGTTTCTTGATAAGCGCCGCTTCGAATCGGACGACCCCGGCGTCGTGGCGGCATGGCTGCTGCAGAACGGCGGCCGCGGCCAACCGTGGAGGTTTGACGCAGGCCTACACGTGCTTACGGCGCGTGGAATTGTGCGAAGCGGCCCCGCATTGGACGCGTGGATCGATGCCCACACGGAGGGTCAGACGGGAGAGTGCTCAAATTAATTTGCCTGCGAGATAGTGTCGAACGCCCGCTTCGAAGCAATCGCAATGCCCGCCCGGGGCCCGTTCACGACGGCGATACGACCGGCTACAGTCGGCCAGAAACAGACGTTCAAATGACTCTCACCGTTAACGCAATTCTTGAACGCTTCCCGACCTTCGATGGCAGGCTGACAGAAGTCGTAGGGCTACTGGCATGGAGATTCGAGAATCAATCTCTTGAACACGCGGTCTGGGCCGAGCGGAGCGAACGCTCAAAGCTATGGCTTGAGGTGGACGAGGAGACCCCTGTGCTGGACGCTGAGCTGCTGACACGCTGGGAAGGAAAGAGGGTCATCGTCACCGGCGTTTTACGTGGGCCTGACCCCAAATTTGGCGGGTGTGGACACTTTTCACTGTGGCCGGCAGAACTGCTAGTGCGGTCGATTCGGCGGGAGTAGCTTGACGCCAAGAGGTCAGCATCGCGCAACGATGCCGCCGCCTGAATGACTGCTATTGGGATACGCCTATGTCTGCACCGGGCCCGAAGCTGCCACTCGCCGGTTCTAAAAGCGGACTTCGCGTCGAGAGCTCTCTGAACGCGGACCGAGCCCATTTGGACGGTGTTCAAGGTTTGAATGCTCAGGCGACGTCGCTACCCCTGCAGTTTGCGCAGAGGTCAAGCCTCATGAACTGTCCAGTCGACACTCTCTGAGATTGCGAGGTCAATGCTCAATGATGAGAGACTTCCCCCATCCTGAGATGGAAGGAAAAACGACGCCTCCCTCGTTAATGATGGCAGTCACGATAGCTCCGGCAATTGAACCGCCCATTAGGTCGCCGGTGATAACGCGCGAGTTTGTTGGCCCAGCACGATTTACCGTAGTCACAATCGTCGCGCCCCGGCCGCCCAGAAGTGCATTTTCTTCATCCTGAAAGCAATCGTTGCCAAGCCGGCGACCTTTTTCGCTAGCTAGGTTGCGATCACCGCGAGACGCCGCCATTCCCGCCGCTACGATCCACAGCCTCGGCGGCGCGCCATTCTTGGGTAGAAATACTCCGCCAGCAACGCGCGAGTATTGGTCAATATTTCTATCTTGAACGTGGATCACAAGTCCGGAAGGGCAAGCGAAGTACACGCCTTGTGCATCTCCCATCACTGGCAAGTATCGACCCGCAGGGACAAGGTATTTTGCAGGAAGTCCCTCCAATCTTGCGGCGGTCGCCTCGGCAACTTGCACAGGGCTCACTCCTGCGTCCGCAGGTAGCGGCTCCGGCTTTGGGTGCGCGCATGACGTCAGCAGGGCACAGCCAATGAGCGCCGAGGTAATCACGGTGAATAGACGCATCGCATTCTCCGCAGAGTTCGCAATTTAACAAGCATGAATCACACCCACGGCACTTGTGCCTAAGAGCTTCTCCTCGTCCGGTGTCATTTGATCTCCTCGAATCGCTGTTCGCACACTGTGCCGACACTGTGAACGGCCGGTTCTGGACGACTGTAGCCGGTCGCACTGCCTTCGCAGATGGGCCGAAATGCCCGCAACTGTACGTGCCAAGGTTGTACGTCGCTGCTACCCCGTCAATGACTCGCACTGGCCTTCAATGCGTGCATGGAGTAGGCCCAGCGATACAGCGATGAGCCGCAGACCCTGTGCGGTGACTGCGGCTTTCGTCGCAGATGTGGGCGGGCTGTCAAACCCGGCCCCGCTCATCACGAGGCGAGGGCAATGTGCGCGGTCGGCGCAATGCCCCTCAAGTTGGGCGTCTGCTGGCGCTGCGAGGCCGATGTCCCGCGAGTTCGAACTGCCGCCAGCGTCCTACCCATCCCTCGACCCGCCTTCCATTAAAGTCCGCCCTGCCCGCAACAAGCAGGCACACAGCGTGCCGCCCCAGCAGCACCAGCACGCAAGAAGGGAAGGACCCCGATTGACCCCCACCGCAGTCGAAGCCGCAGCACTGGCCAGCATCGCCGAAGCCGAGCAGGTGATCGACCGCCTGCATGCCGCCAACGACCCGTTGCTCGAAGAGCACCTCTACGAAGCCTGGCTGCGCAAGGGCGAAGCACTGGCCCAACTCGGCCGGCATGCCGAGCGCGTCGAGCTCTGCGATGCATTGATCGCACATGCCGATGCCGCCCCCGCCGGCCGCGCGCTCTGGATCGTGCAGGCCTTGAACGCCAAGGGCCTGGCATGGCGCGCCGTCGGCAAGGCCAATTCCGAGATCGGGGCGTATGAAGAAGTCGAGCGCCGTTTTGCCGACGCGACCACGCCCGAAGTGCGCACCTGGGTGGCCCATGCGGCCTTCCAGCGCGCGGTGGTGGCCGGCTCGCTGGGCGGCGCGTTCGCCAAGGTCGATATGGTGCGCAGCTGCGAAGACATCGCTCGCCGCTACGCCAACGATGCGCCCGAGGCCACGCGCGAGATCGTGGCGCGCGCCCGCATCTGGCGCGGTGAACTGCTCGCCGACCTGGACTATCCGGCCGACTCGCGCGAGGCCTTCGATGCCGTCTGGCGCGACCTGGCTTACGCGCCCGAGCCGTCCGTGGCCGCGCGCGTCGGCCATTCACGCATCAACCAGGCGATGGTTCTGGCCGAGGCCGGCCGGCGCGTCGAAGAGGCCATCCCGATGCTCGACGAGGTGCTCGCCGCCTACGCCGGCGATCCGCGCGAGGCGCTGCGCGAAGTGCATGCGCGCGCCGGGTTCCTGCGCGCCGACATGCTCGACGACGCCGGCGAATACGCGCGGGCGCTGGTGGCCTGCGACGACGTGCTGGCCGCGCACCTTGCCGACGAGTTGCCCGGTGTCGCGCTGCGCGCCTGCCGCGCGATGGCGCTGAAGACGCATGTGCTGTTTCGCCTCGAGCGGGACGACGAAGTCCCTGCGCTGCGCAGCGCGCTCATCGCGCGTTTCGGCCATCACACCGGTGCCGACATCGAGGAGCTGATGGCCGAGGTGATGTGCCGTACCGCCTACGACGCGGAGGAGCCCGAAGACGTGCTGCCCATCTGCGACGCATTCGACGCCCGCTTCGGCGAATCGACGCTCACGCCGGTGCGGCGCTGGGTGGCGCGCGCCGGCATGGCGCGCGGCCAGGCGCTGCGCGACATCGACCGTTCGGAAGACGCCGCCGCCGTGTACGAAGCGGTGCACGCGCGCTTCGGAAGGCACACCGGCGAGATCGACGCCGCATTGCTGCTGACCGCGACGCGCGGGGCCATGGCCGGCGCCAGCGTGCTGCGCGGGGCCGGCCGCAACGACGAAGCGATCGCGCTGTACGAGGCCGCTGCGTCGGGCGTCGATGCGAGCGCGAGCCAGGCGCTGCGCGAGGAGGCCGTCCACGCGCGCCTGCAGATCATGGCCCTGCGCAATGAGCCGGCCGATGTGCAGGCGCCGATGCTGAACGCGCTGGCCGCGGATTTCGGACGCGACGCGGTGCCGGAGCTGCGCAGGCAAGTGATCGATGCGCTGTATTCCCATGCCCACGAACTGCGCGAAGCCGAGGCTTTTGAAGAAGCGATCGCGGCCTACGACCGCCTGCTCGCGCTCACGGCCGACGAGAGCGACGCGCAGGTGCTGCAGATCGTGGCCAGCGCGCTGCTCAACAAGGGCTACCTGCTGCTCAAGCTCGTGGACCGCCCGGCGGAGGCGCTGGTGGTGTACGACGAGATCGTCGCGCGCTTTCGCAACATCACCTCGGAGTCGATGCGCGACACCTTGTCGAAGGCGGCTGCCAGCCGGCAGACCTGCCTTGTCACGCTCGACAAGCTTTCGGGCGCGGATTTCGGCGGCGACTTCCCCGACCTGCCCGTGGACAAGCTCGACGAGATACGCGAGACGATCACGCGCGGCTACGAGCTCGGCGAAGCCGGCAAGCAACGCGAGGGCATCGAGCTGACCGACCAGGTGCTGGCCGAACACATCGAAGCCAGCCACCCCGAGCTGCGCAACCAGTGCTCGCGCGCGCTGACCAACAAGACCTACATGCTGCAGCAGCTGGGCCAGCTGGAGCGCGTGATCGCGTGCGCGGAAGAGATGGACACGCGCTACGGCGAAGAGCTGTCGATGTCCATCCAGGAGCGCGTGGCGCTGTGCCTGGGCTACAAGAGCGCGGCACTCGACAAGCTCGGGCGGCATGAGGAAGAGCAGGCGGTCTACAGCGACATCATCGCGCGCTGGGCCGGCTCCAACGTCATCGATCTTCGCCGGCGCGTGGCGCGTGCGATCTATTGCCAGGGCCTGACCTACAAGCAGACAGGCGACACCGATGCCGCGCTGGAAAGCTACGCGCGGCTCATCCGCACGGAGGGCGATGCGAAGGACGTCGCGCTGCAGGTCTGGGTGGCCAAGGCGATGATCGACAAGGCGAGCGTGCGCGGCCAGCAAGGCGACCAGGCGGGGCGTGCCGAGGTCTACAAGACGCTCATCGACCGCTTTGGCGGCAGCACCGACGCGCAGCTGCGCGAGCGGGTCATCAACGCGAGCGAATGGCTCGCGGAGGCGCAGGGCAAGCTGGGCCTGCATGAGCAGGAGTACACGACGATCAGGGACACGCTGCGGCGCTTCAGCACCCAGATGTCGGAAGCGCAGAAGGCGCGTCTGAGCCACCGGCTGGGGCCGATGACGTTGGGGCGGTTTGCGCGCAAGCTGATCGAGCGGGTCAAGGGCATCAAACACTGAACCGAAGGAGGTATCGACATGTGGCCATTCAAAAAGAAGAAAGAGCCGTGGGAAGAAAAGTTCGCCGCGCTCGGCCCGCTGGTCCTGGCGTCGGACGAGGTCATGGGGCCGAACCGATTGCCGGTGTGCTTTGCCTACCGGGTGAAGCCGAACAACCCACATGATTCGGGCTGGATTTTTATCAGCGGCAAAGAGAGCCAAAGCGTGCTCGATGACAATCCGCCGAAAATCTGCCCCCTGAATTCCTTTCTCAAGATGGACCCCACGTTGATTGAAATCACGGACAAGCCCGTTGGCTCGGCGTGGGAGCGCAGCGGCGCGGATGCGGCTTGGGAAGAGGTGTTCGGTTTCAGGCAGCGCCGCTAAGGCCGTTGCATCAGCATCCGCTGCAACCGTTCTCGCCCGACAGATTGCCAACGCCATGACGCCAGACGAATACTTCGACGCGATCGACGATCCGCTTTTCTCCGCGCTCGGCTTGCTGCCGATGGACGGCGCGAGTGAACTGACCGAGGCCTTCAGCGGGCAGCCCATCGTCGACGAACTGCAAGGCCTCGTGCTCGACGACCCCGACACGAGCGACCACCACCTGTTGCTGGGCAGGGTGCCGCTGGAAGGGTGCGTGCTCTACCTGGCGCACGACAGGCAGAGCCGCGTGGTCTTCGATTCGCTCGAAGACTTCCTGGCGGCGGCGCGGGAGGCCGCCGAGCAAGGGGACGATGTCTCCGACTTTCACCCCGAAGCCTCGCCGGTGGCGAACGACCAGCCCGCGTTGAGCGACCTGGTCCATCGCCTGCTCGACGATGGCACGCTGACCGATGTGGTGACCGCGCTGATCCCTTCGCTCGACCTGAGCGACCTCGCGCTGCTGGAGCGGCTTGCGACGGATGAGGATTTCTATCTCGGCGAGGCCGTGGCCATCGAGATCGCGCGGCGGCCGAGCCAGGCGCTCGCGCCGATTGCGAGGATGTGCGCGGCGCATCCCCACTCCCAGGTTGCCAACGCGGGGCGGCGCGCCGTCGAGCAGGTCGAAAAATCGGCTTGATGGGGTTGGTGGAAAATCGGGCACCGGATCGCTGACACCTCCAGCACGCCCTCACCACCAGCCATCCCCCAACGCAGCCCATGCGCATCCACGAACTGAAACGACGCCTCCGCGAAGCCGGCGCGGGTCCGAGCCACGAGCAGCGCATCTTGCGGCTGTGGTCTCATGCGCTGCCGCGCAACAGCGGCAGGCGCTTGCCGCACAGCTTCTTTCCGTCGTCGTTGATGGAGGCCCTGCCGGCCATCGAGGCCGAGCTGGCAGGGCTCGCGCGCATTCACACGGTGCACCCCGGCGCGGATGGCTCCGAGCGGCTGCTGGTCGCCCTCGCGGACGGCCAGACCGTGGAGAGCGTGCTGCTGCCGCGCGACGGTTTGTGCGTCTCGTCGCAGGTTGGATGCGCCGTGGGGTGCCAGTTCTGCATGACGGGCCGGGACGGATTGCTGCGCCAGGTGGGCAGCGCAGAAATCATTGCGCAGGTCGCGCTCGCGCGCACGCGCCGGCCGGTGCGCAAGGTCGTGTTCATGGGCATGGGCGAACCGGCCCACAACCTGGACAACGTGATGGAGGCGATCGAACTGCTCGGCACGGTGGGCAACATCGGCCACAAGAACCTGGTGTTCTCCACCGTGGGCGATCCGCGTGCGTTCGAGCGGCTGCAGCAGGAGCGCGTGAAGCCTGCGCTGGCCCTGTCGCTGCATACGACCAAGGCCGGGCTGCGCAAGACGCTCCTTCCGCGCGCGCCGAACATGACGCCCGAGGAGCTGGTCGATGCGGGCGAGCGCTATGCGCGGGCCAGCGGCTATCCGATCCAGTACCAGTGGGCGCTGCTCGAAGGGGTGAACGATGGTGAAGACGAGATCGAAGGCATCGTCAAGCTGCTCTCGGGGAAGTACGGGGTGCTGAACATGATTCCGTTCAACGCGGTGGATGGCGTGGCGTTCAGCCGGCCGTCATGGGAGCGCTGCGAGCAGATTGCGCGCACGCTGCACGAGCGGGGCATCCTGACGAAGCTGCGCGATTCGGCCGGGCAGGATGTCGACGGCGGCTGCGGCCAGTTGAGGGCGCGGGCCGCAGGCGGCTCGCCGGTCGTGCTGCGACGAGGTGCTGCGACTGCTGCTACTGCCGGCTCACCGCAATGAGCGTCCACACGATCACCACGAGCTGGGCGAGGTTGATCAGGATGGCGGTGATGTGCGTTTTGCGGAACCCCGGAATCGCGTCCATGTAGTTGGACTTGATCTGCTCCCCGAGCGCGTCCATCTTGGGAATGACCTTCTTGCGCAGCACGATGGCCATTGCCGCCAGCGCCGCGGCACCCACCGCGATGCCGAAGCGACCCGCGAGCGCAAAGCTGATCGCCGTCGCGCTGGCCGTGATGAATGCGCCGACGTAGTAGAGGTTGAAGAAGCCGCGCACGAAGCGCGCGTCGAGTGGCGTGTCGTGCTTGAGCACGAGGAGCGGGATGGAGCCCATGATGAAGTAGGCCGTGGTGACGAGGAGGGCCACCGTGAAGAACAGGGCGGCGAACATGGCAGCGGACATCTTGGTTTTTCTCCAGCGCTTGATACGGATTGGGCGTCCATCTGCTGGAACAAAGCAAGGGGGCTTCTATTTAGTGGCTCCGATGGCGCCCGGACCCGGCCGCCCTGGCTAGAAAAGACCTTGTTGTGCCGTCGTCAAGGCCATGAAACTCTCGCCGATCGGCAGGAGGATGGCGTCGGCAATTGGCTGGAGCTGCTTGCTCAGGTAGTGCTCGTAATCGATTCGCGACTGGCGAGCCTCCATGGGCTCGGGCCCGCCCTGGGTCATGACGTAGCGGATCCAGCCGCCGTTCTGGTATTGCTTCGGGCGGTTGACCCGGGCGTTGTAGTCGTCGGCCACCCTCGCCGCCCGCACCTGCGGCGGTACGTTGACCTGGTAGGCATCGAGGCGGTGGCGCAGGCGCTTGCGGTAGACGAGCAGGTCGTCCATCTCGCCCGCCAGCAGCGCCTCTGCATAGTCCGTCACGAACGCCTTGTAAGGCTCGTCGTGAAAGATGCGCGAGAGCAGACCCTCCTGAAACTGGCGCGCCAGCGGGGTCCAGTCGCTGCGGGCCATCTCCAGGCCCCGGTAGACCATTTCCTCCTTGCCCTTGGCGTCGACGCTCAGGCCCGCGTACCGCTTCTTGCTGCCCACCTCCGAGCCACGGATGGTCGGCATGAAGAACTTCTTGTAGTGGGTGTCGAACTCGATCTCGAGGAAGTTCGCAAGGCCGTGCGCCTCGCGAAGGGAGTGCGTCCACCACGCGTTGATGTCCCTGGCCAGGGTGGCCGCGATGGCGTGCGCTTCTTCGTTGGTGTGGGTGCGCCGGAGCCAGATGAAGATGGAGTCGGTGTCGCCGTAGATGACCTCGTAGTCCCGCTTTTCCACGAATTCGCGCGTGAGCTTCATCATCTCGTGGCCGCGAAGGGTGATGGCGGACACCAGCTTGGGATTGAAGAAGCGGCAGTCGGTCGCGCCCAGCACGCCGGCGAAGGAGTTCATGAGCAGCTTCAGGGCCTGGGACAGCGGCTCGTTCTTTACCCGCTTGGCCTCGTCCCGCGCGCGCCAGAGCGTGGTCACGATTTCCGGCAAGCAGTGCTTTTCGCGCGAGAACACCGTCCCCTGCGGCCCTTTGACGGCTGTCGCCGGGTCGGCGGCAGCGGAGCCTTCCACGAGGCCCACGGGGTCGACAAGGAAGGTCCGAATGATGGAGGGGTAGAGGCTCTTGTAGTCCAGGACCACGACGGAGTCGTAGAACCCCGGTTTCGAGTCCATCACGTAGCCGCCGGGGTAGGCCTTGCTCGCAATCTCGCCGACATTCGGCGCCACGTAGCCCAGGCGATGCATCCGCGGCAGGTAGTGGTGGCTGAACGCGGCAATGGAGCCGCCGAAGTGGTCGGCCGGAAGGCCCGTGGTCTGGGCGCGCTCCATCACGAACTGCAGCAGCTTGGCCTTGTCGAAGATGCGCAGGACCAACTCGCAGTCGCGGATGTTGTAGAGCGCGAGCGCAGGCTTGTCTTCCTGGTAGCGCCGCTCGATCTCCGCCATCTTGTCGTAGTCGTCGCCGATGGCCTTGCCCTCGCCCAGCAGCGCTTGCGAGACGGTCTCGAGGCTGAAGGAAGGAAAGCTCCACACAGCCGCCTTGAGTGCGTCGATGCCATCGATGATCACCCGGCCCGGCGTGGGTGCGAACAGGTAGCCCTGCTTGCCGGGATGCGTGCGCCATTCGATGGGCCGGCGCTCCCGCCCCAGAAGGAGCTGCGCCCCGCACTCGTTGGCCGTCTTCTGGAGCACCCGCAGGTCGAACTGGATGACGTTCCAGCCGATGAGGACGTCCGGGTCGTTCCGCTCGAACCAGTCGTTGAGCTTCTCGATCATGGCCTTGCGGGTCGGGCAATAGACGAGCGAGAAGTCCATCGGCTCGGCTGGCTCACTTGCCTCGCTCGATTCGCGTGGCGGCTCGCCCAGCATGAAGACGACGCGCTCCTGCATGCCGTCCAGCGCAATGGAATAGAGCGCCTCGTGCTGGCTCGTCTCGATGTCCAGCGACACCACCTTCAGCACCGGCCGGTACTCGGGCGCGGGCTTGAGCCTGCAGTCGACGATGGTGGAGCGGCGGTCTGCCTGCCCACCCTCCACCAGCACGCCGGCGGTGATGAAGCGTTCCATCAGGTAGCGGTCGTGCGGGCGCACATCGGCTTCGAGCAGGGGAATGCCCTGCGCCTGGAGGGCACGTGCCAGCCGACCGAGCTGGCGGAAGTGCTTCGCATAGACACCGACGACGGGTTCCTGGTGGAAGGTCTTCAGCGCGAGCTCGCGGACCTCCACGCCCGGCATGGCCGCGAGGTGCGTTTGCGCCTCTGCCCTGTGCCGGGTTGCGACGAATGCGACGGAGGTCTGGGAGGGCAGAAGCACTTTGATCGGCCCGGCATCTGTTGCGAGCCAGTACTCGATCTCCGTGCCTGTCGGTGCATCCCGCCAATGGCGGGTGAGGATGAAGCCCTGGAGGTCGGTGGATGTCACGGTCGCGTCAAACCGTGGTGCCCCGATGTGCCCTGCTCGAAATGCCGATCGAGTTCTTGTCGAGATCCTTCGCATTGGCGAATGCGTAGCCGTTGGCTTCATGCACGGCGCCGAACACCAGGCCTTGAAGCGCCGCTTGCGCCGCAAACGCTTTCACATCCTTCACATGAAAGCTCAGCTTCACGCCCACTTGTCCAAGCTTCACGGACTTGGCGGCCTGATGGATCAGGATGCCCGCGCCGCCGTCCGGATGCGTCAGCTCGATCAGCCCTTCGACGACTTCGCCACTGGTGACGAAGCCGAAATGCCGGGCATAGAAGGCCGCGGATTTCTGCATGTCCCTGGCGTAGAGGATGACGGTTCCGAGTGGCGATTCCATGGGGTGTCTCGTGCTGAAGGTGGCTTTGGAAGCGGTCGGGTCGTGCGCGCGCATCCGGTGGTTCGCAGGATTGTCATGTACCGGGTCCGATCGGGTTTCGAGAACTTCTGTACCAGAAGCGCGCGCAGCGTGTCGGCAGCCGAATTGGCAACCCAGCGCCGCCTGGGGCCGTCACAGACATGCCTTTTGGGCCCGCGAGACTCGGTCAGGGTTTTCCCGCATCCACGGGCCGACTCCCTCCAACAACTCGCAGAGAAACCAACCATGAAGACCTCGCAACTCGCCCTCGCCGCCGCATTCGCGGTGCTCGCCGTCACCACCGCCCAGGCCCAGCAATCCGGCGGCCGCAGCCGCGCGGAAGTCGAAGCCGAAGCCGTCGCAGCCGCCCACGCACCGAACCAGAACGTGACGCGCGGTTCGCGCGGCGCCGATCCCTTCGTTTCGTCGGCCGATCCCGAAGCCATGAACAAGCAAGCCGTGGACACCGCCCACGCGCCGAACCAGAACGTGACGCGCGGCTCGCGCGGTGCGGACCCGTTCACCTCGCAGCGCGATCCGGCCCAGGTCTACCAGGAAGCCATGGCCACCGCCGCCGCTCCCGACCAGAACGTGACCAGCGGCTCCCGCGTGAACAGCAAGGTCGTCTCGACCATGCAGAACCCGGTGCTGCAGTCGGCGCAAGGCAAGTAAGCAGACAAGCAAGCGGCCAGTAAGAATGGCCGTTGCACCCTGACGCTGTCGGCGCGCCATCGAGCGCGTGCCGATGGCCAACGCGTCTTCAGCGTCCGATGCGAGCCAACGTCTCTCGTACGTCGTCCAGCAACCACAGGCCCAGGCAGCGGTCGGTCTGCGGAAGCTGCGGAGATCCTTCCAGCGAGGGATAGATGATCGCCTCCGTCACGTTGCCCTCGATGATCAGACGGCGGGGCGACGGCAGGTGATAGGGCGCCATCTCGAGGTTGATGGGCGTCCAGCCACCGGTTTCGATGTCTTGATTGCGCGGCAGCGTCCGGTAGGTGAAGGTCGTGGTCAGCAGCCATCTGGAGCCGCTCTCGACCAGTGCATGGAGCGCGCGGAACACATCCGCATGGGAGAAGTGAAAGAGGCAGTCGCGGCACAGCACCAGGTCGACCTTGGGCAATCCGCCGTGGAGCAGGTCGAGTTGTTCAAAGCGCCGGCCGGCGCGCCCGAATCGCTCGTTGTTGCGCCGCACCAGGTCGGCGACGATGTCCGCGCCCAGGTAGTCGATACCCTCGAGGTTGACATGCTGCATCCAGTTGAAATCGCCGCACGGCATGTCGAGAAAGGTCTGGACGCGCAATTCGCGCAACAGGACCGGTAGTTCGCGAACAATCTGCGCGGTATTGCTCAACTCGGAGCCTGCGCCCGAAACACTTTCGGTAGAGCCCCACGTGTTGGTGGCGAAGATGTTCGAAAAGATGGTTTCGGTTGCCGGGATGGACATGGGCATCTCGATGATTTCTGGAAAAAGGGCGTGCGTGGAATTTAGCAAACAGTTCCGCTGTTAGATCAGTTCCAAGCTGCACGGCCATCCAGCTGCTCAGGCGCCAAGAGCGACCAGCAAAAACGCGCAGAAGACGCAGTCGTTGCTAGTTGGCGAAGGGCCTGCGCCTAGTCACCCCACTTTTGCGCATAGACCTGATAAAGCTCGCGCCAGTGCGCATCTCCGAAAGCGCCATCGCTTTGATGCGTGATGGAAATCGGCCATGTCCCCAAGCGCAGCCCCTGCCGGCGCGCGGTTCTGCAGAAGTCGATATCGTAGAAATGAAAGTCAAACAACGGATCGAATTGCACAGCTTTCTCCAGCAGGGTGTGCCGGTTCGCTGCCAGAAAAACGCCGTCCAGCAATTCGCAGTCGGCCGGCACCGAGCCCATGCAGTCGATGTGGCCGAACGGCTGCAGTCCATGAGCAATGATTCCTGAGAGATTCGCCAGATCGTCCCAGGTAAGGTTGGTGTCGATGTAGTTCCAGCTCACATGCTGCTTTGGCAGGCGCCGATTGCCCGCCAGGCCGATGACGTCGTAGGCACGCAATCCCTCTGAGATGCGATTGGTCAGGAAGAAGTCTTCCAGCCAGACATCGTCATGAACGAAGACGAGCATGTCATTGGCATCGGCCGCCGTGAGCGCGCTGTTGAAAACATCGGGCAAGCCCCGCCGGTTCTCGAAGCTCACGCGGGGCCTCAAGCGGCCATCGAAGTTGAGCCGACGCAGCGATTGCCCAAGAGCGGAATTGGCCCAGAACTCGGCTTCAGGCAATCTTGTCGCACTGACGATATCGATCATTGTTCTCTGGGGCGCGCAACCGCGCCTGAAAGGGTTCTGTCGCAGCAAGCGCGATGGCGACAAGGTTCGGGTGATGGCGCTTCATGGCCGCAGGCCTTCGGCAAGCTGCACACCGGCTTCGAGCGCCGCATCGATGTTCCCACGTTTTAGCAGCGGCTCTAAGCGGTGACGGCAGGCTCCGCCATTGGCGCCGTGCCGGGCGCCCATTTGCTGCCGAGCAGTCCGTGAGGCCGCGGCGCCTGGTGTGTCTTGCTCGAAATATTGATGTGCGGGGGCCGACGATGCTGCTCGTGGGCATCAACCGCAGGCTGCACTGTTCTTGCATCGCTCGCCGAGCGATGCAAAGGGCTCAGCGCCTCAGGCGTAGGCCTTCGAAGAAAGCTTCTGCAGCATCGCCGTCTGCCGCACTTCCTCGGAATCGCGCAGGCTCTTGGCGGCACGCGCCGCCACGTAGGCGACGTACAGCGTCTCGATGGCCTTGGCCCAGTCGTGCGCCTTCTGGGAAATGCCTTCGGGTTTGACGGTCGATTCCGTCACGGCGTTGGTCGAAAGATCGTCGTCCGGACGCGCCGGCACGTCGAACCCCACCTTGCGGAGGATGTTGGCTTTCTGAAGGATGGTGAGCATGCGGTTGCCTCTCTGATTTCATCGCATTAGCAGATTAGTGCTACTCGGCGTCGGGCGCTATCAGCCGTATGACGTATGCGCCTGTCGTCCAATGCCGGGTCAGCTTGCTGCTTTCAAGTTTCGTGCCATGAACGGCCTCGCCGGCTTCGTGGCGGCAAGCAAGCGTTCGTTCCGTGAAGTTTCCCCTACGCATGACCCACATATGGGTTGCCGACCCTGCCGAACGATGAGGACTTACCCTGAACGAAGGGTTTGTTCAGGCCGCACCTTGCCAGACCAGCGCAGCGGCCGTCAGGTCTTCGAGTGCGCTGCCGACGGCCTTGAACACCGTGCGTTCCGCATCGCCGGCGCGGCCCGCGCGCTCGCCACGGCACAGGTCGGCGAGCGTGCCCTGCACCTCTGGCGCGCGCAGGGTGCCGGCCGCGATCGCATCGAGCAGATCGCCCGATTTCTGCAGGGCCTCGCTCGTGTCGATGAAGGTGCGCGCACCTGCGAAGCACTGCACGTCGGCCTCGCGCATCGCGGGGGTGAAGCTGCCGATCAGGTCGAGGTGCGACCCCGGCGCGAGCCATTCGCCGCGCACGAGCGGCGTGGTGGCCAGCGTGGCGCAGCTCACGATGTCGGCACTGCGCACGGCCGCCTCCAGATCGACCGTAGCCCGCGCGTTCCAGCCCTCGGCGCGCAGTTGCGCCGCCAGGGCTTCGGCGCCTTCGGACCGGTGGTTCCACACCATCACTTCTTCGATGGGCCGCACGCTCGCATGCGCGGCCGGCAACATGCGCGCGATGCGGCCGGTGCCCAGCACCAGCAGCCGGCGCGCATCGCTTCGTGCCAGGAACGAGGCGCCGAGCGCAGAAGCCGCAGCGGTGCGCCGGGCGGTGATCTCGTTGCCGTCCATCATCGCCAGCGGCACGCCGGTGCGCGCGTCGTACAGCACGTAGGTCGCGTGCAGCCCGGGCAGGCCGCGCGCGCTGTTGCCGGGAAAGATGTTGATGGTCTTGATGCCGAGAAAGCCCGCGTCGCTCCACGCCGGCATGATGAGCACGGTGCCCTTGTCCACGCCCGCCGTCTCGATGCTGTGCACATGGCGCGGCGGCACCTGCGCCTCGGCCGCGAAGGCCGCGCGCAATGCGGGCACGAGCTTTTCGAAACCCAATGGCGCGCGGGTGGCGGCTTCGTCGAAGTGCTTCATGGGGTCGGCGAACGCAGCGAGGCGTCGAAGAAGTCCGCCAGCGCCTGCTGGTAGGTGCTGCCGAATCGCGGCGAAGACATCGGCTCAAGGTGGCCGGCGCCCGGCACTTCGATCAGCCGCTTGGGCTCGCGCGCATCGGACAGCAGCCGTTGCGAATGCGCGTGGGGGATCACGCCATCGGCCGTGCCGTGGATCAGCAGCAGCGGAATCGGCGAGATGGCGGCCACGTACTTCGACGCCGCATAGTCATCGCTCACCAGCAGGCCCGCGCCCGAGAGCTTGTCGTTCGCGATCGACGCGTACGAATAGAAGGTCGATTCGATCGCCGCCGCCTTCACGCCCGCCCGATTGCCGGAGCCGACGACCGCGATCGCGTTGGTGCCACCCAGGCTCTGCCCGAAGACGAAGAGGCGCTGCGGATCGACATCGCCGCGCGAGCGCACGTAGTTCAGCGCGGCGCTGGAATCCTCGAACACGCCCTTGGGCTCCGGCTTGCCTTCGGACTCGCCGTAGCCGCGGTAGTCGAACACGAACACGTTGTAGTCCTGCTTCGGCAGCCACGCCACGAAGCGCCAGTGCGTCGACATGTTCTGCGCATTGCCGTGGAAGTGAACCACGGTGCCCTTGGCTTCCTTCGGGTTCTTCTGCCGGCCGACGGCGGGAATGAACCAGCCGGCCAGGCGCGTACCGTCGGCGCTCTGGAACTGCACGCTCTCGTAGCGCAGGCCGAGCGCATCGGGCGTTTCGTAGCGCACGCGGTCGGGGTAATAGAACATCGACTGCACGCAGCCGGTCAGGAAGAGCGGCACTGCGCACAGCGCGAGCTGCCACCAGCGGCAGATCGAGGCTGTCATGGCTGGCCTGCGGCCCGGCGGTTTTCCGCGAGCATGTTGCAGAAGAGGGCGCCTTGCTCGATGGCATCGTCGAGCGCGATGTGCGTGTGCGGCAGCGGGTCGAACCAGCGCTTGGGCATCGCGCGCTTGGTGCTGTCGCGGTAGTCGAGCCTGAGCATCGCCATCGCGAACGACTTGACGTCGAGCGCCGAGTGGCTGAACGGACTCTCGCCCGCAAAACGCATCAGGTACCAGTAGATGAACAGGAAGTCGAAGCCCGCCGGATAGGCCACGAACACCGGCCGCGCGGGCAAGCCCTTGAGCCAGGCCACGTAGTTCTTCATGGCGCGCACCGGGTCCTGCAGGTCGGTGCGGCAGGCGGCCCAGGCCTCGGGCTGAGTCTTCCACCACGCGGCGGTCTTGGAGTCGGCCTCCGCGCCGGGCAGGGTTTCGAGGTTGGCGCTGAAGGTGGAGACGAGTTGCTTGTCGGCCGTGTAGGCGGCCGAACCGAAGCTGAGCATCGAGTTCGGGCCGGGGATGGGGCCGTCGGATTCGACGTCGGTGCTGATGTAGATCTCGGTCATGGATGGCAGGTGCTAGACGACGGCGGCTCGCGTCACCGAGGAAAGATGCGCGTCCGGCGATCCTTGAAGCATGGCAACCAGGCTGTTTCGGCCTGCTTCGAGATCGTCGGCACTCTCGATGTAGGTCAGCTCGGAGGGCAAGAGCAGCTTGATCACCAGCAACCGCACCCTGCCGTGTTCCAGGTCGAAACCGGCAGGCAAGGCATCGGTGGGGAAGCCGATGATGACGCCCACCTGTCCCTTCTCGTTCTGAAAGTGAGCCGGAACGCTCCCGACGGAGACGATCGTCGAAAGGGTCTTGTATTTCTGCAGCAACTCGTCCACCTTGCCGTGGTTCGCAATGAGCTGACTGACCTGGAAGACCATGTCGAAGAGCCAGCTGTGATGCGGTGTTTCGAAGAGTTCGGGCGCCTCCGCACAGACCTCGACGCGAAAGCCGAGGGGAATCCCTTCGTCTTCGAAAGGGTCCGACAAGCCATCGCTGACCAGGATCGTCGAGGCCGGGCGACGGACGACGCGCCACGACTGCCGCAGCGATGGCCACTTCGGACCGCCCATGAACGTCGGGTTCATCAGGGGCGCGAGAACGTCCATGTCGAGTGCTCCGAGTCGAGACAGGACGGCGGCCCTGGCGTCGCATCCCTGCTCCAGCTGGCGCTGCATCTCGGGATCGGGCTGGAAATCCGGGACTTCGTCCTTTTGGGCCGAGTCAGCCTGTACAGGGTTGGAGCGGTTCGAGGGCGCTCCCTGATCAGGCGACTGCTTCGGGGATTTCTTTCCGAGGATTCGATCTAGCCAGTTCATTGATTTCCTTCGATCACGGTGGGCGGTTTCCGTTGTTGCGGCGAGGCGATTTCTGTCCGGTCACAGCCAGGTGGAACGATCAATCGATGCCGAGAATCGATGGAACCGATCGTTCGAGTTCTTCGATCAACCCGGGGTCCATGTATTTGTACTCGTCAGGAATGTCGAGCACATGGATCGGCTTGCCTTCCAGCATCCGTGTGAATTCGGCCACGAGCCGCGACTTGTGTTTTTCTTCCATCACGAGGATGACGTCGGCCCACTCGATGTCGTCGACGGAGACTCTGTGCCGCGCATTCGGGCTGGTGCCGGCGGAGCGTGCCGCGATCTGCGGGTGCCGGCGCCAGAGTTGTTCCGCGGTGGGGCTGCGCCACTGGTTGCGGCTGCAGATGAAGAGGACGTTGCGCATGAATCAGGCAGTGGCGTTGGGCAGTTGGAAGACATGTAGGTCTTGCCACAGGCCGGATGAGTTTTCGATGAGCACGACTTCGGTGCAAGCCGCATGCACAGCGCCCGATGAGCGCAGTCGCTCCTGCAGTTCGATGGCCGCTTCCTCCGCATGGAATGCGTCGCCATGTGCCACCGAGAGGTGCGGAATGACGTCGGCATGCGCGCCGCCATAAGGCCAGAAATTGGGAAAGGCTTCCACCAGCGCCAGCGTCATGCCGATGAAAGGCGCGGCCGGCTCGGGCGCGAGGTACGCGGTCTCGGGAAAGCGGCCGACCCTGCCGAGGGAGAACGCGAACGACGGCGTGCGTTGCAGCATGCGTTGCGCGCGATCGATCACTTCTTCCGTGATGAGCGCCGGGTCCATGAACGGAACCAACAGCGTGATGTGCGCGGGCACGCCAAGCGTGACAGTCGCGTCGTAGCGACGGCGCAAATCTCCGACAAGCGGCTCGGCGGCGGGAACCTTCACGGCGAATGCGGAGATGGGCATCGGCGCGGAGGATAGCTCAGGCCTCGGCGAGGCGACTCCATTCGACGCCATGCTTCGCAAGGTACTTGCGGAGGCGGTCTGCATCGTTCACCACGCTGCGTTGCTCGCGTGACGCCTGGAAGAGTTGGCGTCCCGCATCGGAGAGGCTGCGCGCTTGCCTGCACACCCGCACCACCGCTTCAAGCTGCAGCCGGTCGAACAGATCGAGCGCAGCCGCGCGTTCTTCACCCAGCAACGCATCCAGATCCACATCGCCACCGGCCGCCGCTGCCGGACCACCGCGTTTCCACAACCACCGCAGCCGCGCGATCTCCGCCTCGACCAGCGCCACCGGAATCCGCCCGCCATCCGCCAGCGTCGCGAGCCGTGTCACGCTCGCCGAGAGGTCGCGGAAGTTGCCGCTCCAGATCGCCTCGCCGCTTTGCGCGAACCGCAGGTAGGCCGCGCGCGCCTCGGCGTTGAATCGCACCACGCGATGGTTCTCGGCCGCATGGATGGCCAGCAGGTGATCCACATTCGGCTCGATGTCTTCGGGCCGCTGCGCGAGGCCGGGCAGGTCATACGTCCAGAGGTTGATCCGTGCGAACAGGTCTTCGCGAAACCGTCCCTCCGCCACATCGCTGCGCAGGTCGCGGTTGGTGCCGGCGATCAGCTGAAAGTCGCTCTCCACTTCCTTGTCGGCGCCCACGGGGAAGAAGCGCTTCTCCTCGATGGCCTTGAGCAGCATTGCCTGCTCGTCGGGCCCGAGTTCGCCGATCTCGTCGAGGAACAGCGCGCCCTGGTTTGCCGTGCGCAGGAGGCCGGGCCGATCGGTCGCGGCCCCGGTGAAAGAACCCTTCTTGTGGCCGAACAAGGTGGAAGCCGCACCGTCGCCGCGCAGCGTGGCGCAGTTCACTTCCACGAACGGCCCCGTCATCTGGTGCCGCGCCTGCTTCAGTTCGAACATGCGCCGCGCCAGGAACGACTTGCCCGCGCCCGTCGGACCGACCAGAAGGATCGGCGCGCGCGAGCGCACGGCCACGCGCTCGATCTCGTCGATCAGCGCGTTGAAGCGCGCGTTGCGCGTGGCGATGCCGCTCTTGAGAAATGCGACCGCATCGCGCTGCTCCGCGTCGAAGCGCCGCGCGATCACGTCGTAGCGCGAGAGGTCCAGGTCGATCAGCGTGCATTTGCCCGCCTCGCCCTCGCGCTGCTTCTTCGGCGGCGAGGTCTGCGCGAGCACACCGGGCACCACGCGCGATTCCGAGAGCAGGAACATGCAGATCTGCGCGACGTGCGTGCCGGTGGTGATGTGCGTCCAGTACTGCTCGCGCTCGGTGTCGAAGGTGTAGGTACGCGCCCAGTCGTACAGGCGCGTGTAGACCTCACCGAAGTCCCACGGGTCCTCGAGGTCGAGCGGCACGAGGTTGACGGTGGTCTCGGGCGACACGGTGGCGATGTCGGCCTTCACCACCTCGGCCAGCGCCTTGTGGCGCAGCGTGTAGAGCAGCTCCATGCGAGCGACGACCATGTCCTCGTGCTGCGCGAGCGAGACGGTCGGGCGCCACTTGTTCCAGCGGCCCGCGCCCTGGCCGGCATCGAGCTGGGTGCCGAGGAAGCCGATGACGACGGTAGATTTCTTCATTGCGTGGATAAAAGACTATCCAAAATTATAAGAAATACCGATTGATCCTTGCAAGATTGCTCCCTGCTTAGACTGAAAGATCAGAAAAATTCCAATTAAATCAATGGCTTGAAGAATTTATCCGGCCAGCTAGCCTGTGCTGGCACACCCGTTGCAATAAGGATCACACATTCAAGAAACGAACGAACAAAAAGAACCCCACAAGGAGAAGTCACATGGCCAACCTTCAACTCTTCCAGACCCTGCGCGGTGCGCTGCTGCCTTCGGCCACCACGCTCAACGAAGCGGGCGGCGTGGCTTACGCGCTGTCGCCCAAGCACCAGCTGGCGCAACTCGCCGCGACCGGTTGCCTGAACAACACCTTCTACGCACAAGCGCAGGACCAGCTCGACGCCGTGCTGGCCCTGGCCCGCGAAGTCGATCCGGTGTTCGTCGCCAAGACGGCCGTGTACGCACGCCGCGCCGGCCATATGAAGGACATGCCCGCGCTGCTGGCTGCAACGCTGGCGGTGCGTGACGTGTCGCTGCTCGCCAAGGTGTTCCCCCGCGTGGTGGACAACGGCAAGATGCTTCGCAACTTCGTGCAGATGCTGCGTTCGGGTGCCGTGGGCCGCAAGTCGCTCGGTACGCGTCCGAAGAAGCTTGTGCAGCAATGGCTGCTCGAAGCGACCGAAGCGCAACTACTGAACGCCTCGGTGGGTAACACGCCTTCGCTGGCCGACGTGGTGAAGATGGTTCACCCCAAGCCCGCCGAAGCATGGCGCGCCGCGTGGTTCGCATGGCTGATCGATCGTCCGTATGCGCTGGAGGCACTGCCTCCGGCGACGCAGGCCTTCGAGCGCTTCAAGCGCGACCGTTCGCTCGAAGTGCCTGATGTGCCGTTCCAGATGCTTACGGCACTGGAGCTGGATGCGCAGGCCTGGGCGCAGATCGCGCAGCGTGGATCGTGGCAGATGGTGCGTCAGAACCTGAACACCTTTGCGCGCCACGGCGTGTTCGAACTGCCAGGTCTCTCTGAGGCGGTGGCCGCCAAGCTGCGTGACCCGCAGGCCGTGGCCAAGGCGCGTGTGCTGCCGTACCAGCTGATGGCGGCCTTCACCGCAACCGGCGCCGAGGTGCCGCACGTGGTGAAGGAGGCGCTGCAGGACGCGATGGAACTCGCGCTGGCCAACGTGCCGGTGTTCGAGGGCCGCGTGGTGGTGTGCCCCGACGTGTCGGGCTCGATGAGCTCGCCGGTGACGGGTCACCGCGGTTCTGCGACCTCGGCGGTGCGCTGCATCGACGTGGCCGCGCTGGTGGCTGCCGCCGTGCTGCGCCGCAATGCGGATGCGCGTGTGCTGCCCTTCGAAACGAAGGTGGTGTCGCTCAAGCTGAACCCGCGCGATTCGGTGATGACCAACGCGGCCAAGCTGGCGGCGGTGGGTGGCGGCGGTACCTCGTGCAGCGCGCCGCTGGCGTTGCTGAACAAGGAGAAGGCGAAGGCCGATCTGGTGGTGCTGGTGTCGGACAACGAATCGTGGGCCGACCGTGCACGTGGCCGCGGTACCGCGACCATGCAGGAATGGGCGGCGTTCAAGGAACGCAACCCGAAGGCGCGGCTGGTGTGCATCGACATCCAGCCCTATGCGACCACCCAGGCGCAGGAGCGTGAGGATGTGCTGAACATCGGCGGCTTCAGCGACGAAGTGTTCAAGCTGCTGGCGGTGTATGCCGCGGGTGGCCTGGGTGCCGACCACTGGGTGGGTGTGATCGAAGAGACTTCGATCTGAGAGTGAAGCGAGAGGGTGCCGTGGGCCTTGGCCCGCGGTGCCCGATCCGAAGAAATTGAACGTCGTCGTTCGGCGAATGCAGATGCGAGTACATCCAACCATGTTCTTCCTCGCATCGAATGTTTGTCGCCGAACGGGGATGAAAGTTGTTGTGCGAATGCAGGCAGGACTACATCTGGTTTGACCAGGGTTCGAATCCCGGCGCCGGTTCTCTGGCGTGGTCTACGTCTTGCCATCCTTGTCGCACTGTTTTTTGCAGCGAATGCTGACGGAACTACAGACTCCTAATCTCGTTGTCGCGGGTTCGAATCCCGTCGGTCGCAAGACCGTAGCTCAGTGGTAGAGCACGACGTTTCGTCGATTCTTGTCGCTGTTTTTTGTTTTGAGGTGAATGCAGATGGAACTACAGGTAGACGCATGCAGCCTCGGCTGCAGACCCGGCAAGCAGCAATGCTCGCCAGGTGTCCGGGTTCAAGCCCCGGTCCGGAAACGGATGGCGGAATGAAGCGTTTCATCGCCCCTGGTCACCTCTTTTTTTGTTTTGGGCACGCAGGCACAGAAGGGAGCGCCACTGCCAAAAATGTTTTGAATTGCCGGCAGCCTGGGTAAGACCAGGTACGGCGGGCAAGTCGGTCGACGAGCAAGGTTGAGGATGCAGGTGCTGGCTCCGATGACGGGTCTGTCACTGGAGCGCGTTTCCAATCGTCGACTGGGCCGCTGGATTCAAACACCACGGTCGCCGTATTGATGCGGGTTCGAATCCCGCCGTGTCCACCAGTTGATTGCAAGAATAGATAGACAGACAGAGAGAGAAAGAAAAAATGACGAACTACAAACTGCACGAAGTACCCAACGGCGTCCCCGTGAAGATGTGGACCAACGGCGTGCCCGTGGAAGACGAAGCGCAGAAGCAACTCGAGAACGCCGCGCGCCTGCCCATCGTGTTCAAGCACATCGCGGCCATGCCCGACGTGCACTACGGCATCGGCGCGACCGTGGGTTCGGTGATCCCGACCTTCAAGGCCATCATCCCCGCCGCCGTCGGCGTGGACATCGGCTGCGGAATGATGGCTTGCAAGACCACGCTCAACGCCCGCGATCTGCCCGACAACCTGGGCCCGCTGCGTTCGGCGATCGAGAAGGCCGTGCCGCACGGATCGAACCCCAAGCGCATGGGCCGCGACAAGGGCTCGTGGGAAACGCCGCCCGATGAAACCGACGCCGCCTGGGCCAAGCTGGTGGAAGAGTTCGATGCAATCTGCGAGGACTACCCGCGCATCAAGAACACGAACAACCACAAGCACCTGGGAACGCTGGGTACCGGTAACCACTTCATCGAGGTGTGCCTCGACGAAGCGGGCGCGGTGTGGTTCATGCTGCACTCGGGTTCGCGCGGCGTGGGTAACGCCATCGGTACGCACTTCATCGAACTCGCAAAGAAGGACGCCGAGCTGCACCAGCGCAACCTGCCCGACCAGGACCTGGCGTACTTCGAGGAAGGCGCTCAGTACTTCGGTGACTACGTGCGCGCGGTGGGCTGGGCCCAGAAGTTCGCGCGTGCGAACCGCGAAGTGATGATGCAGCGCGTGGTCGCGGCCGCGCGCAAGGTCATCACGAAGCCTTTCGAGGCGCATGTGGAAGCGGTGAACTGCCACCACAACTACGTGAGCCGCGAGACGCACTTCGGCGAAGACGTGCTCGTGACCCGCAAGGGCGCGGTGAGCGCGAAGCTTGGCGAACTCGGGATCATCCCCGGCAGCATGGGTGCCAAGAGCTACATCGTGCGCGGAAAGGGCAACCCCGAGAGTTTCATGAGCTGCAGCCACGGCGCTGGTCGAAAGATGAGCCGTACGAAGGCGAAGAAGCTCTTCACCGTCGCCGACCAGATCGCCGCGACCGAAGGGGTGGAATGCCGCAAGGACGCCGACGTGATCGACGAGATCCCGATGGCCTACAAGGACATCGATGCGGTGATGGAGGCGCAGAAGGACCTGGTGGAGGTGGTTTACACGCTCAAGCAGGTGGTTTGCGTGAAGGGTTAGACAAAGGCCGTTGGCGTGTGCCTCGGCCGGTAGTTGGAGAACAAGGCCATGAAAAGCAACAAGCAACGCCGCGCCGAGATCAAGGCGCTCCGCCGGGCGCGCGCTGCGCGCATCGAGGCGCAACTGCCTGCGCCCGATCAGCGGCGCCATGTGTTTTCGTGTGCGCTCGGCGTCGAGCCGGCTGATGCGGACGTTCTGCTCCGCCATAACAACACCTGCGGGCCCCTGCCCAGGTACTACGTTGCACGCCCCTTTGTTTGCCGCGATTGCGGTGCAGAAGAGATATGGACCGCGAAGCAGCAGAAGTGGTGGTATGAGGTCGTGCACGGAAGCATCGAAAGCAGCGCTGCGCGCTGCCTTGCATGCCGGCGCGCGCGCCGCGCATCGCATGCCGCATCGCGCGAGGGAAAGGGTGCGAACTTGCTGGGCGAAGCGTCTGATCGCCTGCGCATGCTGGCTCGCTCCGCGCCGACGGCGGACGCGCGCGCCGCGGTGAACGCCGCGCTGGAAAGCAAGTGGTGGAGCCTTCGTACGCTCGCCATCACGGTGCTTGGACATTGGGGTGCGAACGAAGACATCGTGCGACTGCGTGCGCTCTTCGACGCGGATTCTTCGTCGCGAGGAAGCTGGGAGTACCTGGGCGCCAACGAAGCGGCGAAGGCCCTGGCTGGATGCCTGCGTCATCCCGCCGACGAAGCCTGGGCTATCGAAGCCTGCCTGCGCGGAAATGCCAATCCGTGGCGGTGGCGTAGCTTCCTCGTTCGCGTCGCGAGCGAACGGATCGCCGCGAATGCCAAGGCCGAGTTCGCGCGGCGGCCAGAAGATCCGCAGTGCCTGGTGCGCATGCTCGCGTTGATGCGTTGCGTTGGCCAGTCGCCGTCGTCGCATCAGATGGCCGTCATGCGCGCGCATCCACGCCGTGAAGTGAGCCAGTGGGCCGAGTACTTTCCGTCGGAGGTGGCATGAACACGTCTTCGCATTGGACAGTGCTCCTTTCGTCGCGCAAGGAGTCCGAAGTGGCCGCGCTGCGCGAAACCCTGCAGCGCGCCGGCTCGGCCTTCGAGTTCGCCGTCTACGGCGTCGCCGCCGATGTCGAGCATGTGGGCGAGGCGCACCACCGCGCGGTGCTGCGCCTGTTGTGCGACGGCATCGAGGCAGGCGTCGAGCGCTACCGGCAGGAGACGATCACACGCGATCCCTCGCTGGCTTCGGCGTTCGGCGCCGGTCTCGCGTTCGATGTCGATGCCGCGCGGCCCAGGGCGTTCGATGCATCGGCGGTGATCCCCGCACAGCGCTTTGCCCCGCGGCACCAGGTGGCCTACAGGCGTGACCTCTCACGAGTGTCGTGGTTCGAATGGCTCTGCCAAGCCTTCGGCGATCCGCCTTACTCACTGCGGGTCGCCGACGAAGCCGAGCGCGCGCAGTTGTTCCCGCGCTTTTGCCTATGCACAGGGCTGCTGCCAGATGAGCGCGTGACTGTGCTCGATTGGGTCGGCGACCCGCAGCGCGAACCCTGGCGCAGCACCTGGAGCACCTACTTCGACGTCGGCAAGGAATGGTGGGGCATCTGGTGCTTTACCGTGTGGAACCCGAAGCGACGAACGTTGGCGGCCATGATTGCGAGCCAGACCGACTGAACGAAAGAAGAAAAAACCGCGCCCTAGCGCTGGGAGGAAGGAAAAAAATGATGCTGAAACTCACGTTCCTGGGAACATCCGCGGGTGTACCGACGCGCCAGCGCAATGTCTCAGGCCTGGCCGTGCAGACCATGCTGGGTTCCGACTGGTTCCTGATCGATTGCGGTGAAGGCACGCAGCATCGCGTGCAGCAGACGCCGCTGTCGTTGAACGACCTGGCCGCCGTCTGCATCACGCATGTGCACGGCGACCATTGCTACGGCCTGCCGGGCCTGCTCGCGAGTGCTGGCATGGGCAAGCGAACGAAGCCGCTGAAGCTGATCGCGCCGCAGCCGGTGTGGGAATGGTTCGAGGCCACACGCCGGTTGACCGACATGCACCCCCTGCCCTACGAGATCGAACATGTCGACCCGCAGGCGGGGCCGCTCGTACACGAGGCGCCAGGCTTGTGCATCGAGCGCCATGTGCTGCGCCACCGCGTGCCCAGCCACGCCTATCGCATGCAGGTTCAGACAAGGCGCATGCGCCTGAAGGTGGAAGCTCTGCGCGCTATCGGCTTGCCGCCGGGGCCCGCATGGCGTGCGCTGCAGGACGGCGATGACGTGCCCTTCAACGGCGCGGTGTTGCGCAGTGCCGACTTCGCCGAGGCGTATGTCGACACAGCGAGTGCGGTGTTCGGCGGCGACAACGCCGAACCCGCGCTGCTGAGCCGGGCCTGCGAAGGCGTACAGCTGCTGGTGCACGAGGCCACCTATACGCAAGAAGTGCTTGACAAGGTCGGGCCCGGCCCGATGCACAGTTCTGCGCGGCTGCTCGCCGAGTTTGCGGCATCCGCCGGAGTGCCCAATCTGGTTCTCACGCATTTCAGTGCGCGGCACCAGAACCCCGAAGGCATGGCGGCGCTGATGGCCGAGACCGAAGCCTGCTACCGCGGCCATGCCTTCCTGGCGAACGACCTCGACGTGTTCGAGCTCGACAGCCGGGGCAAGGTGAGCGTCGCTCGCGCCTGAATGCGATCAGGCCGAGCAACAAGAACGAACAGACAGATAGACAGACAGCAAGAAAGAAACTGGGATTTTCATGAGCACCCAACAAGAATTCCTCCGCTCCGCCCACCCCATCGACCCCGCCATGCGCGAGGAGATCATGGCCAACCTGTGCGCCATCGAGTCGCGCCACGACGTGACCGTGCTCTTCGCCTGCGAATCCGGCAGCCGTGGCTGGGGCTTCGCCTCGCCCGACAGCGACTACGACGTGCGCTTCATCTACGTGAACCGCCTGCCGTGGTACCTCACCGTGACGCCAATGCGCGACGTGATCGAACTGCCGATCAGCGGCGACCTCGACATCAACGGCTGGGACCTGCGCAAGGCGCTGGGCCTGATGCGCGAGTCGAACCCGACGTTGCTCGAGTGGCTGCGCTCGCCCATCGTGTACCGCGACGATGCGGTAGCGATGCCGCGTTTTCGCGCGCTCTCGGAGGCGGTGTTCTCCAACGCGCGCGCGTGGCACCACTACAGCTCGATGGCGAAGAAAAACTTCCGGGAGCACTTGCAAGCCGACGAGGTGCGCTACAAGAAGTACCTCTACGTGCTGCGCCCGCTGCTGGCGGCGCGATGGATCCGCACGCAGCCCGGTGTGCCGCCGATGCGCTTCGCCGACTTGGCGCAGCACACGCTGAATGTTGTGCGCGATGCCGCGCTCATCGACGAAATCAACGCGCTGCTCGAAGTGAAGATGCGCGCCGGTGAAGCCGCGACCAGCCCGCGCTGGCCCGGTATCCATGCGTTCATCGAAAGCGAGCTGGCGGCCAATGCCGCGGAGCCGATCACGCCGCTGCCGCAGGCGGAAGAGGCGGGGCTCGATGCGTTCCTCTGCGAGACGGTGCTGCGCTTCGATGCTGCTGCATCAGCGGCCGAGCACGAAGGAGGCCGCGCATGATCGAACTCGACGGTTCCCAAGGCGAGGGCGGCGGCCAGATCCTGCGCACCAGTCTCGCGCTGTCGGTGGCGACGGGCCAGCCCCTCGTCATCGAGAAGATTCGCGCGGGCCGCGCCAAACCGGGCCTGATGCGCCAGCACCTTGCGTGCGTGAAGGCTGCGGCCGAGATCAGCGGCGCGCAGGTCGAAGGCGCAGAGCTCGGCTCGCAGTCGCTGCGCTTCGCGCCCGGCCCGGTGTGCGCGGGCGACTACCGCTTCGCGATCGCCAGCGCGGGCAGCTGCATGCTGGTGCTGCAGACCGTGCTGCCGCCGCTGCTGCTGGCCGGTGCGCCGAGCACGGTGCATCTGAGCGGTGGCACGCACAACCCGATGGCGCCACCGTTCCATTTCCTGGAGCGTGCGTTCGTGCCGCTGGTGCGCCGCCTCGGCGCCAACCTGCAACTGACGCTGCGCCGCTGCGGTTTCTATCCGGCGGGCGGCGGCGAGGTCGAGGCGACCATCGTGCCGGCCGCGGGTGCGCTGCAGCCTTTCGACCTGATGGCGCGCGGTGCGCAGCAATCGGCCCATGCGGAATGCCTGGCGCCGGGCCTGCCACGCCATGTGCCGACGCGCGAGCTCGACACGTTGGGCACTGCAATGGGCTGGTCCGGTGAGCAACTGCGCTTTGGCGCGGCGCGGCAGAACGAGGGCCCGGGCAACGCGCTGATCGCCACGCTGGCCTATGAACATGTCACTGAGGTGTTCACGGCGTTCGGCGAGAAGACGCTCAGCGCTGAGCAGGTAGCGCATGGCCTCGTCAAGGAGCTGCGTGCGTTTCAGAAGAGCGAAGCGGCCGTTGGTCCGCACCTGGCCGACCAACTCGCGCTGCTGCTGGCGCTGGCCACATGGCAGAGCCGCAAGCCGGCTGCGTTCACCTGCAGCGAGGTGACGGAGCACACGCGCACCAACTGCGCGGTGATCGAGCGCTTCCTGCCGGTGCGCTTCGCGATCACCGAGAGCCGCGCGGCCTCGACGGTGCAGGTTTCGCCGGCCTGATGAAAGAAGAAGAAAGAGGTCCGCTCGCTCAGGCGAGCGGCGTCGCGTTGGCGTACAGGCGCAGCAGCATCGCGCGCAGCGCTTTGACTTCGGCCGCGCTGAAGTCCGAGGTCGCCACCGCTTCGTAGTGCTGCGCGAGCGGGATCAGTTCGCAGGTCAGCGCCAATCCGCGCTCCGTCAGATTGATGCGCACCGCGCGCTTGTCGGTGTCGCACTTCTCGCGTGCCATCAATTCATGCGCCACCAGCCGGTCGACGATGCGCGATAGCGCCGACAGATCGGTGGAGGCGTGCGTCGCCAGTTCCGACAGCGTCTGCCGCGGCGTGTGCTGTAGCGACGCGCACACGCGCCACTCGCTCAGGCTGAGCCCGTAGGGTTTCAACGCCTTCGCAAAGGCGTTGCCCATGCGGGCGCCAGCGCGTGCAAGAAGGAACGGAATGGCCTTTTCGAGGTCGTGATCGGAGTGTAGGGTTTTCATCTAGACGTGCTTGATTATTCAAGTATATAGTCCGCCGCAATTACTTGAATAATCAAGCAAAAACGGAGACAGTCATGAACCTGAAGCCCACGCGCCGAAGCGCCATCGCGGTGATGCTTTCTCTTCTGTCGGCAGCGCCGCTGGCGCATGCACAGGGCGCTGGCGCCAAGTGGCCGGTGCAGGCGGTGCGCTTCGTGGTGCCGTTCCCCGCGGGCTCGGCGCCCGACGTGCTGATCCGCCATGTGGGCGCCAAGCTCGGCGAAAAATGGGGGCAGGGCGTGATCGTCGACAACAAGCCCGGCGGCAGCGGCGTGATCGGCATGAACGCGATCCTCGCGGCGCAGAGCGATGGCTACACCTTCGGCTTCGTGCAGGGCTCGGCCATTTCCGTCGCGCCGAGCACTATCAAGGGCGTGAGCTACGACTTCAACCGCGACTTCGTGCCCGTCACGCTTGCGGCTGTCGCGCCCTTCATGCTGGCGGTGCCGGCGAACTCTCCCTACAAGACGCTGGCCGATTTCATCGCCGCCGCACGCGCCAAGCCGCAGGGCATCGAGGTGGCCGACAACGGCCGTGGCACTGCGCCGCACCTGGCCTCGGCATTGCTCGGCCTGCAATCGGGCGCGCAATTCCTCGAAGTGCACTACCCAGGCGGCGCGCAGGCCATGCAGGCCACGCTCGGCGGCCAGACGCAGATGATGGTCGAGACCTACAACGTGGTCGCTGGCAACGTGCAGGGCGGGCGCATGCGCGTGCTGGCCAGCATGGGCGACCGCGTCGAGGCCGGACTTGAATCGTTCCCCCTCGCAAGCAAGACGGTGCCCGGCGCAGTGGCGCACGGCTGGTTCGCGGTGATCGCGAAGAAGGGCGTCGACCCGCTCGTGCTCGCGAAGCTCAACAAGGACATGAACGAGGCGCTGCTGCTGCCCGACGTGATCGCCAAGTCGCGCGAACTCGGCACGTATCCACGTCCCGGCACCCCCGAACAACTGGCGCGCTACATCGCCGACGACCGCAAGACCTGGCAGGACGTGCTGGACAAACTGAACATCAAACCGGAGTAACCGCCCCATGAAAAACAAGATCGCTCTGGAAGAGCATTTCGCGATCGACCTCACGATCGCCGACTCGCAGGTCTACGCCCGTCCCGAAGTGTGGCAGGGCCTGAAGAGCAACCTGCTCGACTTCGAGCAGCAGCGCCTCGCGCAGATGGACGAGTGGGGCACCGAGTTCTCGATCCTCTCGCTCAACTCGCCGGCGGTGCAAGGCATTCCCGATGCGAAGCGCGCCATCGAGGTGGCGCAGCGCGCCAACGACGTGCTGGCCGAGCAGATCAAGCGTCACCCCACACGCTTCGGCGGATTCGCCGCGCTGCCGATGCAGGACCCCGAGGCCGCCGCGCGCGAGCTGGAGCGCTGCGTGAACCAGCTGGGTTTTCACGGCTTCCTGGTCAACGGCTTCTCGCAGGTGGGCGACGAGAACACCGTCGTCTACTACGACGACGCGCGCTTCAACGATTTCTGGACCGCAGCTGCAGCGCTGAAGAAACCGTTCTACATGCACCCGCGCGATCCGCTGCTCGCCCGCGAACCGATCTACGACGGCGCGCACTGGCTCACCGGCCCCACCTGGGCCTTCGCGATGGAAACGGCTATCCATGCGCTGCGCCTGATGTCCAGCGGCATGTTCGACCGCCATCCCGCGCTGCAGATGATCCTCGGCCACTTCGGCGAAGGCATTCCGTTCAACATCTGGCGCGTGGACCACATCCTGCGCAAGGGCCGCCGCGGCATGCCGTGCGACAAGGAGATCGGCGACTACCTTCGCAGCAACGTGCACATCACCACCAGCGGCAACTTTCGCACGCCGACGCTGTTGTCGACGATGCTCGAGGTGGGCTCGGACCGCATCATGTATTCGGTCGACTACCCGTTCGAGAAGCACGAAGACGCCGCCCGCTGGTTCGACAGATGCGAGATCAGCGAGAACGACCGCCAGAAGATTGGTCGCGACAACGCCCGCAAGCTTTTCGGCTTGAAGTGAGATGAGTACGCAGAAAGACACCCGCCCCGTGCTCGTCGCCGGCGGCGGCATCGGCGGCCTGGCCGCCGCACTGGCCCTGGTGCGCGAGGGCTACCGCGTGAAGGTGATCGAGCAGGCGAGCCAGATCGGCGAGATCGGCGCGGGCATCCAGCTCAGCCCCAACGCCTTCGCGGCCTGCGACGCGCTCGGCGTGGGCGAGCACCTGCGCGCCAAGGCGGTCTACACCGAAGAGATGGTGATGTTCGATGCCATCGACGCCAAGCGCGTGGCGAGCATTTCGCTCTCTGACAAGTTCCGCGCGCGCTTCGGCAACCCCTATGCGGTGATCCACCGCGCCGACATCCACGGCGCGCTGCTCGAAGGCGTGAAGCAGACGACCGACGGCATCGAGTTCCTCACTTCGACCAAGGTCGTGCATATCGAGCAGGACGACCACGGCGTCACGCTCATCGACGCGCAGGGCGGCCGCCACGAAGGCCAGGCCGTGATCGGCTGCGACGGCGTCCGCTCGGCGGTGCGCCAGCAGTACGTGGGCGACGGCATCCGCGTGTCGGGCCACGTGGTGTTCCGCGCGGTGGTCGAAACAGCCGATTTCCCCGAGGCGCTGCGCTTCACCGCGCCCTGCATCTGGGTCGGCCCCAACTGCCACCTGGTGCACTACCCGCTCAAGGGCGGCGACAAGTTCAACATCGCCGTCACCTTCCACAGCGACCAGCCCGAGGAGTGGGGTTCGATGGACGGCGACCCGGCCGAGGTGCAGCGCTACTTCCGCCCGACCTGCGAGCAGGTGCAGCAGCTGCTGCGAATCCCGAAGGCGTGGAAGCGCTATTCCACGGCCGACCGCAACCCCATCGAGCAATGGACCTTCGGCCGCGCGACCCTGCTGGGCGATGCGGCACACCCGATGGTGCAGTACCTCGCGCAGGGTGCCTGCACGGCCTGCGAGGATGCGGTGACGCTGGGCCTCGCGCTGCGCCGCGAAGGCGGCGACTGGCCGCGTGCGCTCGCGCTGTACGAGCGCTCGCGTGTCGCACGCACCGCGCGCGTGGTGCTGTCGGCGCGCGAGATGGGCCGCATCTATCACGCCAAGGGCGTCGAGCGCCTGGTGCGCAACAGCATGTGGAACGGTCGCCCGCAAGAGCGCTTCTATGACGCGCTCGAATGGCTCTACGGCTGGACGGCCGCCACCTGCCTCGACGAGACGACGGCGTGAAGGCATTTCCGGATTCGCTCGAAGCGAGCGCGGGCGGCGTGGGTGGTGGAAGTGCCGCGGCCGCCATCGACATCCCCGCACTCATCGACAGCCACCCCGTCAGCAGTTTCCAGAAATGGATCCTGCTGCTGGTCGGCTGCGCGGTGGTGATGGACGGCTTCGACGTGCAGGCGATGGGCTTCGTCGCGCCGGCTATCGTGCGCGCCTGGGGTATCGACAAGGCCGCGCTCGGCCCCGTCTTCGGCGCGGGGCTTTTCGGCATGCTGATCGGTTCGCTGGTGCTGAGCATCTGCGCCGACCGCATCGGACGGCGGCCCGTGCTGCTGGGCGCCACCGTGTTCTTCGCGCTGTGCATGCTCGCCACGGCTTTCGCGCACACGCTGAACCAGCTGCTCGTGATGCGCTTCATCACCGGCATCGGCCTGGGCGGCATCATGGCCAACGCGAGTGCGCTGGCGAGCGAATACAGCCCGCTGCGTCGCCGCGTCACGCTGATGATGTGGGTGTCGTGCGGCTTCACGGGCGGCGCGGTGCTGGGCGGGCTGATCTCGGCGGTGCTCATTCCACTGGGCGGCTGGCAGGCGGTGTTCGTGTTCGGGGGCATCGTGCCGCTGGTCATCGCCGCGCTGATGTGGCGCTACATGCCCGAGTCGATGCAGTTCCTCGTGCTGCGCGGGCGCAAGCTCGACCGCGTGCACGGCTGGCTGCAACGCATCGCACCCGAAGTGCGCATCGGCCCCGGCACACGCTACGTGGTGCACGAGGCGAAGCAGGACGGCGCCCCGGTCGCCGAGCTGTTCCGCGCGGGGCGCGGCCCGGCCACGCTGCTCTTGTGGGGCATCAACTTCATGAACCTGCTGAACCTGTTCTTCCTCGCGAACTGGCTGCCCACCATCGCAACCGAAGCGGGCTACAGCGGCGGCACGGCCGTGCTGGTCGGCACGCTGCTGCAGGTGGGCGGCGTGGTCGGCACGGTGGCGATGGGGCCGCTGATCGACCGCATCGGCTTCTACCGCGTGCTGGTGCCGATCTTCGCGATCGCGGTGCTGACCATCGGCGTCATCGGCCAGCCGGCCTTGCCATTGGCGCTGCTGCTCGCGGTGGTGACGGTCAGCGGCTTCTGCGTGGTGGGCGCGCAGCCCGCGCTCATCGCGCTGGCCTCGAGCGTGTATCCGACGACGGTGCGCGCCACCGGCATGGGATGGAGCCTGGGCATCGGCCGGGCGGGCTCCATCGTCGGACCGGTGCTGGCGGGCTGGCTCATCGGGCTGCATTGGACGAACAGTGCGCTCTTCATCGCAGCGGCAGTGCCGGCGCTGCTTTCTTGTTTGATGGTGCTCTGCATGGGGCGATTGAAATTCACGGGCGCCACCGCGCGCCCAGGAGAAACTGCATGACGACGACTTCCTTCCGGGGCTGGACCCTGACCGCCCGCGTGCTGATGGCCGCGATCTTCCTGGTTGCGGGCGTGCGCAAGCTCATGACCTACGGCGCCACGCTCGGCTATTTCGCCAAGCTAGGCATTCCGCTGGGCGACGTGGTGCTGCCACTGACCATCGCGCTGGAAATCGGCGGTGGCCTGTTGCTGATCGCCGGCTGGCGCCTGCAATGGGTGGCAAGCGCACTGGCCTTGTTCACGTTGGCCACGGCCTTCACGGCGCATGCGTTCTGGTCCGCCGATGCGGCGCAGTTCTCGGGGCAGCTCAACAATTTCCTCAAGAACGTGGCGATGGCGGGCGGCTTCCTGCTGCTGATCGTCCAAGCCACGGGCGGCGAGCGGAAGACCGCGGGCAGCTGAGCCCGGGCCGGGTGGAAAACTCCTTTCCACCCGCACAGTTGAACGACCCGCAAGGCGGGTAGACACTCGCCCGCACCTTTTCCTGAAAGATCGAGCGATGCCTGTCCAATCCTTCGTCTACAACAGCGTTCCCCAGCGCGTGGTCTTCGGTGCGGGTTCGCTCCAGCACCTGGCGCGCGAGATCGATGCGCTCGGCGCGCGGCGGGCGCTGGTGCTCTCCACGCCCGAGCAGCGCCCGCAGGCCGAGCGCATCGCCGACATGCTGGGCGCGCATGCGGCTGGCGTGTTCGACCGCGCCGTGATGCACGTGCCCATCGAGACCGCGCGCGAAGCGAGGGAGGTGGCCCAGCGCCTGGGCGCCGACTGCGCCGTGGCCATCGGCGGCGGCTCGACCACGGGCCTCGGCAAGGCCATCGCGCTCGACTCGGGCCTGCCGATCCTCGCGATACCGACCACCTATGCGGGCTCCGAGATGACGCCGATCTACGGCCTCACCGAAGCCGGCATGAAGAAGACCGGCAAGGACTTCAAGGTGCTGCCGCGCACCGTGATCTACGACCCCGAGCTCTCGATGAGCCTGCCTGTCGGCATGAGCGTGACGAGCGGCATCAACGCCATCGCGCATGCGGCCGAAGGCCTCTACGCCACCGATGCGAACCCGATCATGGACCTGATGGCGCAGGAGGGCATCGCCGCGCTGGGCCGTGCGCTGTCCGCGATCCGCGCCTTTGCGCAGGATGCGGCCGCGCGCAGCGATGCGCTCTACGGCGCCTGGCTCTGCGGCACCGTGCTCGGCAATGTCGGCATGGCGCTGCACCACAAGCTCTGCCACACGCTGGGCGGCAGCTTCAACCTGCCGCATGCGGAGACGCACACCATCGTGCTGCCGCATGCGCTGGCCTACAACGCCGCAGCGGCGCCCGAAGCCATGGCGCGCATCGCGAAGGCGCTGGGCGGAAGCAATGCAGCGCAGGCGGTGTTCGACCTCGCGCGCGACAACGGCGCGCCGGTCGCACTGCGCGACATCGGCATGAAGGAATCGGATCTCGACGTCGCCTGCGCGAATGCGCTCACGAACCAGTACCCCAATCCACGCCCGCTGGAGCGCGATGCGATTCGTGCGTTGCTGCAGAACGCCTGGGAGGGTGTGCGGCCCTGAGCCGCTGTTTCCTGGCTCCCCGGCATGCAGGAAAAAGCCGACCCCGCTTTCGCAAGGGCCGGCTTGGATGTGCGAGCCCGCCGAAGCGGGTGGGCGCTGCGATCCGCTTACAGCGGCAGTGCATCGCCACGGGCGGCAGCGCGGGCGGCTGCGCGCACCGCGGCACGGTCGACGGTGCTGGCGACGATCGGGGCCACGCCCGACGAAGCGCCTTCGGCGTACGGGTTGTCGCTGTGCGCGGCTGCAACGGCTTCGGCGCGGACCGCGGCGCGGCTGGTCGCCGAAACGATGGTCGAAGCCGGGCCGGCGCTGGCGCCCTCTGCATAGGGGTTGTCGCTGCGCGCGGCCGCCACGGCTTCGGCGCGCACGTCAGCGCGGCTGGCCTGCGAGGCGATCGATTGCACGCCCTCGTAGGTTTCGGCGTGTGCGCCTGCTGCGCCGAGCATGGCGAGAGCGACGGCGGACATGGAGAGGAGTTGCTTGGTGTTCATGATGAGGGTCCTTTCGGCTGACTGTGTGGTCGGCGGACATTCGTCGTTGCCACGGGATGCAGTGTGAAACCGCATCGTGGTTCGCGCTGTGCGTTTGCGCACCGCTTTCGTCAACTACAAAGGGATCGTCGCGGGTTGCGGATACAGCACTTCAAGCGGCTCGGAGCGGCCGCGCACGGCAAGCGCTTCGGGCGCACCCATCGCTTCCGCAACACCGGCCTGTTGCGCCGCGAACAGCGAGACGACGAGGCGCGATGCGGCCGTTTTCGAATGGTCCTGCAGGCGGCTCGCGGTGTTCACCACTTCGCCGATGGCGGTGAAGGTGGTGGTCTCCAGGTAACCCACCTCACCGACCGCCGCACGCCCCGCATGCAGGCCCATGCCGAACTCCAGGCGCTGCCCGAACTGCGCCTCGAAACCCTCGCTCCACGCGTCCATGCGCTGGGCGATCAGCGTGGTCGCATGCAGTGCCTGCCGGCACGCGGTGGGCAGGTCGGTCTCGAGCCCGAAGATCGCCATCACGCTGTCGCCGATGAACTGGTTGGGCACGCCGCCGCTCTCGCGCACGGCCGCGCCGACGGTGGCGAAGTAGCGGTCGAGCACGTAGGCGAGGTCGAAGGGCCACTGCCGCTCCGAGAGCCCCGACCAGCGGCGCAGGTCGACGAAGAGGATCGCCACGTCGCGCTCGCGCCCGAAGCTGCCGACCGGCGCGGGCCGGCCCTCGTTGGGCAGCGGCGCGAAGAGCGGCGTGACCTCGATGTCGCCGTGCGGGCGCAGCTGGCAGGCCAGGCGTACGTCGGCCGGCGCGCGCACGCGTTCGAGCGTGCGTTGTTCGTCGCGGCCCGGCTCGCCGATGTGCTCGGGCGCACCGACCACGCGCACACGGCAGGTGGAGCAGCGCGCGCGGCCACCGCAGATCGACACGTGCGCGATGCCGTGCGAGCGGCTCGCCTCCAGCACGCTCCAGCCGCGCGGCACCTGCACCGTGCGGTCGGGGTAGCGCAGCGCGATGGACGGCTGGCGCGACAGGCGCGCAAACCAGTTGCGCCCCCAGCGCGCCGCGAGCAGTGCGAGCAGCGCCAGTACATAAAGCCACTTGAGACTCTGTTCGGCTGCGTTCAGTGCCAGCCCTTGCGCGGGCGTCGGCACCGGCACGGTCGGCACGCCGGTCCACTGGAACTCGCGCCCGATCGAGATGAACCCCATCGCCGCCGTGAGCGGCAGCACCACCGCGATGGCCAGCAGCAGGTAAGACAAGCGCCGGTACACCGGCTGCGCCCGCAGCGCGAAGTGCAGGCCGAGGCAGCCGTGGCTCCAAGCCGCGAGCATCAGGCTGAACTGCGCGGCCGCGCCCGGCAGGCTCCACAGGCCCCAGACCACGCGCACATAGGAGCCCTCGATCCCGTAGGCCTCGTAGGCGCCGCGTATGGCCGTCAGGTGGGTGGCGATGAGCAGCGGCAGCGCAAAGCCCAGCAGCACGCGCAGCGCCTCCAGCGGCGGCATGCGCAGCGTGCGCCGCTCCCAGAGGGCGACCACGGCCAGCGCCAGGTGCGTGAGGGCCGCGCCGTACAGCAGCACCGTGCCCGGCAGGCTGTGCCAGAACTTCTGCGCCACCCGCAGCACGCTCTCGGCGAGGTCAAAGGAATAGATGCCGAGCGAATGGTTCAGCAGGTGAAGCGTCACGTAGCCCATCAGCACCAGCCCGCTCGCCCAGCGGAGATTGCGCCGTGTGGGCGGTCTCAGCGAAAAAGGGGAAGAAGGGGGTGGCGGGGAACGTCTGTCCATGAACGGGTTCGAAGCGGCACCCGAGCATAATGCGCGCGCCCCCACCGACCGGCATGGCCACACCCGAACCCACCCCCCGCTCCAGCCTCGCGCTGCGCCAGATCGCGCTGCTCGAAGGCCTCTCCGACCAGCGCCTGGACCTGCTCGCCCAGCAGTGCCTGTGGCACAGCGTGGAGGCGGGCAAGCCGCTGCTCCTGCGCGCCGAGCAGCAGGGCGAGGTGTTCCTGCTGGTCTCGGGCCGGGTGCGGGTGACGACCTATTCGGCCAACGGCCGGCAGGTCACCTTCCGCGATGCTGAAGCCGGCCAGTACTTCGGCGACATCGCCGCCATCGACGGCGGCCCGCGCTCCGCCGACGTGGTGACGCTGGAGCCCAGCGTGGTCGCCAGCCTCGAGCGCCCCGCCTTCATGGCCCTCTTGCGCGACGAGCCGTTGGTGGCCGAGCGGGTGATGCAGCGGCTGGCCTCGCTGGTGCGCCAGCTCTCCGAACGCGTGATCGACCTGAGCACGCTTGGCGTGCAGAACCGGCTGCATGCCGAGCTGCTGCGGCTTGCGCGTGCCGCCGGCGTCGAGGGCAACGAGGCCCGGCTGGAGCCGGCCCCCAAGCACGCGGCGCTGGCCAGCCAGATCAGCACCAACCGCGAGCAAGTCACGCGCGAACTCAATGTGCTGGTGCGCAGCGGCGTGCTGCGCAAGGACGGCAAGGCCTTGTTGGTGGCCGACGCCGCTCGCCTCGAGCTCATGGTCTCGCAGGTGCGCGGCGACGCCGGCTGAACCGGCAGATCAGTTCCAGCGTCCGTTCGTCCCGCCGACGCTGAAGCGGCCGGCGCCCAGCAGCACCACGGTCAGCGCGCCGAACAGGTACAGGCCCTGCAGTTCCAGCGCCCAGCCGCCCTGCTTGGTCAGCGCGAACAGGTCGGCCATGTGCACGAGGCCGAGGGCCACGATCATGTTGATGACGATCACCCCGGCGGCGGCGCGGGTCCAGAAGCCGGCGAGCAGCAGCAGTGGCGCCACGATTTCACCCACGTACACGAGGTAGGCCAACCCGCCCGGCAGCCCGGCCTTGGCCAGCATGCCGCCGATGAAGCCGACGCCGGCCGAGAGCTTGAAGATGCCGTGCAGCAGCACGAGCACGCCGATGGTCACGCGCAGCAGCAGCTTGCCGGCATCGTCCAGCGCGGCGGGTGAGGGGGATGCGAGCGACGACGATGCGAGCGGCGCACGCGAGGTGTTGGCGGTTGTGGTCACGGCAGATCCTTGGAGCTTGAAAAAGGAAGGGTCCGCCACGGAGTGCGGCGGTTGCGGTTCCAGTGTGCGGAGCTGCCGGAAAGCGGGATGTGCGTTTACGCACATCTTTTGGTGAAAGGCTCGGTCAATGGGCGCCGAAGTGGCTGGTCCACTTGCGCTCATAGTCCATTTTCTGGAAGTGAGCCGCCATGAAATCGATGAAGCTGCGCACCTTTGCCGACAAGTGCTTGCGGCTCGGGTAGGCCAGGTTGATCGTCAGGTGCGGCAGGTCCCAGTCGTCCAGCGTGGGCACGAGGCGGCCCGCCACGATGTCCTCATAGACGATGTAGGTCGGTTGCACCAGGATGCCCATGCCGTCGAGCGCGGCGGCGCGCAGCACCTGGCCGTCGTTCGATTCGAGCAGGCCGGTGACCGACACCGTGTGAGTCTCGCCCTTGCGTGTGAAGCGCAGCTCGTTCGGGTTGTTGGCGTGGGTGTAAATCAGGAGCTTGTGCTGCTTCAGGTCGTCCAGCGTCTTCGGAAAACCATGCTGCGCGAAGTAGCGCGGCGACGCCGCGAGGATGCGCCGCGTCTCGCCCAGCCGTCGGATCGTCACGTTCGAATCGGGCTCGAACTCGCGGGTGCGGATCGCCACGTCGATGTTGTTGTCGATCAGGTCGAAGTAGCGGTTGGCCGCTTCCACGTGCACCGTCACGCCCGGGTAGCGCTGGGTGTATTCGCGCAGGAGCGGCGCGATGTGGTGGATCGAGAACGAGAGCGAGGCGGTGATGCGCAGCACGCCGGTCGGGTTGAGCGCAGTGGCGTTCACCGTCGACTCGGCATCGGCGAGGTCGGCCAGGATGGTCTTGGCGCGTGCACAGAACTCGCGGCCGGTGTCGGTGAGGTACAGACGCCGCGTGTTGCGCTCCACCAGCCGCGCGCCGAGCCGGGCCTCGAGCGCGCTCAGGTGGCGGCTCGCGGCGGCGTTCGAGAGGCCCAGCGCCTCGGCCGCGCGGCTCAGGCTGCCGGCATCGGCGATCTGCACGAGCAGTGCGATTTCGGTCCAGCGGTCCATGGCGGGTGTGTGTCTCCGGGGGCTTGGCTTGTAGTGGCTGATCCAACTTTTCTTGCCGAGCCACCGAGCCGATGATTCTAGGAGGCCGTCCGATGCGACGCGATGGCCGGAGCGCACGCGAAAAAAAGAGGGACCGTCGCCGGTCCCTCCTTGTTTCTTCGTGCCGTCCGCGCAGCGGGATCAGCCCAACAGGCCGTGCAGGATGTTCGTCACCGGCGAGACCGCGTGTTCGACCAGGCTGGTGATCGGGGTCACCACCTCGGTCACCAGCGGGGTGACCGCTTGCCCGACACCTTCCACCACGGTGGTCACAGGCGCGAGGGTCGAGCCCGCGCCGGCCAGGATGTCGGTCACGGGCGCCGTGGCACCGGACACCGCGTGCGTCACGCTGGCCGCGACCGGCTCTATGGCATCGGTGAGCGACGAGACAGGCTCCAGGATGTTGGCCGCCGGGCCGTTGCCGCCCAGCAGGCCGCCGAGCAGGTTGCCGACGAGGCCGTCCTGGCCGAGGACGCTGCCGAGCAGACCGCCGTCGCCGCCCAGCAAGCCGCCGACGATGCCGTCTTCACCGAGCACGCCGCCAAGGAGACCGCCGTCGCCGCCCAGCAGGCCGCCGACGATGCCGTCTTCGCCGAGTACGCCGCCGAGGAGACCACCGTCGCCGCCCAGCAGGCCGCCGACGATGCCGTCTTCGCCGAGTACGCCGCCGAGGAGACCGCCGTCGCCGCCCAGCAGGCCGCCGACGATGCCGTCTTCGCCGAGCACGCCGCCGAGGAGACCACCTTCGCCGCCCAACAGGCCGCCGACGATGCCGTCTTCGCCGAGTACGCCGCCGAGGAGACCACCTTCGCCGCCCAGCAGGCCGCCGACGATGCCGTCTTCGCCGAGTACGCCGCCAAGGAGACCTCCATCGCCGCCGAGCACACCGCCCAGGAGGCCGTCGTCGCCCAGCACACCGCCGAGCAGGCCGCCATCACCTCCGAGCAATCCACCCAGGAGGCCATCGTCGCCCAGCAGGCCACCAAGGAGACCGCCGTCGCCGCCAAGGACACCGCCCAAGAGGCCGTCGTCACCGAGGAGGCCGCCAAGGAGGCCACCGTCGCCGCCGAGCAAGCCGCCGAGCAAGCCGCCCAGCAGGCCGTCATCACCCAGGACACCGCCAAGGAGACCGCCCTCGCCACCGAGCACGCCGCCAACCACGCCGTCGGGTCCGAGCAGACCGTCCACGAGTCCGCCTTCGCCGAGCAGACCGCCGGAGAGACCTTCGCTGCCCAAGAGGCCGGCAAGCGCGCCGTCTCCACCGAGCAATCCGCCGACGAGTCCGTCGTCGCCAAGCAGGCCACCCACCAGGCCGTCGTCGCCGAGCAAACCACCGAGGAGGCCGCCTTCACCGCCGAGCAGGCCGCCCAGCAGGCCGTCGTCACCCAGCACCCCGCCGAGGAGCCCGCCTTCACCGCCGAGCAGGCCGCCCAGCAGGCCGTCGTCACCCAGCACGCCGCCGAGGAGCCCGCCTTCACCGCCGAGCAGGCCGCCCAGCAGGCCGTCGTCACCCAGCACCCCGCCGAGGAGTCCGCCTTCACCGCCGAGCAGGCCGCCCAACAGGCCGTCGTCACCCAGTACGCCGCCGAGGAGGCCACCTTCACCGCCGAGCAAGCCGCCCAGCCAGCCGTCATCACCGAGGACTCCGCCGAGAAGGCCACCTTCACCGCCGAGCAAGCCGCCCAACAGGCCGTCGTCACCCAGTACCCCGCCGAGGAGACCGTCGTCGCCGAGCAACCCGCCCAACAAACCGTCATCGCCCAGCAGGCCGCCAAGCAAGCCGTCATCGCCCAGCAGGCCTTCGAGCACCTGGCCGACCACGCCGTCGTCGCCGATCAAACCGTCCACCAGGCCGTCGATGCCGAGGCCGGTGGTCACGCCGCCGAGCAGGCCTTCGCTGCCCAGCACGTTTTCCAGGATATTGCCGAGCGCATCGGTCAGATAGTCGACCTGGCCGATCAGCGAGTCGATGAGCGCATCCGTCAGGCCGTTGCCCAGCAGGCCGTCGACCACGGGGGCCAGCACGCCGCCGATGTCCACGAGCACGTTCTCGACCGTCTCGTCCACCGGATCGAATTCGTTCGGATCGTTGGCCGTGAACTCGTTGCCCGCGATCGGCGAGAGCACGTTGTCCACCAGGTCCGTCAGGCCATCGACGGTGGGCATCAGCGATCCCAGCGTGCCGGACGAACTGGACGCAGCCCGGCCCGCAGCGCTTCCGCCGCCCAGACCGAGGAGGTCGTCCAGCGCGCCGACCAGATGGCCGACGGCGCCATCGCCTGGATCGAGCAGGTGGTCTCCATCGGCATCGGCATCGGCATCGGCATCCGCGTCGGCGTCGGCATCTGCATCTGCATCTGCATCTGCATCTGCGTCCGCATCGGCATCGGCATCGGCATCTGCGTCAGCGTCAGCGTCTGCATCTCCGTCCGCATCCGCGTCGGCATCTGCATCCGCATCGGCGTCCGCATCGCCTTCGCCGACGCCCGGAGCGAGGAAGGAAACACCACCGCCGCCGTCGCCACCGCCGCTCAATGCGGCGCCGAGAGCAACTGCACCCAGCGCGCCGAGGGCAAATTCGCCCAGCCCGATGCCGCTGCCGCCCGCGGCCTTCTTGGTCACGGCCACGGCGGCGGCGTCCGCATCGCTGTCGGCCGGCGTGACCTCCAGGTTGCCCGCGGCCACGTCGACATTCACCTGCTCCAGGCCGCCGGGCAGCTTGGTCGATCCGATGGTGGCGTCGGTGCCACCCTCGAAGACGCCTGCGAGCGGCGCCTTGTTGGTCGTCGAGCCCGGGAACAGCACGTTGGCATGGCCGCCGTCGGGAACGATCACGCGGTCGCCGGCCATCAGGCTCTGGCTGCCGTCCACCGGAATCCGCACGCCGTCGCGCACGACCACCGTGCCGGGCGTGGCGTTGGACAACGAGCCGAGGCTCGCGGGTGCGATGGACGCCGCTGTCGTCGGGGCCGCACCCATGGGGGCGATCGGCGTGACGCTGGCCTGGGCCAGGACCACAGGCGCCGCGATGTCGGCAACTGTCGGAATCGAGCCGACGGAGGCTTGGGTGGTTGTGGTCATGGCGACCTCCTCGTGTAATAAGTAGCCACGAAGCGCAACATGCGTGCCGCCTCTGCACCAGGCCTTCACCGCGCTGGTTGCAATCGGGCTATGTGATTGATTTGAAAAGGTTTTCCCGCACTTCGAGCGGCAAGGGCCGGCCCATGCGGCTGGCTGCTTTCGCGGTTCGTTACGTAACGCGGAGCACTTTCTTTCCGGAACGCCCGCTGCATCGAATGGCGATGCGCGGTTGCCGATGCCTCGACCGTTCCGCTGGGCGGAAAAATCATTTGCGCCGTGGCGCTTCCGGGGGCGCGATGGGCCGCCTAAAGTCAGCGGCACCCCAGAAGCAGATACGACAGAGACAGAGACAGCGACGGCAAGACAGGAGACAGCCACGATGCGCAACCTCAACCAAGACAACATCACGCAGGCTGTGCTCGCGCGCCTGGCCGACACGCCCGACCCGCGACTGCACGAGATCCTGACCAGCCTCGTGCAGCACCTGCACGCCTTCGCGCGCGAGGTGAAGCTCACCGAAGCCGAATGGTTCCAGGGCGTCCAGTACCTCACGGCCACCGGCCAGATGTGCGACGACAAGCGCCAGGAGTTCATCCTGCTGTCGGACGTGCTGGGCCTCTCGATGCTCACCATCGCGATGAACAACAGCAAGCCCGCCGGCTGCACCGAGGCCACCGTGTTCGGGCCCTTCTACGTCGAAGGTGCGCCCGAATACGAACACGGCGACGACGTGGCCAACGGCGCCGCGGGCGTGCCCTGCGATGTGTACGCCACGGTGCGGGGGCTCGACGGCGAGCCGGTGGCCGGTGCGGTCGTCGATGTGTGGCAGGCCGACGAAGGCGGCCATTACGACGTGCAGCACGCAGAGCTCGACCACGCCGAGAACCGCGGCCGCCTGCGCACCGGGCCCGATGGCGCACTGCATTTCAGGAGCGTGCTGGCCGAGGCCTATCCGATTCCGGTCGATGGCCCGGTGGGCGACCTGCTGCGTGCGACCAAACGCCATCCCTGGCGACCCGCCCACCTGCATTTCAAGATCGAGGCGCCGGGCTACGAAAACCTCATCACCCACGTGTTCCGCGAAGGCGACAAGTGGCTCGACTCCGACGCGGTGTTCGCGGTGCGCCAGTCGCTGGTTGCGCCATGGAAGCAGCAGGCCGACGGCCGCTGGCGCCTGGACTTCGACTTCGTGCTCAATCCGCTGAAGCAGCCCGCCTGAAGCATCAGGCCCGGGCCTGCTACGCTCGCAAAGCCTGCCCCTGACGGCGGGCTTTTTTCTGCGCTCCGTCACACCCCATGGCCTTCCCCCTCATCACCGACCCGCATTTCTATGCGGTCGCCATTCCCGCCGTGCTGTTGCTCGGCATCAGCAAGAGCGGCTTCGGCGCCGGCTTCGGTTCGCTCGCGGTGCCCTTGATGGCGCTCGCGGTCACCGTGCCGCAGGCGGCCGCCATCCTCATGCCGCTGTTGCTGCTGATGGACGTGCTGGGGCTCGCCGCGTTCCGGCGCGACTTCGACCGGTCGCTGCTCAAGTTCCTGATTCCGTTCGGGTTGATCGGCACCGTGGTCGGCACGCTGCTGTTCCGCGTGCTGTCGGCGCACACGGTGGCGGGCATCGTCGGCGTGTTCACGCTGTTGTTCCTCGCGCAGCGGCTCGTGTTTCCGCCCAAGCCCGACGATCCGCTGCCCTCGCGCGGCGTGGGCGCGGCGCTCACCGTGGTGTCGGGCTTCACGAGCTTCATCGCGCATGCGGGCGGACCGCCGATCAATGCCTACGTGATTCCGCTCCGGCTCAAGCCAGTGGTGTTCACGGCGACGATGGCGTATTTCTTCTTCGTGGTGAATCTCAGCAAGTGGATTCCCTACGCGTGGCTCGGCCTCATCGACTTCCGCACGCTGGCCACCTCGGTGGCGCTGATGCCGCTCGCGCCACTCGGCGTATGGGTCGGCATCCGCATCGCCAGGCGCATCGACGCGACGTGGTTCTATCGCTTCGTGTACCTGGGCATGCTGCTGACCGGACTCAAGCTCGTCTACGACGGATTCTTCGCCTGAGCCCGGCGCGCCGGATCAAAGTTCGACGATGCTCTTGAAGCCGCCGAAGATCATCCGCTTGCCGTCGAACGGCATCGTCTTCGGGTCCATCGAGGCAATGCGCGGGTCGGCCATCACCTTCGCGTTGATCGTGTCGCGGTGCTTGCGCGACTTGTAGACGATCCACGAGAAGGCCACGGTCTCGTCGGCCTTGAGCTTCACGCTCTGCGGAAACGAGGTGAGCTTGCCGGGCTTCACGTCGTCGGCGATGCACTCCACATATTCGAGCGCGCCGTACTCCATCCAGACCTTGCCGGCCTTGCGTGCGAGTTTGCGATACGCCTCGACCTTCGCGGTGGGAATGGCAACGATGAAACCGTCTACATAGCGAGCCATGGGTGATCTCCTGAATGAAAGATAGAACCGTTGAAGGAAAAACAGCGGCGGCTGCATGGCGTCGTTCTCATCACGACGTCGATTCGCTCGCCGCTCCGCGGGGTGCTGCTGCCTCTTTGTTGTTCTGCGTTTGCGCCGGCGGTGCGGTGCGAAGCAGCAAGGCCCCGATCAAACCCGCCAGTGCCGCGAACACGGCGCCAACGAGAAATGCAAGGTTGTAGCCACCGGTGAGCGCCAGCGGCATCTGCGCACCGGCCGCTTCCATCGAACCGGTGCGCGCCGCGGCGGCGCTGGCCAGCACGGCGAGGCCCAAGGCGCCGCCCATCATGAAGGCGGTGTTGACCACGCCCGAGGCCAGGCCCGAATCGGCCGGATCGACCTCGCTCATGGCCGCCAGCAGCAACGGGTTGAACGCCATGCCAGCGCCGAGGCCGAGCAGCATCATTCCGGGCAGCACGTCGGTGACGAAGCTGCCGTTGACCGGTGCGCGCGCGAACAGCGCCAGGCCGATGGCCGCGAGCCACAAGCCGGCGGCGAGCGGCTTGCGGATGCCGAAGCGCATCACCAGCCTGGCCGAGAGGCCGAGCGAGAACACCGCCATGATGATGTTGGCCGGCAGGAACGCGAGGCCGATCTGCATAGGCGTGTAGTTCAGCACCAGCTGCATGTAGAGCGCCGAGATGAAGAACCACGCGAACATCGCCGCGGCCCACAGCACGCCGACCACATTGGCGACCGACACGCTGCGCAGGCGAAAGAGGCCGAGCGGCATCAGCGGATGCTGCACGCGCGCCTCGATGGTGATGAAGATGGCCAGCAGCACCACCGCCGCGCCGAGCAGCCCCAGCGTCTGCGTGGAGCCCCAGCCGGCCTCGTTGCCGTTGACCACGCCGTACACCGCGAGCATGAGCGACAGCGTGACAGTGACCGCACCGGCCACGTCGAGCTTTTCGCCATGCGCCTGGCCGCGTGCATTGGGCAGCAGCGCCACGCAGAGCGCGTACACCGCCACGCCGATCGGCAGGTTGACCAGGAAGATCCAGTGCCAGCTCAGCGAACTCGTGAGCAACCCGCCAAGCAGCACGCCGATGCTCCCGCCGCCTGCGCAGACGAAGCCGTAGACGCCCATCGCCTTCGCGCGGTCGGCCGGTTCGGTGAAAAGATTCATGATCAGCGAGAGCGAGACGGCCGACACCACCGCGCCGCCCAGCCCCTGCACCGCACGCGCGGCAATCAGCAGCACTTGCGAGTTGGCAAGGCCGCAGGCCAGCGAGGCGACGGTGAAGAGCACCAGGCCGATCAGAAAGAGCTTGCGGTGGCCGTACAGGTCGCCCAGCCGCCCCCCGAGCAGCAGGAAGCCGCCGAAGGTCAGCATGTAGGCATTCACCACCCACACGAGCGAGGTCTCGGTGAAGCCGAGGTCGGTGCGGATCGAGGGCAATGCCACGTTCACGATCGTGGTGTCGAGCACGATCATCAGGACGCCGAGGCAGAGCACCATCAATGCGAGCCAGCGCTTCCGGTTGTCGAGTGTGTCGGTCATGGAGTGGATTCCTGAAGAGCCGCGGAGGCGGCGTTCTGTTTTCTTAGACCAGCGGCTTTCCGCCGTTGATGAGCCAGGGCGTTCCGAAGCGGTCGGTCACCATGCCGAAGCCTTCGACCCAGAAGGTCTTCTCGAAGGGCATGGAGACGGTGCCGCCTTCGGCAAAGGCATCGAACACGCGGCGCGCTTCTGCGACGGTCTCGAGGGTGAGCGCAACGCCGAAGCCCTTCATGCCTTCGTAGGTCTGGCCGGGCATGGTGTCGGAGGCCATGAGCATGCCTTCGCCGTAGGCGAGGGACGCATGCATGATCCGCTTCTTGACGTCGGCGGGCATCTGCTCGGTATCGGGCGCTTCGCCGATGGTCATCATCATCTGGATGGTGCCGCCGAGCGTCTTTTCGTAGAAGCGCATGGCTTCCTGTGCGTTGCCGTCGAAGGTGAGGTAGGCGTGGATGGGAGACATGATGGTTTCCTTTGGATGGGTTACTTTTCGGTGGCCGTCTTGAGGTTGGCAAGGCCTGCTTCGAAGTCCTTGCCGATCATCTGGTCCATGTTGAAGAAGAGGCCCATGAGCTTGGCGATGTAGGGGCTCGGGCCGGACATGGACCAGGTGACCTGCGTGGCATCGCCCTGCGGCGCGAGCGTGAACTCGGCGATGTTGTGGCCTTCGAAGGGCTTGATGAAATCCAGCTTGATCGCGACCTTCGAGGAAGGCGTCGACTCGGCAATTTCCATCTTGCCCGCGCCTGCCTTGTCGTTGCCTTCCCAGGCGTAGGTGGCGCCCCGTCCGCTCGGTGCGCCGCCGAAGCTGCGCCTCATGGCCGGGTCCAGCTTTTCGTAGGGCGACCACTCGCCCCAGCGGTGGAAGTCGTTGATCAGCGGAAAGATCTTCTCGGCCGGCGCCGCGATGCGCGCGGTGCGCTCCACGCGGAAGGTGTCGGGCCGGGTGGCCGCGTAGACGAGCACGATCGCGATCAGCGCGAGGATGACGAAGACGATTTTCTTGAACATGAAGGGACTCCAGGGCGGGCGGGCAGCGGGCGGCAACGGGTTATTTGGCGGCGTCCACCACCAGCATCCAAGCCACGCCGAAGCGGTCGGCCAGCATGCCGAAGTTGCTGGTGAAGAAGGTCGGCGTGAGCGGCTGCATGACCTGGCCGCCATCGGCCAGCGCATCGAACCATTTGCGGGCGTCGGCATCGGCGGACGCGGTGATCGACAGCATGATTCCCTTGAACTCCGCCTTGCCGGAGCACTGGCCGTCGGAGAGCATGAGCTCGGTGTCGCCGACGCGAAGCACCGAGTGCATCACCTTGTCGGGGCCGGGCGTGGCGCCGGCGCAGCTGGCGTCGGTGTTGCCTTCGAACGCGTCGGCAGGCGCATCGCTGTAGCGCATGAGCTGGATGATTTCGGCGCCGAGCGCCTTCTTGTAGAAAGCGATCGCTTCGTCGCAACGGCCTTCGAAGGACAGGTAAGACTGGACTTTCATGGCATTTCCTTTGGGCTGATAAAGGTTTCAAGGATGCGCAGCGGCTTCTGCGCGAATACGATGGAACTACTTTGTGTACACCGTCCACAAAGAATAGCAGGGATAATGGACAGTGTCCACATGGAATTTGCAATGAAGCTGAAAAACGTCCCCGAAAGCCTGCCTCCTGCCCGCAGCACTTACCGCCACGGCGACCTGCGCCGTGCGCTGCTGGAGGCGGGTGTCGAACTGGCGCGCGACGGTGGCCCGGACGCGGTGGTGCTGCGCGAGGCCACGCGGCGCGTGGGCGTGGTGCCCAACGCGGCGTACCGGCATTTCGGCAGCCGGCAGGAGCTGCTGCTGGCGGTGCGCGGCGCGGCACTTTCGGCCGCCGCCAAGGCGATGGAGTCGGAACTGGCCGTGCTGCATTTCGACCAGCCGCCCGCCGACTTCGCCCGCGCGCAGGTGCGCGCCATCGGAACGGCCTACCTGCGGTTCGCGCAGGCCGAGCCGGGCCTGTTCCGCACGGCGTTCGTGATCACCGAAGAAGGCGAGGGCGAGGTGGGCCCCACCGCCGCGGGGGCGAGCGGCATGGGCCCGTTCCAGCTCTTGGGCGCGGCGATCGACCGGCTGGTGGACGCCGGCGTGCTCGATCCGGCGCGCCGTCCGAATGCGGAATTCCTCGCATGGTCGGCGGTGCACGGGCTGGCCCTGCTCATCATCCACGGGCCGCTGCGCACGCTCGACGCGGAGACCACGCGTGCGCTGGGGCAGCGGCTCATCGACATGGTCGAACGGGGCCTGTAGCGCCCGCCCGAGATCTCAAAGGTCAGAGATAGATCTTCTGCAGCAGCTTGATCAGCGTCTCGCGCTCGCGCACCGTGAGCTGGGCGCTGGCATCGGACTCCAGCTGCACCACGGTCTGCTCGGCCTCCCGCACCAGCGCTTCCCCGGCGGAGGTGAGATGCAGCCCCACCGCGCGGCCGTCGTGCGGATGCGGCCGGCGCTCGATGAGCCCCCGGCTGTCCAGCGTGGCCACCAAGCTCACGAGGTTGGGCGGCAGGATGTCGAGCGTGGTGCACAGCTGCCGCGAGGTGGCGCCCGGGTTGTGCGCCAGCAGCGAGAGCACCGAGAAATCGATCTGCTTGAGCCCGTAGGGCGCCATGCGCTCCGAGAAGACGCCGCTGATGATCAGCCAGGCGCGGCGGGCGTTGTAGCCGACCAGGGTTTCGAGCACGCGGGCATCGAGCCGGTCCGAGCGGGTCGATACGGCCGCGAGGGGCTCGTTCTTGGGGGAGGTTTTTTTCGCGGGTGCAGGCATGGCCCGAGCGTAACCGCCCGTGGCGGTGCCAGGAACCTACCGCGCGACACCTTCCGCCGCCGCTGCGTGCGAGAGGGCCAGGCTCTCGCAGGCGCGCTTGACGATGCCCAGCCGCATCTCGAACTCGGGCAGCACCCAGCGGCGAAAGGCGGCCGCCGAACGCACCCGGCCGGCGTGGCCCGCCGAGGCGCTGTCGTCCGCCGCCTCGATGCGCGCCCAGGCCCAGGCCATCATCGTGAGCATCACCACCCGCAGGTAGTCGTCGGCCACTTCGTACGGCAGCACGGGATTGGCATGGGCGGACATTGCGATGGTCGTGCCCAGGTAGCGCAGCTGCGCGAGCCGGCGCTGCACGTCGGCGTCGGCCTCGCGCGATGCATCGAGCGTGTCGCGCAGTTCGAGCAGCACGGCCGACATGGCGGCGCCGCCGTCGGGCAGCACCTTGCGCACCAGCAAGTCGATGGCCTGGATCTCGTTGGTGCCCTCGTAGATCATCGTCACGCGCGCGTCTCGCACGACCTGTTCGATGCCCCATTCGCGCACATAGCCGTGGCCGCCGAACACCTGCAGGCATTCGCTCGCGCCATGAAAGGCCTGGTGCGTGCAGGCCGCCTTGAGCACCGGCGTGACCAGCGAGCACCAGCGCTGCGCGCGCTCGCGGGCCTTGGGGTCGGCGTCGTGCGCGGCCACGTCGAGCATCAGCGCGCTGCGATACGCCAGCGTGCGCGCGCCGTCGATCCAGGCGCGCTGCGTCTCCAGGATGCGGCGGATGGCGGGGTGCTCGGCGATCAGGTCGGCCGCTTCCGCGCCGCGGCTCGCGGGCACGGTGCCGGGTGCGCGCATCTGGCGGCGCTCGGCCGCGTAAGCGTCTGCCTTCTGCCAGGCGGCGTCGAGCAGGCCGATGCCCTGCAGCGCCACGTGCAGGCGCGCCGAATTCATCATCACGAACATCGCGGCGAGACCGCGGCCGGGATCGCCGACCAGCCAGCCGGTGGCGTCGTCAAAGCGCATCGAGCAGGTCGGGCTGCCATGCAGGCCCATCTTTTCCTCGATGCGCTCGCAGTGCAGGGCATTGCGCGCGCCGTCGGGCAGCATCTTGGGCACGAGCACGAGCGACAGGCCCTTCGGTCCGGCCGGCGCATCGGGCAGCCGGCACAGCACGAGATGGACGATGTTCGGCGTCAGGTCGTGCTCGCCGCCCGATATGAAGATCTTGCCGCCGCTCACGCGGAAGCTGCCGTCGGCCTGCGGCACGGCACGCGTGCGCACCTGGCCCAGGTCGCTGCCCGCGTGCGCTTCGGTCAGGCACATGGTGGCGAGCCATTCGCCGGTCGAGATCTTCCGCAGGTAGCGGGCCTTCAGTTCGTCGCTGCTGTGGTGCTTGAGGCACGCGTAGGCGCCGTGCAGCAGGCCCGGGGCCATCGTGAGCCCGTGGTTCGCCGCGCTGAGCCATTCGTAGAGCACGGCTTCGAGCACCGAGGGCAGGCCCTGGCCGCCGTCTTCGGCTGCGGCGGAGAGGGCGGGCCAGCCGCCGTCGACGAAGGCTTGATACGCCTCGCGAAATCCCGGTGGCGAAATGACTTCGCCTTTGTCGAACCGGCAGCCGACTTCATCGCCCTCGCGATTGATGGATGCCACCACCTCGCCGACGAAGCGCGCGGCCTCTTCGAGCACCTGCGATTGCAGCGCCGCGTCGACCTCCGCGAAAGGCGCGAGCGCCTGCAGCCGTGCAGGCGCATCAAGCACCACGTTCAGGAGAAAGCGGACGTCTTCGGGACGGGGCTGGTAATCCATCGGCCGCTTCAGGATTCGGCGGTGAAGCCGATCTTCTTGACCAGCGGACCCCAGCGCTCGTACTCCGCCTGCAGCGACTTCTTCATCTCCTCGGGCGTGGAGCCGTGGGCGATCAGCCCGACCGACAGCAGGCCGTCGGCCACGGCCTTGTCCTTGAGCGCAGCCTGGATCGCGGTGCTCGCTGCGTTGACGACAGGCGCGGGCGTCTTCGCCGGTGCGAAGAAGCCGAACCATTCGTCGGCCACGATTTCCGGGAAGCCCTGTTCAGTGAAGGTAGGCACGTCGGGCAGGTAGGCCGGACGCTGCGCTCCCGAGGTGGCGAGCACCCGCAGCTTGCCGGCCTTGGCGAAGGGCAGGCAGTCGCCGGCGGGCGTCAGGCACGAGGCGATCTGGCCGCCCACCACGTCGTTGATGCCGGGCAGCGAGCCGCGGTAGGGCACGTGGCGCAGGTCGGCACCGGTGCTCAGGCCCAGCAGCGCGCCCAGGAAGTGCGGCGTGGAGCCCGCACCGGGCGAGCCATAGCTGGCCTGGCCGGGGTTGGCCTTGGCCCAGGCGATGTAGTCCTTCAGCGTCTTCACGCTGGCCGGCACCATGGGGCCGACGGCCAGGCCGTGCGTCATCACGGCGCCGATGGAGATCGGGGCGAAGTCCGCAATGGTGTAGGCCAGCTTGGTGTAGATGTGCGGATAGGTCGACAGCGCCGAGGCCTGTGCGAGGCACAGCACCGAGCCATCGGCCGGCGAGGTCTTGAGCGTGTCCAGCGCGATGCGCCCGCCCGCGCCGGGCTTGTTCTCGACCACCGGGTTCGTCTGCGTGAAGGGCGTGTTGCCCACCTTGTCGGCCACGCGGCGCGCCACGCTGTCGCCGGCGCTTCCGGCCGGGAAGCCGTAGTAGATCTTCACCTGCTGCTGCACCAGTTGGGCGAGCGCGGCGAGGGGATGCAGGGCGCCGATGGCGGCTGTGCCGCCGAGCATGTTCACGAACTGACGTCGGTTGGTCATGGGTTGTCTCCGGTTTTTGCTGCTGGGGCTGGAATCAGCGCGGCGCCATGCGCAGGGCGCCATCTAGGCGAATCACTTCGCCGTTGAGGTGACCGTTCGTCACGATGTGGCAGGCCAGCTCGGCGAATTCCGAAGGCTTGCCCAGGCGCGGCGGGAACGGGATCGATGCGGCCAGCGAGTGCTGCACGGCTTCGGGCAGCTCCAGCAGCAGCGGCGTGGCGAAGAGGCCGGGCGCCACGGTGCACACGCGGATGGCGTGCTGCGCGAGGTCGCGCGCCATCGGCAGCGTCATGCCGACGAGGCCGCCCTTCGAAGCGCTGTAGGCCTGCTGTCCCACCTGGCCGTCGAAGGCCGCGACCGAGGCGGTGAAGAGCATCACGCCCTTCTCGCCGTTGTCGAGCGCTTCGAGCTTGGCGCACCGCGCGGCAAAGAGGCGCGCCATGTTGTAGCCGCCGATGAGGTTGATGTTGACCACGCGCACGAATTCCTCGAGCGGCGCCGGATTGCCGTCCTTGCCGACGATGCGCTTGGCGCTGCCGATGCCTGCTACGTTCATCAGGATGCGCGCGGGACCGTGCGCCGCGGCGGCCTTGTCGAGCGCGGCGGTGACGCTCTCGGTGTCGGTGATGTCGCAGGTGCAGGCGATGCCGCCGATCTCCGCGGCCACCTTCTCGGCGAGCGCGCTGTTGCGGTCGAGCACGGCGACTTTCGCGCCCAGACGTGCAAGTTCGCGCGCAGTGGCTTCGCCGAGGCCCGATGCGCCGCCGGTGACGAGGGCGGCTTGTCCTTCGATCTTCATGGTGTGTTGTCTCCTGGAATGTCTAGCGAGGCACGAGGGTGAAAGGCAGCGTACCGGCGTGCATCGCGTCGGCGAGCGCGGCGCGGTGCTTGAGCACGGCGCGCTGGTTGATCGAGCCCTTGTCAGTCACTTCGCCCTTGTCGATGGAGGGCGGCTCGGCCATCAGGTGCAGCCGCGCGATGCGATTGGCGCTGCCGGTGCCCATGGCGGCCAGGTCGTTGGCCACCTGCTGAAAATGCGCCTGCACCGGGGCGCTTTCGAGCACCTGCAGCATCGTGGCGCTCGCATCCAGGCCGGCGAGTTGCCGCACCTTCTGCGTAGGGAAGATCAGCGCGCCGACTTCCTTCAGGTTGATGCCGGTGAGCACCGCGTCCTGCACATAAGGCGCGCCGGCCGCGATGATCTTCGCGCGCAGCGGCCCCACGCTCACGAAGGTGCCGGTGGCGAGCTTGAAGTCTTCGGCAATGCGTCCGTCGAAGCGCAGGCCGCGGTGGATGTTGTCGTCGGCTATCCACTTCACCGCATCGCCGGTCGAGAAGAAGCCTTCTTCGTCGAACGCCTCCGCCGTGGCGTCGGGCGCGCGCCAGTAGCCGGGCGTGATGTTGGGGCCGCGGTAGCGCACCTCGGTCTTGCCGTCGACCTCGATCAGCTTGATCTCGATGCCGGCCGCGGGCAGGCCGATGTCGCCCGACTTCACCTCGGGCCCGGTCACGTAGAGCGCGAAGGGGCCCGACTCGGTCATGCCCAGGCCCGTGCCCATCACGATGCGCTCGCCGACCTCGGCTTCTTGCGTCTTGTGCAGGCTGTCCCACACGGGTTGCGAGAGCGCCGCGCCCGAGTAGAAGAACATCTTCACGCGCGACAGCAGATTGCGGCGCAACACCGCGTCGCTTTCCATCGCCTGCGCGATGGCCTCGAAGCCGGTCGGCACATTGAAGTAGATGGTGGGCGCGATCTCGCGCAGGTTGCGCAGCGTCTCGGCCATGCCCGCGAGCGTGGGCTTGCCGTCGTCGATATAGAGCGTGCCGCCGTTGTCCAGAACGATGCCCACGTTGTGGTTGCCGCCGAAGGTGTGGTTCCACGGCAGCCAGTCGACCAGCACCGGCGGCTCGTCGCCCAGGGCGGGAATCGACTGGCGTAGCTGCTGCTGGTTGGCGCACCACATGCGGTGCGTGTTGATCACCGCCTTGGGCATCTTGGTCGAGCCCGAGGTGAAGAGGAACTTGGTGATGGTGTCGGGGCCGGTCGCGCGCATCGCGGCGTCGATGGCGGGTGTTGCGGGCGTCGACGCCAGCGCGTGGAACGCGGTGGTGGCACGGCCTTCGAGCCGGCCTTCGGCGAGCACGACCTCGGTGCCGGCTGGCACGGTGGCTTCGATGGCGCGGCCGTAGCGCGCCGCGTCGGTGGCGAACACGAGGCCCGGCGTGAGCGTGTCCAGCACGTGGCGCAGCTTCTCGAAGTCCTGGCTCACGAGCGAGTAGGGCGGCGAGACGGGGCAGTAGGGCACGCCGGCGTAGAGGCAGCCGAGGGCGAGCAGCGCGTGTTCGATGCCGTTCTCGCTGAGGATCGCGACCGGGCGCTCGGCGTTCAGGCCGCGGTCTAGCAGCGCCTGTCCGATGCCGCGCGCTTCCTGCAGTGCCTGTGCGTACGACACGCGCAGCCAGTCGCCCGTGCTGCCGTCGGCCAGCCGTTCGCGGCGGGCGATGAAGGTGCGCTCGGGCGCATGCTCGGCCCAGTGCGCGAGGCGGTCGGTCATGCGTTCGCGGTAGGCCTCGAGTTGCGTCTCGGCCTGCAGGTACTGCGTGCCCGGCGCACCGTCGCGCAGCACTGCGCGGGTCACGCCGAAGGCGAGCGGGCGGTAACGGATGGAGGTCATCCCTTGCTCACTTTCGCGCCGCGGCCTTCGAGGAAATCGCGCACGCGCGCCTTCGCCTCGGGCGCAGCCTGCACGATGCCGGACATCAGCGCCTCGGTGAAGAAGCCGTGGTCGGCCGACTGCTCGGCGATGCGCGGCAGCGCGTGCATCAGCGCGTAGTTGGTGAGCGGCGCGTTGGTGGCGATGCGCTTCGCAAGCTCGAAAGCCTTGTCGAAGGCCGTGCCCTCGTCGACCAGGTACTGCGCGAAGTTGGCGCGCTCGCCGTCTTCGGCGTTGTAGACGCGGCCGGTCATCATCATGTCGATCATGCGCGCCACGCCGATCAGCTTGGGGATGCGCACCGAGCCGCCGCCGCCCACGAAGATGCCGCGCGAACCTTCGGGCAACGCGTAGAAGGTGGAGCGGTCGGCCACGCGGATGTGGCAGGCGCTTGCCAGCTCGAGCCCGCCGCCGACCACCGCGCCGTGCAGCGCCGCGACCACCGGCACCGGGCCGTGCTGGATCAGGTCGAGCGCGTTGTGCCACAGGCGCGAGTGCTGCATGCCCTGGCCGGCATCACGCTCTTTCAGTTCACTCAGGTCGAGCCCGGCGCAGAAGTGTGGGCCCTCGCCGTCGAGCACCGCGGCGCGCACGGTGGAGGGCAGTTGCTCGAAGGTGTCGCGCAGCGCGAGGATCAGGCCGTCCGACAGCGCATTGCGCTTGGCGCCGCGCGCGAGGCGAACGATGGCGACGTCGTCGCGAATGTCGATTTGAAGGTCGGAATTGGTCATGATCGGGTTTGAGTGTGAGTCGAATTATGGTTATGATAAATAATCAATTCAAGGCATTTGAGCGCCTCGAATCCTAGGGACTTACCCGCATTGGAGACAACGACATGGATCACCGGAACCTGATCGCCATCGACATCCACACCCACGCCGAAGTGAGCTGCTGGAACCCGTTCGACAACTACGGCGAGGAGTACGACCGCGCGGCCGACAAGTACTTCGGCTCGAGCGGCCGCCCGACCATCGCCGAGAGCGTGGCGTACTACCGTGAAAGGAAGATTGGGCTGGTGATGTTCATGGTCGATGCCGAGTCGAACATGGGCCGCCGCCGCATCCCGAACGAGGAAATCGCGGAGCACGCGAAAAACAACGCCGACATGATGATTGCCTTCGGCAGCATCGATCCGCACAAGGGAAAGATGGGCGCGCGCGAGGCGCGCCGTCTCATCGAGGAGCACGGCGTGAAGGGCTTCAAGTTCCACCCGACGGTGCAGGGCTACCACCCCTACGACAGGATGGCCTGGCCAATCTACGAGGTGATCGCCGAATACGGCTTGCCGGCGATCTTCCACACCGGCCACAGCGGCATCGGCTCGGGCATGCGCTGCGGCGGGGGGCTCAGGCTGGAGTACAGCAACCCGATGCATCTGGACGACGTGGCCATCGACTTCCCCGACATGCAGATCGTCATGGCCCACCCCAGCTTCCCCTGGCAGGACGAGGCGCTGAGCGTGGCCACGCACAAGCCCAATGTGTGGATCGACCTCTCGGGCTGGAGCCCGAAGTACTTTCCGAAGCAGCTGGTGCAGTACGCGAACACGCTGCTGAAGGACCGCATCCTGTTCGGCAGCGACTACCCGCTGATCACGCCCGACCGCTGGATGAAGGACTTCGAGGCGGCGGGGTTCAAGCCGGAGGTGATGCCCGGCATCCTGAAGGGCAACGCGGTCAGGCTGCTGAAGCTGGAAGGCTGACGAACGGAAGAAGGAAGGCGGGCTACGAGTCCGCCTCTTCCTTCTCGTCGATCCGGTCCCAGTCGCGCCCCGAGCGGCGCTGCCGCTCCTCGCGCTCGCGCGCCATCTGTTCCTCGAACTGCTGGCGGCCTTCCTTGTTGGCCGCGATCAGCTTCGCGCGGTCCTTGTAGTGCGGATAGATCTCGTCGCTGAGCTTGATATTCCGCGTGCGGAACCGCATCGTCGATTCGCGCGCCTCGTGCGCCGGCCAGCCCAGCGCCTCGAGCGTCGAACGGGCGCTGCGCAGCGATGACTCGAACACCTCGCGCTCGATGTCCTTCACACCGCGATCGCGCAGCTGGAACAGGTGGGTCACGTTGCGCGCCCGCGCGATGATGCGGGCCTGCGGGAAGTTCTCGGTCACGAGGTCGACGATCTCGAGCGACTGCTCGATGTCGTCCACCGCCACCACGATGGCCTTGGCCGATCCGGCGCCCGCGGTGCGCAGCAGGTCGAGCCGCGTCGCGTCGCCGTAGAACACGCGAAAGCCGAACTGGCGCAGGCCCTCGACGGTGTCGGCGTCGTGGTCGAGCACCGTCACGCGCAGGCCCTGCGACATCAGCATGCGGCCGACGATCTGGCCGTAGCGCCCGAAGCCGCAGATCAGCACCTTGGCGTCCTGCTGCTCGGAAATTTCTTCCAGCTGCGGACCGGTGTTGCGGCTGTAGCGCGGCAGCACGAACTTGTCGAGCAGCACCAGGAGCAGCGGCGACAGCAGCATCGACAGCGCCACCGCACCGATCAGGAGCGACGTGATCTCAGGCGGCAGCACGTTGGGCCCCGCCGCCTGGAACACCACGAATGCGAATTCGCCGCCCTGCGCGAGCAGCAGCGTGAACACCGGCCGCTCCTGGTAGGCCAGGCCCATCGCCTTGGCGAGCGCGTAGATCACGACCAGCTTGATGACCATGAAGCCGACCACCAGCGCGGCCATGAGCCAGGGGCTCGCGATGAGCACGCCGAAGTTGATCGACATGCCCACGGCGATGAAGAAAAGGCCGAGCAGCAGGCCCTTGAAAGGCTCGATGTCGGTCTCGAGTTCGCGCCGGTATTCGCTTTCCGCGAGCAGCACGCCGGCGAGGAAGGCGCCCAGCGCCATCGACAGGCCCACCACCTGCATCAGCGCCGCGATGGCCACCACCAGCAGCAGCGCCGCGGCGGTGAAGATCTCGGGCGTGTCGCTGCGCGCGATCCAGCGCAGGAGGGGGCGCAGCAAGAGCCGGCCGCCGAGGATGATGCCGGCGATCACGCCGACGATCTTCAGCGCCTCGAGCGCGCGGTCCAGGCCGCTGAGCGAATGCTCGGCGGCGGATGCACCGGCCAGCAGCGGCAGCAGTGCAAGGATCGGGATCGCCGCCACGTCCTGGAACAGCAGGATCGAGAAGCCGGCCTGGCCGCTCGGCGTCTTGAGCAGGTTGCGCTCGCCGAACACCTGCAGCGCGATCGCCGTGGATGAGAGCGCCAGCCCCAGCGCTGCGACCAGCGACACGCGCCATTCGGCGCCGACCGCGCAACCCACGGCAAAGAGCACTGCGGCGCAGCTCAGTACCTGCGCCGCGCCCCAGCCGAAGATCGGCCGGCGCAGGTTCCACAGGCGCTTGGGCTCGAGCTCCAGGCCGACGAGAAACAGCATCAGCACCACGCCGAATTCGGCGAAATGCAGCACGTCCTCCACGCTGGACACGAGGCCCAGTCCCCAGGGGCCGATCGCGATGCCGGCCACGAGGTAGCCGATGATCGAGCCGAGCCCGAGGAACTTCGACAGCGGCACCACCAGCACGGCGGCGCCCAGATAGATGAGGCTGCTGGTCAGCCAGGCGGGTGCGTGTTCCATGTTCAGGCCGTGCCTTCCCGGTTGCTGTCGTCGTTGTTCTTGGCTTCGTTGGCGGCGGACATGGAGGCGATGCCCCGGGTCATTGCGGAATGGAAGGCGCTGGACACCACTGTGCCCATGTCGTCGGACTCGGCCGGGCGGTCGGCTTCGGGCACGGGGCAGGCGATGCAGGCGTCGATCTCCTCGATCTCGGGCCAGTCGGGATAGCTGCCCAGGCGTTGGGCGTAGGTCTCGACATGCGCCGTCACCTCGACCTCGTCGGCGCTGCGCGCCCCGTAGAAGATGAGCGGCGGCAGAAAGCGCATGCCGCAGAGCGCTGCGGTCTGCTCGTAGGGCGGCAGGAAGGCGTCGAAGAAATAGCGGTGGTAGCTCTGGGGGTGGTAGCTGGGCTCGGGGCTGCCGGTGGTGGCGACCAGCCAGAAGTCCTTGCCCTGCAGGGCGGTGCCGCCGGGGCCGTAGGCCCAGCCGTAGGCGAGCACGTCGTCGAGCCAGAGCTTCTGCAGCGCCGGCATCGAATACCACTGGATCGGGTGCACCAGCACGACCAGGCGGGCCTTCGCGAGCCGGGCCTGCTCGGCCTCGACGTCGATGGCGAAGTCGGGGTAGCTGCCGTAGAGATCGTTCACCTCCACGCCCGGCACTGCGCGCGCGGCGGCCAGCATGCGGCGATTGACGCGCGAGTCGCGCCAGTGGGGGTGGGCCGCGATCACGTAGATGCCGCCGGCTTCTTCGGCGGGGGTTCCCGGGGATGTTGTTGTCGTCATGCCGCGAACATAGCGCAACCGGGGACGATTTACCGGCCCCAAAAGGGCGAGGCACTACGATGCTGCCCTGATCCAGCTCTGGAGGAGATTCCCATGCCGGTGGTTCTGGTCGCCAACCCCAAGGGTGGCGTTGGCAAGTCGACGATCGCGACGAACATCGCGGGTTACTTTGCGAGCCGCGGCCATGCCGTGATGCTGGGCGACGTGGATCGCCAGCAATCCTCGCGGCTCTGGCTGGGCCTGCGCCCGCCGATGGCCCGGCCCATTTCCACCTGGGAAGCTTCCGGCGACAGCACCGTGGTGCGCCCACCGCGCGGCACCACGCACGCGGTGCTCGACACGCCCGCAGGCCTGCACGGCTGGCGCTTCAAGGAAGTGCTGGCGCTGGCCGACCGGGTGATCGTGCCGCTGCAGCCGAGCATCTTCGACATCTACGCGACGCGTGATTTCCTCGACCGGCTGCTGGAGCAACGCAAGGCCGAGAAAACGAAGATCGGCCTCGTGGGCATGCGCGTGAACGCGCGCACGCTGGCAGCCGACCGGCTGAATGAATTCATCGCTGGGCTCGGCGTGCCGGTACTGGGCGAGTTGCGTGATACGCAGAACTACGTGCAGCTCGCAGCACGCGGACTTACGTTGTTCGACATCGCGCCGGGCCGCGTGCAGCGCGACCTCGAACAGTGGCAACCCATCTGCGAATGGCTCGAAGCCTGAAGTCGAGACCTCCCGGTTTTCCCTGACCCCGGTTGTCGCGATGCCGACAGCCGCACCCAAGCCCTTGGCACCAGAATGCCCCGCATGACCAAAAAGACATTCCAGACCCTTCAGGATCTCGCCGCCTGCGTCGGCCAGGAAGTCGCCGTGAGCGACTGGATCACCGTCACGCAGGAGCAGGTCAACCAGTTCGCCGAGGCGACGGGCGACCACCAGTGGATCCACGTCGATGTCGAGCGGGCCAAGGCCGGCCCCTTCGGCGGGCCGATCGCGCATGGCTTCCTGACACTGTCGCTGCTGCCGAAATTCTTCGAGGTAGCGATCGACGTGGTCGAGTCGCGCATGGGCGTGAACTACGGGCTGAACCGGGTGCGCTTCATGTCGCCGGTGCCGGTGGGCAAGCGCCTGCGGGCCCGCATGAAGCTGCTGACCGCGGAGCCGATTCCCGACGACGGCCTCCAGATGACCTGGGAAACCGCCATCGAGCTCGAAGGCGCGGCCAAGCCGGCCTGCGTCGCCGAGTCGGTGGTGCGCCGCTACCGCTGAGCGCGGTTTTCTTTCTTACATCCGGCGGTCGGTCACTTCGCCGTAGGTGGCGGCGCCTTGGCGGGTGATGCCGAGCGCGCTGGCGCGGACCGCGGCACGGTCGGTGTCGCCATTGGTCTGCTGGGCCACGCCGGTCCCGCCATTGCTGATCTTCAGCGGCTGGCGGGCCTGGGCTTGCACCTCGGCGCGCGACAGCGTCGACTGGAAGGGCGCAGGCGGCAGCGGGTTCTGTTCACCCTGGAAGGCCTGGGCACCGGTGCTGAGGGCTAGGGTGGCGAAGGTCGCGAAGGCAATCGACTTGGCATTCATGACGGAACTCCTTGAGGCAAAGCGTTGAGGGACTCGATGCCGGAGCGGGGTGCAGTAGCTGCTTTTCGCGCCGGCATGTCATCCATACGCTGCGCTGCGCCGACCGGATGCGCCCTTGCAGCCCGAAGGGTCAGCTGAATCCGTTTTGCCGCCAGGCTTCGAACACCGTCACCGCCACCGCATTCGAGAGGTTCAGGCTGCGCTGTCCCTCGCGCATCGGCAGCCGCAGGCGCTGGGGCTCGGCGAAGCCGTCGCGCACCGCGGGCGGCAGGCCGCTGGTCTCTGAGCCGAACACGAGCCAGTCACCCGGCTGGAAGCGCACGTCGTGCACGGCGCGCGTGCCGCGGGTGGTAAGGGCGAACATGCGATCGGCGGCCGGGCTTTCGGCATCGATCAGCGCCTGCCAGTCGGCATGGCGCTTCACCTCGGCGTACTCGTGATAGTCGAGCCCGGCGCGGCGCAGCAGGCGGTCGTCCATCGAAAAGCCGAGCGGCTCGACCAGGTGCAGCGCGCAGCCGGTGTTGGCCGCGAGCCGGATCACGTTGCCGGTGTTCGGCGGAATTTCGGGGTGGACCAGGACGATATGGAACATGCGCCGATTGTCGGCGGCGCGCGTGGGCCGGTCAGCGCGGCGGGTCGGTGCGGGCCAGGACGACTGCGGTGATGTGCGCGGCGCCGGCCAGCCGGAGCGTTTCGGCCGCCGCGAACAGCGAGGCGCCGCTGGTCATCACGTCGTCGACCAGGACGACGCGCTTTCCCTGCAACGCGTCCGCGCGCAATGGCTCCACGGCAAAGGCGCCGCGCAGGTTGCGCAGGCGCTCGGCACGCGCAAGGCCGCTCTGTGCCGGGGTCTCGCGGGTGCGCAGCAGCAGCGTCGCGTCGGTCTTGGCCGGCGCCATGCGGCGCGCGAGTTCGAGCGACTGGTTGAAGCCGCGCTCGCGCAGCCGGCCGGGCGCGAGCGGCATCGGCAGCACGATGTCGCATTGCTCCAGCGCCGGCTCCACCCAGGGCGCACTGCGCAGCAGGATTGCGAACGGGCCGGCCCAGCCGGCGTCGCCGCGAAACTTGAACCCGGCGATGGCGTCGGGCCAGGGCCATGCATAGGTGCAGGCCGCGAGACAGGCGTCCAGCGGCGGGGGGTGCAGCACGCAATCGCCGCACCGGGCGACGCCTTCAGGCACCGGCAGCGCGCAGCCGCCGCAACGCATGGTCGGCGGGGCAAAGCGAGAGACGCAGGCGTCGCACACCGGTTGCGAAGGCCAGGCACGGCAGACCTCGCACTGGCTGGGCAGCTGTGCGAGCAGGGATGTGAAAGGCCTCAGGGCCCGGTGGCTGAGCATGGCGTCAATATACTCACGGCCCCATGGCCACCGACCCCGCAAGAAGACCGCCGACCATCGACCCCACGGCGGCCGCCCGCTGGCGCCGGCTCGCGCCCACCGAGGGCTCGCCGTGGCTGCATGAAGAAATCGGCCGCCGCATGGAAGACCGGCTGCAATGGATCAAGGCCCAACCCCGTACCTGGGCCGACTGGGCGCCGCTGCGAGGTGGCCTCGAGGCGCATGAACTCGTGGCGCGCCGCTACCGCGATGCGGCTTCCTATGTGATCGAACCCGAATCGGCCCTGGCCGGCAAGACCGGCGAAGCGCTGGCGTCGCCCTGGTGGAGCGCCCGCCGCTGGCAGGGCGGCAAGGCCCGCTTCGACGCGCCGCCCGAAGACGGCGTCGACCTGCTCTGGGCCAACATGTCGCTGCACATGGCCGCCGATCCCGAGGCGCTGATCTCGCAGTGGCACAAGTTGGTCGCGACCGACGGCTTCCTGATGTTCTCGTGCCTCGGTCCCGACACCGTGCGCGAACTGCGCGCACTGCATGCCCGCCTCGGCTGGCCTGCCGCGGGCCACGAATACACCGACATGCACGACTGGGGCGACATGCTGGTGCATGCCGGCTTCGCCGAGCCGGTGATGGACATGGAGCGCATCGTGCTGACCTGGGCCACGCCCGAGGCCGCGCTGGCCGAGTTGCGCACGTTGGGGCGCAACCTGCACCCGGGGCGTTTCCCTGCGCTGCGCGGCAAAACCTGGCACAAGGCGCTGAAGGGCGCGCTGCCCGAACTGGCGCCAGCCGAGGGCGGCAACGGCCACATCGCGCTGACCTTCGAGGTCATCTACGGCCATGCCTTCAAGCCGACGCCGCGCGTGTCGCTGTCGGCCGAAAGCGCGGTGTCGTTGCGCGAGATGCGCTCGATGCTGCAACGAGGTCGGCCAGGCGCCTGATTGCCTAGTAGTAGTGACCCGTAGGCGTCCCACAGGGCCTGCGAGCGCCGGTATCTACCCGCTACAATCCGCCGTTGCGTGAAACTCGCGGGTATTGTCCCGCGATCGAGGGCCTGTCGGATCCTGTTTGTACGAAGGGTTTGGCGACCATCGACGCACCGATTTGCTGAACTCGCCCGTGTCGAATTCCGTGTTTCGTTTTGCCACCGTTTCAGGCCAGAGCATCCACTGGTTCCTGAAGCGGAACTGCTCGGTGACCCCGAGCCAGCTGGGCTGGCTCTACGCGTCGCTGTGCGTGGTATCGCTCGGTATCGGTACGGTGTTCTGGCTGCACGGTGCGCCGCTGGTGCTGCCATTCGCCTGGCTCGAACTGGCCGCGGTGGGTTTCGCTTTCATGCTGTACGCGCGGCATGCGACCGATGGAGAACGGATCGCGTTGCAGGGTGGACGGCTGGTCGTGGAGCTCGAGGACGGTGGGCACTACGAACGCACGGAATTTCTTCCGCACCAGGTGCGGATCGAACCGCAGACCAGCGATCGCTCGCTGATCGAGGTCTCGGGACAGGGTCGATCGGTCAGGGTGGGGCGCTATGTACGCCCGGAGTTGCGTGCAGCATTGGCGCGCGAGATTCGCATGGCGTTGCGTGGCGCTTGAAGCGGCTTGCGCAGCGCTGCACGGTTGGGTTTGTCGAAAAAATTGAAGAAACGTGAACACGATGAAGAGCATTTGGCGCAACAAGTACAGGCCGGCGAATCTGTTGCTGGCGGCCGGCGCGGCTTTCAGCAGCGCGGCGCACGCAGTCAACGATCTGCCCGGCGGCCCTTCGGTTCGCCAGTTGAATCTTCCGGTCGGGGTGACCAAGATCGCGCAGGAGCAGCATCTGCTCCACACGATCATGATGATTCTGTGCACGGTCATCTTCGTCGCCGTGTTCGCGGTCATGTTCTATTCGATCTGGAAGCACCGCAAGTCGGTGGGCCACAAGGCCGCCAACTTCCATGAATCGGTGGTGGTCGAGGTCATCTGGACCATCGTGCCCTTCCTCATCGTGATCGTGATGGCGCTGCCCGCCACCAAGGTGCTGGTGGCCCAGAAGGACACCACCAACGCCGACCTCACGATCAAGACCACGGGCTACCAGTGGAAATGGGGCTACGACTACCTGAACGGCGAAGGCGAGGGCCTGGCCTTCATCTCCACGCTGGACAGCTCGCAGCGCGCGATGTCCGACGCGGGCGCCAAGGGCGCGATGCCCGACGACTACCTGCTCAAGGTCGACAACCCGCTGGTCGTGCCGGTCAACAAGAAGGTCCGCATCATCACCACCGCCAACGACGTGATCCACGCGTTCGCCGTGCCGCAGCTGGGCCTCAAGCAAGACGCGATCCCCGGCTTCGTGCGCGACACCTGGTTCCGCGCCGAGACCGTGGGCGACTACTACGGCCAGTGCCAGGAACTGTGCGGCAAGGAACACGCCTACATGCCGATCCACGTGAAGGTGGTCTCGGCCGCCGACTACACGACCTGGGTTGCCGCCAAGCGCAAGGAAGCCGCCGCCAAACTCGACGATCCGACCAAGGTCTGGGCGCTGCCCGAGATGCTGGTTCGCGGCGAGAAGGTCTACGCCGCCAACTGCGCCGCCTGCCACCAGGCCAACGGCAAGGGTGCAGGCCCGATCAAGCCGCTCGACGGCTCGGCCAAGGTGGTTGCAGCCGATCACAAGGTGCAACTCGAAGTGCTGCTCAACGGCCAGAACAACGGCGCGATGCCTTCCTGGAAACAGCTGAGCGACACCGACCTCGCGGCAGTGGCCACGTACACCAAGAACAGCTGGTCGAACAAGACGGGCCAGTTGGTGCAGCCGGCCGAAGTGCTGGCCCTGCGCGGCAAGTGATTCGCCAGCAGCAGCGCCCCGCGAAGAAGAAATTGCAAGGAACAACGAAATGAGTGCAGTCCTCGACCCCCACGGTCACGCCCACGGCGACCACGCACACGACGAGCATCACGACCACCACGCGCCCACCGGCTGGCGCCGCTGGGTGTTCGCGACCAATCACAAGGACATCGGCACGCTCTACCTGCTGTTCAGCTTCACGATGCTGATGGTGGGCGGCATCCTGGCCCTCCTGATCCGCGCCGAGCTGTTCCAGCCCGGCCTGCAACTGGTGAACCCCGAGCTGTTCAACCAGTTCACCACCATGCACGGCCTGATCATGGTGTTCGGCGCCATCATGCCGGCCTTCGTGGGCTTCGCGAACTGGATGATCCCGCTGCAGGTGGGCGCGTCCGACATGGCGTTCGCGCGCATGAACAACTTCAGCTTCTGGCTGCTGATTCCCGCGGCGCTGATGCTGGTGGGTTCGTTCTTCATGCCCGGCGGCGCGCCGGCGGCAGGCTGGACGCTCTACGCACCGCTCACGCTGCAGATGGGCCCCTCGATGGACGCCGGCATCTTCGCGATGCACATCATGGGCGCCTCGTCGATCATGGGCTCGATCAACATCATCGTGACCATCCTCAACATGCGCGCCCCCGGCATGACGCTGATGAAGATGCCGATGTTCTGCTGGACCTGGCTCATCACCGCCTACCTGCTGATCGCCGTGATGCCCGTGCTCGCAGGCGCCATCACGATGACGCTGACCGACCGCCACTTCGGCACCAGCTTCTTCAACCCCGCCGGCGGCGGCGACCCGGTGATGTACCAGCACATCTTCTGGTTCTTCGGCCACCCCGAGGTCTACATCATGATCTTGCCGGCCTTCGGCATCATCAGCCAGGTGGTGCCGGCCTTCGCCCGCAAGAAGCTCTTCGGCTACGCCTCGATGGTGTACGCCACCTCGTCGATCGCCATCCTGTCGTTCATCGTGTGGGCGCACCACATGTTCACGACTGGCATGCCGCTCACCGGCCAGCTGTTCTTCATGTACGCGACCATGCTGATAGCGGTGCCCACGGCCGTGAAGATCTTCAACTGGATCGCCACGATGTGGCAGGGCTCGATGACCTTCGAGACGCCCATGCTGTTCGCGGTCGGCTTCATCTTCGTGTTCACGATGGGCGGCTTCACGGGCCTCATCCTCGCGGTCGCGCCGATCGACACGCAACTGCAGGACACCTACTACGTGGTGGCCCACTTCCACTACGTGCTGGTGGCCGGCTCGCTGTTCGCCATGTTCTCGGGCTTCTACTACTGGGTGCCCAAGTGGACCGGCGTGATGTACAACGAAACGCGCGGCAAGGTGCACTTCTGGTGGTCGCTGATCTCGTTCAACGTGACCTTCTTCCCGATGCACTTCCTAGGCCTGGCCGGCATGCCGCGACGCTACGCCGACTACCCGATGCAGTTTGCCGACTTCAACGCGCTCGCGTCGGTCGGTGCCTTCTTCTTCGGTTTCGCCCAGCTGTATTTCTTCCTCTTCATCGTGCTGCCGACCATGCGCGGCAAGGGCGAGAAGGCTTCGCAGAAGCCGTGGGAAGCAGCTGAAGGCCTCGAGTGGGAAGTGCCGTCGCCGGCGCCGTTCCACACCTTCGAGAACCCGCCCAAGCTCGATCCGACCGCCACCAAGGTGATTGGTTGATCGACCGCACGACGATGACGACGCCTGAGCAAAGAAAGAACAACCGTCGCATGGGGCTCACGCTGGCCTCCATCGCGGTGATCTTCTTCATCGGTTTCATCGCGCGCATGGTCTTCTTCAGCGGTCGCTGACCGCTGGCCAACCGAACCGGAGCAGCACGCATGAGTCTCGGCCAACGCATCCGCCGCGCCAATGTGCGCATGGTCGGCAAGCTCGCCGTCGTGACCTGCGGCATGTTCGCCTTCGGCTATGCGCTGGTGCCGATGTACCGCGCGATCTGCGAGATGACCGGCATCAACATCCTTGCGCTCTCCGAGCTCGAGGTGCCCGGCGGTGCGAGCGGCGGCAAGAACGTGCGCGTGCCCGACAACACGCAGGTCGACATGACCCGCACGATCAAGGTCGAGTTCGACTCCAACGTGCGCGGCGGCCTCTGGGACTTCAAGCCCGCGGAGCGGACCATCGAGGTGCATCCGGGCCAGCTCAACACGGTGATCTACGAATTCCAGAACGTGCAGAACCGCCGCATGGCCGCGCAGGCCATTCCGAGCTACGCGCCGCAGCAGGCCGCGCCCTATTTCAACAAGCTCGAGTGCTTCTGCTTCAACCAGTACACGCTTGATCCGGGCGAGAAGAAGCAGTGGCCGGTCGCGTTCGTGATCGACCCGAAGATCTCCAAGGACGTGAAGACCATCACGCTGTCGTACACCTTCTTCGAGGTGGGCGGCAAGACGCCGGCGGCGCCGGTGGCCGCAGTCACGAGCACCGTCAATGAGCCGCGCTCGTGAGTCCGAACGGCAAGAAGGCCACGCTGTGGGACACCATCAAGGCGGTCGGTTGGTCGTTCTTCGGCGTTCGCAAGAACAGCGCCTACCAGGAAGACCTGGGAAAGCTGAATCCGTTGCACATCATTGCGGTGGCATTCGTCGCAGTGATCGTCTTCGTCGTCGGGCTGGTGCTGCTGGTGCGGCATGTGGTTGCCACGGCCTGACGAAACCCACGACAAGCAGAATCCATTGAATCGAGAGAAGAAAGAAAGCCAGGAGCTGATATGAGTTCAACCACCCACGGCACCACGCCCTACTACTTCGTGCCCGGACCATCGGCCTATCCGGTCATGGCGGCGACCGGCCTGTTCTTCGTGATCCTCGGTGCGGCGCAATGGATCAACGGTCACGAGTGGGGCGCCTGGTCGCTCGCGGCCGGCATGGTCGGCTGGCTCGCCACGCTCTTCGTGTGGTTCCGTGCGGCCATCGGCGAAAGCGAGAGCGGGCAGTACGGCCACAAGATCGATCTCTCGTTCCGCTGGAGCATGAGCTGGTTCATCTTCTCGGAAGTGATGTTCTTCGGCGCCTTCTTCACCGCGCTGTGGTGGGCCCGCACCCACTCGCTGCCGGCGCTCGGAAGCCTGGACAACGCGATCCTCTGGCCCGACTTCAAGGCCGTGTGGCCCAGCGTGGCCGCCGGTGCAACCGCTTCGCCGGCCGACATCGTCGAGCCGTTCCAGACCGTGGGGCCGTTCTGGCTGCCCACCATCAACACCGCGCTGCTGCTCAGCTCGGGCGTGACGCTCACCATCGCCCACCACGCGCTGCGGGCCGGCCATCGTGCGCAGACCATCCGCTTCATGTGGCTCACCGTGCTGCTGGGTATCGTCTTCCTGGGCGTGCAGGGCTACGAGTACCACCACCTCTACACCGAACTGAACCTGAAGCTCAGCTCGGGCACCTACGGCTCGACCTTCTTCATGCTGACCGGCTTCCACGGCCTGCATGTGTTCATCGGCATGCTGATGCTGCTGTTCATCACGCTGCGCCTGCAGAAGGGCCATTTCACGCCCGAGCGTCACTTCGGCTTCGAAGGCGCGGCTTGGTACTGGCACTTCGTGGACGTGGTGTGGCTGGGCCTCTACATGCTGGTCTACTGGCTTTGAGCGAAGAGCCTCGCGTCACTCCAGAAAAAAGGCGCCGCAAGGCGCCTTTTTCATGGTTCTCCTGGAACGAGCACCATCTACTTGCCGAGCGGGAGCCCGGTGGGCTGGATGTAGCCGAGTTTCCAGGCGAGCAGCATGCAGAGGAACAAAAACACCGACAGGCCGATCCGAAAGGTGAGGGCGCGCGCCATGCCGCCGCTCTTGGCGCGCCCATTGCGCCCGTCCTTCAGCATGAAGTACAGCGCAAATCCGAGGCTCGCGAAGATGCCCAGGAACACCAGGGCGACGAGATATTTCATGACCCGCATTATCGGCCGCACGCCCCGTCCTCTCCAGTGATCCCTGAACCCCTGAACGCCGAAGCACCGCGCCGCCGCGGCCGCTTCTGGATCGTCACCATCGCGGCCATCCTGACGGTGGCCGCCACCGTCTCGCTGGGCCGCTGGCAGCTGTCGCGCGCCGCGCAGAAAGAAGCGCTGCAGGCCAGCATCGATGCTGAAAAACAGAAGCCCGCGCTCGACCAGACCGAATTCCTCGCGCTTCCTCAGGCGAGCGATGCGCTGCACCGGCCGGTGCGCCTGCGCGGCCTCTGGCTCACGCCGCAGACGGTGTATCTCGACAACCGCCAGATGCACGGCGTGCCCGGCTTCTACGTGCTGACGCCGTTCGCGCTCGAAGGCACCGAGCAGACGGTGATGATCCAGCGCGGCTGGGTGCAGCGCAATTTCGTCGACCGCACGAAGCTGGGGGCGGTCGAGACGCCCGCCGGCATCGTCGAGGTCACGGGTCTGATCGAGCCGCCGCCGAGCCATCTGCTCGAACTGGGCTCGCCGGCAGCCGCCGCGTCCACGCCCGCTCCAGCGGCTTCCGCCGCTGCGCCAGCACCGGCTGCCGAGGGGTCTTCGTCCATCCGGCAAAATCTCGACCTGGAGGCGTTCCGTGCCGAGACCAAGCTGCCGCTGCGAACCGATGTGTCGCTGCAGCAGACCGGGCCGGCCTCCGAGGGCCTGCAGCGCGACTGGCCGGCCCCGGCGCTGGGCTTGGAGAGGCACTACGGTTACGCATTCCAGTGGTTCGGCCTTTCGGCCCTCGTCGTCATCCTCTATGTCTGGTTCCAATTCATCACCCCCTTCCGCCGCTCGCGGCGCCGCGCACGCGATGAACGCCGCCTCTGACGAACCGCTGGGCCTGACGGTGCATTCGATGCCGTCGCCCAACCAGGCGGCGCTCGACGGCGCCGAGGGCCGGCGCACGGTCGTCGGACGCTGGAAGATGATCGCGGTGCTGCTGATGTGCGCCGCGCCCGTCATCGCGTCGTACTTCACCTACTACGTGATCCGCCCCGAAGGCCGCAGCGTCTACGGCGAGCTGATCAACCCGCAGCGCGAACTGCCCGGGCTGACCGCCACCGACCGCAGCGGTGCGCCGGTCGACGTCGCCACGCTCAAGGGCCAGTGGCTGCTGGTCGCGGTGGCCGATGCGGCCTGCGACGCGCTGTGCGAGCAGCAGCTCTACCTGCAGCGGCAGCTTCGCGAAAGCCTCGGCCGCGAGAAGGACCGCATGGACCGCGTCTGGCTCGTGAGCGATGCCGCACCCATCCCCGAGCGACTGAACAATGGCCTGCATGGCGCGACGGTGCTGCGCGTGCCGGCTGACCAGCTGGCCAAGTGGCTTGCCCCCGTTTCGGGCCACGCCCTCGCCGAACACCTCTTCGTGGTTGACCCGATGGGCAACTGGATGATGCGTTTCCCCGCGCGCATGGACGCCGCGGGCGCGAGCCGCGCCAAGCGCGACATCGATCGCCTGCTGCGCGCCTCCTCCTCGTGGGACGAACCCGGCCGCTGACCTGCCCATGACGGACACGAGCTCCCTGTACGACCTCACACCGATCGCCTGGCTGATGGCGGCCGGCGTGCTGATCGCGCTCGGGCCGCTGGTCTGGGTGTGGCGCCGCAACGCGGGGCACGGCCCGGCGCGGCGGCTGCATGCGCTGACGGTGCTCACGCTGTTCCTCACCTTCGATCTCACGCTGTTCGGCGCCTTCACGCGCCTGACCGATTCCGGTCTCGGTTGCCCCGATTGGCCCGGCTGCTACGGCAACGCCAGCCCGGTCGGCGCGCGGCACGAGATCGCGATGGCGCAATCGGCCCAGCCGACCGGGCCGGTGACGCACAGCAAGGCATGGGTGGAGATGGTCCATCGCTATCTGGCGACAGGCGTGGGCGTGCTGATCCTGACGCTGGCCGGTGCGACCTGGATCGTGCGGCGGCGCCAGTTGCGCCAGCCTGTGTCGACAGCGGACGGCGACCACGCCACGCTCAGCGCATGGTGGCCTGCTGCGACATTGGTCTGGGTGTGCCTGCAGGGCGCCTTCGGCGCCATGACCGTCACCTGGAAACTCTTCCCCGCGATCGTCACGTTGCACTTGCTCGGCGCCATCGTGCTGCTCGCACTGCTGTGCATCCAGGCGGTTCGCTACCGGCAGGTTGCCGCAGACCGCTTGCCGACCCCGGTGTCGCCGGCCCTGCGCAACGGCCTGATCGCGACCTCCGTCTTGCTCGTGCTGCAGATCGCGCTCGGCGGCTGGGTCAGCACCAACTACGCCGTGCTCGCTTGCACTCAGTTCCCAACCTGCCAGGGCAGTTGGTGGCCGCCGATGAATTTCGCGCAGGGCTTCGAGATCTGGCGCCACCTCGGCGTGACCGGCGAGGGCCAGCCGCTCGATTTCTCTGCACTCACTGCCATCCACTATGCGCATCGGCTGATGGCGTACGCGGTGTTCGTCGCGCTGGGCGTGCTCGCGTGGCGCCTGCGCCGCATCCACACACTGCGCCCGCAGGCCCATTGGCTGGCCGGTCTGGCTTTGCTTCAGCTCGCCACGGGCCTCGGCAACGTGCTGCTCGGCTGGCCGCTGGCGGCCGCCGTGCTCCACACCGGCGGTGCCGCGGCGCTCGCGGTGGTGCTGACCTGGGCGCTGTGCGAGAGCCGCCGTGAAGCCGCCGCGACGGCCACGGCGCGCGCCGACGACAATGCACGCGGCACCTCCACGACCCCCACCTCGAAGAAAGCCCCCGCGTGAGCACCCCGATCCCCGTTCAGCACACGAGCACCGCCAACGTGCTGCGCCAGTTCTACGCGCTGACCAAGCCGCGCGTGGTGCAGCTGATCGTGTTCTGCGCGCTGATCGGCATGGTGCTGGCCGTGCCCGGGCTGCCCTCGTGGTTCGACGTGCAGCGCGCGGTGCTCGCTTGCATCGGCATCTGGCTGGTGGCCGGCGCGGCGGCGGCGTTCAACTGCCTGGTGGAGAAGGGCATCGACGCCAAGATGAAGCGCACCGCCTGGCGCCCCACGGCGCGCGGGCAGCTCAGCGATCTGCAGGCACTCGTGTTCTCGGCGCTGCTGTGCGCGGCGGGGTCGGCGTTGCTGTGGTTCACGGTCAACCCGCTCACCATGTGGCTGACCTTCGCCACCTTCGTCGGCTATGCGGTGGTCTACACCGTGATCCTCAAGCCGCTGACGCCGCAGAACATCGTGATCGGCGGCGCCTCGGGCGCGATGCCGCCGGTGCTGGGCTGGGCCGCGATGACGGGCGACGTGGGGCCCGAGGCGCTGATCCTCTTTCTCATCATCTTCCTGTGGACGCCGCCGCATTTCTGGGCGCTCGCGCTCTACCGCGTCGAGGACTACCGCAAGGCGGGCCTGCCGATGCTGCCGGTCACGCACGGCAACGAGTTCACGCGGCTGCAGGTGCTGCTCTACACCTTCATTCTTTTCGCGGCCTGCCTCATGCCCTTCATCTACGGCATGAGCAGCTGGCTGTATCTTGCGGTCGCCGTGGCCGTGAGCATCGGTTTCACGGGCTATGCCTTTGCGCTCTGGCGCAATTACTCCGACACGCTCGCGCGCAAGACCTTCCGCTTTTCGCTGATCCACCTGAGCGTGCTGTTCCTGGCGCTGCTCGTCGATCACTACCTCCATTGAATAGAACCCTACTCGTCCCATGAACAAGCGCAACGCTCTCCAACTGATCGCCGGCAGCATGGCCGTGGCGGCTCTGGGCGTGGGGCTGTCGGCCTGCAGCGAGACGAAGCAGAGCTTCAATGCGGTCGACATCACCGGCGCCGACTACGCCAAGGACTTCTCGCTGAAGGACGCCGACGGCAAGGTCCGTACCATGGCCGACTTCAAGGGCAAGGCGGTCGTGCTGTTCTTCGGCTACGCGCAGTGCCCCGACGTCTGCCCGACCACGATGACCGAGATGGCGCAGGTCAAGCAGCAACTGGGCAAGGATGGCGACAAGCTGCAGGTGCTGTTCGTCACCGTCGATCCGGCGCGCGACACGCCCGAGGTGATGAAGGCCTACATGGGTGCGTTCGACCCGAACTTCGTCGCGCTGATCCCGACGCTCGACGAGCTCACCGCGACCGCCAAGGACTTCAAGGTCTACTACAAGAAGGTCGACGGCAAGACGCCCACCAGCTATTCGATGGACCACTCGGCCGCGAGCTTCATTTACGACCCGCAGGGCCGGCTGCGGCTTTATGCGCGTTACGGCGCGGGCGTGCCGTCGATGGTGTCGGACCTGAAGACGCTGCTCGGTTCTTGAGAAGGAAGGGACGGCCGATGGACGCTGCCGTAGCCGTCGCGGCGGTCGATCACCTGAAAGCGCGCAAGGGCGCCTTCCGCATCGCGCTCATTCCGCCCGAGGTGCTGCGTGCCCTCAACGACGGGCTGCTCGAAACCGTCAACCTCAACGAGTTCATGGCGCTCGAGCTGCCGCAACTGGCGCGCAGTGTGGCGGGGCATGTCGGGCTCGATGCGACAAGCGAACGGTTGGTCGACACCATCGCCATGCTCGGCGCCTTCAAGCCGATGCAGCGCCACACCCACATCGCCCGCGCGCTCTACGACCTGACGGCGCTTCACGCCGAGCGCGATGCCGTCGCGCACCGGCTGGCCACGCATGCGAGCGATGTGGCGCGCTGCTGGGCGGCGCAGTGGGTCACGCTCTCCGGGTTGCCCTTGCCGGCACAACTCGAGGCGGTGCGCCGCTTTGCTGCTGATCCGCATTTCGGTGTGCGCGAGATCGCCTGGATGGCGGTTCGCGACGCGGTCATCGCTTCGCTGGACGAAGCGCTCGCGCTGCTGCAGTCGTGGGTGTTCGATGCCGACTCGAATATCCGCCGCTTCGCCAGCGAACTCACGCGGCCGCGCGGTGTGTGGTGCGCGCAGATCGAGGCGCTCAAGGCCGAGCCCTGGCGTGCATTGCCGCTGATCGAGCCGCTGCGGGCGGACGGCAGCCGGTATGTGCAGAACTCGGTCGCGAACTGGCTCAACGACGCGAGCAAGACGCAAGGGGAATGGGTCGAGAAATTGTGCAAGCGCTGGGTCGCGGAATCGAACACCGACGCGACGCGGTACATCGCGAAACGGGCGTTGCGGACGCTCTCCAAAGGCCCATGAAAAAACCCGGCAGAGCCGGGTTTTTTTCTGGATGGAGACAGCTTTACGCGTAGTCCGCCAGAGCCTTCTTCATCTTCTTCATCGCAGCGACTTCGATCTGGCGGATGCGCTCGGCGCTCACGCCGTACACCGCAGCCAGGTCGTGCAGCGTCATGCCGCCCGAGCCGTCGTCGTTGACCTTGAGCCAGCGCTCTTCCACGATGCGGCGGCTGCGGTCGTCCAGCGCTTCGAGCGCGGTCGCGATGCCGTCGCTCGACAGGCGGTCGCGCTGCTGCGATTCGAGCAGGGCCGTCGGTTCCTGCGTGGCGTCGGCCAGGTAGGCGATAGGGCCGAAGGCTTCGTCGCCGTCATCGGACGGACCCGGATCGAGCAGCACATCGCCACCCGACAGGCGGGTTTCCATTTCAAGCACTTCTTCGGGCTTGACGTTGAGCCGGGTCGCCATCTGAGACACCTCGTCGGGGCTCAGCGTTTCGCGGTGCGTGCCGTTGTCGGCCGCGGCCGAGTCGGCCTTGAAGCTCTGCTTCATCGAGCGCAGGTTGAAGAACAGCTTGCGTTGGGCCTTGGTCGTCGCGACCTTGACCATGCGCCAGTTCTTCAGGATGTACTCGTGAATCTCGGCCTTGATCCAGTGCATGGCGTAGCTCACCAGCCGAACGCCCTGGTCGGGATCGAAGCGCTTCACGGCCTTCATGAGGCCGACGTTGCCTTCCTGGATCAGGTCGCCGTGCGGCAGCCCGTAGCCCAGGTATTGGCGGGAAATGGAAACCACGAGGCGCAGGTGCGACAGGATCAGCGCGCCCGCGGCGTCGAGGTCGTTCTGGTCGCGCAGCTTGCGAGCGAAGCCCTGCTCTTCTTCGAGCGTGAGCAGCGGCAGGCGGTTGGCGGCCGAAATGTAGGCATCCAGGTTGCCCAGCGGGGGGACCATCGACCATGGATTGGCGACGGCCAGCTGGTTGGCAGAGACTCCAGACAGCGTTGTCATCAGGGGAAACTCCTTAGTGTTGGCCATATTAGCACTCGGTTAGAGGGAGTGCTAAACCAAGGGTTCCCTTGAGTTCCTATCGCTTTGATAGCCAAAGGCTACTACCAGCGAACCCCCATCTTCTGGAACAGCTTCGACAAAACGAACAGCGGGCCGACCCAGAGATATTGGATGTCTTCGAAGAACGAAGGTTTCTTGCCTTCGATCTTGTGGCCCACGAACTGAAATATCCAGGCCACCACGAAGATGGCGGCCGAAACCGGCAAAACAAGCCCGCCCATCGCGTGCACCAGCGCCAGGGCGAGCGCGGTCAGCACGAGCATCGTCAGCAGGAAGGCCGGTGCGCGCAGCAGCGCGTAGTAGACGAGGCTCGCGGCCACGAAAACGTAGGCCACCCACGGATGAATTGCGAAAAGCAGCCCGACGATGCTCAGCATGATCGCGGGGATGGCCACGAAGTGGATCAGCTCGTTGGTCGGATTGCGGTGGCTTTCCTCGTAGTGCGCGAGCAGTCGATCGACCTTGCGATCGCTCGATGTCAGCGGGGCGGCAGCGGTGTGCATCATGATGAGTCTCCAAAAGCGCCGTTCGATGCGGCGAGACTTCGATGGTGCCCACCGCGACCATTGATGGCAAGTGCGGCAGATGCTACTGAAAAAGTAGCAATTCCGGCCCGAAGGGCGGGCCGTGTCATGACTTAGGGCACTGTTGCTGGCCCTTTGCCCCGCTAAGATCAAACGCGTGGCTCCCTTCGATTCTTCTCCCACGCCTCCGCCCGAGACCGCGGGGGCGGATCTTCCAGTTCGCGCCCAGACCGCGATCCTGGTCGTGGACGACCACGATCTGCTCCGCCTGGGGGTCTGCGCGCTGGTACAGGCGCAGGCCAGCTCTTCGGGCGCGCGCATCGAGGTCTTCGAGGCCGGCAATGTCACCGATGCCCTCGCGCTGTATGAAGCCCATCAGTCCTCCATCGGGCTCGTGCTGCTCGACCTGGCGCTGCCTGACACCCACGGACTGAGCGGCCTGGCCGAATTCCGGCTGCGCTTTCCGGCGGCGCGCATCGTGGTGCTGTCCGGCACGGGCAACAGTTCGCTCGCGCAGGGCGTGCTCGCCCTGGGGGCCAGCGCCTTTCTGCCCAAGTCGGCCGATCTGAAAGAGGTGGTGAGCTTCATCCGCGCCTGCGGCCTGCTCGACCCCGACGCCGCCGACAACCCGCCGCCGGCCGTGCCGAAGGCGCTCACGGGCTACGCCGAGTTCGCCCACGCCAGCGCATGGCAGGAGCTCACGCCGCGCCAGATGCAGGTGCTGCAGTGGGTGCTCGAGGGCAAGGCCAACAAGGAAATCGCCCAGCTCGCGAACCTGAGCGAGGGCACGGTGAAGAACCACGTCTCGACCATCCTGTTGCTGTTCGGCATGCGCTCGCGCGCCCAGTTGATCAGCACGCTTCACTGAGAAGCTCCGCGCGTGGCGTCCGATCCGTCCGCCGACCACACCCTCGGCCAGCGGGTGCTGCGCGAGCACGTCGCCTCGGTCTACGACACCTACATCGTCTCGACACTGACCCACATGGCGTTCGTGGTGGTGTTCGGCTGCATCATCTATTCGCAGCTGCACAACCTGAGTCTGTTGTTCTGGATCGGCGGCCTGGTGATTGCCGACCTCTACGTCTTCTTCACACCGCGCTGGACCCCGTTGCGGCCCGCGCGGGAAAGCGCGTACTGGGCGCGCAAGATCTCCCGCATGGTCACGCTGGTCAGCATGATCACGGCGGTGGTGCCCTGGCTCATCGTGCCCTACGACAACCTGCCGATGACCTCGCTGCTGATGGCGGTGATCGTGGGCAGCTGCGCCCGGGCGGCGCAGTCGCTCTGGCCGCTGAAGTCGGCGCTCTTCGGCTACACCCTGCCGATGTCGCTGGGCCTGATCACTGCGCTGGCGTGGCAAGGCGACGGCCTGCACCTTTTCCTGGCGGCGGCCGGCGCGGCCTACCTGCTGCTGACGCTGCGCGCGGGCATCGGCCAGCACAGGCTCCTGACCGAGTCGCTCATGCTGCGCTTCGAGAACGAGGCCCTGGCCGCACGGCTCGGCGAGCAGATCGCCGCCACCGAGCGCGCCAGCGAAGAGAAAACCCGCTTCCTCGGCACCGCCAGCCATGACCTGCGCCAGCCGCTGCACGCCATCGCGCTTTTTGGCGCCGCGCTCGAGAACGAACTGCGCGACCGCCCCGAGGGCCGCAATGCCGAACGCCTGATGCGCGCGGTGAATGCGCTCGGCGCGTCGCTGGACACCATGCTCGACGTCTCGCGGCTCGATGCCGGCGTGATCACCCCGGTGCCCCAGCCGGTGCAGCTGGACGCGCTGTTCCTGCCGCTCAACCACACCTTCTCGGCGCGTGCCGAGCAAAAACAGCTGCAGCTGCGCGTGCGCGCCAGCGGCCTGTGGGTGCACAGCGATCCGCAACTGCTGCACCGCATGCTGTCCAACCTGATGGACAACGCGCTCAAGTACACCGCCCATGGCGGCGTGACGGTGATGGCGCGCGAGCGCGGCGATTCGGTGTGGGTCGAGGTGCGCGACACCGGCATCGGCATCGCGCCCGAGCAGTCAGGCCGCATCTTCGAAGAGTTCTATCAGATCAACAATCCCGGCCGTGACCGCTCCCGCGGCCTGGGCATCGGCCTGTCGATCGTGCAGCGGCTGTCGCGGCTGCTCGGCCATCCGGTGCAGATGCATTCGCGCCCAGGGCGCGGCACGCACTTTCGCGTCGTGCTGCCGGTCGCCCGTGCGCAGGCCGGCGGGCTGCTGCCTTCCTTTCCGTCCGATACGGGGGAAGCAGCGCAGGCGCCGCAGCGCAGGATCGCGCCACCGCTGCCGGGGCGCGTGCTGCTGCTGGACGACGAACTCGAGATCCGAGAGGCCATGGTGGGCCTGCTGTGCTCGCACGCGATCGATGCGCTCGCCGTGGCCGACGAGGCCGGTGCTGCCGCGGCCCTGCAAAAGGCCCACGGCGAAGGGCGCCCGTTCGATCTGCTGCTGTGCGACTACCGACTGGCCGACGGCGTCGACGGCCTCGACGCGGGCCTGCGCCTGAGCCAGGGGCCGGGCGAGGGCCGCGCCGAGACCCCGCTGCTGCTGATCACCGGCGAGACGTCGCCCGCCCGGCTGCAGCGCGTGCGGGAATCGCAGGTGCCGGTGTTGTTCAAGCCGGTCGTGGCCGCCGCGCTGCTCCAGGCGATGGCCGAACTGACCGCGACGAAGCCGGCCGCTGAACCGTCGCCGATCGACGCCTGAAAACATTCGTAGTAGTTGGGCGCCAATCGCTGAACAATCGTTCGTGTAAAGCGCGGTTGGCATGACTTTCGGCACTGGTGAGCGTTCACCCCATCCCGTAACTTCGCGGTGTCGACCGGCTTTCGGCCGGTGGAGGCGGGCAGTTTCCGCCTTGCGTTGAATCATCGAAAAACGGAGAAGTCCCAGTGAAGTTCAAGCTTGCGGCGGTGGCCGTCGCAGTGGCGGCAGCGCTCGCCCTGACAGCGTGTGGTGGTGGCGGCGGTGGCGGAGGCGGCGGCGGCGGATTCGTGTTGCCGCCCCCACCTCCACCCGCGCCCCCGCCGCCGGCACCACCGCCGCCAGCGCCGGCGCCTATCCCGTCCACCCGCACCTTCATGTATGAAGCGCTGCCCGTGGCGGGCGACAGCAGCGCCTTCGCGGCCAACCTCAATGCCCAGGGGGCGCGCGGCTTCCGTTTTCTGAGCGGCTTTGCCTTCACGACCAGCCCGACCACCAGCGAGATCGTCGAGGGCTACGTGCGCGATGGCGACGCGACCTATAGCTATGAGACCAAGCCGCTCACTGCCGACAGCGCTGCCTTCCTGAGCCAGGCGAACGAGGCGGGCGGACGGGGCTTCCAGTGGGCCGGTTCGTACAGCGTCAACGGCGACATTTTCTACATCTACCGCAAGAACAACACCACGCCCGGCACCTTCAGCTACCGGCTCGCGGCATCGGCCACGAGCAAGGCGGACTTCCTGGCCCAGACCAACAGCCAGGGCGCGGAGGGCTTCTACAACGTGAGTCCCGCGTTCATTGCCGGCGGCACGACCGTCGCGGTCTACGAGAAGAATTCGGCGACCAATGCCACCTACGGCTACGAGATCGCCGATTTCGCCGGCAGCGACGATGCTTACCTGGCCCAGCTCAATGAGCGCGGTGCGCGCGGCTTTCGCTATCGCACCGAGTACGTCTTTCCCGATGGCGGGGGCGTGATCTACACGAAGGACCTGTCGCAGGCGGCCACCTTCAGCTTCTACGGCCTCGCGCCCGAGGGCAACAGCACGGCCTTCATCCGGCAGGCGAACACCGAAGGCGCCAAGGGCGCCGGGCTCGTCGGCGGCATGGGGCTGCCCAGCGGTTCGATCCAGACGCTCTACTTCACGCCGGTCAATTGCAGCAGCGGGCCGCTGTGCATGCCGGTGTCGCTGTTCGGCCTCTGAGCCAGCCGCACACCAGACACACACTCGCACAGAGGCAAAAAATCAGGGAACCAGGGGGAAAGGGAGAAGAGAAGAAGTGAAGAGCGGCCCCGGCGAAAGCGGGGGCCGCTTCTTTTTTCCAGCGTCTGCCCAGATCAGCCGAGCAGGGCCTGCGCGAACTCGCGCGCGTTGAATGTCTCGAGGTCTTCGAGCTTCTCCCCCACGCCGATGAAGTAGACCGGAATCGGCCGCTCGCGTGCAATGGCGCACAGCACGCCGCCCTTGGCCGTGCCGTCGAGCTTGGTCACGATGAGGCCGGTGAGGCCGAGCGTCTCGTCGAAGGCCTTGACCTGTGCGAGCGCGTTCTGCCCGGTGTTGCCGTCGATCACCAGCAGCACCTCGTGTGGCGCAGTGGCATCGGCCTTGGTGACCACGCGCTTGATCTTCTTGAGCTCGTCCATCAGGTGCAGTTGCGTCGGCAGGCGGCCGGCGGTGTCGACCAGCACCACGTCCTTGCCGCGCGCCTTGCCGGCGTTCACCGCGTCGAAGCTCACGGCCGACGGGTCGCCGCCCTCGTTGCTCACGATCTCGACCGTGTTGCGGTCGGCCCAGACCAGCAACTGCTCGCGCGCCGCCGCCCGGAAGGTGTCGGCGGCCGCCAGCAGCACCGAGGCGCCTTCGGTGGCCAGGTGCTTGGTGAGCTTGCCGATGGAGGTGGTCTTGCCCGCGCCGTTGACGCCGGCCACCATGATCACGGTGGGCGTGAACTGGCCGATGACCAGCGGTTTCTCGAGCGGGCGCAGCAGGTCGGCGATGGCTTCGGCCAGCAGCACCTTGACCTGCGCCGCGTCGGTGGCCATCTGGCGCTTGACGCGGACCTTCAGGTCGTCGAGCAGGTATTCGGTGGCCTTGACGCCGGTGTCGGCCATCAGCAGGGCGGATTCGAGCTCTTCATACAGCGCATCGTCGATCTGCGCGTTGACGAACACGGCCTGGATGCCGGTGCCGGTCTTGCGCAGGCCCGTCTTGAGCTTGTCGAGCCAGCCTTTGCGCTCGGGGGCTGCCGCCGCTTCGATGGCGACGGGTTTCGGGGCAGGGACGGGCGCAGGGGGCGGAACCGGGGCAGACGCTGCGACCGGCGCAGGTGCTGGCACGGGCGCGGGGATCGGGGCCGGGGATGGCGTCGGCGTTGCCACCGGGGCCGGCGCGGGGACGACCACCACGGGCGTCTCGACTGGTGGAGGCACCGGCTCCTCGGCTGCGGGCTTCCCGCCAAACCAGCTCGAAGGCGAAAACACCGAGCGCGCGGGGGCGGGCTCGGCAACGGGGGCGGCGGGCGGGGCGACGGGTGGGGTCGGCGCCGGCGCGACCGGGGTTTCGGCAGGCGGTTTTTTCTTGAAGAAACTGAACATCAGGAGCTTTTTACAATCCGACCCATTCTATGAAACACCTCTCGCCACGCAGTGCTGCGTCTGGTGCGGTGCTGGCGGTGGCGCTGATGGCGTCCGGGGCCATGCCTGCGCAGGCCCAGTCCATACCGGCTCCCGCTGCATCTTCCGCCGCCACCGCGGCCGCACCGGGCCCCCAGCAATTCACCCTCGCGAACGGCATGACGCTGATCGTCCAGCCCGACCGGCGCGCGCCGACCGCGGTGCAGATGGTCTGGGTCCGCGTCGGCTCCATGGACGAGGTCGACGGCACCTCCGGGGTCGCACATGCGCTCGAACACATGATGTTCAAGGGCACCAAGAGCATCAAGCCCGGCGAGTTCTCGCGCCGCGTGGCGCAACTCGGTGGCCAGGAAAACGCCTTCACCACCCGCGACTACACCGGCTACTACCAGCAGATTCCGGTCGGCAGCCTCGAGCAGGTGATGAAGCTCGAATCCGACCGCTTCGCCAACAACCAGTGGCCCGACGACGAATTCAAGCGCGAGATCGAGGTCGTCAAGGAAGAGCGGCGCCTGCGCACCGAAGACCAGCCGCGCGCGCTGCTCGGCGAACAGCAGAACGCGGCCGTCTTCACCGCCTCGCCCTACCACCGCCCGGTGGTCGGCTGGATGAGCGACCTGGACGCGATGACGCCCGACGATGCCCGCGAGTTCCACAAGCGCTGGTACGTGCCCGCCAACGCGGTGCTCGTGGTGGCCGGCGATGTCGACATCGCCAAGGTCCGTGCCCTCGCCGAGAAGTACTACGGCGGCATCCCGTCGCGTGCCGTGCCCACGCGCAAGCCGCGCATCGAGCCGGCGCAGGGCGGCATCCGCCGCCTCGAATTCAAGGCGCCCGCCGAGCAGGCCTACGTGTCGCTCGCCTACCGCGTGCCGCAACTGGCGAACATCGACGACACGAACAGCGATTCGTGGGCGCTGGTGGTGCTCTCGGCGGTGCTCGACGGCTACGCCGGTGCCCGCCTCGACCGCGCGCTGACGCAGGGCCCCGACCGCGTGGCCGATTCCGCCGGCGCCTATTCGGGCTTCATCGGCCGTGGGCCGCAACTCTTCGTGCTCGACGGCGTGCCCTCCCAGGGCAAGAGCGCCGAGGCGGTCGAAGCCGCGCTGCGCGCCCAGGTGGCACGCATCGCGAAGGACGGCGTGGGCGAGGCCGAACTGGCCCGCGTCAAGACCCAGTGGGTGGCCAGCGAAACCTACAAGCGCGACTCGGTGATGGCACAGGCGCGCGAACTGGGCAGCAACTGGGTCCAGGGCCTGCCGCTCGACGCGAGCGAACGCATCGTTGCCCGGCTGCAGGCTGTCACCGCCGCCCAGGTACAGGCCGTGGCTGCCAAGTACTTCGGCGACGACCAGCTTACGGTGGCCACGCTGCGTCCCTTGCCGCCCGAAGCAAAGCCTCGCGGCCGCGGCTTCGCGGCACCCGCGGGCGAGATGCGCTGAAAGACCTGGAATCCTCATGATCACTCTCAAGAAACTGGCGATGCGTGCCGTGTTTGCCGGCACCGCCGTTCTCGGCCTCGGCAGCGCGCAGGCCGCGCTCCCCATCCAGCACTGGACGCTCACGAACGGCGCCAAGATTTATCTCGTGTCGACCAACGCGCTGCCGATCGTCGACGTGCAACTCGACTTCGACGCCGGCAGCCGGCGCGATCCGGCGCCGCAGGCGGGCCTGGCCAGCGCGACCTCGGCGATGGTCGAGAAGGGCGTGCGTGCCGGCAAGAACGGCGAACCTGCGCTCGACCAGAATGCCCTCGGCGAAGCCTGGGCCGATCTGGGCGCGAGCTTCGACGTGAGTGCGGGCAACGACCGCATGAGCTACTCGCTGCGCACGCTGTCCGATCCGGCACTGCTCGGCAAGGCCGTGACGCTGGCCTCGCGCGAACTCGGCGAGCCCGCGTTCCCCGACGACGTCTGGCTGCGCGAGCGCGAGCGCATCAACGCCTCCATCAAGGAGTCGAACACCAAGCCAGCGACCATCGCCGGCCGCGCGTTCTCGCAGGCTGTCTACGGCGTGCATCCGTACGGGCAGGAGGTCACCGAGGAAACGCTGGCGCGCATCGACACCGCCGCCATGCGCGAGCGCTACCAGCAGCTCATCGTGCCGTGCCGCGCCAAGCTCAGCATCGTGGGCGCGGTCACGCGCACCGAAGCCGAGTCGATCGCGACCACGCTGCTGTCGCGCCTGCCGGCAGCCGACAGCTGCGCGCCGCTGCCCGTCATCGCGCCGGTGGCTGCACTTGCCGCGCCGAAGGACGAGCGCATCCCGTTCGACTCGGCCCAGGCCCACGTCTTCATCGGCCAGCCCGGCTACCCGCGCAAGGACCCCGACCACTTTGCGCTCACGCTCGGCAACTACGTGCTGGGCGGTGGCGGTTTCGTCTCGCGCCTGACCAACGAGGTGCGCGAGAAGCGCGGCCTGACCTACAGCATCTACAGCGGCTTCGCGCCGGGACTCGATGCGGGCGCGTTCCGCGTCGGCTTCCAGACCCGGCCCGACCAGGCCGAAGAGGCGGTGAAGATGTCGCGCGAAGTGCTCACCAGATTCGTGGCCGAAGGCCCGACCGAGAGCGAGCTGAAAGCCGCTAAGGACAACCTGATCGGCGGTTTTCCTCTGCTGCTGGACAGCAACCGCAAGCTGATCGGCAACGTCGCGAACATCGCCTGGAACGACCTGCGGCTGGACTACCTGGACACCTGGACCACGCGCATGAACGCCGTCACGGCGGCCGAAGTGAAGGCGGCGTTTGCGCGCAAGCTGCAACCGGCGCGGATGGTCACGGTGGTGGTGGGCGGAAAGTAACCGCTACGCCAGCGCGTGGGGGCCGCTTGTCGCGGCCGCACGCACCGCCGCGCCGAGCCGCTTGAGCAACTGCGGTGCCGCGCGCGCCTGCTGCCAGTAGAGCGGCACCGGCAGCGTCGAGCCGGGCACCAACTCCACCAGCGTGCCCTCGCGCATCGCATCGGCCACCATGCTGGCCGGATGCATGCCCCAGCCCATGCCCGCGCACGCGGCCTCGACAAAGGCGTTGGGCGATGGAATCCAGTGCCGCGGAGTCTCGACGTTGCGGTGGCAGATGCGACGTACCCAGCGCGCTTGCAGGCGGTCCTTGCGGTCGAACACCAGGCTGGGCGCGCTCGCCAGTGTTCGCGCGCCCACGCCTTTGGCGAAATGCCGCTTCACGAAGTCGGGGTTCGCGGCCGCCACGTAGTGCATCGTGCCCAGCGCCTCGCTGTTGCAGCCGGCCACCGGCTCGGCCAGCGCAGTCACTGCCGCGAGCACGGCGCCGCTGCGCAGGCGCTCGGCCGTGTGGTCCTGGTCGTCCACCGAGAGATCGAGCAGCGCGGCCTCTTCCTGCGTGGCGAAGGCCGCGGCCGCGGCCATGAACCACGTCGCCAGGCTGTCGGCGTTGACGGCCACGCGCACCGTGACGCGCTCGTTGGCCTCGCCGCCGCCCATGCCGAGGGCGGGCAGGGCGTCGCGCAGTTCGTGCTCCAGCATGCCCACACGCTCCACGTGCCGGCACAGCTGCAGGCCCGCTTCCGTGGCGACGCAGGGCTGGCCCCGTACCAGCAGCGCGCCGCCCGTGCGCTCCTCGAGCAGCTTCACGCGCTGCGAGACGGCCGAGGGCGTGACGTTCAGCGCGCGCGCGGCGCGCTCGAAGCTGCCTTCGCGCACGACGGCGGCCAGGGCGTGGAGAGCGGCGTAGTCGAGCATCGTGGTGGATTAAGTCAAACTGAATTCAAGTTAGGAGGTTTAGTTTGAATTAATTCGCCGAGGGCGGCAAGCTCGCACCCATGTCTGCCGAATTCACCGCCACCGCCTTCCTCAATGGATTCCTCATGAGCCTGGTGCTCATCGTCGCCATCGGCGCCCAGAACGCCTATGTGCTGCGCCAGGGCCTGCGGCGCGAGCATGTGGGTGCGGTCGTGCTGTTCTGCGCGGTCGGCGATGCGGTGCTGGTCGGTGCCGGCGTCGCCGGCATGGCGCAGGCGCTGCAAGGGCGGCCGACGCTGGCCACTGCGCTCGCAGGGCTCGGGGCGGCGTTCCTGTGTGCCTACGGCCTGCGCGCGCTGTGGCGTTCGCGCCAGCCCGGCGCATTGCAGACGACGGCGCAGGGCGTCTCGCTCTCGCGCGCGGCCGTGGTGGCGCAGGCGGCGGGTTTCACGCTGCTGAACCCGCATGTCTACCTTGACACGGTGCTGCTCGTGGGCAGCGCGGGCGCGCAGTACGCGGGCTCGCTCAAGGTCTGGTTCGTCGTGGGCGCCTCGATGGCGAGCGCGCTGTGGTTCACCGTGCTCGGCTTCGGCGCGCGGCTGCTCGCACCAGTGTTCGCGCGTCCGCGCGCCTGGCAGATGCTCGATGCGCTGATCGGCGGCACCATGCTCGTGCTGGCCGCGATGCTGGCGCGGCGCGCCTTGACCGGCGCCTGATCGGCCGCCGCGCGGCGGCGTTAAGCTCGCCGCATGCCCCAGAAGAAGAAAGCCACCGCAGCTCCCCGTCCGCCCGCAGCCAAGCGCCCCGCGCGCCCTGTGCGACCCAGCGAGGTCCGCATCATCGGCGGCCAATGGAAGCGCACCCGCCTCGCGGTGGCCGACAAGCCGGGCCTGCGCCCCACACCCGACCGCGTGCGCGAGACGCTCTTCAACTGGCTCGCGAGCCTGGCCGGCGCGGGCGGCGGCGAGCTGCCGGGCTGGCATTGCGTCGACGCCTTCGCGGGCACCGGCGCGCTGGGCCTTGAAGCCGCCTCGCGCGGCGCGGCCAACGTGCTGCTGTGCGAGCAGGACGCAGCGCTGGTCGCGCAATTGCAGGCCGCGAAGACCAAGCTGTCGGCCGAGGCCGTACGCATCGAGCGCGGCAACGGCGTCACGGCGCTCGAGCGCACCACGGCCGCGAGCCTGCACGCGGTCTTCCTCGACCCGCCCTTCGAGAGCACCGCGCTCTACGAACCGGCCCTGCGCGCCGCAGCCCGTGCGCTGCGCCCCGGCGGCGTCGTGTACCTCGAAGCGCCCCGCCAGTGGAACGACGAGGAACTGGCCGTCTTCGGCCTCGCGGGCTTCCGTTATCTGAAGGCTGGCGCCGTGCATGCCCACCTGTTGCGGCTGGCCTCGGAGGGGACTGCATAATCCGCCGAACAAGCCGCACCGGCTGCATGAGGAAGAAGCAACCATGGCCAGCAACGTCATCGCGGTTTATCCGGGCACATTCGATCCCATCACCCTCGGTCACGAGGACGTGGTGCGCCGTGCAACCCAGCTGTTCTCCAAGGTGATCGTCGCTGTCGCGGCGGGCCACCACAAGAAGGCGCTGTTCACCCTGCAGGAACGCATGGACATGGCGCGCGAAGCCGTCAAGCCCTACAGCGACCAGGTCACCGTCGAGAGCTTCTCGGGCCTCCTGCGCGACTTCGTGGTGGCGCGCGGCGGCAAGGCCATGGTGCGGGGCCTGCGCGCCGTGACCGACTTCGACTACGAGTTCCAGCTCGCGGGCATGAACCGCTCGCTCATGCCCGATGTCGAGACCGTGTTCCTCACCCCCAGCGACAAGTACCAGTTCATCTCCAGCACCTTCGTGCGCGAGATCGCCATGCTCGGCGGCGAGGTCAACAAGTTCGTGTCTCCCAACGTCGAGCACATGCTGGCCGCCAAGGTGCGCAGCCTCGGCCGTGAATAAACCGCGATGAGCGGTTCGCCGCCACCCCGCCTGCATCTGCTCGGGGATGCAGCGCTCCTGTGCGAGCTGCCGGCACCCGCCACGCTGGTGCAGCAGCAGCGCATCTGGGCGCTGGCCGCAGAGGCCCGCGAATGGCCCGGCGTCGGCGAAGTGCTGCCCGGCATGAACAACCTCACACTGACCTTCGACCCCACGGCGATCGAGCTCGATGCGCTCACGGCGCAGGTGCTCGAAGCCTGGCCGAAGTTGTCCGCCAAGGCCGTCGATGGGCGGTTGGTCGAAATCCCCGTTGCATACGGCGGCGAGCACGGCCCGGACCTGGGCGATGTCGCAACCCACACGGGCCTCACGCCGGCCGAGGTGGTGCGGCGCCACAGCGCGGGCGAGTACGTGGTCTACCTGCTGGGCTTTCTTCCCGGTTTCGCCTTCATGGGCGGCCTTGCCCCCGAACTCGCCACGCCCCGCCGCGCGGAGCCGCGCACCGCGGTGCCCGCGCGCTCGGTCGGCATCGGCGGCGAGCAGACCGGCATCTATCCGCTGGTGTCGCCGGGCGGCTGGCAGCTCATCGGCCGCACGTCGCTCGAGATGTTCGACCCGACGGCCGAGTCGCCCACTTTGCTGCGCCCGGGTGACCGCGTGCGTTTCGTCGTCGAGAGCGTGCAGACATGATCGTCGTCCAGAAGCCCGGTGTGCTCGCCTCGGTGCAAGACCTGGGGCGCCACGGCCATCGCCAGCTGGGCATTTGTCCCGGCGGCGCGCTCGATGTGCTCGCGCTCACGCTCGCGAACCGGCTGGTCGGCAATGCCGACGGCGCTGCGGGGCTCGAACTCACGATGGGCGGCTGTGAACTGCGTTTCGAAACCGATACGCGCATCGCGATCGCCGGCGACGACTTCGGCGCGCAGCTCGACGGCGTACCGCTCTGGCCCTGCTGGAGCGTGCCGGTGGCGGCGGGTCAGGTTCTCAAGCTCATGGGAGCGAACGCGTCTGGCGCGAAGAAGGCCGGCTTGCGCAGCTGGCTCGCCGTCGCGGGCGGCGTCGACGTGGCGCCCGTGCTCGGCTCGCGCAGCACCGACCTCAAGGCCGGCTTCGGCGGCCACGAAGGCCGTGCGCTGCGCAAGGGCGACAAGCTGCCGCTCGGTCCGTCGCGCCTCGATGCCATGCAGCGCGCGCGCAAGCCCTTCGGCCTGCGCGGCCCCGACTGGGGCCCGGAAGAAGCCGATGGCGCGATCGCCCTGCGCGTGCTGCCCGGCCCCGAATTCGAACAGTTCACGCTGGCCGCGCGCGAGGTGCTCTGGGGCGAGCGCTGGCGCATCACCTCGCAGAGCAACCGCATGGGCAGCCGGCTCGCGGGCGCCGAACTCAAGCGCAAGCGCGCGGGGGACATGCTCTCCTCGGGCGTGATCCCCGGCACGATCCAGGTGCCACCCTCGGGCCAGCCGATCATCCTGATGGGCGATGCGCAGACGACAGGCGGCTATCCGCGCATCGGCGTGGTGATCCGCGCCGACCTCTGGAAGCTCGCGCAGGCGCCGCTCAACGGCAAGCTGCGTCTGGTGCAGGTCGACATGGCGGAGGCGCTCGCCGCCTGGGCTGATCAGCAACGGTACCTGGCGCAAGTGGCACAAGGGCTTGCCGTGGCAGGCTGGCCGGGCGCGGCATAGACTGTGCGAGCACGCCGCCAGCGGGCCGCGCCGGTGCAGTCCCGCTGAAGAAGAAGGAACCTCCCCATGCACATCGACCTCAATGCCGACCTCGGCGAAGGCGCAGGCAGCGACGAAGCGCTGCTCGGCCTCGTGAGCTCCGCCAACATCGCCTGCGGCTGGCACGCGGGCGACGCCAAGACCATGCGCCAGTGTGTGCGCTGGGCCATCGAACACGGCGTGGCCATTGGCGCGCACCCCAGCTTTCCTGACCGCGAGAACTTCGGCCGCAGCACCATGCACCTGCCGCCCGACGAGATCGTCTCCAACGTGCTCTACCAGGTCGGCGCGCTTGCCGCGATCGTCAAGGCCGAGGGCGGGCAGCTTGCGCACGTGAAGGCGCACGGCCAGCTCTACAACCAGGCGGTGAAGGAGCCCGAGCTCGCCGATGCGCTGTGCGAGGCGGTGCGCCGCTTCGACCCCTCGCTCAAGTTCTTCGGCCTCGCGGGCAGCAACATGATCGATGCCGCGCGCCGCGCCGGCCTCACGCCCGTGGAAGAAGTGTTCGCCGACCGCGGCTACATGCCCGACGGCAGCCTTGTGCCGCGCAGCCAGCCCGGCGCGCTGATCGAGAGCGAGGAGCAGTCGATCGCGCAGACGCTCTCGCTCGTGCGCGACCACCGCGTGACCGCCATCGACGGCAGCACCGTGGCGGTCAATGCGCAGACGGTGTGTCTGCACGGCGACGGCGCGCATGCGCTGGCCTTCGCGCGCCGCATCCGCGAGCGGCTGCAGGCCGAGGGCATCGCGGTCCGCGCCTGAGAAGGTGTGAACGAATCCGCCATGCCCGCTCACCCCACCCCGGCGCACCCACTCGGCGTTGCAAACGCTCGCCATAGCCCGAGCTATGGCTGGGCTTTGCGCCTTGATTGGGCACGCCTGAGCGGGCTGCTCGGGCACGTCGAATTCACTCACACCTTCTGAGCAGGCGCTGCCCTCAACAGGGCAGCGGATCGGGCGACAGCGCGCTCACCCATTTCTCTCCCGCCTCGACGCAATAGTCGGCCACGATGCCCCGTGTGAGCTTGGCGACTGCGTGCACGGCCGGCGCCGTGTCACGCGCATGCGCCAGGGTGATCACCATCGGCGGCAGCGCGGGCCCATCGCGAATCTCGAGGTAGCCCTCGGCCAGCTCCTTCCTCACGAAGATCGGCGGGATCGCCGCCACGCCGAAGCCGCCCTTCGTGAGCTGGATGATCGATTGCACCGACGGAAAGCTGCACACGCGCGGCTCGCTGGCGCGTCCGACAAACAGCGCGCTGACATGCGCGCGCGGCCCCGAGGTGCGGGAGAAGGTAAGGACCGGCACCCGCTCCAGGTCTTCCAGCTGCAGGGTGCGGGCCTTCGGCAGCACGGCGGGACGCGCCACCCACAGCATCGGGAAGCGGCACAGCGAGGTGACGGTCGACTCCCCGTCGTTCGCCACGTCCGCGATGTCGTCGTTCTGGATCATCAGGTCGAACTTGCGGCGCCGGAACTGGTCGCGCAGGTTGTGCGCCGTGTCCACCGTGATATCCGGCTCGATGGCCGGCAACCGCTCGCTCAGCATGTGGATCAGCGGCGTGAGCCAGGTGTGGACCACCGTCTCGATGACGCCGATGCGTACCCGCCCGGACGGGGGTGCGTCGGGATGGACCGAGAGCTTCAGCTGCTTTTCGAGCGCGAGCATCTGTTCGGCCTGGCGCACCACCTGCTGTCCGAAGATCGTGAGCTGGAGAGTGCGCTGCGTGCGGTCGACCAGTAGCACGCCCAGCTCTTCTTCCAGTGCTTCGATGCGCTTGGACACGGCTGCCTGCGTGGTGCAGAGCATCTGCGCGGTCTCGCGAAAGCTCTTGAGCCGGTCGAGCATCACGAGCGTCTCGAGGAATCGTGTGTTCATGGATGAGTTTTTCCCTGCGTCCGGGCGTCCCGCGAATTTTTGTTATCGACTTTTCAACAAAAACTCGTTCGACAGCCACCGAGGCGCCATGTTTTCATAAAGCCGTCACACACACAGAGAGGTGCAACCCGCCCTCTGCAACCGCTGTCTCGCATCGGCGGTTGCAGAAGTCGTGCCAGTGGGCGCACCCGTTTTCACATCGCACAAGACAGGGACGAGAAAGATGAAAAGAACGACAGCACTGCGGCAGCCGGCATTTCCAGATCATTGGTTTTCTGCCAAGGCATTTCTGGCCACGTTGGCCGGCCTCACCCTGGGCGCCGCAGCCTTCGCGCAGACCAAGTGGGACCTGCCCACCGCGTACCCCGCGACCAACTACCACACCGAAAACATCACGCAGTTCGCCAAGGACGTGGACGCGGCCACCGCCGGCAAGGTCAAGATC
>NZ_JBPJZG010000013.1:0-111207 GCF_051216415.1 Variovorax trehalosi
GCCTGGCTGCGGGTGCTGCGCGGCGACCGTACAGCGATCTTCACAGCGGCGCGGCTCGCGGAGGAAGCCTTCGCGTTCATCGTGGCGCGGGAGATGCCTGCGGTCGACGGGCTCGCGACAGCAGCGGCGGACTGAGGCCCCTTGCCCTCAAGGCCTGCGAGGGGATCCGCATCGCGGGCGCAACGCGCAGGGCCGCGCTGGCTCGACGTGTCGGAGGCCTTTGGTGAGCCGGCGGCTTACCTGGAGCCTCGCAGCCTCAACCCCGAGGACGCAGCGCAGCCGGTCACCGAGACTGGCCATCGCTCGCGGTTTTCGCCGCGTCGGACGTGCTGGATTGCGGGGGGGCGATCGGCTTTGCGCGGCGCTGGCTTGACGAGGCGGCGCCGTCGCAGAGTTGGAGAGACCGCCAGGAAGCGGCGTGCCGGTTGAGTTGCCTGCAGCCCGGGCGCGCCCGCGACCAGCGCGGGGGTAACTCCCGTCTGGTGGCGTCGCAGTGCGCCCTTATAGTTTCTCGTTCACAAAACCAAGATCAGCAATGGCAACGCACTCACTCGCGGACATCGAAGCGCAGATCAAGGCGCATGAAGAGCAGGTCGAACAACTCAAGGCCGCCGCCGCAAAGCGGCGCGCCGACGAGATCAGCGCGGTCGTTCAGGAGGTGCGCGCGAAGATCGCCGAATACGGCATCTCCGCAAAGGCGCTTGGCCTGAGCGGCAAGGCGACGACGCGGCGCGCTGCCGCTGTTGTCGCGACGGGGCCGCGCTATCGCGGGCCTGACGGAGAAATCTGGGTCGGTGGCACACGCGGGCGGAAACCGCGCTGGCTGAGTGAAGGTCTTGCCACGGGCAGGACCTTGGCCGACTTCGCGGCCTAGGCCGGTTGCGGCTGATCGGTCAGCGATGGGTCAGCGCGTCAACTACGTCCTCATCGACTACGAGAGTGTGCAGCCGGAGGCGCTGTCCGTCCTGCATGAGGATCATTTTCGGCTGATCGTGTTTGTCGGTGCGACGCAGGCCAAGGTCGCGTTCGACACCGCCGCAGCGCTGCAGCGCATGGGCGAGCGGGCGTCGTACATCAAGATCTCGGGGAGCGGACCTGTCCTCGCCAAGGACGAATCGCATGGCCCATGACGTCCACCGCAGGACAGCGCTCGGGCAGGGATTGGGACGCATTGAACGGCAAGCCAGCTGATCACAAGGCAAGTCAGGAGGCACCGCCGCATCGATGCGGCCGGCCGATGTCTTGCCGCTGCGGGAAAAGTCAGCATGCGTCCGCCTGTCGGAGAACCGTCGTCGCCTCGGCGGCATCTTCCTGCTGATGTCGAGAACGTCAGTCCATCACAACTCCGCGCAGCGAGAGCGGTCGAGAGTCCGCGCACTGCGCAGGCGGGGCAGCGCCTGCACGTCTTGCTGGAGGAGAGCGGCGCAAGGTTTTGTACGACGAAGCCTGGGACAGATCACGCGCCTTGCAATGGCATGACCTCAACCTCGATTTCCACTACGCGTTGCTCGAACTGGCCCAGAACCGTTGGCTGACCGATGCTGTCCGGCGAGCACGCAAATCGCCAATTGTTTTTGACAGCCACTCCCGCCCACACGACCACGGCAAGATCGTGCTGTTGTACCAGCGAAAGAACAGCCAGCAGGCGCTTGATGAGCACCTACGCATCGTCGACGCTCTGGCGCGGCGGGAAACGACACGCGCCGAGAGCCTGATGCGCGAGCACATCCTGACGAATCGTGATGTGATGGTCAATGCGTTTGCCGGGGCCGCGACGGACAGTTCGGAATAGGGTCCAACCTTTGCAGACGCACGGCTTGCCGAAGAATCACTTCTCGATCGCTGACTTGCCATTCACGTTCGCACAGCTTTGCTCTTGCTCATAGCCCGCATGCTTGAGATAGAGATGCTCGCGCCCTATCTCCACGACCGCACCCAGGTCAATTAAGCTCGCGTCTTTCCAGTTCAGCGGAGTCAGTTTGACCAAACCGTTGTCTCCAGGCGTATGCGGCGATGAGCGCCGCACCGAAGCCAGACGCAACGCCGATGCCGAGCGCCCAGCGCGGGCCGACGTGGTCGGCGACTCAGCCGACGATGGGCTCGCCGGCAGGCGTGCCCCCGAGCGCAACGGCGAGCCGGATTGCCATCACCCGGCCACGCATGGCCGGCACAGTCGAGAGTTGCATCAGCGTGTTGGTCGCGGTGGTGACGGTGCTCGCGGCATCACCGGAACGCAGATGGAGGTTGATGCGCGACCTGCCTCATCGGCAGGCGCAGGGTGCCTATTTCCACGTTCGCTGCAGTTCGGACAGGTGACAAGCAACGGCATCGATGAAGACCCGCGCCTTCGTCGAAAGCGTCTTCCGGTTCGTGTAAACGGCGTGCAATTCGACGACATCCGACGCGTGGTCTGGCAGCAATCGCGACAGTGAGCCGTCCCGAACGGCCGGCGCCGCGAGGAAGTCCGGCAGTCGGCCGATGCCACAGCCGCCCACGAGGATCGGCAACAGCGCAGCGACGTCGGGGATGACGGTGCGGGGCGGAACGCTGACTTCGATGTGCTCACCCTTTGCCGAGGTATAGCGCCAGCGCGCGGGCTGGTTGATGCGTGACAGCAGGCGATGCGCACTCAGCTGAGACGGTTCGTGCGGCGTTCCGTGCGCCGCCAGATAAGCAGGACTGGCGCAGGTCCACAGCGCCATGTCCGTGAGGTGGCGTGCGACCAGCTCCGAGCTGGGCAGCGGGCCGATGCGCAAGGCGACATCGACCTCTTCGGCGGCGAGATCAACCCTGCGGTTATCGACTTCCAGCACCAAGTCAAGGTCTGGATACCGCTTCAGGAAGTCCGCGAGCATGGGCGAAAGCAAGATGGCGGCGAGTGCAAACGGGGCATTCACCTTGAGCGTGCCGCGCAACAGCCCGGCAGTGCTGTCGATTGACGCCTGTGCGTCGTCGGCAGCGCTCAGCAGAGACACTGCGTGCGGCTGCAATGCGCTACCTGCGTCAGTGACCTTCACGCGCCGCCCCGAGCGGTCGAGCAGCGCCGCGCCCACGTTGGACTCCAGACGATCCAGCGCGCGGCTGATCGACGATTTGGGTAGGCCGGTTGCACGCGCCGCCCCCGAAAGCGAGCCGCTGTCGAGCACGCGAAGAAAGATCCGAAGATCGGAGAGTTGCATGCCCCGATCGTTCCACATCGGGAACGACACGTCCACACCGTGTGGCTATGACGGAACGACTCGGCTTCTTACGATGCAGCCTTGCTCTGAAGCGACCCATGAACACAGCCCTCATATCCCCTTTCCAGCTGAAAGTACCTGAAACGCAACTCCTCGATCTACGCGAACGATTGGCGCGCACCCGATTCCCCGACAAGGAGACCGTCGAAGACACGACGCAGGGAGTCCGTCTCGGAACCATGCGCGCCTTGTGCGAGCACTGGCGTACCGGCTACGACTGGCGCCAGACGGAAGATTGGCTGAATCGGGTAGGCCAGTACACCACCGAGATCGATGACCTCACGGTGCACTTCCTTCATGCGCGGTCGCCGCATCCTGATGCGCTCCCTCTCGTCCTGTGCCATGGCTGGCCCGGCTCGGTGCTGGAGTTCAAGAAAGTGATCGAGCCGCTGACCCAGCCGCCGTCGCGCGACGGCGCAGGACCGCAGGCCTTCCATGTCATTGCCCCGTCGATGCCGGGCTTCGGCTTTTCGGGCAAGCCCACCGCCACCGGATGGGGTTTGCCGCGCATTGCCGACGCCTGGATCGAGCTCGTTCGGCGTCTTGGCTATCAAGACCGCTGGGCGCTACAGGGCGGTGACCTGGGTGCCGGGGTGTGCGACGCGATCGCCCGAAAGCGACCCAAGGGTCTGGTGGGCATGCACCTGAACTTCGCGATGTTCATGACCACGCCGGCCGAAGCCGCCGAGGCGACACCTGCCGAACAGGAGATGCTGCAGGACGCCGGCCAGTTCTGGGATCAACTCTCAGGCTACGCCAAGGTGCAATCGACCCGGCCACAGACCCTCGGCTACTCGTTGGCGGACTCGCCCGCGGGACTGGCCGCGTGGATTTACGCGATGTTCCAGGACACAGGAGGCACGCCTGGCAATGCGGAGGAGACGTTCACCAAGGACGAGATACTCGACCACGTCATGATGTACTGGCTGAACGATTCGGGGGCTTCCGCGACCCGACTCTATTGGGAGCTGTCCAAGGCGGGTGGCCCTGCGGGAGGCCAGCCCCCCGGCCCGATTGCGGTTCCCACGGGCTTCACGATGCTGCCGAAGGAGCATGTGCGCAAGTCACGTCGTTGGCTCGAGCGGCGGTACAGCCCCGTGGTGTATTTCAATGAGGGTGCCGCCGGCGGGCACTTCGCGGCCATGGAGCAACCGGATGTTCTTGTGGACGACATTCGAAAGACGTTCGAGGAAATACATTGACCTATTGATCTTTCCCGAGATCATGGCAATTGTTGAGCCGCTCAGCCGCTCAGCCGCTCAGCCGCTCAGCCGCTCAGCCGCTCAGCCGCTCAGCCGCTCAGCCGCTCAGCCGCTCGCGCGGGTCGCCAGAAGCGCGCTGACCTTTGCAGCAATCCGGGGCTCGATCACTGTCCGCTACGCTGCCACCAGCGTCACAGTTCCGTCGAAAACGCACTGCACTCACCGATCCGCTCGCCCCAGCCTCGCAAGAGCAGGCATTTGCCGGCGGGATCGGGCCGAGGTAGTCAATCCGCATGCTGCGGCCGACGACGACGATCTCGTCACAGAGTTTGCTATAGAAAACCTTCGGTTATCACAGGCGGCTATTGGTAGTCTTTTCAGTCGAACTTGAGAAAGGTACGCTTTCGGCCGCAACTCGATACGCCAAGCGCCATCGGTGCAGCCATCGGTCCAGTTCACTGCGGCCAATACTTTTTCACATTCATCCAAAGATTTTCCCCATGCTTCCTGCTCACTCCCCTCTCGCGTTCACCCGGCTGGCAGTCGCCATCGTGCTCGCCGCCTCCACCGCGGCGTCATTGAGCGGCTGCGGGGGTGGGGATGCCCAGGCTGCCCAGCTGCAAATTGGAGGCATTGCCCCCGGCAGTTCTTACAACCCGGCGCTACTTGCGTCCGCCAATTCGGAACAGTCTGCCGTACTGAAGACGTTGGAAGCACTGGTCAACATCGAGACTGGGACGGGCGACAAAATCGGCATGGCCCAAATGGGAGACTACCTGGTCCAACGCCTGTCCGCGCTGGGCGCTGAGGTCGAACGCATCCCCGCTGCCGCAGATGTGGTGGGCGACAACATTGTTGGACGACTGAAGGGAAATGGAACCAAGAATTTCCTTCTGATTGCCCACATGGACACGGTGTATCCCCGAGGCTATCTTGCAACGGCCCCATTTCACATTGATGGCAACAAGGCCTATGGCCCCGGAATCGGCGACGACAAGGGCGGCATCGCTGTGATTCTCCACACTCTTGTCCTTCTGAAAGCCCAAGGCTTCAAGGACTACGGAACGATCACCGTGATGTTCAACACCGACGAAGAAAAGGGTTCAAATGGATCGCGCGATTTGATCCAGGCACTGGCGGCAAAAAATGACTTTGTTCTGAGCCACGAGCCGACCGGTCAAGACCCCTCCTTCATTACTGCTACGTCGGGCATTGCCTATGTGCAAGCGGATATCAAAGGCAAGGCGTCGCATGCTGGCGCAGCCCCTGAACTGGGCGTCAATGCCTTGGTAGAGGCGGCGGACTTGATTCTGCGTACGCAGGACATCGACAACAAGGCCAACGAGTTGAGATTCAATTGGACTCTGGCCAAAGCAGGCAGCGCATCCAATGCGATACCCGATTCGGCCACACTGAATGCCGACATGCGCTACGCCCGTAACGAGCAAATGGCCAGCACGCTGGAAATCCTCAATCAGCGCGCTGCGATGAAGCGCTTGCCTGCTGCAGATGTGAAGATCACGCTGACACCCGGTCGCCCCGCATTCAATGCCGGGCCAGATGGCCTTGCGGTGGCAACAAAAGCTGTGGGTCTTTACCAAGAACTTGGAAAGACCGCAACAGTCGTGACTGCTCGCACCGGAGGTGGAACGGATGCTGCTTATGCCGGGCTAACCAACAAGGCCGTCATCGAAGGTCTGGGGCTACCCGGGGCTGGTTTTCACACCAGTTCATTGGAGTACGTGTTCGTGGACGCAATTCCGAGCACGCTCTATGTGGATGCGCGTCTGATCATGGATCTGAGTCTGGGACGATAGAAGAGTCTGCGGTAACCGCACCGGCGGCAGCGGCGCTCACGAGACCTACAAGGCACAGATCCCTATCGCCCTCAGGTTCGACGGCGTCAGCTTGAGTCCGCTCAATCTGAAATCAGCGGGTGATGAGAGTCTCCCCTGGATTGTCGAAAGCGGCGCCTGTTCCGCGTAGCCTCGGGCCCTATGAAGTATCCCCAGATCCTCACATTCGTCTCGGTCGCCCGGCTGGGCAGCATACGAGCGGCAGCCCGCTCAATCGGTGTCTCGCAGGCAGCTGTCACCAAGGCCATTAAGGCTCTTGAGGCGGACCTGGGCACTGTCTTGTTTTCCCGAGGGGTTCATGGCGTCAACTTAACGCGCGATGGCTTCAACCTGCTGCCCAGAGCAACTCATATCGTCGAGCAAATGAGACAACTGCCCGACGATGTTCATTCCGATGAGCGGGGACGCGTCGCCATGGGAATCTCGTCGCTTGTTGCACTGGCCTTTCTGCCAGAGGCATTGCCGAAGTTTCTCGAACTCAGGCCCCGAGCGCCACTGCGGATCATGGATGGCTTTCGTCCCACAGTACTGGCAGGCCTTGGAGATGGAACGCTGGATTTTGGAGTGTGCGCGGTGCAAGCCGATAGCCTCTCGCGGTCATTCCGCTTCGAGCCTTGGTTCGAAGCGGAGAGCGCCGTGATGGTACGCAAAGGTCATCCTTTGACGCAAGGTCCGTGCAGTGTCCAAGCGATCAGTCACTACCCATTGATTCACAACGGTTCGCAGGGTGAACAGCTTGACTTGGGAGCTGAGGGCGGGATTGCATCAGCTGAAAGTGCGACCTTGATCGAAAGCCATAGCGCAGTGACAACTGGCATTCTTCTGAAACTTAGCGATGCGGTCGCTGTGATCCCTCGAGATCTGGCGCCATACCTGGGAACATCAAGCGACTACACCTTCCTGAAAATCAAGGAAACACTGCCACGCTCGACCATCGGCCTCCTGGTTCGGGCGGAAATTCTCCTGTCATCCAACGCTCAACTAATGGTCGATCTTCTTGAGCGAGCGGTCGGCCGTAGATCGAGTTGAACGGGCCGTGCAGCCCGGCCGCCGCGTCGTTCACCATATTCGCTTGACCCGGTCCCTGCGGCCACCTCGATAAAGGCGTCATTCCATTGATCCACGAGGTGTTCTCTTGGTAATAGTCCGACGGTGGCCGTTATTGACGCCCTCACTCGCGGGCGTTTAGTCGGGCATTGACCTCGTCGATGTCGAAGGCGCGAGGATCGAAGGGACGACCGATCCATTCCTTCATCTCGACGTGCTCGGGATGCTGAGGATCGACCAGCGCTTCGAGGAACTCCTCGTAGCCCAGTGACCCGCCCACGTCTTCTGGCGGGCATGCGTTCTCGCCGCCGACGCACTGTGCATACTCAATCGGTGAGTCCAGCTTGACGATCTGCTCAACCTTGATCTTGTGCCACCAGCTGTCGCCGAAGTCGTAGAGATACTCGAAGGTTTTGCGCGTGCCGAGCGCCTCGGTCAACGTCACGTCCTCCTCGGGCATCAGGTCATCGGGGAACTCCCGTCCTGGCTCCGTTGCTCCGTAGTGGTCGCGACCGAAGATGAACTCGTGCACGTGTCCGCCGTCCCATCCCATGCCCCATAGCAGCATCACGTGCAGGCGTGGCAGTTCGATCGTCAGTGGCACCAGCAAGCGTCGCCACACCTTCGGACGCACGTCCTCGAGTTCAACGTACAGCTGCCAAGCGTGGAGGTCTTTCTGAGTGGAAGTCGTGCTCATGACGGCACTGTAGCGCCAGCACAATGCGGGTGGATGTCCGCGGTGCGCGCAAGCCTTCAGGCCACTTTGGCCTGCGGCGGGTGCCACGCCGTTTGCAGCTGTGGTGCCACAACCCAGGGCAACAACTCGTCGATCCGATTGATCGGGTGATCGGCGGTGCGCTCCAGCACATAGCGCAGATACGCCTGTGGATCTACACCGTTGAGCTTGGCCGAGCCGATCAATGTGTACAGCACCGCCGCACTGTTGCCGCCGGCATCGGAGCCGAGATGCAAGAAGTTCTTCCTGCCGATGGCAACCCCACGCAGAGCCCGCTCGGCCGCATTGTTATGCGCCTCGATCCGACCGTCGTCCACGAAGCGAGTCAATGCCGTCCAGTTGCTCAACGAATAACCAATGGCCAACGCCATTGGCGACTTCGCCGAGAGCTGCGCCAAGGTCGTCTCCAGCCAGACCTTCAGATCGTTGAGCACCGGGCGTGTGCGCGCTTGCCGAATGCGCATGCGCTCATCGGGCAGCCGGCCGCTGATCTCGGCCTCCACCTTGAAGACCTTGCCGATGCGCTGTAGCGCCTGGTGCGCCAGCGTTCCGACCAGCTTGTGCTGGCGCTCGTGGATGTCCCACAGCTTGCGCCGTGCATGGCTCCAGCAAGCCGCCTCGACCACCCGGCCGTCTTCATATAACGGGTGGTAGCCAGCAAAGGCATCAGCTTGCAGGATTCCCTTGAAGTGCCGCATGTGGCGCACAGGGTGTTCGCCCTTGCGGTTCGCCGAGTACTGGAACCACACCGCCGGCGGCGCTGCGTCGCCGCTGGGGCGGTCGTCTCGCACGTACACCCATAGGCGCCCTGTTCGAGCCTTAGCGCCTGCGCCGCCGAGCACACGGATCGGGGTGTCGTCACCATGGATCTTGTCGGCCGCCAATACGTAGCGGCCAATGGCTTCGGCCAGCGGGCTCAGCAAGCGTGCCGCCTGCGCCACCCAGTCGGCCAGGGTCGAGCGCTGCAGTTCCACGCCCTCACGGGCGTAGATCTGGCACAGCCGGTACAGGGGCGTGTGGTCGCAATACTTGCTCACCAGCACGTGCGCGAGCAGGCCGGTGCCGGCCATGCAGCGATCGATGGCGCGACTCGGCGCGCGCGCCTGGGTGATCGTGCTGCAGCTCGTGCACGCGAGCTTGGGGCGAACGTGGCGCACGACATGGAAGCTGCCTGGCTCGTAGTCCAGTACCTCCGAGACGTCCTGGCCGATCTCGCGCAGGCCGCGGCCGCAGGCCTCGCAGCTGCAACCGCTGTGCGGCGTGTGCACCACGGTGCGCCGCGGAAGATGATCTGGCAAGTCACGCACGCCAGTGCGATGTCGCGCCTGACGCCTCCTGCGGGCCTGCTCGATGGACGTGACATTGGAAGGGTGCTCGTCGTCTTCGGCGCCGGCACCTTCGGCCTGTGTCGTCGGTGTCAATGTCGGCTGCGCGAGCTGGCCGCCCACCAGCTCAAGCTGGGCATGTTCGAGTTGCTCGCTGGAGCGGCCGTACTTCATGCGACGCAAATACGCCACTTCGACCTTAAGCTTCTCGACGGTGAGCAGGGCGATCTTCAATGCCTCTTGGGAGCGCTGCACTTCGCCGCTGAGCGCGGCGTTGGCGGCAAGCAGTTCCTGCGAGGTCATGGGCACAACTGTGCCGGCCGGAACCCGCCCCTACAACGGGAGTTGTCCTGTCAACTTGGCCGGCGGTCCACTACGCCGCTGCGCGCGGCTGCCAGGTGCGCTCGGGTCGGCGCCAGTCGATGCCTTCGAGCAGCATCGACAGCTGTGCACCGCTCAGCGAGATTGAGCCCGACTCGGCCTGCGGCCAGATGAAGCGGCCACGCTCCAGGCGTTTGGCCAGCAAACACATGCCGTCGCCGTCACTCCACAGCAGCTTGACCAGGTCGCCGCGCCGCCCGCGGAAGACGAAGACGTGGCCGGAGTACGGATCCTCGGTGAGAGCCGTCTGCACCTTCGCCGCCAGCGTGTCCATGCCGCAGCGCATGTCCGTCACGCCCGCGGCCAGCCAGACGCGGGTGCCCGCACGCGGGCCGATCATGCACTCTGGCGCAGTGCGCGCAAGACACTGCACAGGCTGTCTTCGTCGACAGCGCCACGCAGTCGCAATTGCGCGCCGGCGAACTCCAACTCGATGACGCCGTTGCGCGGTGCCGACCTCGATGGCGACGGGGTCGGCCCGGTCGACGTCGGAATCGACATGACTTCGCTCGCCGGTGCTACCTCTATCGGCAACAGCACCGTCGGCGGCGCGTCGCCTGCGGCTCGAACATGCTCCCTGCGCCACTTGAACAGCATGTTGGCGTTGATGCCACTGCGCAGCGCTATTGCCGACACGGACGCGCCCGGTTCCAAACTCTGCCGTACCAGCTCCTGCTTGAACGCACGGTCGTGATGTCGTCGGCCGGCCTTCGAGTCTTGCTCACTCTTCATGGTGTGCACCATCTCCTTTAGCGCACACCTCCAAGCGGGTCTGCGATTGAGGTCAGATGCTTCCTGCAGCCTGCGCATCAGGCAAGGACGGCCTTCGTCGGACTATTACTTCTCTTGACGGCTTCTCCCCGATTCCTGAACCCCTCCGAGGCCGGGAGGCAGCTCGGCGTTTCCGCCAAGGCGTTGCGCGTCTACGAACAGCGTGGCCTAGTCACCCTTTCGCGAAACACGGCGCGGTGGCGACCCGCCGTCGCCATTGGCAGTGTCCGCCTGCCGACATCCAGGATCGATGCCCATCACGAGCCGGCGCAGCAAGGGCAGTCGACATCCGCGCACCGCACAGGCGGGGCGCCGAGCCTGAAGACTCGGGCAACGCCCGCTTGAATTCAGAAGTCAATGCGCGCGCGGCACACCTGCCGCGCGCGTCGCGCCGATGAATCGGCCGAAGAATGGAGAAGCCCCGGCCAAAGCCGGGGCCTATGCTCACGCGGTAGCGTTCATCTCTGCGGAATCTTCAGCCTCCACGCCATCATCATTGGCCTCGGCCTCCGTGCGTTCGTGGGCGATCACCGCTACCGGCTTGTTGAACATCACCGGCAGCCATCCCGACCCTACCGCCAGCCGCTCGGCCTCGCTGGCGATCTGCGCCTTCTTGAGCTTTGCCAGCCGGTTCACTTCACCGGGCGCGAATATATCCACCGCTTCCAGCGCCTTGGCCTTCGACACGTGATCGAAGTACCCGGCAGCGGTCGGGGTCCACCAGTCGTGCATGTCGAGGTTGACGGCCAGCGCGAGCGCGGCAGCGGGAATCTCGTTCTCCTGCGATGCGATGGCTGAGACGGTGTACCCCACGCACACGGCCAGCAGTGGCAGCAGTTCGCTCTGCGGCATCGCCAGCAGTTCGGCGAACAGCGCGTCCGGGTCGCCGGGCAGACGTGCCGCCCAAGCCTCCCGCACCTCGCGCATGCCCACGGAGGCCGGGGCGTCTTCCACGTCTGGCGCGTACTGCGTCAGCCGGTCCTGCGGGAACGCCGTGATGTTAAGGGGCGTGCTGCCATAGCCATCGAGGATGACGCGGTGCGCCAGTTGATGCACCACGGCCACCAGCGCCACATGCGGGTGCCGTGCCACCTCCGCCTGCAACGCAGCCGTGCGGTGCGCGCTCAGGCGCTTCGCCAGTTTCTCCGAGATACCCGGCTTGGCCGGCTCGGCATCCTCGGCTTCTGGGCCGCTGGCGTTGCTGCTGGAACCTTCCCCAGCCTCCTGCCGCTCCTGCGCCCGCAGGGCCTTGGCCTGTTCCTCCCGCAGCAGCCCGCGATGCACGACCACACCGCCCATGTGATCGATCGACACCACCGCCCCAGCCATCGGCACAACACCGGGCGCGTAGACCATCAGGGTCTGCTCGATGGCTTCCAGTTCGTTGCCGAGCCGGTCGAGTTCTTCATGCAGGGTTTGCACGCCGTCATCGGTCAGGTCGGCATCTTCGTCATCCAGCCTGTCCTGAATCCTGTTCTGCTCGGCTTCGAGCTTGGCAATGCGCTTGGCCTCGGCCTTGCTCGGTTCCCGGCGCGTGCGGCGCGCCCGCTGGAACGCGTGCAGTTCCGATGCCGTGGCACGCGGGGCGACCTCCACCCAGCCCCAGCCTTCCTGCTGAATCTGCTCGGCGATGCTCGTCAGCTTGTCCTTCGTCAACGTATCCAGCAAAGCCGCATCGGTGAGGAACAGACCGCTCTGTTCATCCGAGAACAGGTCGCGCCGGACTCCATGTCCGCATTGCATCGGCAAGCGCAGCGCGCAGGCCGGCAGTTCAGGGACGGCCGGAGACGTCAGCGATGGGAGCCGAAGGGGGCAAGACGCCAGCGGTGGCTTGGTGCGAAGCACGTACAGCGCGGCCCGCTCGCCAGGAGACGGACGTACTTAGTGCATTCCCCTGGATCATTCGCCGCAACGCCTATGCGTATTCCGAGGGCACCGTGAATCCTGCAGTCGTTGTGCTGGCAATGAGCATGCCGACACCTCCAAGCCAGCCACCGATGGCGCTGGGCGTTGGAGGGCAGAACGAAACCCTGCCCCGCGAGCATGACCGCTACCTCGGCTGCTCAACAATGCGCTGCAGGCTTATCGCCCACGTGCTCCCGGCGAGAGATAACCAGCCTGGGGTCGCACACTGTCGTCGGTGTAGCAGTTGCCGGTAGGCGCGTAGCGAGTGACTTTGCCAGCCTGAACGTAGAACATGTTGTTGCAGACCAAGCGGGTGTCGGAACAGGTGATGAAGGCACTGTGGCTCACGTACTTGTTGTCGCCGCGGCGAACGCCCGAGCGGGCAAAGCACTGCTCGATGTCCTTGCTGTTGACGTAGTTTCGAATTTCGATGCCGCTATCGGTTTGCGTCCGATAAACCGGCATGGTGAGAAACACCTGGTGCGTGTCGAGCGCCTCCACCGGCACGCCGACCCAAGCGTCCAGATCCTGCTGACGCACTGTTGCGCAGCCGGTGATGGTGCCGATGACGATCGCGGCGCAGGTGATGGATTTGAAGTTCATGGTGACTCGGTGTGATTGGGCGTGTGTTCCCGGAGCCCGCAGCGGCATGGTCAACCGTGCGAGCAACATCCGGCTGATCTTACTAAGGAAGCGGTTTGCTCGGTTCTCCCGAAGCAGCTTCTTGTTCGTGCCGAGCCCCGCTTTGTCGCAGCAATGCATTCAGACGTCGCTCGTCGAAGCAAGCCAGGACAGGGCCGAACCGGCGACGCCAACAACACCGATGCCCGGGTCGGTCCGCCCGGCCCACTAGTCTTACTGTGTCACAAGATTAGCTTTGTGCTTTCCCTTCCGCAGCAGGGACACTGCCTGAGACGAGCGATCAGTTGGTTACTCAGTCAATGGCGCAGTTTCGTGATCGACGTCGCCACGTGGCGCTGCGCGCGCAGAACTTCCGCGGGGGACGTAATCCTCGGGAACGGCAGGCATCTGGCGTTCGATGAAGTTTTTTTTACCGCCGACAGACTTGTCGGTGACGAGGCGTTCAGCCATCGCCGGTAGTACGGCAGATGGTCCACGAAGTGCGCCACCAGCGTGTGGGCGATAAGGCCTGCCGTGGGCATGCCCTTGTCGATGATCTGCGGTGCCACAGGCTCCTGCACGAGATGCTGGCAGCACTTGCAGATCCACTTGCCACGGATGTGCCGGTGCACGAAGAACTCGGCGGGGACGACGTCCAGGCGCTCGCTCACGTCCTCGCCGATGCGCACCATGGCTTGGCCGCACTCTGGCGTGGGGCAGTGGTGTTCTCCGATCATGGTGGTGCACGACGCGGAGCAGGTGATCGGGCAGCTTCTCGCGCCGGGGCTTGCGCTTGGCAGGCGGCGGTGGGGCCGGATCGCCATCGCCTTGCAGTGTTTGCAGCTGGGCTTGGAGGTCGGCTTCGTCTTCGGCAAGCGTGTCCTCAAACATCTGGCGCTGCTCGGCGTTCATCGCCTCGGTCTTTGCATCGAACTTCTACTCCTTCAGGCGTGCCAGCTCGAAGGTGATGCGCTCGATCTTGGCGTCCTAGAACTTGAAATCCATTGCGAATGAACTTCTTGACCTGTGGAGAAAATCTGTCCAGAATTGTTTTTGCGTCAACTGTGTTTCATTATAAACAACGGCAACTTTTCAAGTTGCCTCAAAGGACTGCTTGATGAAGAAGTTTGCTCACCGCTTGGTTCTGCTTGCAGCCATCGCATCTGCCTGCATCTCTGCAGCAGCGCAGGATCGACAGAGGGTCTTGCGGTTCGTCCCGCACACAGACATCGCCTCGCTCGACCCGGTCGTCTCGGGGATCTATATCACCCGCAACTTCGGCTACCTTGTGTACGACACGCTGTACGGCTTCGACGAGCGCTATCAGCCCAAGCCACAGATGGTGGACAGCCATGCCGTCAGCGCCGATGGCCTGATCCATACCTTCACGCTGCGCGCGGGCCTGAAGTGGCACGACGGAACGACCGTCAAGGCCAGCGACTGCGTCACGTCCCTGCGTCGATGGGTAAAGCGAGACGGCTTCGGCGTCATGCTCGCCACTGCGACCGACTCCATGGAGGCAAGCGACGAACGCACCTTCGTCATCCGCCTGAAGACGCCCTTTCCCCTCATCGAGCACGCACTCGCCAAGATCAGCGGCGTCCCCGCATTCATGATGCCCGAGCGCCTCGCCAAGGCCGACATCACCACTCCTTTGAACGAAGCCATAGGATCGGGGCCCTACAAGTTCGAACGCTCGGAATGGAAACCCGGCAGCCGCGTCGTCTTCACGCGAAACGCCAGCTACGTGCCGCGCACCGAACCGCCAAGCAATGCGGCCGGTGGCAAGGTCGCGAAGTTCGATCGCATCGAATGGCACATCATTCCCGATGCCGTCACTGCGGGGCAGGCGCTGGTCAACAACGAAGTGGACTGGGTCGAGACGCCGAGCGTCGACGTACTGGAGACGCTTGCCGCATCCCCCGGGGTCACGGTCAAGCAGATCGATCCCTTGGGTGTTCAGCTTCAGTTCCGTCCCAACCCCCTGGCGGCACCGTTCAACAACGTCAAGGTGCGCCAGGCACTGGCGTACGCGGTCGAGCAGTCGCAGTACCTCTCGGCGATTGCTGGCGACAAGAAGTACTGGCAGGTGTGCCAATCGTTCTTCTCGTGCAAGACGCCCTATGAAACAAGCGCTGGCGCAGGCGCGATCGGTAAGGCCAAGGACATCGCCAAGGCCAAGCAACTCCTGAAGGAAGCCGGCTACAAGGGAGAGAAGGTCGTCATCTTGGACGCAGTGGACATTCAGTCCATGCACACGGCCGCGGCGATTCTTGCCGAAGACCTGAAGGCCATCGGGATGAACGTGGAAATCCAGTCCATGAACTTCCCCACCGTGCTTCAGCGTGTCACCAACCGAGATCAAGCCTTGCAGGGCAAGTGGAGTTTGTTCCTCACCTACACGCTTGTCTCCGATACGTTGACCCCGGCCAATCACGTGCTGCTGCGCGCCGGCGGTTTCGCCGACGGTGTTGTTGGCTGGCCCACCGATGAGCCCACCCAGGAGTTGCGCGCGGCATTTCTGACGGCGAAGAGCGAAGCAGAGCGCAAGCAGATCACGGAGAAGCTCAACGCTCGCGCCTTCGATCAGGTCCTTTATTTGCCTGTGGGCCAGTATGTCCAGCCCATCGCCTATCGCAGCAACATCGGCGGGATCACTCCCGCATCAATGCCATTCTTCTGGAGCGTCGAAAAGAAATGAAAGTTGACCCGGGTATGTCCATCAGCACGAGTTCAGCGCGCGACAACAACGCGCGCTACATGATCCACCCGATGTCGGCGCCGTCAGCCGTTCTGACAAGACCGCCCATCATTATCGAGCGGGGAGAAGGGTGCTACGTATTCGACATCGACGGCAATCGATACTTCGACGGCATCTCCAGCTTGTGGAACGTGAATGTGGGACACAACCATCCGCGCGTGAACCAGGCGATCATGGAGCAGCTCAAGCAGATTGCCTACTACAAGACCTTTGGAGAATTTTCGAATCCGGCGGCCATCGAATTGTCTCGGCGGGTGGTTTCGATGGCACAGCCGGAAGGCATGACGAAGGTCTTCTTTTCTTCCGGCGGATCCGACGCTGACGAAACCGCCTTCAAGCTCGCGCGCCAGTATTGGCGCCTGGAGGGCCAGGCTCAGCGCTACAAGATACTTTCACTTGACCACGGTTATCACGGCGTTCACTTCGGAGGAATGTCCGCCAGCGGGCATTCAAAATTCCGTCAGGCATTTGAACCCCTTCTACCGGGCTTCTTCCAGGTGGATGCGCCGTTCCTGTACCGCAACACATGGAACGAGTCGAGTCCAGAGCGTCTGGCGACCTTGTGCGCAGAGGCTCTGGAGCGGGCGATCCTCTCGCAAGGAGCCGACTCCGTCGCGGCGTTCATTGCAGAGCCGGTCCAAGGCGCTGGCGGAGTGATTGTTCCTCCTTCCGACTACTGGCCGCTGGTTCGCAAGGTGTGCGACAAATACGGTGTTCTGCTCATCGCAGATGAGGTCATCACCGGGTTTGGGAGGGTAGGAGAGGAGTTCGGCTGCCGCGCCTGGGGTGTCTCGCCGGACATGATGACCTTTGCCAAGGGAATCAATTCGGCCTACGTTCCGCTCGGGGCGACGGCGATCAACGCGCGGATGGAGCGAGTGTTCATGCGTGATGACCCTCGCTCGACGATCTTCCACGGATACACGTACTCCGGCCACGCGCTGGCTTGTGCGGCGGGGGTGGCAAATCTGCAGGTGATCGCCGATGAACAGCTTGTTTCGAACGCTGCCACGCAAGGCCAGGTGCTCGCCGAAGGGCTGGAAGCGCTCAAACGCCGGTTCAACTCAATAGGCGACGTGCGATACAAGGGCCTCATGGGCGCCATCGAGTTCACAGGCAAAGAGGGCAACCGAAAACCGCTGGCGGCCGACCATCCGCTTCCCAGAACAGTTGAAGCGGAGTGCTTCGAACGCGGCGTGCTGATCCGCAGCCAGGCTGGGGTCATCGTGCTCTCGCCCCCACTTGTGGCGAAACGCAGAGAAATCGACCACTTGCTCAATGTTCTGGAGAGTGCGATCGCATCCGCCGACGCTGCCATCTGAAGTGCCGCCAAGTGAAATACATACTTCACCGCCTGGCGGCAACGATACCGGTCATGGGCATCGTTGCGTTTCTCGTGTTCAGCCTTCTCTATATTGCGCCGGGAGATCCTGCCGTGGTGATCGGCGGCGAACAAGCGAGCGAAGCCGACATTGCACGAATCCGAGAGTCCCTTGGCCTGAACCGTCCCTACCTCGTTCGATTCGGCGAATGGGGCTGGCGCGTCCTCCATGGCGATCTCGGGGTGTCGCTCTTCACGCAGATCCCGGTCAGCGATCTGATCGTGCAACGCATGGAGCCCACCATTGCGCTGATGGCTTTGAGCATGCTGATCTCCGTGACCATTGCTGTCCCGCTGGGTGTCTTGGCAGCCATCCATCCTGGTGGATGGATTGACAGATTCGTCATCGGACTCGCGGTCGTTGGATTTTCCATGCCAGTCTTTGTGGTCGGATATGTGCTCGCGTACGTTTTTTCCGTCCAGCTCCGATGGCTTCCAGTCCAAGGCTATCAACCACTTTCCGGCGGTTTCTGGCTGTTCTTCAAATCGCTCTTGCTGCCGTCCATGGCCTTGGGTTTGGCATACATCGCGCTGATCGCTCGCGTGACCCGGGCAGCGATGCTGGAAGTTCTTGCGCTCGACTTCCTGCGTACAGCCAGAGCAAAGGGACTCCCTCCCTCGCAGATCTATTTCGTTCACGCATTGAAAGCTGCGGCCGTGCCGATCATCACGGTCATCGGGATCGGGATCGGGGCGCTGATCGGTGGTGCGGTCGCAACTGAGAGCGTCTTCGGAATACCAGGACTCGGCCGACTGACCGTCGACTCCATGATCCGGCTTGACTATCCGGTGATTCAAGGCGTCATCCTGCTGTTCAGCCTGACCTACGTGGCGATCAATCTGATCGTCGATCTTCTTTACCGGGTTGTCGACCCACGAATCCGATACTGAATGACGAACGCTTCCATTTCCAGCGAGTACCAACTACCGCCTCAGTATGCGATCGAACCACGGCGCGAGGACTTGCTTGTGAGGCGGGTCTCTCGAGGCCGCTTTTGCTCGTTCGCGACAGGACACCCCGGGCTGATGATCGGAATCGTCCTGCTGGCGCTCACGTCCGCCGCCGCCTTGTTCGCTCCACTTCTCTTCACCGTGGACCCGACTTCCATCATTGGAATCGGGCGCTTCAAGCCTCCGTCAGCCCAAGCATGGTTCGGCACGGACCAGATCGGCCGGGATCTCTATTCGCGCGTGATCTATGGCGCCCGTGTCTCGCTGACCGTCGGCATCGCCGTGGCATTGCTTGCTTCGTTTTTCGGGATCCTGCTGGGAGTTGCAGCCGGGTTCGTACGCTGGCTCGACCCCGTCGTGATGCGTGTGATGGACGGGCTGATGGCAATTCCACCCATCCTTCTCGCAATCGCCTTGATTGCGTTGACGCGCTCCTCCATTCAGAACGTGATCATCGCTATCGCCATTGCCGAAGTTCCGCGGGTGGCCCGGCTGGTTCGAAGCGTGGCGCTCTCTTTGCGGGAGCAAGCATTCATCGACGCGGCGATCAGCAACGGGGCCACGGTGCCGGTCATCGTCTATCGCCACATCTTGCCAAACTCCCTGGCGCCCATCGTCGTACAAGCAACCTACATCGCGGCGTCCGCCATGATCGCCGAGGCAGTACTGTCATTCATCGGAGCGGGCACACCCAGTGTCATTCCTTCGTGGGGAAACATCATTGCCGATGGACGGTCCGCATTTCAGCTTCGTCCGGGCCTTATCTTCATTCCCGCCGCCTTCTTGTCTCTTACCGTTCTCGCCGTCAACATGATCGGCGATGGCTTCCGGGACGCACTCGATCCACGGTTCGCCAGGAAGTTCTGATATGGATGCACTTCGAGTCAACGATCTGCGTGTTCACTTCGCGACTGCACGGGGCCCCGTCCGGGCGGTCGATGGCGTGTCCTTCGACCTGCACGCCGGCCAGACACTCGCCCTGGTCGGGGAATCCGGCTGTGGAAAATCTGTGACGTCCATGGCGGTCATGGGGCTGTTGAAGCAATCACAGGCGAGGGTCGCCGGGTCGGTGCAACTGATCGGCGAGGAATTGCTTGCTGCGACGGAAGGTCGTATGCGTCAAGTCAGAGGCAGCAAAATAGGCATGGTCTTTCAGGAGCCCATGACCAGCCTGAACCCTGTCCTGACGGCTGGTTATCAAATCGCGGAAACGCTGCGCGTGCACGAGAAAATCGGGCGCACAGCGGCACGTCGACGCGCGGTAGAGCTGTTGCAGTCGGTCGGCATTCCCGACCCCGAGCGTCGATATGGGGAGTACCCCCACCAGCTATCGGGGGGCATGAGGCAGCGGGTCATGATCGCGATCGCCCTGGCCTGCCGGCCCGAGGTCCTGATCGCCGACGAGCCCACCACTGCCTTGGACGTCACCATTCAGGCGCAGATTCTGGATCTCATGCGACAGGTAAGCCGGGATTCCGGGTTGGCAATTCTCCTTATCACCCACGATCTTGGCGTGGTGGCCGAGATGGCGCAGCGCGTGGTCGTCATGTATGCCGGGCGAGTCGTGGAAGAGGCCGCCGTTGGCGACCTGTTTCGAGAGCCGCTGCATCCCTATTCGCAGGGGCTACTTCGACTGACACCCAGACTGGGAAGCCGCGAGAAGTCGACTCACGCGACAATGCCGGGCTCACCCCCACCTTTGCACATTGAAATTCAAGGATGCGCATTTGCTCCTCGGTGCCCGCGAGTCGAAGCGATCTGCACAATGCACGCGCCTGCACTGGAAGCCAAGGCACCCGGCCATGCTGCGGCCTGTCATTTCGCAAGGAGGGTCGCGGGATGAACACAGACACCCAGCCGGCACTCGTGCTTCACCACATGGTCAAGCACTTTCCTTTGAAGGGCCGTGGCCTGCGCTCCGAACCTCTGCGGGTGCACGCCGTGGACGACGTCTCGCTGACGATCAACAGCGGCGAAACCTTCGCACTGGTCGGCGAAAGCGGTTGCGGCAAATCCACGATCGGTCGATTGGTTGCACGCTTGGTCGATCCCACGAGCGGCCAGATTTTTCTGAATGGCCAGCGCTTCGACACCCTGGCAGGTCAGGCCCTCCGGCACGCCCGCCGCAATGTTCAACTCATTTTTCAAGATCCCTTTGGCAGCCTGGATCCAAGGATGCGTGTCGGGGAAGTCATTGCGCAGCCGCTTCTCAACTTCGGGTTGATGTCGGATCGTCGTTCGATGACCAAGCGCGTTGGGCAATTGCTCGAGATGGTGGGATTGCCTGCCGACTCCGGCAACCGCTTTCCCCATGAGTTTTCGGGTGGGCAGCGCCAGCGCATTGCGATCGCCAGGGCACTGGCACCTGAACCCAAAATGATCGTTTGCGACGAGGCGGTTTCCGCACTTGACGTATCGGTTAAGGCGCAGGTGGTTGGGTTGCTTGCCGAGCTTCAGAGCCAATTGGGATTGACGCTGCTGTTCATCAGCCACGACCTGGCGATCGTCGAGCAGCTTGCGCATCGGGTCGCGGTGATGTATCTCGGAAAGATTGTTGAGTTGAGCCCGAGTTTGAACTTGTTTGAACAGCCCGCGCATCCCTACACCCAGGCGCTGCTTTCGGCGGTGCCGGTCCCAGACCCGTTCGCACGGATCGACCGGGTGATTCTCAAGGGCGAGATACCAAGCTCGACACATCCTCCCAGCGGCTGCAGGTTTCGTACTCGCTGCCCCAAGGCATTCGAGAGATGTGCGGCGGAAGAACCCGCCCTGCGACCTACCGCTGGCGGCGGGGTGGTGGCTTGCCATCTAGCCTAGTCTGCCCGCCTGCGGGGCTGGGCGAGCTCCGATTTTTTGGTGACTTGCGTGCCGAACACAACCAGGCCAAAGACCCCAACGCCTTGTTCACTGGCCCGGCGGCAGGCGGGAGCTGGGCAACTGAGCAGGCGTAGCTGGGCCTGGATGGGCTCCTGGTACACGGCATTGCCGTGTTGGATGGGATCTGGGCCCCGCCAGAGAGCGGGGCCAAAAGCTGGCTTGTGGGCCCTCCCGCCAGTCGCCTGACTGCAAAACCTTCTCTATACCGTCGCTACAGGTGTTACCGGCGATCCCACTGCGCCGGGAAGACGCAAGGGTGGTGCCGTGAGAAGGAAGCGATTTCTTTGATGACTGCGAAGCCAGTTGGCCAACGGTGTGAGATGCCAGAGCTCGCCCAAGGGCACCCCAAGCTTGAAGAGACAGTGCTCATGAAGTGGTAAGGCAGCGCAACACCGTAGGGCCCTTTTTCGCGCGGGATAGACCTCTACGCTGTAGTTGTCCGCGACCAGTGCCGCAATGCCACTGTTCGACAACCACGCCAGCAATTCGACGTCCGAGCCATCGAGTCCGACACCAAAGCGTTCCAGCACATCGGCGGGCGGTTGGCGCTCGAACTCGAGCAACTTCTCTGCGAATCCGGTGTGAAGACAGAGTATGTCGCCGGGCTCGACGCGCACGCTGTCTGCTTCCATGATCCGCTTGAGTTCGCCAAAGCCGACGGGTCGATGGGCATCGCCCACATGTGCGCGCAGATCGATCATCACACCGCGCCCCTGGATGGCGTGCTCTGCATAGTTCTGGATTCCGAGCGCAAGGACGCCGGACCGACTGTGCGGGACATCGTCGTCACCGGGACCGCGAATGTCAACGCCGGCCCGGTATCCGTTGTAGTACACCTTCTCCGGAATGCCATCGCCGTCCGCATCAAAATGGCTGCCGACGTGCACGAAAGCATTCCATTGCGTCGAATACTGGAGATGAAGTTCGACCTTGTCGTCGCAGAGAACATCGGTGAAGTTCGGATTCTCTTGTGCGAGCGAAAAATTCAGCGTCGGCACCCCGTCGCGCAAGGTCGGACTCAGCACCGGAGGAAACCGTCGCTTGTTCAAAACCGAGCCACCCGGATAGTCCAAGGGAAGGCTAAGACAGAACCGCAAGCCCTCCTGCACTTCCTGGGCGGCGAGCTTCACCCTCGCCGGCGTGAGCAGGTTCAACCGGCCTAACTGATCGTCGGGGCCGAAGTCTCCCCAGGTGGATCCCTCTGGTCGATGCATCCATCGCGAACTGCTGGTTGGCATGAAAGATTTGTCCTTTTCGCTAAAGATCCGCACGGATAACTCACCGCCAGTTTGTCGGCCCTCAAGTCAAGGGTGACTTGGCCTCCGCCAGCAGTGAACGTGCAACTATCAACTTCTGAATCTCGGAAGCACCTTCGTAGATTCGCAACGGACGGATGTCGCGATACAGCTGTTCGACGATGCAGCGACGAGAAACGCCAAGCCCGCCGAAGAGCTGTACGGCTGCATCGATCACACGCTGAGCGGCTTCCGTCGCGCCCAGTTTTGCAAGCGCGACCTCACGGGATACCCGTGAATCTCGCGTGTCGCGAGCCCATGCTGCGCTGTACACGAGCAGGCCCGCAGACTGGACGTCAAGGTGCATGTCCGCGAGCTTTGTTTGAACCGACTCGAGTTCCGACATTGGCTTCCCAAAAAGCCGGCGCGTCCTGACGCGTTCCAGCGCTTCGTCAAAGGCGCGGCGAGCCATTCCGAGCGCAGCGGCCCCGACAGTGGTTCGGAAGATGTCGAATGTCGCCATGACCGCCTTGAAGCCCTCGCCGGGCCGACCGATCAGGTGCGTGGCTGGGACCCAGCAGTCACGAAAGGTGAGTCCCGCAATGGGATGCGGCGCAATCATCTCTGCGTGCGGGCCAACCTCCAGCCCCGGCGTGCCTGCATCCACGATCAGTGCGGAAAGGACGCGAGCGCCAGGTTCTTCGCCGGTCCGCGCGATCACGATGTAGTGATCTGCCACGCCAGCGTTGGTGATCCAGATCTTCTCGCCGTTGATCAAATAGCCATTGTTCGATGCGTGGGCCGTGGTCGCAATCGCTCCGACATCCGAGCCTGCAGCGGGTTCGGTGACCGCGTTGGCCGCAATTCGCTCCCCGCGCCGGCATGGGGCGAGGTACCGCTCCTTCAGGTCGTCCGACCCGACGAGCCAGATCGGCGCCGTCGCCAACCCCTGCATGGCAAAAGCGCTGTCCGCAAGAGGGGAGCAGTACGCGAGCGCCTCACGGATGAGGGCAAGACTTCGAACGTCAACGCTCTTCGCGTCGAGCGGAACTGCGTAGTCCAGGAACCCCCACGCCGCCAGATCACGAGCGAACTCACGGGTCTCTTCTCCCAGATAGGCGCTGTGAACGGCCGATTCATCCGTGGCACGGTGCTGCCGCTGCCAATCCTGAAGCCGCAGAGCGAGATCCGAATGCCTGGGCTCGAGGAACGGCCAGGTCCAAGGGGTCCAGTTCACGTTCGATCCTCCGCGAAGATCAGCTTCTCGGCGAGCGCTCGCAGTTCGCTGCGTTTGAATTTCTGGCCATTCGCACTGCGTACCATTGGGATTTCATCGATGGCAAACACGCGAGCCGGAACCTTGTAGATTGCGAGCTTGCGTCGGCAGCGGGCAATTGCAGCAGCTTCATCCAGCGGCATCGATGGGCGCATGACCACGAACGCGATTGGCCGGACCCCTGCGCTCATGCGAGTGGCGACCACCTGGACCGCTGCGAAGTCACTGTCCTCGGCAAGCACATCCTCGATTTCTGCGGGAGCCACCAGATAGCCGCCGATGCGCAAGACATCGTTCATCCTGGAAACGAAAACGAAGCAGCCATCAGGAAGTTCGTATGCCAGATCGCCTGTGCGAAAGAATCCGTCTTCAGTGAATGCTGCGGCCGTGGTGCGTTGATCGTCCAGGTATCCCCGCAATTTGTTCGGCGTTTGCACTTGAAGCTCACCGACTTCTCCGCGCGGGACGGTCTCTCCGCTCTCAGGGTGGCGAACCACGAAGCACGCCAGATCGGATGCTGGCTGTCCGCCACCTTCGGCCCTCTGGTGCAAGGGGGCGTCATCCGGCTGGATGGCAAAGCCCGCAAGAAGCTCGCTCATCCCGTAGAAGCCGCGAATACGGATACCCCGCCGTTCCGCCTTCTCGGGAAGCTGCGTCAGCGAAGGGACGAAGCTGGCATATCCGAAAAGACGAAGGGTCGGGAACGCCGGTGACCTTTCTGAGCGATCCAGGAGCTTGTCGAGCATGTCGTTGGTGCCCAGCATGTGCGTCACGGCATGGCGATGAATCAGCTCTGCAGCCTCGGCGGGCCGGAACGCCTGCATCAGCACAATGGGGCACTGCGCTTGCAATGCGGAAATCAGAATGGTGTATCCGTAGGCACCGCACATCGGCACCGCGAGCATCATCCGGACACCTTCTTCGTGGAGCCCGGAAGCGCGCGCGACGTCAGCGGCGTGACGGCACACGCTCGCCTGTTCATGCACGATCAGCTTCGGCGAACTGGTTGTTCCCGAGGTTGCCAGAATCAGGGCCTCGTCGCCAGGTTGACCATCCGAGACGTCGACGCCACCTGTCTGCTCGAGCGCCGACAGACGGACTTGGTCAACGCCGAACGCGAAAGTGTCGTCACCTTCATCCACCAGGATCACCAGCCCAAGCGATGCCCGAGTGGCCGGATGCATATCCTGGAGCGCGACCGCGCACGCGCCTTCTCTTTGCGTGGAGGAGGTCACGATCGCCTTCGAGCGCGTGCGCGTCAACATGTCGCCGACCTCCTTGGCGCTCCAGCGGACATTGAGCATCACCACCCCAATCCCCAGTTTGGAACAGGCCAGTACCACGACAATCCAGTCGATGCCGTTGTCGAGCCAAAGAGCAAGTCGATCACCCCTGTGCAGGCCACGTGCGCTCAGGCCTGCGGCCAGCGCAGCGGCACGCTGCCTCATGTGACCGAAGGTCACGACCTGGTCTTCAAAGAAGAGGGCAGGGGACTCCGACGCTGCGCCTTCGATAAGGCTGTGGAGGGAGTGTGCGGGATTTGTGACGCGCATTTTTTGAATCAGAAGGTTCACCCAACGGTCTGCGCACGGGCTAGGAGACCGGTATTTCCTTGAATGATCGGCAGGCCTCCACAAGGGCGTTTTCGATTGGGATGCGCTCGAAGCTTGATGCGGCCACGAATCCAACGGCCCGGGTCCGCTGGTTGATGAACTCGGCATCGGCGGCGCTGGATATCGGGCCTCCATGCGACAAGAAGATCAAGTCCTCCCGCACCTCGCTCGCAGCGACAAAGCTCGTTTCGAGCTGCGCCGCGGCTTGCTCCAGTCCGCTCGACGACTTGGCACCGATGGCGCCGCCAACCGTCAAGCCCATGTGACCGATCAGAACGTCGACGCCCGCCTGCGCCATCAACCGCGCTTCGACCGCGTTGTAGACATAAGCCAGCGAAAGAAGTTCTCTCTCCCGGGCCTTTCGGACCAATTCGACTTCACGAGAAAACCCGTAGCCTGCCGCTTCCAGCTCCCGCCGGTAGCTCCCTTCATGGCGCCCAACAGTCGGGAAGTTGATGACGCCAGAGAAGCCGATGTCGTCGACGGAGTCCAGGACGTCGTCCAGATCCCGCGTCGGATCCACGGCATAGACACCGGCAATCACCGGAACATTCCGAAGCCGCGGTCGAATGCTCTCGCGCCCCAGGCGCAGCATGATGTCGTTCGCGTCCCCGACGGGCATGCCGCCAACCAGGCTCGGTAGCCCATTCACGCGAAAATAGCCTGAGTTGTAGACAACGAGGAGGTCTGCGCCGCCTTCCTCCGCACACCGTGCCGAGAGGCCATTTCCGGCCCCGACCACCAGCAAGGACTTGTCTCGTGCCAGTTCGGCACGAAGCCGGTGCAGCGCTTCAGTGCGGCTAAATCTCTTTGCCATGGCGGGCATTTCCCTGTTCAAGAAGGTCAAGAAGGGTGCGCACAGCCAACTCTGCGCACATCGGGTGATTGATGTGTCGGTCGATCTCGAAGACAGGGACGGTCCCGGCCAGTTCAGCCTTCAGCGTGTCCCGGAATGCAGCATCCGAAGCCGGGTCATGGAACGGCTGTCCTGGCGCGTCGTAGGCAGAGTGGCCGCCAAGCGGCAACACCACTGCGACGGGGCCGCGCGCCCTGCGAAGCTTGGTGGCCATGAACTTTGCAATCGACTCGTTTTCCGTTGCGGTCGTCCGCATCAGGGTCGAGAACGGTGTGTGCTCGAGAAACTTGCGCCCCTCGAATCGGGTTGGAACGGTCTTTCGCGCTCCGAAATTGACCATGTCAATGGCACCGGGCAGCACCACCTGCGGTATGCCCATGTTTGCGGCGGCGTCCATGCGGCGCGGGCCCGCGCTGCGCACGCCGCCGACGAGTTCGTCCGCAATTTCGGTCGTTGTCAGATCCAGAAACGCGTCCACCGCACCATCTTCGATGAAGGCCTCGGCTGCCAACCCGCCAATTCCACGTGCGTGAAAAGTCAGCACGTCAAGTTGCGCGCGTTTCAATAGACCGTAGGCATGGTTTGCGGCGGGCGTGGTCGAGCCAAATGCGGTGATCGCTGCGCACCGTTGGCCGCGAACGATGCGACTCTCGGCTGCATCGACGACCAGTGCCGCCATGACCCTTGCTGCACGGCCCAAGAGCGCCTTCAGATAGCTGCCCAATCCGAGAATGTCGACAACCGAGTGCATCAGGACCACGTCCTTGATGCCGACCAACTCTCTCGTATCTCCGGACGCATTCGTCGAGACCAGAAGCTTGGGAACACCGAAGGGCAGCACCTGGAACGCGGCGGATGCCAATGCGGCATTCGTGCCGCCCCCGATGCCGATATAGCCCTGAATTCGGCCCGTGCGATGGAGCTTGCCCAGTTGCACTTCGAGCCCCCTCATCATGACCGGGATGGCCTTGGCCCTGTCGGCTTGTCGCCTGAGTTCGTCAAGCGCCATGCCCCCCGATTCGGCGACCACTTCTGCCGTGATCTCCGCGTGGACGGCGGACCCGCCGAGAACGCCACAATCGATCACGATGGGCCTCAGACCACAGCGCCTCAACTGCTCGCACAGCCATTCGGTTTCCTCACCTTTGGTGTCCAGCGTCACGCCGACCACGACGCCCGGCGACAGGTCCTGGGGCGTGTTCATCTGCGCTCATCCCTGGCTTTGGCGCAGCCGTGGCAGTGATTCCACAGATGCCCTGGTCGACGTTCACCTTCGAGCCGACTGTGGAAGTAGACAGATCGCAACGGCTCGAAGATGTGCGGGATGTCGTGATGCCATCCCATGCCGATTGCGACCGCATCGCCCGGACCGACTTCCTGGCGTTGATCACCCACCATGACTTGAGCACGCCCCTCGAGGATCAGGAAGTACTCGTCATGGTCGTGATAGTGGGAGTCGAACGTGGTTGTCTTCGCGTATGCGACGGGGTCGCCAGTGTTCCTGGCCGGCGTGAGGTTGTCGTACTCGAACACTCCGCACCCCCCGATCGAGTCTTCCCAAGCGCCTTCGAGGAGTACGCCAGAAGATTCTGCATTGACGGCCTGGAGAACGACCTCCAGGGCACCCGGAACAACATCGACGAACTGCGTCGAGCGCAGCACATCAGTTCTCTGGCCGGATGTCACATTGCACCAGCCTCCGCCCGTCATCAGGACACGCGCCTTGGCGTGGCTGATTGGCAGCCTGAACGGCTGCGGACTCCCGACATTGAAGCGCGTGAATCGCTTCAGCTCGCACCAATCAGGCGCCGCCACGGTTTCGTCAAAGAAGGCCATCGGTGTCAAGCCGCCAACATGCCCAGCGTACGCGCATGCCTTGCGACATGATCGACTTTTGCGCGTTGATGGGGGTAGAGCGCTTGCCCGGGCGCTTGACGCCATACCGGCTCGAAAGGATCGACCACGGTGGTGCGATGGCCCGAGAGCTCCTCGATCACCGCGAGAGCAAGGTAGGGAACCGTCGCCGGGTTGTACCCGCCCTCGTGCGTGAACACCAACCGACCCTGGCAAAGTCGAGCGGCGCAATCCATCAGCTTGCGCGTCATCTCCCTGAAACTGCCGGAGTGCAACATCATGCGTCCTGTGTTGTCTCCATTCGCGGCGTCGAACCCGCACGAAACGATGATCAGCTCCGGTCGGAATTTCTCCAGGGCCGGAATCACCAAGCTGTCGAAAGCGTAGGCATACGCACCATCGCCGGACCCCGCAGGCAGCGGAATATTCAAGTTGCTCCCGATCCCCTCCGCTTCACCTGTTTCATCGACCGTCCCGGTGTTGTATGGATAGGCCCCCTCCTGATGCAGCGAGATGGTCAGGACTGACGGATCCTGATAGAAGATTTCCTGTGCGCCATTGCCGTGGTGAACATCCCAGTCAAGGATCGCCACGCGCGCCACGCCCAATTTCTCCTGGGCGTAGCGAGCGGCAATGGCCGCGTTCGCCAAGAAGCAGTACCCCATGGCCTCGGTTCGGCGCGCATGATGTCCAGGGGGGCGGACCAATGCGTAAGCATTCTGAACCTTGCCGGAAGCGACGGCCGCGACGGCCGCGATAGTGCCGCCTGCTGCAAGAAGCGATATTTCCCAGCTGTTTCGAAACGCCAGCATCGTCGGCCCCTGCGCACCGCTCACCTCGCCCCACCCGGCTGCGGAACAAGATCGAAAGCGCTCAAGGTAGTCCGTCGCGTGCACCCGCTCCAAATCGGCCACTCCGGGCATGATCGCATCGACCCGCTCGAGCTGCCCGAGCAGCCCCGAGGCCTCCAACAAGTTCCGGACCCTTCGTTTCGCTTCGGGGCCTTCGTTGCTGGGAAGCGGCTCGAACAGGCACTCGCTCGGATTGCTTTGCGCATCATTCGCCTGCAACCCCCATGCGTAGATCTCATGCCAAACGAATCCTGTCTTCAGCTTCATAGCCAGCTCCTAAATAATGCGACGGATGGTGGCCCTTGAGCCGGTCCGCAATTCACTCTGTATTCGACTTGCAACCTGGACCAGCATCTGGCCGATCTGCGCCGAGCGCTGAGCGCCAAGATTGATGCTCTGGGCCCCGACGACCAGAATTCCGGTGCAGCCACCGTCTACGCCGACGATTGGCGCTGCAACTGCGCCGGCCCCGACCGCCATGGAGTCCAGCTTGACGGCATAGCCATTCCGCTTGGCCGCCACAGCGTCCTTGAGAAGCTGCTTCACGTCGACGCCACCCTTGCCATTGGACGCAGGGGCGCGCCGCAAAATCGCCTGATCTCGCATAGCTTCCGACACCGTCGTCAGCCACGCGACGCCACACGCAGAACCCAGCAAGGGAAGGCGCTCGCCCACAAAAAAAGAGACTCGCACCGTCTGGCGGCTTTCACAAACAGTCGCACACGAAAAGTGCATTCCGTCGGGAACAACAAGTGCAACGGTTTCGTTCAGCTCGTCACGCAGGGCCTCGATGTGCGGCAGTGCCGCACCCGCAACACTGACGCTTCGCAATCGCGCCGTGGCCAGATCCACAACAGCCAGCCCCAAGGTGTACCGCCGGGTGTCTTCGTCTTGCTCAGCGAATCCTTCGTCCACCAACGCAGCAAGCATGCGATGTGCACTCGCTTTATCCAGCTCAAGGCGACGAGCAAGCTCGGTGACCCCCACTGGTTCTTCACTGGCAGCAAGCTCGCGGAGCACCGCGAGCCCTTTACGTAGAGTTTTCAAAGTTTCTTGACCTCCGGAATGAATCTAGCGAAGTATTGTTTTAATGTCAACTGTGTTTCACATTGAGCAACATTGGATTGTCCGCTAGCTGTTTGAGGAGTGCGTCCATGAAGAGTTTGCCCACCGCTTCGTTCTGGTTGTTGCCATTGCATCTGCGGTCACCTTCGGGCAGGCGGTGGTCAACAATGAAGTGGACTGGGTCGAGGTGCCGAGCGTCGACGTGCTCAAGACGCTTGCCGCATCCCCGGCGTCATGGTCGAGCAGACCGGGCCTGGCCAGGCCTGGCAGGGCAAGTGGCGCCTGTTCCTCACCTTCACGCTGGTCCCCGATACGTTGACCCCGGGAAATCACGTGCTGCTGCGCGCCAGCGGTTTCGCCGACGGTGTTGTTGGCTGGCCCACGGACGAGCCCACCCGGGAGTTGCGCGCGGCATTTCTGACGGCGAAGAGCGAAGCAGAACGCAAGCAAGTCACGGAGAAGCTCAACGCTCGCGCCTTCGATCAGGTCCTTTATCTGCCTGTGGGCCAGTATGTCCAGCCCACGGCCTATCGCAGCAACATCGGCGGGATCGTTCCTGCATCAATGCCATTCTTCTGGAGCGTCGAAAAGAAATGACACTCGCACAGGAAGTACTTCTGCGCCTGCAGGACAGCGGATTCAAGTTTAAGGACTCCAAGATCTTTTGGCGTCGATTGAAATAACGTGGCTGACTGTGGTCGCGGGTGAGTGAACGCAAGCGATCGGGCGGTACTGGCGCGACAAATTTGGAGGCGGCAGGTATGTCAGCCTCTACATCCGGCCGGATACAAGGTTGCAGCTCTGTGGCCAGGCATGATTTCTGCGAGGGCACTGAAATGGCATCTCATATCAAGGGGCGGCATAAAATCCGCCCAAGAGAATCGACAACGGTGAGAGGACGGAAATTGCTGTCCGACATTGCCGCCTTCGTCGTCGTTTGTGGATGCATGGGCGGCCTCGCGTGGATTCTTGCTCTGCCCGTTCATGCTGGAGGGCCTTCAGTCCTGCAGGCGATGTGCCTTCGCAACCTCTGCACGGCAACTCTCTACCACCGTTAGCGCGATCGCGCTGATTCTTCAACTCTTGTGGTGTCCGCAGGGATGCGGCTGTGATGACTGCACATGCGGCGGTGTTGGCGTCGATGAGAGATGTCCCTTGCATGCCTCCATCGAGCCTTCCAGGCTACCTTGGTTGGAACTTACCAAGTTGAGCACCCTTGCCTTGACCCCGGAACTTGGGCTGAACGTGGATGGTGGTGCTGGCAGCGCGCTTGCCGGCGCGGCGCAGATTCGGCATCTGCGCTACTTCATCGTCGTCGCCGAGGAGCTTCATTTCCGCCATACTGCTGAACGCGTGCACGCCGATCAGACCCTGCTGCCGCGTACCGTTCCCAGCAGGACCGGGCGCTATTCGATAGGATCGATTTGCATCTGATTCGGGTTCTGCACAACGTGCAGACCGATCACAGCATCCCGTGTGCGGTCACCCGCCTCGGCATGTGCCAAGTGGCCGTGTGTCCGCCACACTGCGCATCGAGCCGCCTGTGGCGCCTCGACTCGAGCGCGCTCACCGGCTCTTGCCTTCTGTTATGTCTTCTCCCGTGCAGTTGGTGGATCAGCGACCCGACCGATGGCTTCGACCTCCACCTTGAGCCCGAAGTGCAAGGGGCCAGTCGGCACGACGGCGCGGGAAGGCCGAATCGTGCCTGCCCACTCCCGGTAGACCGCATTGAAGGCCGGCCAGTTCTCCATGCTGTCCACGTACACGCGAACCTGCACCAGGTGGTGCACGCCGCTGCTAGCCGCCTCGAGTGCCGTCTGCACGTTGGCCAGCACCTGGCGCGCCTGATCCTCGAACGACGCGTCGACCAGCTTCAGTCCGGCTGGCGTGATCGGCAATTGACCTGACACGAAGGCGAGGCCATTGGCAACGCTGACGTGGCTGTAGTGCCCACCGGGCGCGGCCAGGCTTTCGGGGTCGACGTAGGCTACGGTGCCCGTGTCGGATGGATGATCAGACATTCGCATTTCCTTTCCTTCGCTGGCCCCCGGCCGATGCCGGAGGCACCGACATCGCCGGCGTGCGGCGTGGCCCATCGGAGGCGCGCACGATGAGTTCCGGCGTCCAGACTTCCTGCAGGGCGCTCGCCGGCGTGCCGTCGAGCCTTGCCATGAGCATCTCCACCATGCGCTTGCCGGCACGGTGGGTCTCGGCGGAGAAGGTCGTCAGCGCGGGTGAGACGTACCGACCGATCGGATGGTCATCGCCGCCGATGACCCCCACATCCACGCCTGCCGTTCTTCCGGTCTCGCCGATCGCGCGGATGACGCCCAGAGCCACCAGGTCGTGCCCGCACACGATGGCGGTGGGCGGATCGGGCAGGTCCAGCAAGCGGCGAGCGGCGGCCACGCCGCCTTCTTCCGAAATCGCCTCTTCGACGCACAACGCTGGATCGATCTCGATGCCGGCGCCGCGCAATGCGGCTTCATACCCCATGCGCTGGTGGTGGCTGAACATCAGGAACTCCGGCGAATGCACCAGGGCGATCCGGCGGTGCCCCAACGCGATGAAGCGGGCGCAACCCGCGCGGCCCACGACGGTGTGATCGATGTCGAGGCAGGGGAAGTCGGTGGAGGTTTCGCTGCGTCCGAAGGCGACAAAGGGCACGTCGCGTTTCATCAAGTAGGCAATGCGCTCGTCATCGCGGCGTGTCCGCCCGAACAGCAGTGCATCGACACGCTGGCGCTCCACCAGGCGCTTGAACACGTCGATCTCCGTCTCCACGGTGCGGGCCGACGCGATGATCACCTGGTAGTTCGAGCCGTCCAGCGCCTCGTCCACACCCATGAGCATGTTCAGGAAGAACGGGTGGGCGAACGAGGCCTGCGGGGCCGAAAGTACAAAGCCGATCGTGTCCGAGGCCTGGCGGCGAAGACGCCGGCCCGCGGGATCCGGCGAGAAACCCAGGCGGGCCGCAGCGGCCAGCACGCGTTCGCGCGTTGCGGCGCTCACGTCCTCGCGGCCGTTCATGGCCTTGGACACGGTGCTGACGGAGAGCTTCAGCTTGGCGGCGAATTCCTGGATTTTCAAGTCGTCTTCCTTTGATCCCGGGAGCGAGGACGCTGGCACGGGTTATGCATTTTATCGAAACCGATTTTTCACAGATTGGTTCATTTGTGAATGTTGACTTTTTACGGGTACCGTATAAGATTTATCGAAATCGATTTCGTACATCATGGACATGACCACTTCCGACGCAGAGCTTTCGATGATCCGGGACACGGCGCACCGCTTTGTGCGCCAACGCCTCGTGCCGCTGGAGCAACAGATCGAGACCGATGACGACGTCAGCGTCGAGTTGCTTGCCCGGTTGCGCGCGGAGGTCGCGGCACTGGGGCTTTATGGTTTCAATCTGCCGGAGCGCATTGGCGGGCCGGGGCTCTCGGCCGCAGCGAAGGTGGCGATCCTGGAAGAGCTCACCTACACCTCGGTGCCGCTGAGCGAGGTGTTCGGCCATTTGCCGCTACAACTGGCGCAGGCCAGCGCCGCTCAGCGGGAGAGGCTGCTGCCCGGCATCCTGTCGGGCCAGAAGATCGTCACCTACGCCCTGACCGAGCCGAACGCCGGCTCCGACCTCGGCGGCCTGCGCACCCGTGCAATCCGGGTCGACGCAGGCTGGTCGCTGAGCGGCAGCAAGCACTTCATCTCGCACGCCGAGACGGCCGACTACATCATCGTGCTGGCCGTGACGAACCCTGCCGCGCCGCTCAAGGGCAGGCTGGGCACCTTCATCGTGCGGCGCGACAACCCCGGGATGGTCGGCATGACGCGCTACAAGAAAATGGGCTGGCGCGGCTACCACCTCAACGGCTTCTCGCTCGAGAACTGCTTCGTGCCCGATGCGGACGTGCTGGGCGCGCCCGACGCGGGCTTCCTCGGCATGATGCAGTCGATCAACCAGGATCGGCTGCTGTCGGCGAGCCGCTCGCTCGGCCTGTCGGTGCGGGCGCACGCCATGGCGTGCGAATATGCCGTGGAGCGCAAGGCATTCGGCGCCAGCCTCTCGCAACACCAGGCGATCCAGTTCATGGTTGCCGACAACGATGTGGAAATCGAAGCCGCAAGGTTGCTGATCCGCAGTGCCGCGGAGATGATCGACGCGGACGTGCCGGAGGCACGCATCGCCGCATCGCGCGCCAAGCTCTACGCCAGCGAAATGGGCTGCCGCGTCACGGATCGCGTGCTGCAGATCTTCGGCGCCATGGGCTACATGTGCGAGTTGCCGGTCGAGCGCTTCTATCGCGACGCACGTGCCTTCCGGATCGGCGAAGGCACTTCCGAAATGCAACGGCTGCAGATCGCACGCGCCGCCCTGGCTGCCTGAAGGGAAACGTCATGGCTTTCGACCTGCTGCATGTCCACGACGAGGCTTTGCCCGCATTCCATGCAGGCGATCACACCGCGACGCGGGCGGAGCTCCAGCGCGCCGGCCTGCAGGCGGCGACCTTTCTGCACCAGCTCGGCCTGCGCCGCGGTGACACGCTCGCCGTTTGGATGCCGGACGGTGCAGTCTGGTTGCAGTTGCTGTTCGGCGCGGCGCAACTGGGCGTGCTGGTGGTGCCGGTGAGTACGCGGCTCAAGCTGTCCGAGGCGCGGCATGTGGTGGCGACCGCCCGCGCACGTGTGCTGGTGGTCCCGACGGCGTTCCTCCGCTTCGACTACCTCGCGACGGCCCGCGCCATCCAGGCGGCGGAGCCTGTGCTCGAACACGTGGTCGACGTGCCGGCCGACGCGGGCTTCCAGTGGCGCGATCTCGCGGCCCACCCGGAGTGGCCGGGACAGGACGCCGATCCGCTCTGCACCTTCAGCACTTCGGGAACCACCGGTCATCCCAAGTTGGCTGTGCACACGCAGCACGGCATCGCCACCCATGCACGCAACGCAGGCCGGGTCAACGACGTCCAGCCGGGCGACGTGATGCTGTGCGCATTGCCCCTGTACGGCGTGCTCGGCTTCGTCAAGGCCTTCGCCGCGCTGGCCTCGGGCGCGGCCTGCGTCTTCCTGACGGTCTTCCAGGCCGATGGGGCCGCAGCGGCGATCGAGCGCCACCGGGTCACCCACTTCTTCGGCTCCGACGGCATGTTCGACATGGTGCTCAACGCCAAGGGCCGCTCGCTCGCCACATGGCGGCGCGGTGGTTTTGCCGAGTTCGCCGGGCTCGGCCATCAGGTGATTGCGCAGGCATGGGACGACTGGGGCCTTCGCCTGGGCGGGTTGTACGGCATGTCCGAGTGCTTCGCCATGACCGCCATCCGTGATCCGGCTGGCGCTGCCGACGAGCGCGGCCGGCCCGGTGGTCGTCCGATCTCCGACGCGATCGGATTCCGCATCGCAGATCCGGTCAGCGATGTGCCGAAGACGCAAGGCGAGCAGGGCGAATTGCAGCTGCGGGGCTACAACGTGATGACCGGCTATCTCAACAACCCGTCGGCAACCGCGGTGGCATTCACGGCCGACGGGTGGTTCAAGACCGGCGATCTCGCTGTGGCGGAGGGCGATACCTTTTGCTACCTGGCCAGGCTCAAGGACAGCCTTCGCCTCAAGGGCTATCTGGTCGACCCGACCGAGATCGAAGACCTCCTCTGCCAGCACCCTGGCGTGCTGGCAGCGCAGGTGGTGGGCGTTCTGCAGCCCGGCGAAGGCGACGTGGCCGTGGCCTTCGTGCGCGCGGCGCAGCAGCCCGCGAGCGAGTCCGAGTTGCTCGCGTATTGCAGGGCCGGGATCGCCGGCTTCAAGGTGCCACGGCGCATCGTGGCCCTCGACGAGTTTCCCCAGGCGAGCGGACCCAACGGCGTGAAGATTCTCAAGAACGTCTTGCGCGAGATGGCCGCCGAGTATGTCCAACCCGCCGAGCCCGGCTCGGCACTTTCGAAAGCAAGCGCATGAAACGCACTGAAGTGAGATCCAACATCGCGTGGGCCAGTCCGACCCAGGTGGTGGTCCATGGCTTGGACTTGTGCGAGGAGATCGTGGGCAAGGTCGACTTCGGCCAGATGGCATTCCTCCAGTTGTTCGCCCGGCTTCCCGACGTGCGCGAACTGCGCATGTTCAACGCGATGATGGTGATCCTGGTCGAGCACGGCATCACGCCCTCATCCCTTGCCACGCGCATGACCTATTGCGGCGCGCCGGAATCGGTGCAGGCCGCCGTGGCGGCAGGCCTGCTGGGCCTGGGCTCGGTGTTCGTGGGATCGCTCGACAACGCGGCCCGCCTGCTGCAGGAATCGATCCCCGACGCGGCGCAGGCCGGCGACGCGGAGTTGCAGGCACGCGAGATTGTGACCGGCTACCGCGCGCGAAAGGAAATCCTGCCCGGCATTGGCCACCCCTTTCACAAGCCGATCGATCCCCGCACGCCGGCGCTGTTCAAAGTCGCCAGGGAAACCGGGTATGACGGCCCCTATGTGCGCCTGATGGAGGCCCTCGGTGCCGAAGCCACGCGGCAGGCCCAACGGCCCCTGCCGGTGAACGTGACAGGCGCGATGGCGGCCGTCGCCTCCGAGATGGGCATTCCCTGGAGGATCTGCCGTGGCCTGGCCGTTTCGGCGCGCGCGGTCGGCCTCGTCGGGCACATCCTGGAGGAGATGCGCCAGCCCATGGCGGACGAGTTGTACCTGCGCATCGAGCATGAAGCCACTGCGCACATGCATCCAGCAGCTTTGTAGGAGCTTGAGGATGTCCGATGCCGCCCACTCGCCGCAACGCACCGTGCCGCCCCGGCGCGACGAACTTCGGTTCTGGACGCAGGAGAAGCTGCGCAACGCCGACACCGATCAGTTCCGGCATGTGAACAACGCCATCATCTCGACGCTGCTCGAGGCTGCGCGCATGGAGATCTTCGCGCCCGCAGCGGTCCGGCCGCTGATGGACGGCGCGAACCTCGCCGTGGTTCGGCTGCTGATCGAATTCCGGCACGAGGTCTATTTCCCCGGTCGGGTCGACATTGGCAGCACGGTGCTGGCGGTGGGCAACACGTCGTTGCGCGTTCGCCAGGGGCTGTTCATGGACGGAAGCGACACCTGCCTGGCGTCGGCCGAGGCGACCTGCGTTCTGCTCCATCCCGGCTTGCGCCGATCGCATCCGGTGGGTGCCGAGCTGCGCCGGTACCTGTTGGCCAACGCGCACGGAGGGGGCGACTCATGACCGCCGAAGGCAAGGTGCTGTGCGAGCGCCGTGGTCATGTCGCCGTACTCACCCTCAACGACCCGGCTCGCCGGAACGCACTGTCGCGAGACATCGTCCGGGGCCTTTTCGACGCGCTCGCGCACAGTGTCCAAAGCGGCGCGCGGGCGATCGTCATCACGGCGCAGGGGCCCGCGTTCTGCGCCGGCGCCAACATCGACGATCTGCGCAACGGATGGATGGAGGGCAAGGATCCGTCCGAAGATCCGGCGCTGTTGTTCCAGCGGCTGAGCGAGATGCCTTGTCCCGTCATTGCAGCGATTCAGGGCCTCGCGCTGGGCGGTGGGCTGGAACTCGCCTTGAGTTGCGATCTTGTCGTCGCCGCCGAAGATGCGTGGTTCGCCCTGCCCGAACTGGGCCACGGCGTGATCCCGAACACCGGGCTTGCCCTCTTGCAGCGCATGGTGGGCACGCGTCGCGCGCTCGAGATGGTGCTGACGCGACGACGCGTCGCCGCACCGGAGGCTCTCGCCATGGGGCTCGTCAATCGTGTCGTGGCGGGGGGCGAGGTGTTGCCACACGCGCTGGCGCTGGCTGCACAAGTGGTGGACCATGCGCCGCCGGGCGCGATACGCGCAGCCAAGTCCAACTTCCACGGGCATGCGGCGATCGACTGGGCGCGCGTGCTCCGCTCCCCGCTCGACGTCCCTCCCAGCGAATGGCAAGAAGGGCTGGACTCTTTCACGGAACGGCGCGCGCCGTCATTCGAGCGCTTCTGGGCTGACGACACGGGTGCACGCGATGCACAGCCGCAACCGCTGACCGCGCCCTGACGGACAGCGGGCACGGTTCTTCCATGCACGCAACCCTTCACGCCTGAGCATCTCGACCTCTTTTCTCCCCGTTCTCAATCTTTTTCGAAATCGTTTTCGTTATATCGCTGACGGAGCTTCCCATGATCATTGACCTGCATGCACACGCTCTCGGAGAGCGTTTCCTCCACGACCTTGCCAAGACGCCGGTGGCCGGTCTTCGCGCCGAACACGGCGACGATGGCTATTGGGTCATCCGCCGCCAGGGCGATGACCGCAAGAGTTCGATCGACACCAATTTGCATGACCTTCCGGGTCGGCTCAAAAGCCTGGAACGTCGAGGCGTGGCATTGCAGTTTTTCGCGCCACCGCCGTTCATGCTGGCATGGCCCGGCGGCGCTGCGGGAAGCGAACTGGTCCGGGCTCTCAACAAGGCCGGTAGCGACATCGTCAAGGACGCCGAGGGCCGCATGGAAATGCTGTCGGTGCTTGCGCTGGGCGAGCCGGAGGTCGCAGTGCAGGAACTGCAGCGCGCAGTGGACGACTACGGCGTGCGCGGCGTGATGATGCCGAGTTCGGCTGGAGGCCGTCCGCTCGACGGGCCGGAATTCGCACCGTTGTTCGCATTGATCGAGAAATTGGGGTTGATCATCTTCATGCATCCGACATCGGCGGTGACGTCCGAACGATTCGGCATGTATGGATTGCACGTGCTCGTCGGCTGGCCCTTTGAAACCACGCTGGCAGTCACCCGCATGATCTTCAATGGCCTGTTGGAGCGCCATCCACGCCTCAAACTCGTGCTTGCGCATGGCGGCGGCAATCTGGTCTTCTTGCGCGGCCGCCTGGATTCCGCATACGACGCCACAGGCTGGGAGGCCGATCCGTACTTCCGCCAGCACATCAGCCAACGGCCGAGTGCCTACCTTGATCGTCTGTACTACGACACCTGCGCGCTGAGCGAGGACGGCAACCGTTTCACCATCCAGACCATGGGTTCGGAGCGCGTGGTGTTCGGTTCCGACTATCCCTTCGACATCGGCGACCCCGAGGGCAAGCGTTCGGTGCCGGTGGTCGACAGCCTGCCCGAAGCAGACCGCGAAAAGATCTACCGCGGCAACGCGCTTCGACTGCTGGCGGACGCGGGCCGCTGAACACGCGCAAGCCCGGGCCGCGCGCCGCGGCCCCTGCCAATGGATCACCAGTGACCGGCACACGCACCGGACGAGACAAACCCCATCCCATTCATTTTTGCGAGGTCATCATGAACAAGATATACAGGTACGTTCTCGTTTTGCTTTTCACCGCCGGTTGCGTGGCGACCGCCGCCGCGCAGCCTGCGGCCTTTCCATCACCCCGGCCCGTGAAGATCGTTGCGCCTTACGCGCCCGGCGGAACCGGCGACACCCTGTCGCGCATCCTGGCCGAGAAGCTCGCGCTGGTCTGGCAGACCCCGGCCGTGGTGGAGAACAGGCCGGGAGGCAGCGCGGTCGTCGCGACGCAGATGATCGCCAACTCGCCGGGCGATGGGCACACCTTGCTGGTGTCTGCCTCGAACTTCACGATCAATCCCTTCCTGCTGTCCAAGCTGCCATACGACAGCGCGAGGGATTTCGCCCCCGTTGCGCTGCTCGCGACGAATCCGCACATCCTCATCGTCAACCCATCGGTGCCTGCCAGGAACCTGAAGGAGTTCATCGCGTGGGCCAAAGCGAAGAAGGGCGCTGGTACCTACGCATCCTTCGGCAACGGAACCTCGGGTCACCTGGGCTTCGAACGTTTCAAGCACGCAACCGGCGTTGACATGATCCACGTGCCCTACAAGGGCGCGGTACCGGCCATCTCGGATCTCATGAGTGGCCAGGTTGACGCGATGTTCTGCGACACGCAGCAGGTTCTCCAGTTCCTACCCAGCGGAAAGATTCGGGCGATTGCGTCGGCCAGCGCAACCCGCGCTGCGACGCTTCCGGAAGTTCAGACCTTTGCCGAGGGTGGTGTGCCGGGCTTCATTTCGACCTCCTGGTTCGGTCTTATCGCCAAAGCCGACACGCCGCCAGCCGTGCTCGCCGAGATCAACCGCGACGTGATCAAGGTGCTCCAGCAACCCGAGGTAAAAGCTCGTCTCTACACGATGGGCGTCGACGCGGTCGGCAGCAGCCAAAAGGACTTCGGCGCCTTCCTGCAGAACAACACCAGGGAGTACGGGGACATCATCCGTTCGGCCGGCATCCGGGCCGAGTGAGACGGCTTTCTTTCATCGTCCGCAAGAACTGGAGTCTCGCCGCGAAAACCAACCGTCTCCGCGGAGCCATGGTCGCCGTCTGCGCGTCTTTCGCCGCCATTGCCCAAGCGCGGCTTCCCAAAATACCGGTCAGGACCATCGTGCCCTGCGCGCGGGCGGCCCGATCGACATATCTTCGCCCGCGGCCTGAGTGCACGCCTTTCGACCGAATGGAAGGCGCTTCGCGCAGGCTTTCCGGGTCTTGCTCAGCAGCGCCTTCGCTGCAGGCTCGACACACGGATTGGGAGTGGGCTGCTTGGAGACGTGGTGCGCCATCCAGAGCACGGAGACCCGACGCACCAGGGTGCTCAGCGCCGGCGCCCCGAGTTTCCCTTGAACCCGGCCTCGACCAGCGCCTCGTCGATCTCGGGCGGAGCTGGTGCTCGAGACCTGCTTTGGTCGAGCGCTCGGCCCACGCCACGACCGGCGCGCTGACACCCGACCGCGGCGATCGCAAGCGTACGACGCCTTGCAACCTGCCTCGTGTGCTTTCCGCTCAAGAACACGACGAATGCACCGCGAATCATTCCTCGGCTGAAAAGCCGGAGGCTTTGACCGCCGGTCCCCATCCATCATGCTGGGCCACAACCTCCAACGCAAACGCTTGCGCCGGCTTGAAGGCAGGGACGAGGCTCAATGTCTTCAAAGACTCAATTGACCGTGGGTTTTGCAAGGCCACCTGTATCGATGCGGCAGCCCTGTTGATCATTTCAGCCGACGTCCGCTGCGGTGCAAAGACCCCAAAGAAGTCCTCCACGATGAACTTCGGAAAGCCGGACTCCGCGACCGTGGCAACGCCCGGCACGGACCGCTGTTCTCCCGTCGTGACCAATAGCCGCATGCGGCCGCCTTGAACGCTTGGCAGGATGCCTGGCAACGCGTCGATCGACAGCGGCAGGTGAGCTCCCATCAACGCCTGATTCAGTGGTGCGGTACCGTTGAATGGAATGTGCTCGAGTGGAAGGTCGAGCAGCTTGGCGAGTTGAAGGCCGACGAAGTGGGCTGCGGAGCCCGCTGCGCCGGTGCCAAATCTAGCGTTTGCGGGGTCGAGTTTGACCCAGTGTCTGTAGTCATGCAGCGAGATGACGCTTGGCGGCACCGCAGGGCCGACCGCAAGGCCGAAGGCCATCGATGCCACTTTTGCGACGGGCGCGAAATCCTGCGTGCCATAGGGCAGCTTCTTGTAGATGTGCGGATAGAGCGTGATTGGACTGCCAGCCGACACGAGAAGTGTCGTGCCGTCGGGAGCAGCGTTGCGGACCGACGCAGTGCCGATGCGGCCCCCCGCGCCGACCCGGTTCTCGACGATCACGGTACTGGCGTAGCTGTCCTGGAGAGACATTGCGAGTACGCGCGCAACTGCATCTGCAGATCCGCCGGCAGGGAACGCAGCGACCAGCTTGACAGCTTTCTGCGAAGGTTGCGCCGTTGCGGGCGCGGCCCAGAAGGAGAGTGCGGTGGTTGCTGCACCACCCTTGAGAAGAAGTCTCCGTTTCATGATTTTTTCTTGTCAAGGTCAGCACCGAATGGAGATGAGTGCCTCTCACGATTCGACCGACTGGGTTGTGAAGATGGCATGCCAGATGCGGTATTGCGGCGATGGGGTCACGCATCCAGCGATAGCCGATTCAGAAGCGTGCACCCGTCGCTCGACCCCGGGCAGGGAAGGTCTGGAACGTAGCGCCACGTTGGAGCCAACGGCCAAGCGCCCGAGCCCGGCCGACGCGAACTGGCGATCTCACTGACCGTCGAAGCCCGGAACGTATCCAACCTGAAGATCGCCCGCAGCCAGGCGGATCTTCCGTGCTTGCGTGTACTCGCTGGAGTTCCAGAAGCGAAGAAGCTGCGCCTCATCCTGAAACTGGATGACAGTCATGCGCTGTGCCTCGTGCTCACCTTCAAGCGTCTTCTCGACACTTCCGCGCACGACGTACTGGCCGCCGTATCGCGCGACGATGGGCGCCGCAACCCTCCGATACTCTTCATAGCGGATCGGATCAGAAATCGAGATCGTGCGAACGACCAGGTAGGCAGTCATGAAAGCTCCCCGGAGTCTGAGTTCAGGAAGCCTGCCAGGAAGGACCGCCCTGCTGTTCGCAGAACTGGATCATGTTGCCGTCGTCGTCGTAGAAGAGGAATGATTTTCCGGTCTTGGCCCAGCGCCAGACGTAGGAGGTGTTGGGCTCATAGCCCGCCGCTTTCACCTTCTCGAACCAGGTGTCGATGTCCGTCACCTGAAAGCCCAGTTCATGGAACCCGGTGTGTGCATAGCGCAGCATCTCAGGCGGCGTCTTTTGAATCTTGGGAACCTCGCACTGCTGCAGTTCGATCATCGCGCCGTCCGGCGAGGTCAGCAGCACCATTTTCGATCGGGCGCCTTCCACGCCGAAGATGTCGTCCAGCAGTTTGGGCGACACCCGGGTGTTGGGATCGTCCGCAGGTCCGTCCGGGATGGTGGCGCGGTGAGACACCGTGAAGCCCAAGAGATCGACATAGAGTTTCAGTGCCTTCTCCATGTCGCTCACGAAAACACCCATGTGGTGGAAGCGCATCATTTCTTCATCTCCTAAAGTTTGCGGGTTGATGTCGTTCGGATTCAAGTGCCTGACAGCCCGCCCATGCGGCGGATTGCCGGGCAGGCGTGGCTGGACTGTCGTTGCTACTTGGCTGCAAAGGTGCTGAGCACGTAGCTGGGCATGCTCAATGCACCGTCGATGACGACATCCTGTCCGGTGACGTAGCTCGACACATCCGAGGCGAAATAGAGCGCAAGGTGAGCAACCTCGTCCGAGCTTCCCGCTCTTTTCATGGGAACGCTGTCTCTCAGTGCGTCGACGTAGGGTTGCGTCTCGTTGAATTCATTCAGGATGAATCCGGGGCACAGCGTGTTGACACGGATACCGTCAGCGGCGAACTCCCTCGCTGCCACTTTGCCGATGCCCCGCATGGCCCACTTGCTGGCGCAATAGGCGGCGAAAGGGGTTCCTGTCACGCTGGACGTCGAGCCGATGTTGATGATCGATCCGCGTCGTGCCTTTCGCATGGTCGGCACCACTGCCTTGATGCCGAGAAACATGGAGGTGGAATTGGTCTCGAACGTGTTGTTCCAGTCTTCCAGCGACGTGCTCATGATGTCGTTTCGATCGTTGATCCCGACGTTGTTGACCAGGACGTCGATCGTGCCGCGCCAGGCGAGAAGTTCGGCCACGGCATGCTCCCAATCCTTCTCTCGTCTGGCATCCAGTCGGACGTACCTGGCTTCCCCGCCTGCGGCGACGATCTCTTCGACCAACTGCTTTCCACGCTCGTCCAGGATGTCGGCCACCAGGACTGAGGCCCCTTCCGACGCGAACAGCCTGGCTTCCGCGGCGCCGATGCTTCGGGCGCCTCCGACGTTGAGTACGGCCTTGCCGGCCAGAACCTTGCTCATCACTGTCTCCTTGTTCAAGATGGTGGGACACCGAGCCCGCGCTCCCTGATCGAGCCTCGTTCGTCTCGGTGGTGAAATCACTATTTCGTGAGTACACGGTGCATTATGATGAGTGTACTTATTGATCGCCGGGCTTGAACTGGGGTATTCCCGAAGAGAAGTAAGCTGAATCTCCTTGGTAGACCACTCGAATCGTCGCGCCGCCCCGAGGCCAGTCGAATGCAACTGCTTGGTATACTCATTTAAATGACGTCCTCCCAGCCGATCTTCGACATCTACAGTGCACCAGGGCATTTGATTCGCCGCGCCCAGCAGATTCTGGTCTCACTCTTTCTCGATCAAACCGGCGGCGTCATCACGCCGATCCAGTTTGGTGTTCTTGCCGTGCTGGAGTCCCAGGGCGAACTGGACCAGATCACCTTGGCGCAGCGCCTCGCCCTGGACGCTTCCACGTCGGGATCCACCCTGGAGAGGGTCGAAAAGAAGGGATGGATCGCGAGGCGGGTGCACGACGAGGACAAGAGGCGTCGGCTGGTCAGCCTGACAGATGAAGGCCGCGCGCTCCTCGTGGCGCTGCGCGATGATGTCGAAACAGTTCAGCATCGCTTGCTGGACTCGCTCGACCCGAAGGAGCGGGCGGTGTTCATGCGCCTGCTGGCGAAGCTCGTAAACCTCAACAACGATTCCAGCCGCGCGCCGTTGCGCATCGAGTGAAGCAGGGGCCTTGTATGAGCTGATTCGCGATCGCGTGTTGGCTTGACAGGCTCCATCCACTGTTGCGGCGCAGCCAACGTGCCTGCATAGCGCTCCCAAGCCACGCGTCGCTCCACGCGACCGAACGCGCTCAGGCTTGAGCGATCTCCATCCGTGGTGCTGCGGGTGGATCCATGGGCCTATGGACGAAACGATGAACGTCGCCGCGTGAACCACGACGCGGTACGGCCGTCGCAAGCCTCCCGATTCCCGAGTCACCGCCGAGATGCGCACCGACAGGCGACGCCGCTGCATGTCGATCGGTTCGCCATGCATGGCCCTGATGGGCGATGGCAACTGCCAACACCTCCAAGACGCCAAACAAGGCATCGCCGGACGCCCCTTGCAGCGCAGCACGCGGGTATTCCCCAGTAAGCCTTCTCATTTCGATAAGTACACTCATGAATATGCGAAGTGTACTTACTACTTTTCCGGATCGCCCGGCGACCCACCCTCGAGCGGACTGGGATCGCGAGGTCGATCTCGTCGTGGTGGGCGCCGGCGCAGGCGGCATGGCCGCCGCCCTCATCGCGGCCATCGAGGGTCTCGACGTCCTTCTTTGCGAGGCCAGTGCGCAAGTGGGTGGCACCGCGGCCACGTCCGCAGGCACCGTGTGGATCCCCGGAAACGTCCAGGGCCAGGAAGCCGGCCTCGGCGACACCGTCGAGGCAGCGCGTCGATATCTCGGGGCCTTGGTCGGCTCCAATGACAGGGATGGTCTGCGCGACGCCTACCTTGAGAATGCGCCGAAGGTCATCGAGTACCTGCGCCAGAACTCGCAGGTGAAGTTTGTCCCATGCGACATGCACCCGGACTATCAGGACCTGCCGGGCGCCGCCACCAGCGGCAGGGCGATGGCCCCCGAGGTGTTCGACGGCCGCACGCTCGGCGAGGCTTTTGCTCGCGTGCGCGCGCCCATCCAGGAGTTCCTGGTCCTGGGCGGCATGATGGCGGGCAAGGACGACATTCCGCGGCTGGTCGGGCGGTTCCGTTCGGCGCGCAACTTCGTGCATTCGGCCGCCCTTCTCATGCGCTATGCGATCGATCGCGCGAGGGGCTATGGCCGCGGCACCCGGCTCGTGATGGGGAACGCACTGGTTGGGCGACTGTTCGCGAGCCTGCGGGACCGACGGGTGCCCATCCTTTTCGAGGCGCGGTTGGTCGAGATCCTGAAGGAGGGCGGGGCGGTCACCGGCGTGGCCGTTCAGACGCGTGAGCGGCTGCAGCGGATCCGCGCGCGTCATGGCGTCATCATGGCCACTGGCGGGCTTGCTCACGACAATGCCTTGCGTCAGGAGCACCTGTCGCGGCCCGTGCCAATTCACTCGCTGGCTTGTCCCAGCAATCAGGGCGACGGGTTGCGCCTGGGTCGAATGGCCGGTGGCACGATCGGCGACGTGGCTGGGAGTTCCGGCGGATTTTGGACACCCTCGTCGGTGACGCGATGGCGAGGGAGTTCATGGGGTGGCTTGTTTCCCCACCTGTCGCTCGACCGGGCCAAGCCGGGGCTCATCGCCGTCAATGCCGAGGGCAAACGCTTCGTGAACGAGGCGGTCTCGTACCACGACTTCGTGCTGGCGATGTTCGAGTCCCATCGAAGCGTGCCGACGATGCCGGCCTACCTCATCTGCGAGCAGAACTTCGTCGCCAAGTATGGGTTGGGCCTCGTCTATCCGGGCGCGTCGGATCTGGGCCGACACGAGGCTGAGGGTTACATCGTCCGCGACGCGACGCTCGCCGGGCTGGCGAAGAAGATCGGAGTGGATGCCGAAGGTTTGGTGCGGACCGTCGAGCGCTACAACGAAGGCGCACGCGACGGCGCAGACCCTGAATTCCACAAGGGCAGCACGACCCTCAATCGCTTCAATGGCGATCCAGCGTGTTCGCCGAATCCCTGCCTGGCACCGATCGAACAAGGGCCGTTCTGCGCCATGGCGGTCTGGCCGTCGGAGATTGCCTGCAGCACCGGCTTGATGACAGACGAACACGCCCGGGTGCTCGATGAGCGCAAGCAGCCCATACCCGGCCTGTACGCCTGCGGCAACGACATGACGTCGATCATGGACGGAACCTATCCCGGCCCTGGGACCACCTTGGGCCCGGCACTGGTGTTTGCCCACCAGGCCGTTCGTCATGTTCTCAGTCGTAGCGCCACTTCCATTCAAGCCACAAAGGAGACACCATGAATCGTAGAGACGTACTGAAGGTTGCCGCTGGATCCTCCGTTTCCTCGGGTTTGGGCTTGCTGGCCGCGCCAGGGGCCGCGCAGCCACTGCAGAAACCCGTCAAGCTCGTCGCCGCCTTTCCGGCAGGAGGGTCTGCGGATGCTGTCGCGCGGCTGATCGCCTTGCATCTGCAGGGCGCCTATGCCAGCACGGTCCTTGTCGAAAACCGTGCAGGCGCTGGCGGCCGAATCGGAACCACATTCGTGCGGAACGCGGCGCCCGATGGAGCGACGTTTCTTGTTTCGACGGCGACACCCATCACACTGTACCCACACATCTACAAGAAGCTTCCTTATGCGGTCACGGATTTGATCCCGGTGGCCAAGGCTGCGTCGACGGAGTACGGCTTCTCGGTCGGCCCGGGGGTGCCCTCCAGCGTGAAAACCATGAACGACTTTGCCAAATGGGTCAAGCTCGATCCTGGCAACGTGAAGTTCGGAAGCGGGGGCGCTGGCTCCGGCCCCCATTTCGTCGGCATGCAACTGGGTAAGGTTCTCGGACTGGCGTTGGAACACGTGCCGTTCCAGGGCACCGCACCACTCAACCAGGCGGTGATGGGAGGTCACATTCCTTTGTCAGTCGACATACTTCCGGGCGTCATGCCGAGCGTGGCGTCAGGCCGCATGCGATTGCTTGCGACATCCGGCGCGCAACGTTCCGTCAGCGGCGTGCCGACGATGGTCGAGTCGGGCTACCCGAAGTTCGTCTTCGAAGACTTCTATGGGGTGTTCGCACCGCAGAAGACACTGCCCGATGTCGTCAGCAAATTGGGGGCGGCGATCAATGGCGCGGTTCAGAACCCCAAGGTGATCGAAGGGTTGAAAACGTTGGGGCTCACGCCGGCGTACGCGTCGCCGCAAACCTTCGCTCTGGAGGTGAAGTCCGAGTACGAGCGCTGGGGTCCACTGGTCAAAGCCTCTGGCTTCACCAGCGAGGAATGAACCGAAGGCCGAAAGCAGCGCACGAAATCGCTTTCGAGCAAGCCCCCAGACAAAGGAAAAAGCATGCAGTTCTATCTCAATGGCTACGCGCCCGGCGACCCCGACATCGCCAAAGAGGCGCTGCCGGACACCGTCGACGTACTCGTCATCGGCAGTGGCCCCGCAGGGGCGTTGCTGGCCGCGCAGCTGTCGAACTTTCCGGGCATCACCACGCGACTGGTCGAACGCCGAAACGGCCCGCTCCAGGTGGGCCAGGCGGATGGCATCGCCTGCCGCACGGTCGAGATGTTCGAGGCTTTCGGCTTGGGCCAGAAGCTCATGCGCGAGGCCTACTGGGTGAACGAGACGGTCTTCTGGCGTCCATCGAAGCAGGACCGCACCCGCATCGAGCGCACCGGCCGCATCCAGGACACCGAGGACGGCCTGTCCGAGTTCCCGCACCTGATCGTCAACCAGGCTCGCCTGCAACAGTACCTTCTCGACTACATGCGCATGTCGCCTTCGCGGCTCGAGGCCAGCTACGGAATGGAGTTCGTCACGCTGAAGGTCCAAGCCGAAGGCTCGCACCCCGTCGTGGTGACGCTGCGCGATGTGGCCAAGGGTTCGGAAACCACGGTTCGCGCGAGGTACGTGGTGGGCTGCGACGGCGCGCACAGCCGGGTGCGCGAGGCGATCGGCGCCGTGCCGCGCGGCGACTTCGCAAACCATGCCTGGGGCGTGGTGGACATGCTGGCCGTGACCGACTTCCCGGACATCCGTCTCAAGGCCGCCATCCAGTCCGCGGACGAGGGCAACATCCTGCTCATCCCGCGCGAAGGCGGCTATATGGTGCGCCTCTATGTCGACCTCGGCGACATCGACCCGAACAAACGCGAGGCCTTCCGCGATATCACCCAGGAGCAGGTCATCGAGACCGCCCGGCGCGTGCTGCACCCGTACACCCTCGAAGTGAAGAGCGTGGCCTGGTTCGCGGTGTACCAGGTCGGCCAGCGTGTCACCGACCGCTTCGACGATGTCCCGGCCGATCAGGTCGAGACCCGCCTGCCGCGCGTCTTCATCGCCGGCGACGCCTGTCACACGCACAGCGCGAAGGCCGGCCAGGGCATGAACGTCTCGATGCAGGACGCGTTCAACCTCGGTTGGAAACTCGCCAGCGTTCTCGACGGACGCGCCGGGCCGGAACTGCTGCGCACCTACTCCGCCGAGCGCCATGCGATCGCCCAGGGGCTCATCGACTTCGACAAGGAGTGGTCGAAGATGATGGCCTCGCCGCCGAAGGATCCGAACCACCCCGAGCTTGGCGGCGTGGACCCGCAGGAGCTTCAGGCCTACTTCGTGAAATCGGGCCGCTACACGGCCGGCGTTGCGACGCACTATGCGCCAACGACGGTACTGACCGCCGAGGCGCGCCACCAGCACCTGGCCCGCGGATTCACGATCGGCATGCGTTTCCACTCGGCGCCAGTCGTGCGCCTGGCCGATGCGAAGCCGGTGCAGCTCGGCCATGCGGCACGAGCCGATGGCGCTTGGCGCATCTACGCCTTCTCGGATTCGAGCGCCAAGCGCTTGCGCAACCTTGCCGCCTTCCTGGCGGAGTCGCCGCAATCGCCGATCCGTCGCTTCACGCCTGCGGGCGCCGATATCGACATCGACAGCGTCATCGATGTCCGCGCGGTCTTTCAGCAGGGACACCTCGATCTCAAGGTGGAGGAGCTGCCTTCCATTCTGCTGCCGCGCAAGGGCTGCTTCGGCCTCATCGACTACGAGAAGGCCTATTGCCCCGACCTCAAGAGGGGACCTGACATCTTCGATCTGCGCGGCATCGATCGCGAGCAGGGTGCGATGGTCGTTGTGCGTCCTGACCAGTACGTCGCGAACGTGCTTGCGCTGGATGCGCATGACGAGCTGACTGCCTTCTTCGGCCGGTTCCTGCTCGATCGTCACTAGGCTTGGTGTTAGAGCGAGAGTGCGAAAGCCCTGGCGCGGCGGTTCTGACGCTGGCACTGCGGCCCTTTCATTGACTGGCACACGCTGGCGGCAATCCCGTCAGCCGCCCCACCATCGCGTGCACCTTGGGGCAGCTTCGGGAGCAAGGGCGTCCCCTGGCGCCACGAGCACAGACGTTTCAGCACTGCTGGCGGGCGCGCATTCGACGCGGGACCGCGCGTTGCATAGTCGGACCGACAGGTTTTTCTGGTCGACAATCCCTTGCAATCTGTCCCACTGACGCATCTGTGTCGACATCACCAGCAATCTGGCTCAATGGAAACCGCGCCTTCGATCGATCCGGCCGTCTTCTCCCACATTCGTGTGGTGCTCAGCATGGTGGTGAGCCTCGGGATCGCGCGGCTACTGTCCGGCGTCGCACGCTTCGTCCAGCATCCCGGGCGCAAGCGTGCCTACGGTGTCCATCTGCTGTGGGCGCTGTCCCTGCTCCTGTCGATGATGCACTTGTGGTGGTGGGAATTCTCTCTCTCGCACCTGCAGGTGTGGCGCTTCGAGATCTATGTCTTCGTCGTCGGCTATGCTGCGCTCTACTACTTCCTTTGCGCCATTCTCTTCCCCGACGACTTGGCGGAGTACGACGGCTATCGCGACTACTTCATGTCCCGTCGCCGATGGTTCTTTGGAATGCTGGCCACGGCGTATCTCGTCGATGTCACTGACACCTGGATCAAAGGGCGAGAACACCTGGCGGCCCAAGGATACGAATATCCGATACGGACTGCGGTCTACGTGGTGCTGTGCCTTCTGGCTGCCCTGACCGCCAATGCGCGTTTCCATGCCGCGTTTGCTGTGCTCAGCCTGACATACCAGGTCTCATGGATCCTGCGTCTGTACGACGTGATCGGCAATTGAACGGCGCCAGCTCTCATTCCGTGCGCTCCAGGTGAGGCGCCATCAGTCCGGAGAACCACTCCACGAATGCAATGACACGCCGCGAGCGCTGGCGCCGGTGCGGATACAGGAGCGAGACCGGCATGGAAGCCGCCCGATACGCCGGCATGACTTCGACCAGTTCGCCGCGATCGAGCAGGTGCTGCACGTCAAAGCGAGGAATCTGGATCAACCCGACGCCGGCACGACAGCTGGCAATGTAGCTTTCGGCGTTGTTCACGATCACACGGCTCGGTAGTGGCAAGTCCTGCGCCTTGCCCGGTGCTTCGATGCATTCCCAAGGCAGCTCTCTGCCGCTGGACGGGGATGCATAGCCGACTGCCCAGTGCCCCTTCGCCAGGTCCGCCAGCTTCTCCGGCACGCCGTGTTCCCGCAAGTAGGCCGGACTCGCGCAGTTGATCAATGCGATATGTCCGAGTGGACGCACCACGAGGCTGCTATCTTGCAGTCCCCCCACGCGCACCGCGCAGTCGACGCCTTCCTGTACCAGGTCGATGGCGCGGTCGGTAGAGCCCAGCACCAACTGTAATCGCGGGTAACGGCGCAGCAAGCCGGGTAGCGCTGGCGAGATGAGGCGTCGTGCAATGCGGCTGGGCACGTCGACCCGAAGCTGGCCGGCAACCTGCCGCTGGCTGTTCTGGAACAGGTGCTCGACATCTTCGGCGTCCGCCAGCAGCGGGCGCACGCGCTCGAGCAACTGTGCGCCATCCGCCGTCAGGTGAACCTGGCGCGTCGTGCGGTTCAGCAGGCGCACGCCGATCTGTTCCTCCAACTGCTGGATCGCGGCAGAAACCGTAGCCCGCGGCAACTCCAACGTGTGCGCCGCCTTGATGAAACTGCCCATCTCGGCCACCTGCACGAAGACGCGGTATTGATCGAGTTTGTCCATCCCGCATTTAACCTTGGCAGCGCTGCCAGACGCGCCAGCAGCACAGGCGCCCGCCGGGATGGACGGCATTCATCCTGCAAAACCGCCCTGGTCCAAGAAGGCTTTCTCCTCTACTGTCGTCTCGCGAAGCAGCATTGAATTGCGGTGCGGAAAGCGGCCGAAGCGGCGGATGATGTCGCGGTGTCCTTCCGCGTGCGAGCGCTCGGTTGGCCCCAGCCGCGCATTGAGTTCCACCGACAGGTCCTGGTCTTCAATGTGCTCCGAGTGCGCGAAGGGCAGGCAAAAGAACAGGCGCAGTTCCGGGTCGACCGCCTCCATGTGGGCGGCCTCATTCGCCATGCGCGCAAAGTGGCGCGCCAGCGGGTCGGTTGTGTACATGTGAGCGGTGTCGCGGAAGGCATTCCGGGGAAACTGGTCGAGCAGGATCATCAGCGCCAGCGCGCCTTGCGGCTCGCCGACCCACCCATCGTGTTCACGCCGGGCCGCCGCCAGGTGCAGATCGAGAAAACTTTCGCGAAAGCGCCGGTCGAAGGCCGGGTCCTTGCCGAACCATTGATCGGCACCGGCTTCCCGCCAGAACCGCACGACCTTGGTGCCTTGTCCGTCGGACCCTGAAAGCGCGCCGCGGCGATGGAGAGAAATTGGATGCATGTCATTCGTCCTTTGGTCCGGCATTGCCTCGAATCAGGGCCTTGCCGGCATAGATGCCGCCGGACACCTCCATCGCCAGGCGCTCGGCGTCCTTGCGGCGCACATCCGCCGCAACGTCCTGCGACGCTTCGGGCGTCGCCCCGAGGGCCATCGCGGCCTCGCATCCAAAAGCCATGGCCGATTCGAAGGTGACACGGACCTGGTAGTCCACATCGGCCTTGATCAGTTCGATGGCATGCTCGCGGTCGTGGGCGCGCGCCAGCACGCGGGCATGGGGAAATGCGACCTTGGCGTGTTCCACGATCCGTGTGGCGGCCTGCCGGTCGTCGACGCACACCAGGATGGCGCGGGCGTGGTGCGCGCCGGCGGCATGCAGCACGTCGGCGCGCGTGCCGTCGCCGTAGTACACCTTGAAGCCGAAGTCCTTGGCGTCGCGCGCCACCTGGGGTTCGTGGTCGATGATCGAGATCTCGGCACCCATGGCCAGCACGTGCTGGCTCGCGATCTGCCCGAAGCGTCCGAAGCCGATGATGAGCACGCTGCCGGCCAGTCCTTCCGGCGCCTGCGTTCCCTCCAGGGACGCTTTCGGCTTCGGGCCCCAGCGCCGGTGCGCAATCACTGCCAGGGGAGTCAGCGCCATGGACAGCACCACGATGGCCGTCATGTTGGCGTTGACCGTCGGATCGATCACGCGGCTGGCCAGCGCGGCGGCAAAGAGAACGAAGGCGAACTCGCCGCCCTGCGCCATCAGCACGGCCCGGTCCAGCGCGTCGGTGTGCGTGCTCTTCGCCAGCCGCGCCACGCCGTAGATGCACAGCCCCTTGATGACCATCATCGCCGGCACGGCGGCCACGATGATCGGCCAGTTGCGCGCGACCACGGCCAGGTCCAGCGACATGCCCACGCCCAGGAAGAACAGGCCCAGCAGCAAACCCCGGAAGGGTTCGACATCGGCTTCGAGTTGGTGGCGAAACGTCGACTCGGACAGCAGGACACCGGCCAGGAAGGCGCCCATCGCCATGGACAGGCCACCCCACTGCATCAGCAGCGCGGCGCCCAGCACCACCAGCAGGGCAGCGGCGGTCATCACCTCGCGCGCCTTGGCGTTGGCCAGGATGCGGAACAGCGGATTGAGCAGCCATGTGCCTGCCGCGACCAGCGCCGCCAATGCGCCGGCCGCGATGGCGATGCCGGTCCAGCGCGATCCGGCGGCCGGCGCGGAAGGGTCAACCGGCGCGATGAAGGCCACCAGCGCCAGCAGGGGCACGATCAGCAGGTCTTCGAAGAGCAGGACGGCCACGATCTTCTGGCCGCGCGCGGCCGCGATGTCGCCGCGCTCGCCCAGCAGTTGCATGACGATGGCCGTGGAGGTGAGCACGAAGCCCATGCCGCTGACGAAGGACACGGCCAGCGAAAAACCGAAGGCCACGCCCACCCCGGTCAGCAGCAGGCCGCAGACCACCACTTGCAGGCTGCCCAGGCCAAAGATGTCGCGTCGCATGCTCCACAGGTGGGAGGGCCGCATTTCCAATCCGATGACGAAAAGGAACATCACGACCCCGAGTTCGGCGGTGTGCAGAATGGATTGAGGGTCGCTGAACAGGCCCAGACCGAAGGGGCCGATCGCCAGGCCAGCCGCGAGATAGCCCAGCACCGAGCCCAAGCCCAAGCGCTTGAACAGGGGCACGGCCACCACCGCCGCGCCCAGCAAGGTCACGACCTTGACCAGATCGCTGGCACTGCCTTCGACCGACATGTCAGTGGCGCGAAAGCTGCCAGACCGCAACGCCGGCCGCGAGCGCTGGCACCGCGAAAACGAGCAGAAGGATCGGAAACTCCTCGCGCGCGCTGTAGCCGGCATGGGCCACACCAACCCACATGTTGACCGCAGCCACCAGCAGCCAGGCCGGCACGAAGGCCTTGGCCGCGAGAGCCATCCCTGCAGCGCTCGCGCCCCAGAGCCAGCCGAACAGGACGAACAGACCCAGGAGCACCAGGCCTCCCACCATGACCATCAGCACATGCATGTCGGATCTCCTCTATTACTCATTGTTTGCGCAGCGAACGATAGAAAGCCATACCGGATTCCAGATGCTGGCCGAAGGCGAAACCAAGTCGGAGCATTTCGTCCAGGTCGGCCTGCTGAATCTGTATGACATAGCTCTTTGCGGTTGCTACTAGGCGCGTATCGCTGATGCCCAGCGCCAACACGTCACGACCGCCATACCACTTGGCGGGGTCGGCATGGCCGGCCTTGACACTGCGGCCCGCATGCTCGACCTGCCAGCCGCCATCGAGTAACACCCAGAAGCTGTCGGCGCCGCGTGCGCTGCCGGCAATCTCGGCACCCGGCACGACCGCCCATTCGCGCGAATGGTCGATCACCCACTGCAACTGCTCGGTCGACAGCGCCGTGAAAAAAGGCGTCTTGGCCAGCAGGTGCAGGTAGGTGACGGATGCGCTCATGCCCGGGCCGGGCGGTGACACGGAAGGTTTCTGTGCGCATGCAGCCAGCGGAACGGCGGCGGCCATCAGCAACAGCGACCTTCTGGGAATCGATTCGGACATGTGCAGATCTCGTTCAAGAAAACACGCTGAGGTTCTTGGCGATGTCCTTGCCCGCATAGGGCGGGAAGACATCCAGCTCAAGGTCCGGATTGCCGATCAGCAAGGCCTTGGTGTTGCTGAGCGCATCGAAGCCGGCCTTGCCGTAGTACTTTCCCATGCCCGAATAGCCGACGCCGCCGAAGGGCAGGCTGTCGATCCAGCAATGCAGGTTGGTCTGGTTGATGCAGCCGCCGCCGAAGGACAGGCTGCCCAGCACGTAGTCGATGTTCGCCTGGTGCTTGCTGAAGATGTACGCGGCCAGCGACTTCGGCTTGCGCTTCATGATGCCCACGATTTCTTTCAGGTCGGTGTACGGCATCACCGGCAATACCGGGCCGAAGACTTCTTGCTGCAGCGCCGGGTCGTCCCAGGTCGAAGGATAGAGCACGGTAGGTTCGACGTAGCGCGCCGGAACATCGAAACGCCCGCCATGCACCACCTTGTCGGGCAGGATGTACGACGCCACCCGCTGCGCGTCGTGTTCGCTGATCATGCGGGCGAAGTCGGGGCTTTGCTGCGGGTCTTCGCCGTACATTTTCACGATGGAAGCCTTGAGCTTGGCGATGAAGGCCTCGGCAACACTTTCGTGCACGTACACGTAGCCCGGCGCGATGCACCACTGGCCGGAGATCGCGTTGTGGCCCCAGGCGATGCGGTCGGCGGCGATGTCCAGGTTGGCGGTCTCGTCGACGATGGTCGGGTTCTGGCCGCCGAGTTCCAGGATCACCGGCGTCAGGTTCTCGGCCGCCGCGCGCATCACGATCTTGCCCACGGCCGAGCTGCCGGTGAAGAAGATGAAATCGAAGGGCAGTTCCAGCAGCGCCCCGATTTCCTCGCGCCCGCCGGTGACGATGGCCACGTTCTCGGGTTCGAAATACTGCGGCACGAACTTCTGGAACAGCGCCGCCGTGGCCGGCGTCGTGTTGGCCGGTTTCAGCACCACCGGGTTGCCCGCCGCCAGCGCGGCGATGGCCGGGTCCAGCAGCAAAAGGATGGGCGCGTTGAACGGGCCGATCACCAGCGTCGGGCCGTAGGGCTCCTTCAGGATCAGGCCGCTGTTGCCGGTGGCCTCCAGTCCGGCGGGAATCGCCACCCGCTGCGGCGCCATCAGTTCCCTCAGGTTCTCGCGGTAGTACTTGATATTGCCCAGCGGCACCGTGATCTCGAACAACTGTTCAAACGAGGGCTTGCCGAAGTCCTGGTACAGCCCGGCGCAGAATTCCTCCTGGCGCTCGCGCAGCATCCGCTCCAGGCGGTCGAGCTGGTCGATGCGCCATTCGTAGGACTTGGTGGCGTCGGTCAGGAAGCGTGCCTTCTGGGCATCCAGGAGGGGTTGAAATTTGTTCGCCATGTCGAAAGGACCTATTCGTCAAGGGCGTCGAGCACCAGCTCGGCGGTGAGGCCGCTGCTGTACTGCTGCCCGGTGATCAAGCGGCCATCGCGAATGGCGAACGGCTCGTTCGCTCCCCGGCAAAGATAGGTGGTGCCCTCGATGCGTGCTGCTTCGCTCTGGATGGTGTAGTCATTCAACGTCATGCCGAACGCCTTGTTGACCTCGTCTTCTTCCTCATCGGTGAAGCCGGTCCACTTCTTCCCCTGTGCCAGCAGCTTGCCATCCGACAGGCGCGTCCAGAGCAGCAGCGAAGAGCCGTGGCAGATCAAGGTGACGATCTTGCCCTTCTCGTAGAAGTCGGCGATAAGTTGGTGCAGCGCCGGATCGTCCTTGAAGGTCAGCAGCGGCCCGCCGCCGCCGGCCACCCAGACCGCGTCATAGTCGTCCACATTGACGGCGCTGATCGGCAGGGTGTGCTTCAGCAGGGGGCCGAATCTGGCGTGATTCACGAAGCCCAGGGTGATCAGGTCGTCGGCATACGCACCGTTTGGCGTGCGCGGATCGCTGTGCGTGTCGATCATCACCTCGCCACCCTTCGGTGACGCAAGATCCATCTGATGCCCGGCTTCCGTGAACATCAGGAAGGCGCGCGTCATTTCTTCGCCGAAGAAGCCCACCGGAAAGCCCTTGAGCTGAGCGGTGTTGGAGACGATCGACAGGATGCGGCGTGGCTTGCGCTTCACGCCGATGCGGGTTTCCACTTTCAGGTCAGATGCTGCCATGTTTGTTTCTCCCTCAAGGTCGAGTGTGGCGCAGGCAACCCATGCGGAAATCCGGCACGGGTGCCTCCGTTTCCAATCCGGTCAGTTGATCGGCGACACGATGCCGCCGTTGATGTAGCTGGTGGTGCCGGTCATCCAGCGCGCTTCCGGCGAGACCAGGAACAGCGCCAGGCCGGTGATGTCGGCGATGTTGCCCAGGCCACCGTCGATCGACATCGACTTGAGCCAGCCGATGTTCTCGTTGGATTCGGCCGGGTAGAAGAACGAGGTGTCGAGCGGTCCGGGTGCGATGCAGTTGACCGTGACACCCCGTGAACCCAATTCCTTGGCCAGCGACTTGCTGAAGTGCTCCAGCGGTGCCTTGCTGCCGGCGTAACCCGCATAGGTGGGCGCGAAGGCCGCCACCATGGTGGTGACGAAACTCAGGATGCGGCCTTCGTCGGAGATCTTCTTCGACGCTTCCTTGAGCAGGAAGAAGGCGGCCTTGGCATTGACGTTGAACAGTTCGTCGAACTCTGCTTCTTCGAACTCGGCGAGCGGCTTGCGGATGATCTTGCCCGCCGTGTTGATCAGGATGTCGACCTTGCCGAACTTTGCAATGGCGGCATCGAACAGCGCCGTGGCCTGCGCGGGCTTGGTCAGGTCGGCCTGGAAGATCAGCGCTTCCTGGCCATGTCCGCGCACGGCGGCGGCAACTTCTTCGGCCTGCGCCTGCTTGGACGCCGAGTTGTAGTGAACCAACACGTCGGCGCCTTCCTGCGCCAGCAACTGGGCCAATGCCTTGCCCACGTTAGCCGACGCGCCCACGACGATCGCGGTCTTGCCGACGAAGCGGCGCGCGCCGGTGCTGGTGGCTGAGGGGAAGGTCTTGAGAACTTCTTGATGAGTGATGGCAACCATTTGAAAACTCCCGTCTGGTAAAAAAACGTACCTGGTCCGCTGCTGACGCAACGAAGAGCGGCCAAGCTGCTCAACGTGGCAGCGGCGGTGGCGGTGGGACCTATTTGGTCGTATAGCCACCGTTGATGAGGATGGTCTGGCCCGTGACCCACCAACCGTCGCTCACGAGATGGCGAATGAACGGCACCACGTCGTGGATGTCGGTCAGGCCGGTCTTGCTGAACCCCGAGAGCGCCGCAGCAGTCTTGTGGTAGGCCACTGCGTCGGCGCCTTCGGCAGGGTAGAAGAACGGCGTGTCCATTGGGCCGGGGCCAACCGCCGTCACCGAGATGCCGCGTGCACCGAACTCCTTTGAGGCCGCGCGGGTGTAGTGCTCGACTGGGGCCTTGGTGCCGGCATAGGCGGCATAGAACGGCGTGAACGCGCCCAGCAGCGAGGTCACGACAGTGCAGATCTTGCCGTTGTCGTTGAGGTTCTTGCCGGCTTCCTTGAGAAAGAAGAAGGCCGTCTTGGAGTTGACCGCCGTCATCTCGTCGTACTCGGCCTCACTGATCTCGGCCATCGGCTTCTTGAGCACCTTGCCCACGGTGTTGATGGCGATGTCCGGCTTGCCGACGGCGGCGATGGCGTCGGCGAACAGCTTCTCGACGGCACTAGCCGTGGTCAGGTCGGCCTGGATCGCCACGGCCTGTGCGCCCGAGGCCTTAACCGCAGCCACGGTGGCGTCGGCGTCGGCCTTGCTGCTGGCACTGTTGTAGTGAACGGCTACGGCCTTGGCACCCTGCTGCGCCAGATCGCGCGCGATCAGCCCGCCGAGGTTCTTGGCGCCGCCTGCGATGAGGACGGTCTTGCCTTGGATGGAATGGTCTGCCATGGCGATCTCCTTGAAAAAAATGAATGACGAGCCTTCGAGGTTAGGCCTCACCGTCCGAGAGATAAACCATGGTTCGCTGGATGAATCATCCAGAAAATTCGCCCAATCGGAGAAAGTCGATGGTTCTGTCGCACAGGGCCCGTCCGGGCTCGCTGGTGCGAGACAGCCTACTTGGAAGAAGACCATAGCCAAGGCGCTGCGCAGCGCGATCAAGCGGATGCCTCCACGCTGGAGGTGGCGCTCACTTGCGCGCGCCTGTCCGCTGAGCCTGCGACATATCGAGGAAACGAAGATGCAGCAGAGGAAGCAGCCGCGAAGGGAATCGAGGGAAGAGAAAGATCGTGCAGGATGAAGGGAACAGCAAGCCAGCCCAAACCAAAGCACGTCCGCATTGCATCAGAAAGCGCAGCGCGTAGCGGCATCGCCGCGCAGGCATCAGCGATGGAAGCCGCAGGGCAAGACGCCGGTGGTGGCTTGATGCAAAGCGTGCGACCAGAAGTCGCATGAATCTCTGTTTCAGGAGGAAGAAATGACTTGATGAAACCGGCTGTTCCATCAGCCGTTCCCTATCCAACAAAGAACTCATTGAAGGGCTGGTGCAACGAATACCAGCAGAAGTTCGACTTGCCAGCGGGCTATGCGGGCCGGAAGCCCAAGTTCTCGCAGGAGCAAAAAGGCGGCAGCTATCGAGCACTACCTCACTCACGACCGCTGCATTGCTGCCACCATGAGGGCATTGGGCTACCCCGGCAGGGGGACACTGACCGCGTGGGTTCGCGAGGCCATTCCTGAGGCCAGAAGGGCTGTCGTTGGCAGTGTGGGGCGACGAAGGTATTCCGGGAAGCTGATGCAAGCGGGAGTCATGGAGCTTTGCACGCGTGAGGAAAGTGCGCAGGCTGTAGCCGACAAGTTCGGCGTGTGCCGGCCAACGCTGTACAACTGGAAGAACCAACTTCTGGGACGTGAGGCACCCGCATCCATGAAAAGCACCAATCAATCTCCGCCGTCCCAAGAGCGCGACGAGCTCGAGCGCCAGGTTGAGTCGCTGCGCCGCGAAGTCAGGCAACTTCGCCTTGAGCAGGACCTCTTGAACAAGGCCAACGAACTGTTAAAAAAGGCCTGGGCGTCGACCTGCAGCTCCTGTCCAACCGGGAGAAGACACTGCTGATTGACGCCCTCAGGGAGCACTATGGCCTGCCAGAGCTCCTTGCACAGTTGGATCTTGCGCGTAGTTCGTACTTCTACCATCGGGCCCGTGCAGCGGTGGGCGAAAAGTACCTGGAGGTGCGGCAATCCATCACCGACATCTTTGAGTCGAACCACCGCTGCTATGGCTACCGCAGGCTGCAAGCTTCGCTCACTAGACAGGACGTCGCGATCTCCGAGAAGGTCGTGCAGCGGTTGATGAAGCAGGAAAGTCTGGTTGTTCCAAAGCCCAGGAAGCGCAGGTATGCGTCATACCTTGGCGAGATCAGTCCAGCGCCTGAGAACCTCATCAACCGCGACTTCCAGGCCGCGGTCCCCAACGAGAAATGGCTCACGGACATCACGGAGTTCCAGATCCCGGCTGGCAAGGTGTACCTCTCGCCCATCATCGACTGCTTCGATGGAATGGTCGTCAGCTGGACCATTGGGACCAGTCCGGACGCTGAGTTGGTCAACACGATGCTGGATGCAGCCATCGAGACAGTGGCCGAAACTACTGACCGGCCTGTGGTTCACTCCGATCGGGGCGGCCACTACCGCTGGCCAGGTTGGCTATCAAGAATGAGCGACGCGAACTTCACCCGCTCGATGTCTCGCAAGGCATGCTCACCTGATAACGCAGCTTGCGAAGGCTTCTTCGGTCGGCTGAAGAACGAGCTGTTCTATCCTCGAGACTGGAAGAACGCCACCATTGAGCAATTCATCGAGGCGGTCGACTCGTACGTCCGCTGGTACAACGAGAAGCGGATCAAGATCTCTCTTGGCTCTCTCAGCCCTATCGAATACCGGGTGAGCCTTGGACTTGTGGCATAAAACCAGTCCTAGTTTTTATCCGCACCCCCCTTGTTGTCCTGCCCTTCGGCGCAGGCCAGCACGATGCGCGCGCGCAGCGCCAAGGCCTGCGCAGTCTTGCGCCGCAACGTCAGAGCCTTGAGTTCCTCGCGCTCGGCGTCCGTCAAAACCAGTATCGCTTTGGGTCTTCCACTCATTGCCGCCTCGTCGAGTACACACGGTACACGAGAGACCTTGATGCTCAAGAATAGTTCAACGAACTTCTAACTCACCACACTAGCTGAACTGTTCCGAGAACGCCGAAGAAGATACTTCCTCCGGTTTTTTTACCTTCGCTGCCTCTTCCGCAGGCCCCGCCAGGCAACGGTTTGGCGCACTGAAAACACGGTTTTTCACAACGTTGTCCCCATCGGGGTTGGAAAACCCGTCACGTCGATGTGCTAGGCCGTGAATCTGTCAGGGGCAGCCGCAACCAGACGTTCGTGCCGATGCCGGGCGTGCTGCTCGCGCCCAGGGTGCCGTGGTGCTTCTGGACCACCGCGCGCACGACGGAAAAGCCCAGGCCCATGCGCCGTGTGCTGACGCTTTTCGTTTCGCTAGGGGCGGCTTCCGGCGTCGCGGGCACGCGCCGACCGCGTGGTGCGTGGAGCAGGGCGTCGAGCTGTTCGGGTGTCATGCCTGAGCCTTGGTCGCCCACGGAAATGCGTACATGTGTCGCGTCCGCATGTTCGGCGCCGGGTTCGAGGTTTAGGCGCAGTTCCACGCTGCGCCGGGACGGGCTGTGGCGGACGGCGTTGTTGAGCAGATTGACGATGGCGCGGGTCAGAAGCGCGCCGTCGGCGCGCAGGATGGTGTCGCCGGCGTCGTCGTCCAGGCGCGCTTCGACGCGCACGCCTTGGGCCTGCGCGTAGTGCCACACCTGGTCTCTGGCATCGAGCAGCACGGTGCCGATGTGGGTGTCCGCAAAACGGTAGTCGTCCGATTCGGCCAGCGCGAAGTCCATGAAACCTTCGGCCAGCGCGAGGGTGCGCTCGGCTTCACGCCGGATCGCCGTGCGCAGGCCGGCATCGGCGGTGGCCTCGTGCATCGAGAGGATACTGAGGATCGTGACCTGCGGGCTGCGCAGGTCGTGCGACAGGAACTGCCGCCACTCGTCGCGCTGGCGCTGCGCCTCGCGCTCCGCCGTGAGCTCGGGCAGCATCACGACCCAGCCCCGGTCTTCGGGCGCGTCGCCGCTGAAAACCGCGGCCTCCAGGCGGAACACGCGCGCGTCGGAGGTCACGAATTCGCAGTGCCGCAGGTCGGTCCAGTGGGCAGCGCGGGCGGCGTCCATGCCGCTTGCTGGCTTCACTGCGAAGGGCGCGATGAGCTCTGGCAGCCGCACGCAGTGCAGTGCAGCGCAGTCGTTGTCGTTCGATGGCAGCGATCCACCGCCCAGCAGCCGGAAGGCGGCCGCGTTGCCCGATCCGATGCGCCCCTCTTCATCGCAGATCAGCATGGCCACGGGCATGGCCTGCATGGCCTTGTCCATCAGCTGCTGCATGCGGCGCAGGCGTGCAATCGCCCGGTCGAGCGCCTGTTGGGGGTGCGCCGTCGGGTCGGCGGCGGCCGGCGCGCGCGCGGGCATCACTTCGAAGGTGCCGCCGGGAAGGGCGTCGAGCACCTGCGCGCGTCGGCGTAGGTAGACGAACTGCGATTCCAGGCGCCGCCAGCTCCACAGCAGGTAGAGGATGGCCAGGCCGAGCATCGGCGCGGCGGGCGGCAGCCAGTGGTGCCACCCCAACATAGCGCCGCCGCTGATCAGCAGGCATGCGCTCGCGAGGCCGAAGGTGACCGGCAGCGCATGCCGGCCCAGCCGTACCAGCAGCCACAGCGCGATCCACAGCGGCACGATGGTCCAGGTCGCATGCCACAGCGGCGGCGACATGCTCACGTTGCGCCCGTGCATCAGGTTGTCGATGGCATTGGCATGCACTTCCACGCCGGGCAGCACGCCGCGGATACCGGCGTTGGACGTGAGCGTCTGGTCGCCGAGGCCGGGTGCGGTGGCGCCGACGAGCAAGAGCTTGTCGCGCAGCAACTCGGCGGGCACTTCGCCGCGCAGCACGCTGACATAGGGCACGGTGCGGTAGCTGCCGCGCGGGCCCGCAAACAGCAGGTGCAGCGGGCCCTGGCGCAGCCAATCGGTCGGCGTCGCCTCGGAGGTGGACGCGGGCTGCGAGATTCGCTGCGCGATCAGTGCGCCCACGTAGGGCTGCAGATGGGTCGGATAGCCTTCGAGCAAGTACAGCGTGCGCGCGACGCCGTCGGTGTCGGGTGCGAGGTCGGCGTGTCCCACGCCGCGGGCCTGCGCAGCAAAGTCCGGCAGGGGCGGCAGGAAGCCCGGCCATTCGTGGCTCGAGAAGGCCAGGGGGCTCGCATGCAGCAGCGGCAGGTACACGGGCAGCAGGCCCATGGCCTGCGCCAGGCGCGCATCCTCGCGCGGGTCGGCGCTCGGCTCGGTCAGGAAGAGGTCGAGCAGCACCGCGCGCGGCGCGGCCGGCGCGAGCCGCTCGAGCAGGCGCGCGTGGGTTTCGCGGCTCCAAGGCCAGCGCCCGAGTTCGCGCAAGCTGTGCTCGTCGATGGCGATGATCAGGATATCGGGCGACGCTCGATGCGAGGCCAGGATCAGCAGACGGTCGTGGATGTACGCGTCCATCTGCGGCAGGCCGGGGCGCTGCGCGAGGCCGAGCATGGCCAGCGGCAGCAGCAGCGCCATCAGCAGGCGTTCGACGATGAGCCGCATGCGCGTGGCCCCGCTTTAGCGCACCGGGATGTCGAAGCTTCCGCTGAAGCCAGCCGCTTCGGGCGCAGAGGACGCGGCGCCGTCGGCGATGGCCTGGCGCGCACGCCAGTGGTAGCGCCCGCCAAGCGCGAAGGGGCCGACCGTCATGCCGGTGGCGTAGACCGAGGGCTCGTTGAGCAGCAATACCGCGAAGTCGGGACTGCGCGCGAGTTCGAATGTGTAGCGTTGCCCGGAGACGCCCGGCCAGCGGACCTCCACGCGCCCGTCTGAAAGCACGGACGATGTGCCCTGGCCGCTTGCGCCGCCCGCGACCGCGGGCAGGTAGACGGTGCTGTCGCCCGGCAGGCCTTCGAGCCGCGCAGCGTCGAAGGCCGTGAGGCGCAGCTGGTAGAGGCCCGGCGCCAGTTCTGCCGGCACCGTGAAAGAAGGCCCCGGGCCGCGCTGCTCGTGCACCGGCAGCAAAAAACGTTCGTCGCGCGCCAGCTGCAGGCGGTAAGTTTGTGCGCCCGGCACGGACGTGAAGCGGAATGTGCGGTCATTGCGCGCCGTCGTTTCGGCCACCAACTGGGGCGCTGGCAGCAGGCCCATCGCCTGCGACGGGCCGTTCTCCGTCAGCACCGCACCGCGGCCCTCGCGCAGCACGAGCGGCGGTTCGGCCTGCGATGTGCGCTGCACGACCACTTCGCCCGCGATGACTTCGCCGGTCAGCACACCGTCTTCGTCGCGCACGCGGAAGTGCGTGCCCCGTACGCCCAGGCCCATCGACCGCGCGCGGATCTCGAACTGCTGGTTCGGTTGCTGCTTGTGCACTTGCGATTCGACGCGGCCCTCGATCAGCCGCAGCCGTACCGTGTTGGCATCCACGGCCAACACCTCGAGCGCGCTGCGCGATGGCAGCACGACGCGGCTGCCGCCGGCGACCCCGAGGGTCACGAAGGCATCGGTGCCGGTGATGAGCGTGTCGCCAGCCTGGATCGGCATGCCGGGCTCGAGTGCCTGTTCGTCACCGCCTGCGCGCTTGCGCGAGGACTGGCCTTCGACCGCTGTGACCACCGCCGCGCCCTCGGGCACGAGCCGGCCGTCGGCAAAGTACAGCACTGTGCCCGGCTGGAGCAGGCGTGGTTCTCCGACTTGGTTGCGTTGTTGGACCTCGGGCCAGCGCAACGGCGTGGCTAACTGCTGGTTAGAGATGCTCCACAAGGTTTCGCCCGGCTTCACCACATGCGGCGACTGTGCGCTCGCCGCCGTGGTCACGAGCAATCCGGCGCAGGCAAGAAGGCGGCGCAGGCGGAACATGGCTTCGTGCTTCGCCATCAGGATTCCACCTGCGGTGGTTGTTGCGTGGCTTCGAGTCGGTAGCCGCGGCCGTAGACCGTGCGCAGGCTCAGCCCGCTCTCGGCTTCGAGGCCGAGCTTGCTGCGTAGCCGGTAGATGTGGCTGTCCAGCGTGCGCGAAGGCAGCTCTTCGTTGCTGTAGCCGGCGCTTTCAAGCAGATGGGCGCGGGATACGGTGTCGCCCATGTGTTGGAACAGCGTCAACGCGAGCCGAAACTCTCTGTCCGTGAGGGTTTGGCGTTGCGCAGGCGCGTCGTCGCCGGGCGCAGGCTGAATCAGAACGCTTTGTGAAACCCGGTCGAACTCCCAGCGGCCGAAACGCTCCCTGTCAGGCGAGGCGACGGGTGCGCGCCGGGCCATCAAGCGCTGCAGGCGCGCGCGAAGCTCCAGTGGACGGAACGGCTTGACGATGTAGTCGTCGGCACCAAGATTGAGCGCCTGTACCACGTCTTGCTCGGAGGCGCGCGAACTCAGCATGAGTACCGGCACCTTGTCGGTCTGCCACTTGCGCAGCCACTGCAACAACTCGACGCCGGCCAACCCAGGCACGTTCCAGTCGAGCACCAGCAGATCGTAGCTTTCGCGTCGCAACGCCTGCTGCAATGTCGACCCATTCGAAAACGTGATGCAAGTCACATCTGTTTCGCCAACTGTTAACAGCTGCTCCAGTGTTCCCACGAGGTGCGAGAGCTGATCAGGGTCGTCTTCAAGGATGGCGATGCGCATGGACTCCAGAGGGTAGCGGCGGCGATTCTGACAGTGAATTCATTGCTGAAATCTGACGAATTCCGAAGCGTAAATGTAAGCAACATTGTTTGCGAAGGTTATGAGGTCGTAAAGAAATTCACAAATGCAGACAAAAGCTGTCCGCAAATCTGACCAAACCTCGCGCCAGCCAGTTTGCTCTTCAAGACCCTCGACATCATCCGCCCCCTGTAGCGCCACCCGGCGCTCCGATCACTCCACATCACCGGTTATCTCCGTCCCCATCGGAGGAGAGGCCGGTTCACTCCGAGGAACTGGGAAATGAACAAGTCTTATCGATCCATCTGGAACGAATCGCTCGGCGCATGGGTTGCTGCGTCGGAAGCCACCCGGGCGCGCGGCAAGCGCGGGAGCGTAGTGCGCGCCGCCGTGACGGCTGGCGTGATGGGGGCCGCGCTGTTGGGCGCCGCCGGCAAGGCAAATGCGCAGCTGGCAGTTACCGACTACACGGGACACGCGTCGCCCGATCCCGTGCCCGGCGCTGTCCTCGATATTAATTCGTACACCCGCGGCGTGATGATGCCGCGCGTAGCGCTCACCGATGCCGCCACGTGGGGCTTGCCCGGCGGCGTGCCGGCTGACGGGATGATGCTCTTCAACACGACCGTCGGCACCACCACCAACGGCCTGTCGCAAGGCCTGGTGACGTGGAAGGGCGGGCGCTGGGTGAGCGTTGACGAGACGCCTTACCTGCATGTGAATTCAACGGTGGTTGGCAACTCGACGCAAGCCAACTCCGGCGCCCTCGGGGTGAACAGCGCAGCCATCGGACCCGACGCCAAGGCGATCGGAAGCCAGTCCGTGGCGATGGGACTCCAGGCCCGGGCGAACGAAGCCGGTGATATCGCCATCGGTCAGGGGGCTCGTGCCGTCGGTACGCTACCTTTGTTCGTTGGGCCTGAAGCCTCTCCTGGAGGTGCCATCGCCATCGGTACCGATGCTGCTGCGACGGGCGCGGGGGCAACAGCGATAGGTCTGGGCGCCAGCGCCAAGTACGCGAACGACGTGGCAGTGGGAGCCGGCAACCAGGCGGTCGGAAACGCCATGAATACCGTCAGACCGGCCATTGCGATGGGCTATAAAAACAAGGCGCTCCAGACGGACGCCGTGGCAATTGGCACGGGGAACAACGCCTGGGGGGAGAGTGGTGTGGCGGTGGGTCAGGGAAATGCCGCGGGCAATGCCGGCGCGGCTTTCGGGATCGGCAGCGAAGCGACAGGAGACCTGTCTGTTGCCGTAGGGATGAATACTCGCGCGACGAAGCTCTTTTCCACGGCAGTAGGCAACAGCAGCTATGCAGAGGGTGTCTATTCAGCTGCGATCGGCGGCGCCAGCGTCGCGTACAGCGACTACACAACCGCAGTGGGTTACGCCAATGGTGCCGCAGGTACGTCTAGCACGGCTGTAGGCGGGGAGAACTACACCTATGGCGAAAAATCCAGTGCCGTCGGCTATGGCAACACTGTGGGCGTCTACAGCACCAACCCCGGGAATGACCCTCATGGTCACAAATCCAGCGCCTTCGGCACTGGCAACACCGTAAGCGCGGATGCCGCCGTCGCAATCGGCGCGGACAACACCATTGATGCAGGCGCGGACCGGGCGGCGGTGCTGGGGTCGAATGCTGCGGCCAAGGTGGCCGACGGCGTGGCGCTGGGCTCGAGCGCGGTGGCCAACACGAAGTCCTCTACGAATGATGCGACCCGTAAGGGATATGTACCAGCGGGTTCGAGCACGGCCCGGGCCGCGGCTATCAATGCGACCAATAGCACGCTGGCAGCGGTGAGCGTGGGCGACGCCGTCAATGGGCAATACCGCCAAATCACTGATGTGGCTGCAGGTGCGGCGGACAGCGATGCGGTGAACGTGAGCCAGCTCAAGGCGGTCGCCGACACGGCGGCGTCGGGCGCGGTGCACTACTACAGCGTCAAATCCACCAACACCGTTGCAGGCAGCAACTACGCCAACGATGGCGCTACCGGAATCCGTGCCGTCGCAATCGGTGAGAACACGAAGGCAGACGGCGGGCAGGCCTTTGCCGCTGGTTACGGCGCCAAGGCGACAAGCACAGATAGCATTGCCATCGGCACCGGCGCCGTGTCCGAGGGGGCCTTCGTCCCCTCCGCGGCTATCGGCAACATTGCTTTGGGCGCTGGCGCCAAGGCCCAAGGGTCTCAGGGCGCCATCGCCATCGGCCTGGGCGCCGAAGCCCCCTCGCAACGGTCCATCTACATCGGCGAAGGCGCTGGCAAGGGGGCCGGTATCCCGCTGGGCAACATGGGCGTTGGCTACAACGCCGGACAGAACAGCAGCGGAAACTACAACGCGGCCGTCGGCTATGAGGCAGGCCAGAGCGTCTCGGGTTCTCAGAACACCGCCATGGGCAACGGCTCGCAAGTGCAGGTTACAGGTAATAACAACACGGGCGTGGGTAATCGCTCGGGCCAGAACGTCCGAGGCAGCGGCAATACGGGCGTGGGTGACAGCGCTGGGAGCGCGGTCACCGGCAGCAACAACGTGGGTGTCGGCCCGGCTGCAGGTTACCGCGTGAGCGGCGCGAACAACGTGGCCACTGGCTACTCTGCAGGCAGTTATGTGACGGGAGACGACAACGTCGCCAGCGGGTCGTACGCAGGCAACAACGTTTCCGGCAGCAGCAACGTCGCTAGCGGGTTGTTCGCTGGCTTTGGTGCGAAGGGAAACAACAACGTCGCTATGGGCAACACGGCTGGTCAAGGCATCGGTACGGCAGCCCAGCCGGTCAACGACACCGTGGCCATCGGCACGTCGTCGCTGGCCTCCAAAGCCAACGCTATCGCCATCGGCAAGGGCGCGCAGGCCACGGGCACCAGCAGCATCAGCATCGGCACCGGCAACAAGGTCAGCGGCAACAACAGCGGCGCCATCGGCGATCCGGACATCATTAGTGGCTCGGGTAGCTACGCGCTGGGCAATAACAACACGATCGCCTCCGACAACGCCTTCGTAATGGGCAACAACGTGACCATTGCGGCTGGCCTGGATGGCGCGGTGGGCATTGGCAACGGCAGCACTGTGGCGGCCTCGACCGTGGCCTCGTATGCGCCCAACGGCGCCACGGTGGCGGGCACCGCCATCGGTAGCAATGTGGTGAGCGTGGGCGCTTTGGGCGCGGAACGGCGCGTTTCCAATGTCGCGGCTGGTGGTGCGGACACTGACGCGGTCAACGTGAGCCAACTCAAGGCCGCGCAGGCTGCAGCCACCACGCACTACTTCAGCGTCAACGACACAGGCACTGCAATTCCCATCACGCCAGCGATCGACGGCACCAACTTCAATAACGACGGGGCATTGGGCGTTGAAACGCTGGCGGCAGGGCAGTACGCCGTCGCGGAATCCAACTACACGACGGCCCTCGGTGCACGTGCGTTTGCGGGTGATCCAGCGGGCGCTGGTGCCGCGACTGGAGCTACTGCCGTGGGGGCTGGTGCGTATGCCAGTGCAGAGTCCGCGACCGCCTTGGGTGCAAGTGCCTATGCCCCTGATCGGAACACGACTGCCGTGGGCACAGGTGCGAGTGCGAGTGGCGAATTCTCGACTGCCCTGGGTGCGGGCTCCCGCGCTGAGATCTGGGGATCGACTGCCCTCGGAGCGGATGCGGTGGCAAGTGGTGCGGCATCTACTGCCGTCGGCCGTGGCGCTAGTGCGCAAGGCTGGGCTTCCACGGCACTTGGCGAAGCATCGATCGCGTCCGACGAGTTCGCGACCGCCGTGGGCTCGTTGAGCCGAGCTGGGAAGCACAGCACGGCAGTGGGCCAGAACAGCAGCGCCAATAGCTGGGAAGGGACTGCGGTAGGCCAAGGCGCCGTCGCAGAATACCGTGGCACGGCAATCGGTCAGATCGCCAATGCCAGCGGCCAGGAGTCGACCGCCGTGGGCCAATGGAGCCAGGCCACGAGTCAATACGCCACGGCCTTGGGCCAAGACAGCCATGCGACGGCTAAGTTCGCGACGGCGCTGGGCCAGTACAGCCAGGCGACACAGGTGTACGCCACAGCAGTGGGCCAAGGTTCACTGGCCAGCAACGAGAACACCACGGCGGTGGGGCAGGCGGCTCAAGCGCCGGGGCTGTGGTCCACGGCCGTGGGCCAGTTCAGCCAGTCCATCGGTGAGCGCTCGACCTCGGTCGGCCAGGCCTCGCGTTCGGACGGCGCTTTTGCGACCGCCGTAGGCCAGGAAGCGCAGTCCACGGGCGACAACTCGGTGGCTGTCGGCATGGGCACCATTGCCAGCGGCCTGGCCAGCACGGCAGCGGGCCAGTACGCTCGCGCCATTGGTGACCATTCCACGGCGCTGGGCCAGCACAGCTACGCCACCAAGATCTGGACCACTGCGGTGGGCGAAGGCGCGGTGGCCGATGGTGACAACTCGACGGCGGTGGGCCAGCACGCAGAAGCCACGGGCACCTACAGCTCGGCCATCGGCCAGTACGCCACGGCGGCGGGCGCCTATGGCACGTCGCTGGGCCAGTCGGCACAGGCTGACGGCGAACGCGCCACTTCCCTGGGGCAGTTCAGCAAGGCAACAGGCGTGGCCGCCACGGCCGTGGGCCAGGGCGCGCAAGCCAGGGCTGACAGCGGTGTGGCGTTGGGCGCCAACTCGATCGCCGACACCAAGTCCTTTCTGGAAGACCCCACCCGAACGGGCTACGTGCCCACGGGGGCCAACCCCGCGCAGGCCACCGCCATCAACGCCACCAACAGCAATCTGGGTGCGGTGAGCGTGGGGGACGCGGCCACCGGCAAGTTCCGTCAGATCACCAACGTGGCAGCGGGTACAGTGGACACAGACGCGGTGAACGTGAGCCAGCTCAAGGCGTTGAACGCTGCCATGGCAGCTGGGGCGACACACTACTACAGTGTCAGCTCCACGGTGACCGGCGCTGGCAGCAACTATGACAACGATGGCGCGACGGGCGCGAACGCGCTGGCCGCAGGCGTGAATGCCCGCGCCAACGGCGACTACACGATCGCGATCGGCAGCGGTGCGAAGGCGACGAATGCGGGGGGGGCGTTGGCGGTTGACGAAGGCGGCACCGCCGTGGGCAGGACTTCCAGCGCCCAGGGCAATGCCGCGGCGGCGTTTGGCAGCAACGCCAACGCCGATGGTCACTACAACACGGCGATCGGCGCTGGCACCGTCGCGGGCGGTGACGCCACCACTGGTCCGTTGTATCCGGCGTCCAGCGGCAATACCGCTGTCGGTGCGCATGCCAAGGCCGTTGGGGTCGATAGCACGGCGCTGGGGATCCAGGCGAACGCCTTGGGAGCGAGTGCAACGGCGCAGGGCGCAGGCGCACAGGCCAATGGCGATTACACCGCCGCAGTCGGCTCCTTGGCCTCGGCGCAGGCGAAATCCGCAACGGCGCTGGGCTTTGGTAGCAGCGTCACCCATGAAGGTTCGGTGGCCCTGGGTTCGCAGAGCGTGGCCAATGGCAGCACGCTGGGCAATGCCGCCTACTCCCCGACCGGAAATCTGGCCGATGTCGCTGGCACCACGGCGGTGGGCGAAGTCAGTGTGGGCGGCATTCCCGCCCTGGCGGGTGGTGCCGCCGTGTACCGCCGTATCACCAACGTAGCAGCGGGTGCGGAGCCGACCGACGCCGTCAACGTGAGCCAGCTGAGAGCGGGTCAGACGCACTACTACAGCGTGAATGACAACGGAGCACCTGGCGGCAACTACGCTAATGACGGTGCCACCGGTCTGAACGCAGTAGCCGCTGGGGTGGACGCTCGAGCTGTGGGCGAAAACGCGATCGCAATGGGGGCAGGCGCGCTGGCCAATGGCAACAATTCACTCAGCGTGGGACCGAATGCCGGCCAGGGGTCGAGCGGTGCCTACAACGCCGCGTTCGGCACCCAGGCTGGGAAGAGTGTGACAGGCTCCAGCAACGTTGCCCTGGGTGGCAACGCGGGTAATAACGTCAACGGCGACTTCAACCTCGGCGTGGGCGAAGGCGCCGGCCGGCGCGTGCAAGGCTCCTACAACGCTGCGCAGGGGCACTATGCTGGTGGCGGTGTCGAGGGTAACGCGAACCTTGCTTCCGGCTTCTATGCCGGCACGAATACGAAGGGCGACAACAACGTGGCCCTGGGCAGCATGGCGGGGGGCGGAGTCGAAGCCAGTGACACGGTGAGCATCGGCAACACCGCTCTGGCTAGCAAGGACGGTGCGGTGGCACTTGGCCACGAAGCTCAGGCCAGCGCAGTCAATAGCGTGGCGCTGGGCGCGGGCTCCCTGTCGACCCAAGATGCTGCGGCACTGGCACTCAAGGAGGCCTACAAGCCTGCCGGTGCAGTGTCGGTGGCCGGTGCCGTACCGGTGGGCGAAGTGTCAGTGGGCAGCGTGGGCAAGGAGCGGCGCATCACCAACTTGGCCGCTGGTTCGGATGCCACCGATGCGGTGAACGTGAGCCAGTTGAAGGCGGTGAGCAGTGCCGCCGCAGCGGGCGCGGTGCACTACTACAGCGTGAACGATGGGGGTGCACCGGCGGCCAACTATGACAACACCGGCGCAACAGGAGCCAACGCCTTGGCAGCGGGAGTTGGTGCCGTGGCCACCAGTGCATCGTCGGTCGCCATCGGCAATGGCGCGGCCGCCGGGGGGGCCGGTAGCTCGGTGGGAGATGTGGTGATAGGCAACGGCGCGAAGAGCACCACGGCTTGGTACAACCCGGTTGCCAACGTTGTCATCGGCAACGGTGCCGTGAACAGCGGTGCGCAAGGCGGCGGCGTGAACATCGGGAATAGTGCGGTACAGAGCAGCACGTTGGGCGGCGGCGTGGTGATTGGCAACAGCGCTCAGATCACGTCCGCAGTCTATGGAGGAGGCATTGCCATCGGTGCCGGTGCAGTCAACAGCAGCGGCTTCGGCGGTGCACTCGCTTTGGGCGATGGCGCCAGTGTTACGACGGGAGGTGCCCTTGCCATCGGCGCGGGAGGGGTCACGGCCAGCGGGCAAGGTGCCATGGCCACTGGTTTTGGCGCAGTCGCCAGCGGATGGTTTAGTGAGGCTGAAGGGACCTTCGCGCGTGCCAGCGGCGCCAATGGCATTGCCATGGGCACCAGCGCCAATAGCGATGCGGATGGTGCCATTGCCATCGGCGGCAATGGCAGCAGCACCGACGTCAACGTGGCCGGCGCGCAAGCCACAGGCACGAACGCCGTCGCTTTGGGCACTCAAGCCAGGGCGACTCAGTCCAATGCGATCGCTCTCGGCAATGGCGCGCAGGCCACGGGCGCGAGCAGCATCAGCATCGGCACCGGCAACAAGGTCAGCGGCAACAACAGCGGTGCCATTGGCGACCCGAGCATCATCGACGCGGCCAACAGCTACAGCGTAGGCAACAAAAACACCATCGGCACGGGGGCAGACAACAGCTTCGTGTTGGGCAACAACGTCAATATCGGAAAGAACATCAGCGGGGCGACAGCATTGGGCGATAGCTCTGGCGTGACGCAGACCGACGGTGTGGCCCTGGGCAGCAAGTCGCAGGCGACCACAGCTGCAGGCGTCGTGGGCTACGACCCGAGGACCGGGGCGGCGGCGGCGGCGGGCACGGCGATCGCTAACACCACCAGCACGCTGGCGGCGGTGAGCGTGGGCGGCAACGGACAGTTCCGCCAGATCACCAATGTGGCGGCAGGCGCCGCGGACAGCGACGCGGTGAACGTGAGCCAACTCAAGGCAGTCAGCGAGGTTGCCAACGCGGGCTGGAATGTCGCGGCTAACGGCGAAGCTACTGGCGGCAATGTGGCTCCTGGCGCCAAGGTCGACTTCGGCAACTCCGACAGCAATATCGCGATCACCCGCACGGGCACGAATCTCGACTTCAAGCTGGCGGATGATGTGAAGGTCAACAACAGCGTGACGGTGGGCCAGAGCGTGCTCAACACCACCGGTCTGACGGTCAACAACGGCACGACCACCACGGCAGTGGCGGCGGGCGGCGTGACGAGCGGGACGGTGAACCTCAGCGGGGTGACGAACGACATCCAGGGCCTGAGCAACAAGACGCTGACCGATCCGAGCTTCGCCACCGTGGGCCGCGGGGCGACCGAAGAACAGCTGAAGCTCGTCAATGACGCGGCCAGTGCAGGCTGGAATGTCGCGGCCAACGGCGAGGCCACGGGTGGCAATGTCGCACCGGGCGCCAAGGTCGACTTCAGCAACTCGGACAGCAACATCGCGATCACGCGCACCGGCACGAACCTGGACTTCAAGTTGGCGGATGACGTCAAGGTCAACAACAGCGTCACGGTGGGCCAGAGCGTGCTCAACACCACCGGCCTGACGGTCAACAACGGCACCACGACCACTGCGGTGGCAGCAGGTGGCGTGACCAGCGGCAGCGTGAACCTCAGCGGTGTCACCAACGACATCAAGGGCCTCAGCAACACGACGTTGACCGATCCGAGCTTCGCGACGGTGGGGCGTGCGGCCACTGAAGAGCAGCTGAAGAAGGTCAACGACACGGCCAGCGCAGGCTGGAATGTCGCGGCCAACGGCGAAGCCACGGGCGGCAACGTCGCGCCTGGCGGCAAGGTCGACTTCAGCAATTCGGACAGCAACATCGCGATCACCCGCAGCGGTACGAACCTCGACTTCAAGCTGGCTGACGATGTGAAGGTCAACAACAGCGTGACGGTGGGACAGAGCGTGCTCAACACCACGGGTCTGACGGTCAACAACGGCACGACGACCACGGCCGTTGCGGCCGGCGGCGTGACCAGCGGCACGGTCAACCTGAGCGGCGTCAGCAATGACATCCAAGGCCTGAGCAACAAGACGCTGACTGATCCGAGCTTCGCGACCGTGGGCCGTGGGGCCACGGAAGAGCAGCTCAAGATCGTCAATGACACCGCCAGCGCAGGCTGGAATGTCGCAGCCAATGGCGAAGCCACGGGCGGCAATGTCGCTCCAGGCGGCAAGGTCGACTTCAGCAACTCGGACAGCAACATCGCGATCACGCGCACAGGCACGAACCTCGACTTGAAGCTGGCCGACGACGTCAAGGTCAACAACAGCGTGACGGTGGGCCAGAGCGTGCTCAACACCACGGGCCTGACGGTGAACGACGGTGCGGGCAGTGTCACGAAGACGTCGGCGGTGGGCACCACGGTGACCAACGGCACGACCACCACAGCTGTCGCTGCCGGTGGCGTGACCAGCGGCAGCGTGAACCTCAGCGGTGTCACCAATGACATCCAGGGCCTGAGCAACAAGACGCTGACCGATCCGAGCTTCGCCACCGTGGGCCGTGGGGCGACCGAAGAGCAGCTGAAGATCGTCAATGACACGGCCAGTGCAGGCTGGAATGTCGCGGCCAACGGCGAGGCCACGGGTGGCAATGTCGCACCGGGTGCCAAGGTCGACTTCAGCAACTCGGACAGCAACATTGCCATCACGCGCACCGGCACGAACCTCGACTTCAAGCTGGCCGACGACGTCAAGGTCAACAACAGCGTGACCGTGGGCCAGGGCGTGCTCAACACGACGGGCCTGACGGTGAACGACGGCGCAGGCAACGTCACGAAGACGATGGCGGCGGGCACCACGGTGACCAACGGCACGACCACCACCGCAGTCGCAGCCAATGGCGTCACCAGCGGCACCGTCAAGCTCAGCGGCGTCAGCAACGACATCCAGGGCCTGAGCAACAAGACGCTGACCGACCCGAGCTTCGCAACCGTGGGCCGCGCAGCGACCGAAGAGCAACTCAAGCTGGTCGACGCCACGGCCAGCAAGGGCTGGAACCTGAGCGCGAACGGCGAGGCGACCCCGCAGAACATCGCCCCGGGCGGCACGGCCAACTTCGCCAATGGCGACAACATGGTGGTCACGCGCAACGGCAACACGCTGACCGTGGCCACGGCCAAGGACGTGAAGTTCGACAGCGTGACCACCGGCGACACGGTGATGAACAACGCCGGTGTGACCGTCGGCCCGAACGTCACCCTCGGTGCGACCGGCCTGACCATCGTCGGCGGTCCGAGCGTGACCACGGCGGGCGTCGACGCGGGCGGCAAGGTGATCACCAACGTGGCGCCGGGCGTGGCCGGCACCGACGCGGTGAATGTCAGCCAGCTCAAGGACACGGTCGCCGAGAGCAAGACCAAGTACTACAGCGTGAACTCGACCGGCGGCGGTAACGAGAACAACGACGGGGCCACGGGCGCCGACGCGATCGCCGCGGGCAAGGACGCGCAGGCGACGGCCGTCAACGCGGTGGCGATGGGCACGGCGGCGCAAGCCGCTGGCGTCAGCGCCACGTCGATCGGCAATGCCGCCTGGGCGATGGGCGATCGCAGCACGGCGGTGGGCTACTTCTCGACCGCGGACGGCATCGACAGCGCGGCCTTCGGCGCTTGGGCGCGGGCCGGGGGCAATGGCAGCGTGGCCGCGGGCATGGGCTCGAATGCCTCGGGCGTGGCGAGCGTCGCGATGGGCGCGCTGAGCGCCGCGGCCGGCGACGTCAGCGTGGCCGTGGGTGCAGGCAGCACGGCCACCGCGGCCGGTGGCGCGGCCTTGGGCGCAGGCTCTGTGGCCGACCGCGCGGCCGGCGTGAAGGGCTATGTGCCGCCGGAGGCGACCGCCGCGCAGGCGGATGCCATCGCCGCCACCACCAGCACCACGGGTGCGGTGGGCGTGGGCGATGCCGCCCACGGCGTGTTCCGCCAGATCACCGGCGTGGCGGCCGGCAGTGCGCCGAGCGACGCCGTGAACGTGGCGCAGCTGCAGGCGGTGGCCAGCCAGGCTGCGGCGGCGGGCAGCAAGTGGATCACCGGGTCGCCGACGACCTACGTGGCGCCCACGTCCACGGGCACCGACAGCACGGCGGTGGGCTCGGGCGCGGCCGTCAAGGCCGACCAGGGCGTGGCCATCGGCACGGGCGCCGTGGTCACCACCAAGAACAGCGTCGCGCTGGGCAACGACTCGACCACGGCGGAGGCCAAGCCCACCAAGGAGGTCACGCTCCAGGGCACGACCTACCAGTTCGCCGGCACCAAGCCGGTGGGCGTGGTCAGCGTCGGCTCGGAGGGCAACGAGCGCCAGATCACCAATGTCGCGGCCGGCGAGATCAGCGCCACCAGCACCGACGCGGTGAACGGCAGCCAGCTCAACGCGACCAACCAGGCGATCAACAACATGACCACGGGTGGTGGCGGTATCAAGTACTTCCACGCGAACTCGAAGGCGGCCGACTCGGACGCCAAGGGCGCGGAGAGTGTGGCGATCGGACCGAAGGCCGTTGCGACCGGCAACAACGCCATCGCCACCGGCAACAACGCGCAGGCCAAGGCGGCCGGCAGCATCGCGCTGGGTGCCAACAGCACGGCCAGCACGGCCAACAGCGTGGCGCTGGGCGATGGCGCGGTGGCCAACCGCGTCGGCATGAACGGGCAGCGCGAGATGTTCTCGAACGCCGTGGTGCAGTCGGCGCAGGGTGCGGTGTCGGTCGGTTCGGCCGGCAACGAACGCCAGATCACCAACGTGGCCGGCGGCACGCAGGCCACCGACGCGGTGAACGTGCGCCAGCTGCAGGCCGTGCAGCAAAGCGCGGTGCGCTACGACACGAACGTGGACGGCAGCGTCAACTACAACAGCGTGACCATGGGCAACGGGGCCTCCACCGGTCCGGTGACGGTGCAGAACGTGGCGCCGGGCGTGGCGCCCACCGACGCGGTCAACGTGCAGCAGCTGAACCAGGCCGGCGCCGCCGGCATGGCCTACACCGACGCGCGCACCAACGCGCTGGGCAACGAGCTGCGCAACACCGCCAAGAACGCGTATGCCGGCGTGGCCGCCGCCATGGCCGTGCAGATGCCGGGCACCTCGGTGCCGGGCAAGACGGTGATGCGCGTGGGCTACGGCACGTTCAAGGGCGAGAGCGCGGTGGGCATCAGCTTCCGCCGCACGGCCGAGAACAACGGCTGGAGCGTGACCGGCGGCGTGGGCATGAGCCGCGCCGGGGCCGCGGCCACGGTCGGCGCCGAGTGGGTCTTCAATTGAAGCGGGAGAGAAAAAGAATGAACAAGATGAACCGAACCCTGTCCGCCGTTGCACTGGCGGCCTTGTTTGCAGCCCTTCAGGGCTGCGCCTCGCCCGGCGCCGCCATCGACAAGGACGCGCAGGCGCGCGCCGCGGCCGAGAAGCCTGCGGCGCCCAAGCCGGAGGAGTTTCCGGCGCTGGACAGCGCCAAGTGGAAGCAGGGCGCCTTCCCGGGCACCGAGAAGTTCCAGCGCGTGCGCCCGGGCATGGGCAAGGACCAGCTGCGCGAACTGCTGGGCTGGCCGCACTTCAGCGAAGGCCTGTGGGGCGTGCGCGAGTGGAACTACATCTTCCACTTCTACACAGGCAAGGGCAGTGAGTACGTCACCTGCCAGTACATGGTGCGTTTTAACGGCGATGAGCTGATGACCGGCGGCTGGTGGAAGAACCCTGACTGTGCCTTGCTCGCGCAGCCGCCGGCGGCTATGCCGATACCGGCCAGCACGAAGCTGGCGCCACCGCAGAAGGTCACGCTCAATGCGGACGGGCTGTTCCGCTTCGATGGCGCTTCGCTCACCGATCTGCTGCCCGCAGGGCGCACGCGACTGGAGCGCCTGGGCGGCGAGTTGCGCAACAACTTCCGGTCACTGCACTACATCGTCGTGACTGGACACACCGACCGGCTGGGCGGCGACGCGTACAACGAGGCGCTGTCGCTGGAGCGCGCCAACACCGTGCGGGAGCTGTTGGTGCAGCAAGGCCTGGACCGCAAGCTGATCCGCACGGTTGGCATGGGCAAGCGCCAGCCAGTGGTATCGGATTGCGAAGGTACCCGGAGTACCCCGGCCTTGGTGCAGTGCTTGCAACCGAACCGGCGCGTCGAGCTCGACATTGCAGGGGAACAGTGACGATGAACGTGCCCGCCCCTTCAGGGTATCGGATCGCGTTGGTGGATTCCGACGCGTTGCAGCGCGCCTGCACTAGCAACTCGCTAACGGCGCTAGGGGCCGACTTCATTGCGTTCGCGCGGATCGCCGACCTGATTCAGGTCCTCGAGGTGGGGCAGTGCTTCGACGGGGTCATCGTGGGGCTCCACACCGATGCCCAGAAGACGGTGGCGCGCGTGCCCGAAATGCACCAGACCGCCGACTGGATGATCCCGGTGCTGTACCTCACGCACCGATCGGAGCTAAAGAGCGTGGAGGCGGTGCCTGCCGTAGTGCGTGCGCAGCGCTCTTTCGAGCTGCTGCTGACGCCTGTGGCAGACGAGGATTTGGGCGCCTGGCTCGCTTCACTGGACGGCCGACTGCGGCCGGCCCGGCTTGTGCGTGTGGGTGTGGACGCCTAACGCGTCCGGCCCCGGTCCTCATCTACGGGGGCTGTCCAGAATCCAGGGTCAGGCTAGCGTGCTGTCTAAGCCTTGTCCCACAAACTTCTTCTTTTTGGTGCGCGCGGAAAAGACTGCCGACGTCGGTATCAGTCGGTAGCCCTGCTTGTAGACCGCGCGCAGCTCGTACCCGTTCTCGGCGCACAGGTCCAGGCGCTTGCGGATGTTGGCCGCGCACACATCGAGCACGCGCGTGCCTTCATAAGGCGTGGTCTTGTCCCAGATCGATTGCCACAGCCACTCGCGCGTTATCACCTGTCCGGCGTTTCGAAACAGAGTCACCGCGAAGGCGTACTGGCGAGGTTGCAGACGGATGCGTCGATCGCGCAAAAGTACCGTGTGAGCCATATCGAGGAAACGGTAGGGGCCCCAGGCCGCTGGGTCGGTGCTGGTGGCGGTCTGCGCGGCATGTCGTGCGCGCAATAGCAAGGTGCGCATGCGCCAGACCAGCTCGTTAACTGCGTTTTCGATGCCAGCGCCGTGCAGCTCGATGAAGTCGTCCCAGCCCGGCGCATCGCGCCAGGGCATAAGCTGCTCCCATCGCTTGTCGCGCACGATGAGCAATGTCGGAATATGCAACGCCCGGCAGGCCGCGAAGAGGCTGCGGGAGGCCAATTCGTTGTCGACCACGACTAGGAGAACGTCGATCTGTTGTCCGCGATCCAGCGAAGCGAAGAAGCCGGCAAGGCTAGAGAATTGGAAGGTGTCGTAGCCCAGGCGGGGCAGGCTGTGCAGCAGCAGTTCCCCGGTTACGCCTTGCTCGTCGAGCAGGGCCACGCGTGCGGTGTCCTGCATGGCTCAGGACATCCCTTTGCCGTCCCGTGCGGCCAGTACGAGGATAGCCACGGCGCACACGGCGAAGAGCACACCCGTCGGCATCGCGCCCAGGGTGCCCACCAGCCAGCCGTACAGGTCGGTCAGCATGGCGACAAGCCGATTGCCGCTGGACTGGCGGCTCAGGTCGTTGGCAATGAACGCGTTGAACGACAGCACGGCAAACACCAGCGCCACAAAGCCAGCCACGATCCATTTCACAATTGTTCGCTCCCTTTTTTTCCGGCGCAGCGCAGGCTGGTCGCACGAATTGTTCGATGCTAGCCGGCACCTTGCGATAGAAGTCTGATGAATTCTCTCGGCGCCGTTCGGGGCGGCGGCGGGCGGGTCTCGACGGTGAAAACGGCCGCGAAAAATATTTTTCCGGGTTTTTTACCTTCGCTGCCTGTTTCGCAGGCACCGTGTTGCAGGCCCCGCCAGGCAAGGGTTTCGCGCGCTGCGCACACGGTTTTCCACAGCGTTGTCCCCATCGGATTGGGAAAACCCGTCATTTCGATGTGCTAAGGCGCGAACGGGGCAGAGCGGGCCGACAGGCAAGCTCTGTCGATGGGCGGTGCGTCTCGCGAACGAACGCGATCCCGGTCTCGTCGCGCGTACCGTGCTGCTGAAGTTGTGATGCTAGGCTTGGCCGCTGATGCCCCAATGACTGCAAGCTCTCGTCCCACTCAGCTCCGGGAGGAGCCTTTTGCAAGAAGCCGCGCAGCTAGCTACACCTCAAGGGCCTTGCTCTTCTGCTCGGAGCAATGGCGTGGCACAAGGGGAAATTCTTGATCGGCACATGCATGGGCCGCCGACATGCTGCCGAACCGGCAGCTCTGGTGGCCATTTTTGCGTCGCCGCTCCAGTACCGTCGAGTGGCCGTGGATGCCATAGTGTTCTTGTGCTTGCTTGTCTCCAATCTTGGTGGCCCTCGAAGCGGGGCCGTTTTGCTCGCTCAGAGCTGTGCTTCTTATTCAAACTCAAAGTGAGCCGCGGCTGATTGCTGGGAGGCTGGCTCAGCGTACGGAGGTCGGTGATCGATCTCTCCAGCTGAGAAAACTTCTCGACCTGAAGCGCGCCGCGAAAACTGAGGGCGGATACCTGCGATAAATCGCCCACGGCGTGGTTACGCCGGCTGCAATGGAATTCCGCCCGTCACAAAGGGGGCATGGACGGTCAGTCGAACTCGCCTGCCGCGCGCGCCAAGTCCTCCCACAGGCTGGCCAGATTGCTCATCATCCGTCCGCTGAGTGGCCAACTGGTCCCCAGCCCGTCAGCTGAGGCTTGCAGCAGATCTTGAATCTTGCCCAGGGGCAGGACGTGCTCCTGCTCCATATGGTTGACGAGCTTTCTCGCCGCCCCGCGGCCCTCAAAACGAAACGAATAGCGCGATCAGGTGTGTTGCTTCTCGATGGAGTCGATCTCTGCAACAGCCGATCTCAGGGCACCCGGAATCACGCCCACTGGCATCACCAAGGTCATCGCCTCTAGATCAGAGAGGAGCTGCTTGAGGTCGTGGGAGCCTTCGGCGCGCTTGCGTTGGTCGTCATCCGCAGGGTAATTGGGCTTCGGTCTGCCCAGGATCTCGTAGTACTTTTGAATCTCAAGTCCAAATTGGAGCGGCGCCTTGACGATGAGCTCCGCCGCATGACGCTGGAGAAAGAAGATCGGTAGCGCATGCTGATCCAGCTGGCGGGCGTCTATCGCAGTTCGCAGCAACGTATTGGCCGCTAGCAAATAGGACTGGCCATAGTTTGGGGTGCGATGCTTTCCGAGCCTGGCCTGGAAGGCCGCGAGATCCTGGTCGGTCAACTCCGGTGACTTGCCCCAGGGCAGCACGCCGATCGGCTCGTTCGGGTCCGGCAGGTAGAGCGGTTCATCAAAGAGTTTCACCACCGGGAATCCTTTAGGTTGATCTTTTGGGCATCGCACCAGATGCTTTAGAACAGGCCTGCTGGCACGGCCTCTCGGTCCCAACTGTAGATGATCAGCTCCTGCCGCTCGGCCCGGTTGGCGCCGCCGCCCACGGTGTAGTCGATGGCCAGGCTCTCCATCCCGAAGCCGTCGAAGCACCGCCGGATGTCCGGGTGGTCGTTCAGGCTGACGATGGCCTTCCTCTTGAGCTGGCGCAGCTTGGTGGCCATCAGCTCGTACTGGCCCCACTCGAAGGGCACGCCGTAGCCCTCGGTCTGCCAGTACGGCGGTGCCATGTAGAAGAGCGTGTGCGGCCGGTCGTAGCGGTCCAGGGAGGTGGCCCAGTCGAGCTGCTCGATGTACGCGCTCGCCAGGCGCAAATGAGCCGCGCTGAGGTTCTCCTCGATGCGCAACAGGTTGATCGCCGGCGCAGTGGTCGCGGTGCTCCAGGTCTGCCCCTGGACACGGCCACCGAAAGCCTGCTGCTGCAAGTAGAAGAAGCGCGCGGCCCGCTGCGCACTACTTGGGGCTTCCAGCGTGCTGGTGCGCGGATCGAGGCCGTAGTGGAGCAGGGCGCAAGCTTGTCGCTTAGCCGGGGGCGCATCATTCGAGACGGTGCGTTCCTCTCCAGCCTAAGGACTGATCCATTTCCAAGAGACCGTGGGAACACATTCTCCTCAGGCCTTCGAAAGCTAGGGATGGTCTGCAAAACCGCTCCAAGCCTTGCTCGATCTGACCGCATGCTTGCCAAATGTGGGCTGTGGCCGAGTCAACTCGGCGTGGGATTGAATCTGTCGACGAAGAAGACACGCATGCGCGAGTTCCACGATGAGATGGATCGGGTGGTTCCGTGAGATGCATTGGTGCAGATCGTCAAACCGCACAGCCCAGGCGCCGAGAAGGGCCGTCCGCTTTTTGTCATCGCAAACTGCCCGCAAAACTGACTCAGTTTCCGGCAGTCGCCAGCATGCAAGGGGTCGGAAACGCGTCTGCGTCACTAGGCCTTCGTATTTCCTATCGTCCCGGTGGACAGCAGTTACTAGGCCGTCCCGACCGATCATGGTGGGCATGGCTGATGTCTGCCTGCCCCTAGAATGACGCCTCATGGCCAAGGTTCATCTCTGGGTAGGCAATTTCCGCTCTGCGAGGCTGTTCCAGAAGTTCCTGGACCAGAAAGCGTACTTGGCGGCATGGGCGGCCTACGATCACGGGCCGCCTGCCGGCGACGGTCAGGACACGGAACCCGATCCCGCAGGCAGGTGCGCGTTCTGCGCGGAAGTGAATCTAGACAGCTTTGATGAAGACGCGCTGATCATGAAGCACTTCACGAAGCCCGCGAGCCTCGCCCGTGTCGCAAGTGACCTGATCGTGGATGAAAAGAGGCTCGGGGCCTTGTTGAACAAGCATGGCATCGACCAGTTCAACTCGGTGATCTCCTACCAAGACGCGCGCCTTGCAAAGAAAGATGCAGCGCGCGCCACTTCGGTTCGCTACTTGGGACAACTGGCGCAGCTTGCCGGAGATGACGAAGGCCCGAAGGACGCAGTCACCCACTATCTCTGGGTTGGATCAAGCGGGCTCGACAAGCAACGCATCCTCGCGCAGATCGGCGTCGACAGACGCGACGTTGTCGGTCTCGACTTCTTCCATTCTGACGATCAGATGCTTCTCGACGACCTGCTCATTTTGCGTGTCGACAATCTGTTCGTCGCGGAAAACATGATCCTCAAGCTGGACAAGATGAAGATCCGCAAGGCCCGCTCGGTCCTGCATCTAGCCTTGTGCGCGAGTGCTGCAAAGTTCAATGCCGAACAAGACGCTGCTACCTTGGGTTTGAGATACGTGGGGAAATTTCGCCCCGATTAGCGATCAATCGACGCTTGCTCGCCTCTCTTGCTCATGCAACCGACCGGCAGCACTCACTAATGCACGGGCGGGCCGTCGAGATGTGCGGTGCAGGCGCCGCACTGTCTCGACGCCGCAGCCGAACTTGCTCTTGTGAACCCGAAGATGTCGCGCAGCGCCCACCGACCAATGTGCAGACTCAAATCAGCAAACAACCCTCTTGCTTCTGCAAGTCCGGCATTTTTCCTTGTCGCTGCAAAGGCGTCGGCCCACTCCTTCTCAACACCATCGAGTTCAACTCCGTCCTGTTGTACCTCGTACCAATGAGCGCTTCTTTCAGCGGAGAACTCGTCTTCTCTCTGCCTGAGGAGGAGCGCCAACACATAGTGCGCGCGGTGGTCACCAGATGCAACTGCCCGGTCGAGACTTTCTTCCAGCATTGATGGCAACCCGTCTTCGCCGACCTGCGTTTCAACCTCATCGAACTCATCTGGCTCAGCTTCGTAGTCAACTGACGCTGCTTCTCGGGGGCTGGACGGCGGCTCCATGTACGGCATCGTTCGCCACAAGACCTATTGGCATGTCAAGCTGGAGCGCAGCCGGCAACGCTTCAGTAAGACGTTCTCGTTCGCCCAACTTGGCAGCGTTGAGGACGCATTGGCGCAGGCACAAGCATGGCGAGATGACATCGTGCATAAGCATCCGCCTGTGATGCGGCAGCAAAGAGCCAACAAGCTGCGCCGCAATAACAAGACAGGCATTGTGGGCGTCACTTGCGTGTTGGGCCCTGACGGCCGGCCGCTCCAGTGGTCGGCGCACACCTATATTGCGCCCGGCCAGATCCTGCAGAAGACATTCAGCGTCTACCGCTATGGCGACGATGCGCAGAAGTTGGCCATCGCCGAGCGGCAGAAACAGCTGGAACAAATGGAGGGCCGTGCGCGGTTGCATCCGGTCGAAGAGCAGGTTCGAAGCTCTTCGGCAAAGAAGGCATCGAGACGGCGCGCCGGGAGCGATGGTTCACCGTCAATTCGAGCAGTCGATTAATGGTCTGTCCTGTCGGCACCGGTTGAATCTTGACCGGGGCAATTTTCGGCCAGCGCCAACACCGTTGGCAGCTTAACGGCCAGCCGCGAACCGCAAGAAGTGCGAGCGCAGTTCCTGAAAGCTATCTTGATCGAACGCACGCTTGGGGTCGATGAGTACGAGCCGTTCGAAGCCGGCTTCAAAGTGCGAGGGCCAATCGTCCAGTGCGACCCACTCTGCGTCACTGCGGCCGTTCCCATCGAGCCAGGCCTGGATCTCTCGCTGGCGACGGTGGTGCACGGCCGCATTGGGGCCGAGCTGCGGCGTGGCTCCGATGATCCTGTGCCGGATGTCATCGCTGAAATACTGCTGCAGTTGCTCGACGCTCTCGGCCAGTCGCCAATCCGACGAGATGATGACCTTCACAGACTGGAACTCTCGCAGCAGTTCTTCCAGCAGCGGCAAATGGCAGAAGAACTTGCTGCTGAACGAGTAGTCTGTACCGACAGGATGAAGAACACCATCGACATCCAGGAACAGCAGATCGTTGGAATCACCCCCGCGGCCGGAGACGTCATGAATCAGCATTGCTTCCACCATAAGTAGATGGCGGTGTTCCATCACCCAACAAACCCCGCCTGGAAGGACTCCAGCAGATCGATCACATCGGTGGCTCGTCCCCCAGCCACCATTGACTCGGCTGTCTTGTAGGCGAACGACGCGAGCGGCTCGTTCCCATACCAGAAGATGGCGGCCTGAAGGTCATCTCCAGAGGCCTCTGCCACGGCAGCCAGCACTTGCAAGCTCATGCGGATATAGGACTGGACGCTCTCTGCCGCAGGTGCGCGAATGACCGTACTTCAGTGGACGTGCGCGTTGCCGGCGAAGGAATCTATATCCATGCCCATCATCTCGATGAACTTCAGCGGCGACAGAATCTGGTGGCCGCCCGAGCTGTCATGCAGGGAAACGATGAGCTCGCTCCCCTGGATTGTGGCGGTCAAGATCTCGCCCCCGGCAGAAACTGTGGCGTCTCTCATAGGTCGACCACCAACCGGGGGTTGAAGTCTTTGTTCTCGAACTCCCCGTGCCGGTTCATCAGGTAGCCGCGCGGATTGCACACCACCCGACAGGCGCCGACCCGGTAGTCGAAGCTGTCGTGCGTATGCCCATGCACCCAGAGGGATGGCACCTCGAAGAACTCGGGCAGCATCTCGTTGACGAATCCACCAGAAGCCCAGTCTTGCGCGAACCGCGGCGCCAGCGACTTGCGATGTGGCGCATGGTGGGTGACGACCACCGTGGGCCCGTCGAACCGCTCGGCGAGCTTCCTGCGTAGCCAAGAGCGATACCGCCTGTGGAGCTGCAAGATGTCCATCGGCACCAGATGCCTCGTGCCCCGGGAGTTGGACGTCAACGGATCGTCGATGCGGATGGCCGAGTAGTCAGCCAGGTAGCGCGAGCAAGCCGTCATCGAGCGATCGCGGTCCGACAGAAGGCGCACTGGCTGCCCCGCAAAGCCGGGGTTGTCGATACGCAGGCGAAAGTCCGTCCACAGGGTGCAGCCGAGGAAGCGCACACCGGCGATCACGACTTCGTCGCAGTCGAGAAAGTGGATGCCGTGCTCACTGGCCTGGCGTCGCATCTCGACCTGTTCCTGGTTCAGCACGGACGCGTAGTACTCATGGTTGCCGGCGTTCAGCACGATCGGCTTGTCACCGAAGCGAGCGGCGCCCGATTCGGGCTCGCCAAGCCCGCTCAACGGGGCCTGACGCAGCAGCTCGATGGCTGGGGCTGATTGTCTGGATGGCTCGCCATCACCTTATTCATCTACTCGCAATCGCAAATCACGTTCTGCAGACCGTCCCTAGAAATGATTTCTCCCCGCGAGATTGCTGCGGGTGTGATTCATGTAGTGTCTTCAAACTTCGGGGCAACAGACGACGAGGTCATCCTTACTGTCTCTCGCATGCTCGGATTCAGGGCACCCAGCCTTCAGATTCGAAAAGCCATTGGGGCAGTAGTCGATGGACTATTGGAGCGCCTTGAGCTAAGACGAGAGGAGAAAATGCTGATTGCAGTAGGAGGAAAGGTAGACGGTGCGTCGCCGTAAGTGCACTGGAAAAATGGTCCTCCAAGAATGAGGCATGAAACTTCTGCGTGATTCGCAAAAGTAGGGAATTCGCCGACATGGAGGGGGGGAGAATCGCGCTTATGCTCTGTCTCTTTAAGATCGAGACAGACTTATGACAAAGACATTCCTTCAAGTTCAAAACCAGATCGCGCAGTTGCAGCGCGAGGCCGATCAGTTGCGAAAGAAGGAGGCTGCCGGCGTACTGAGCCGTATTAAGGAGGCGATTTCTGTCTATGGTTTCACCGCAGAAGAGCTCGGGTTTGAGAAAGGCCGCGGGCAAGCGGTTACGGCCAAGAAGAAGGGGACTCGAAAGCCCCAAAAGACCAAGGAAACGGCCGCTGCTGTCAGAGCCCCGAAGTACAAGGACGATCAAGGCAACGTTTGGAGTGGCCGTGGCCCGCGTCCGGGTTGGTTCAAGGCAGCTCTAGAGGTTGGAAAGTCGGCTGAAGAGCTGCTCGCCTGAGCGATCTGTTGATGCTGCAACTGAACCGGAACTCGTTCTTACCGACCACCAGCCCGACCAACTCGCCAATCTGAACAGCCACGATCCGCAGGTGGTGGTGAACAACACGAAGGCCTTGGCCAAATGCCCCAAGGCCTTTGGCGAGATGACCTGGTTGGCGTTGGCGTCGGAGTGGCAGCGCGACTGGCGCGCACCGAGCACGCCGGCGAGTTGCCGGAGGTGCCCAAGCAGCACTTCGTTGGCTGCGGCATCGCGTACCTCTGGGGGCAACAGCTACTCACCGCCTGTGCCAAGCAACGCAGGGTGATCCGGCGGGGATGAAGAGATTCTTGAGCGCATGCTGCGGAAAGGCGGCTCATTTTTCGAGCCTCGTCACCCCCCATCTATATCGTGGTCGTCAGGCCTGGCGGCCGTTAGCATGATCAACGACCACGAGCCGCAATGCCTTTGTCACGCGGAGATGCTCGCATCGTGAAGTGCGCTTGCCATTCGACGAGATTCAAGTGAGGACGGCCGCGAGAGCGGCGGCACTCTCCCGAACAGGTTCGCCAATGGAATCGGCCGATTGAGAAGACTCCGGAGATCGGAGAATATTAAATTGCATCGAATCTTGAGGGCGCTATTTCGATGGAATAGGGCAGCCCCCGTCCTCGGCCTTGCAATTGAGGTAAGTCTGAAGATCCTTGATCCGAGTTCGAGTAATCTCTTCCTTGCAGCCGGAAAAAACCATGGGATACATGCTGCCTCCCTTATTCGTGGATGAGCTAAAGGTGCACTCGGCATCGCGAAAGCTCACCCAAGCCCTTTGTGCAACAACAAGCAGCTTTGCCGTTTCCGGGTCGCCCTTCAATCGTCCTCTGATTTGTCCATAGATCTTGTTCAGCTCGGCGTCAACTTTTGCGTAGGACTTGCTAGCGCACTGGTTAAGAGTTGATTGATCCGATGCGTTGGCGCAATCTTCCTGAGCCGACGAAAGGCCGGGAATGGCGAGAGACAAGCCGAGAATTAGTGCTGAAAATTTCACTATATTTCCTTTTTTTGAATTAAAACCAAGATGGCATTTTCTTCTTTTTGAAATGCGTATTGATCCGTCGCTTCCAATATCCTGGGTCCGACGCAGCACTTGAAGCGCAGCTCGATGCATCCCAAAATTTTTGGGTCCTGTAACTGCCACTCGAGTCCTTCCAGAGAAATGGAATTTCTGCGGTTCTGGGCATAACTTGACTTGGCCGGCGCCCAGCAGCAAGGGCCGCGAGTGTGCCCAGACAGCGCTAGGAGTATCCCCTCGGAAGCAAACTCGCGTCTAGCCCTAGAGCGGCGAACGATGACGCGAAATGCGGTATGGATAGCCTTGTCGGCGGCTTTTGGACCGAGATCCAAAGTGCATAGGGCGGGCACGTCCTGCTATGTAATTAAGCGGCCTGGATCAGATGCAGAAATCTCCGACATAGGCGTTCGAAGGGCCGCTGTCACTTCGCGTTTCTAGCTCTTCAAAATCGAAGAAAAATAGAAGTTATCGATTTTTTTGAAAGATTCAAATGTGAAGAAGCAATACAGTCTCAACTGGGTGTCGCTGTGCTTCGCCGCATCTGGGGCCGGCCCGCCATTGCAATGAAAGTTGCGGAGCTGAAACGGAGGCTGAGTTGTTTTGTGCAATGAGTTCCAACTGGGCTGTATTTCTAAGTCTGAGCTGAAACTACCCGTTCCACTGTGTATACATCGCACTTTGTTGCGCTCTCCTCGCGAGACCAAGGACCATGCGCATAGCCATCTTCGACAGGGATCCGAATCAGCTGGTCCAGTTTGCGCAGTTGCTTGAGACGCAGATAGTTAGCGACACGCCGGTCGTCTGTGAGACTTTCAGGGAAGAGGCTGCCTTTCAACGAAACTTGTCTCGCGAGTCCTTCGATCTATTGATATTTGAATGGCAGTTCATCGATGGAAGTGGTCCGAGAGTCTTGCAATGGTTGCGCAAGTGGCGCAGGGACTGCGTCCCGATCGTTGCTGTTGGATCGCGAGCTTCAGAATTCGATCTGGCTCAGGCGTTGGATTTGGGGGCCGATGACTACATCGCGAAGCCGGTTCACCTGCACGAACTTCGTGCACGCGTGCAGCGTCTAGTAAATCGCCAAGGCCAAGGCCAAAGCGGGACGGGAGGGCTCGTACGCGTTGGACCGTGGGAGTTCGACCGCATCTCGCATAGCGCCGTTCTCCGTAGAGAAACCGGTGCGACCCATTTGCAGGAGCGGTATGAGCTGACTTCTCGAGAGTTCGATATAGCTCTTAAATTGTTTCAGAATATTGGACGAACTTTGTCTCGCTCACACCTGTTGGAGAGCGCTGGGAGCGATGAGGAAAACGCCTCGCGCACCCTCGACAGTCATATCTATCGCTTGCGTCACAAGCTCCGCCTCAAAGCGGCGAGCGGCTTCCGTTTGCAGGCTGTCTATGGGCGCGGATATCGGTTGGAAGCATCCCTTGACGGTGAATCAGACGTGACACAGCCACAGCGCTGCGATGAGGCCAGCAGCATGAACGGCTGGATGTTCGAGCCACTTGTTCAGTCTTTTGATAACCCGGGCGCGTTCGCCCCTACGCACAATGGGGCGGTATTCACGCGCGGAATTTCTAGCGGATACGAGCGCACGCAACAGTGCTGAGTTGTCGGTCGATCCGGGATCGACCTCCGAACAGGACGTCACCGAACCGAGCTACAGAGCTCATTCGTCAGCTTCTGATGCGATCGCCATTGCGCGCTTAGGTCAAGCGCATGGGGTGCTCTGTGGCACGCGTATCTGAAAAGACACAGGAGAACTGCGCTGCGATAAGCTAGGACAAGCCACGTCACTCGGATGCTGTGCTTGCCCAACGTCCCACTCCGACGAGATTGAAATGTGCGTGCGGGGTGAAACGCAATGCCGATACGATCACAGGCAATAGCCAACTCGATGTGGCAAGCCTTCATGGCAAATGTGTTTGTGGCGCTGCTTGGCTGCACCGAATCTCCTTGCAACTGAATCTGATGGAACCTTCTCCTCCGATGGTTGACCCAGCCATTTTTCCCCACATTCGCATCGTGCTCAGCATGGTGGTAAGTCTTGGCATAGCGCGGCTGCTTTCCGGCGTGGCTCGATTCGTTCAGCATCCTGGACGCAAGCGTGCCTACGGGGTGCACCTGCTGTGGGTGCTGTCCTTGCTGCTGTCAATGATGCACTTCTGGTGGTGGGAGTTCTCTCTCTCGCACCTGCAAGTGTGGCGTTTCGAGACCTACGTTTTCGTTGTCGGCTACGCTGCGCTCTACTATTTTCTTTGCGCTGTTCTTTTTCCGGACGATTTGGCGGAATACACGGGCTACCGCGACTATTTCATGTCACGTCGAAGGTGGTTCTTCGCATTGCTGGCGACGACGTATCTAGTTGATGTTGCAGATACCTGGATCAAAGGTCAGGAGCATCTGACGGCACAAGGGTACGAATACGCAGTACGAACCGCCTCCTACGTGGTGCTGTGTGCTGTTGCTTCCTTGACCACCAATGCGCGTTTCCACGTCGCTTTCGCCATGGTCAGCTTGACTTACCAGATTTCATGGATTCTGCGTGTCTATGACGTGATCGGAAAATGAGCGAAAGTAGCCTCATGTTCCGTGCTCAAGGTGAGGCTCCATCAATCCTGAAAACCACTCCACGAACGCAACAAGACGCCTCGAACGCTGGCGTCGATGCGGATACAAGAGTGAGACCGGCATCGGAGACGCTCGGTATGCCGGCATGACTTCAACGAGTTCGCTCCGATCCAGTAGGTGCTTTACGTCGAAGCGAGGGATCTGAATCAGACCGTTGCCGCCACGACAACCTGCGATGTAGGTTTCGGCGTTGTTAACAACGATGCGACTTGGCAAAGTCAGCTCCTGGGATTGGCCCGAGGCGTCGAGATACTCCCAGGGAAGCTCCCGGCCGCTGGACGGTGAGGCGTAGCCGATTGCCCAATGCCCCTTGAGCAAATCCGTCGGTTTTTCCGGAATACCATGCTCGCGCAGATATGCTGGACTGCCGCAATTGACGAGGGCGATATGCCCCAGCGGACGAACCACCAGGCTGCTGTCATGCAAGGCCCCCACACGTACGACACAGTCGACGCCTTCCTGCAACAGATCGACGGCTCGATCGGAGGAGCCGAGAACCAACTGCAGTCGCGGATAGCGCCGTAGCAAACTCGGTAGGGCAGGCACGATGAGGCGTCGGGCGATGCGACTGGGCACGTCGATCCGCAGTCGACCAGCGACCTGCCGCTGACTGCTCTGAAATAGATGCTCGACATCCTCTGCGTCCGCCAATAGGGGGCGCAAGCGAGCGAGCAACTGCACGCCATCTGCCGTTAGATGAACTTGACGGGTGGTCCGGTTCAGCAGGCGCGTTCCTATTTTTTCCTCCAGTTGCTGGATCGCAGCGGATACCGTGGCGCGCGGCAAGGCGAGTGCATGGGCTGCCTTGATGAAGCTGCCCATCTCAGCCACCTGTACAAAAACGCGGTATTGATCGAGCTTGTCCATCAGGCTCTAAATTTCGAATGATGCTCAGGGCGGAGATAAAGATGGTTCAAGATCGAACGAGTGGCGCTCACCCAGCGAAGCCGCCCTGATCCAAGAAGGCCTGCTCCTGTGCGGTGGTCTCGCGCAGCAGCAGATGGTTGCGGTGTGGAAAGCGACCGAAGCGGCGGATGATGTCGCGGTGCCCTTCAGCATGCGACCGCTCGGTCGGGCCCAGTCGAGCGTTGAGTACCACTGAAGGTCTTGGTCAGCGAGGTCCTCGGAGTGTGCGAAAGGCAGGCAGAAGAACAGGCGAAACTGCGCGTCGACGGCCTCCGTGTGCCCGGCTGTATGCGCCATGCGCGCGAAGTGCCGAGCCAAGGGATCGGTCGCGTACATGTGGGCGGTTTCGCGAAAGGCATTGCGCGGAAACTGGTCCAGCAGGATCAGCAACGCCAGCGAACCCTCGGGCACATGCGCCCAAGCGTCGAGTTCGCGTCGTGCCGCCGAAAGATGCAGCCCAAAAAAGCGCTCCCGAAATCGCTGGTCGAATGCCGGATCGTGGCTGAACCAGCGGCGTGGGCCGCACGCCAGAAGCGCACAACATCGGCCGCATTGAACACTTGGCCTCGCGCACTGGTCGCCGTGCGCACGTGCACCGGCCTGGCGTCGGCTTCGGCTTCGGCATTCATGAGCTTTTCTTGCTGCGGCTGTGCAACAAGCGCGCCTCCCAAAAGCTCACCACCAGCACGACCACGGTGGTCAGCCAGCCCATGACCAACATATCCCCGACAAGGGCCACCGGCAACAGGGCCGCCAGCATCAGAACGCCCGCGAGGTGCGACGCCGGTACCTTGCCATAAACGACCCGCTTGTAGATGGCGCTGCCCAGCAGATAGATCGCTGGCCCGGCGAGCAGGACGGCAATCTGGGCCGCGCCCGGACGCGCATGCGGATGCGCCAACACCAGATCGTTGCCGACTGCAGATGCGATAACCCCCGCAATCAGAATGGCATGAACGTAATGAAAATACGCGCCAATCCGGCCCGGGTCCTCTGAGTGTGTGATGGCCGCCGTTGCATCCTTGCTCGAGGTGCCGAAGTAGAGCCACCACATGGCCAATGTACCGACGAAGGTGGCCAGCAGCGCCAGCACGACGGACATGTCCCAGCTTGCGGCATCGGCAAGCGTGGCGCCGCTGGCCAAAACCGTTTCACCCAGCGCGACGATCACGAACAACTGGCAGCGTTCGGCCAGATGAGCGCCTTCGATGGTCCATTCCTGCGTGCGGGAGCGCCCCATTCCGGGGAAGGCAAAACCGAACATCGGCGAGACATACTCGCAAAGAATGGCGGTCAGCCACAGCAAGGCACGCAGTTCGTGCTGCGTCAGCGCACCGGCGATCCAGAAGATCGCGGAGATCGATACCCAGCCGAGCATGCGACGGTAGTTGGGCGCCAGCGGATGGCCACTAGGCAATTGCAGTGCGATGAAGGCGGTTCGCCCGACCTGCATCGCGGCATAGGCGCCCGCGAAGATCGGCGCCCGATCGGAGAAGGCCTTCGGAATGCTGGCTGCCATGACTAGCCCGAGCAGCATGGTTGCGAACATGAGGCCCCGGATGCGCGGTGTCTCGGGGTCGAACCAGTTGGTGACCCAGCAGGTGTACTGCCAACCCAGCCATACGGCGAACCACAGGATCAACGTCTCGACCACGCCGAAGGCCGTGAGGTTGTGCAGCAGTTCATGGCTGAGCTGGGTCACCGCAAATACATAGACCAGGTCGAAGAAAAGTTCTTCATAGGTCACGCGCGCGTGGTGGCCATCGCGATGGCGCAGCAGGGGATGATGGCCTGGCGCCGGCTTGTGCGACATGGTCATTGCCTGAGTTTCACGAGTGCGAAAAGCGCCAGACGGCGATGCCCGCCACAACGGCGGGCACGGCGAAGACCAGCAGCAGGATCGGGAACTCCTCGCGCGCGCTGTAGCCCGCGTGGGCGACGCCCACCCACATGTTGACGGCGGCGGCCAGCAGCCACGCCGGCACGAAGGCCTTGGCCGCCAGCGCCATGCCTGCGGCGCTCGCACCCCAGAGCCAGCCGAACAGTACAAAAACACCCAGGAGGACCAAGCCGCCCGCCATGACCATCAGCACATGCATGTCGAATCTCCCTTATCTTTCACTGTTTGCGTAACGAACGATAAAAAGCCATTCCATCCTGCAGGTGCGGACCGAATGCGAATCCCTGCCGAATCATCTCGTCCAGATCTGTTTGCTGAATCTGAATGACATAGCTCTTCGCGGTGGTCACAAGGCGCGTGTTGTCGACGTTCAGCGCCTGCATGTCACGGCCGCCATACCACTTGGCTGGATCGGCGTGGCCCGCCTTGAGGCTTTGGCCCGCGTACTCGATCTGCCAGCCGCCATCGAGCAGCACCCAGAAGCTGTCGACTCCGCGCGCGTGGCCGGCGATCTCGGTATCGGGAATGACGGACCATTCGCGTGAATGATCAATCACCCATTGCAACTGCTCGTGCGACAGCGCTGTGAAGAACGGTGTCTTCGCCAACAGATGCAGATAGGTGACGGATGCACTCATGCCCGGCGCTGGCGGTGGCACAGTCGGTTTCTGCGCGCAGGCGCTCAGAGGAACGGTGACGGCCACGACCGTAATCAGAAGTGCCCTACGGCGAACTGGATCGTGCATGTCTTCTCCAGAGGTAGTTGCAATGCAAACGCGTTGGCGCTATGCGAATACACGGAGGTTCTTCGCAATGTCTTTGCCAGCATAGGGCGGAAAGACGTCGAGTTCCAAGTCAGGGTTGCCAAGCAGCATGGCCTTGGTGTTGCTGAGCGCGTCAAAGCCAGCTTTTCCGTAGTACTTACCCATGCCGCTGTAGCCAACGCCGCCGAACGGCAGGCTGTCGATCCAGCAATGCAGATTCGTCTGGTTGACGCAGCCGCCGCCGAAAGAGAGGCTGCCCAGCACGTAGTCGATGCTTGCCTGGTCCTTGCTGAAAATATAGGCGGCAAGCGATTTCGGCTTGCGCTTCATGAGTGCGACGATGTCTTTCAGGTCGGAATACGGCAGCACCGGCAGCACTGGACCGAAGACCTCTTGCTGCAATGCCGGATCGTCCCAGCTCGACGGATAGAGGATCGTCGGCTCGACGTAGCGCGCCGCGATGTCGAATCGCCCGCCGTGCACCACCTTGTCGGGCAGGATGTACGACGCGACGCGTTGCGCGTCTTTCTCACTGATCATGCGGGCGAAGTCGAGGCTCTGCTGTGGATCGACACCATACATCTTGACGATGGAAGCCTTGAGTTTGACGATGAAGGCATCGGCGACGCTTTCATGGACATAGACGTAGCCCGGTGCTATGCACCACTGGCCGGAGATGGCGTTGTGGCCCCAGGCGATACGGTCGGCCGCAATGTCGAGGTTGGCGGTTTGGTCGACGATGGTCGGGTTCTGTCCGCCGAGTTCCAGAATGACCGGCGTCAGGTTCTCGGCTGCTGCGTGCATGACGATCTTGCCGACCGCCGAACTGCCGGTGAAGAAAATGAAGTCGAAGGGCAGTGCAAGCAGATCGGCGATCTCCTCGCGACCGCCTGTGACGATCGACACGTTCTCGGGCTCGAAGTACTCCGGTACGAATTTCTGGAACAAGGCTGCTGTGGCCGGTGTCGTGTTGGCTGGCTTGAGCACCACCGTGTTTCCTGCGGCCAAAGCGGCGATGGCCGGGTCGAGTAGCAGCAGGATAGGTGCGTTGAAGGGGCCGATGACCAGCGTGACGCCGTAGGGCTCCTTCAGTATCAGCCCGCGGTTGCCGGTCGCTTCCAGCCCGCTTGGGATTGCGACCGGCTGGGGGGTCATCAGCTCATTGAGGTTCTCCCGGTAGTACCTGATGTTGCCAAGCGGCACCGTGATCTCGAAGAGTTGCTCGAAGGACGGCTTGCCGAAGTCCTGGTAGAGGGCGGCACAAAATTCCTCCTGGCGTTCACGCAGCATCCGCTCCAGGCGATCGAGTTGATCGATACGCCACTCATAGGATTTGGTGATGTCGCTACGAAAGTGCGATTGTTGGACGTCCAGGATCGATTGAAAGCGGTTGCTCATGACGACGACTCCTACAAGAATGAAGCGGACGCACGAAAGTCCGCAGCCGAAGAGGCAATTTGATGCCTCGATCTAGGCCCGGCCCAGGGTCTAGAGTTCGTCCAACGCCTCAAGAACAAGACTGGCCGTGATGCCGCTGCTGTATTGCTGTTGCCCTGTGATCAGGCGTCCGTCCCGCACGGCGAACGGCTCATTGGCGGGGCGGCATAGGAATCGGGTGCCTTCCATATGAGCCGCTTCGCTTTGGATGGTGTACTCGTTCAGCGTCATGCCGAAGGTCGCGTTCACTTCGTCTTCCTCTTCGTCGGTGAATCCAGTCCAGTGCTTCCCGTCGGCCAGGAGTTTTCCATCTGACAGGCGGGTCCAGAGCAGCAAAGAGGAACCATGGCAGATCAACGCGACGATCTTGCCGTTTTCATAGAAGCCCGCGATCAGCCTGTGCAGTGCCGAATCATCCTTGAACGTCAGCAGCGGGCCTCCGCCACCGGCGACCCAGACTGCGTCATAGTCATCCAGCGAAATCGCGCTGATGGGGAGGGTGTTTTTCAACATTGCGCCGAACTTCGGATGGTGGACGAAGCCCAGGCTGATGAGGTCGGCGGCGTAGGCGCCCCCCGGCGTGCGCGGGTCGCTGTGTGTATCGAACATCACCTCGCCTCCCTTGGGGGACGCGAGATCCACCTGATGCCCGGCCTCCGTGAACATCAGGAACGCACGCGTCATTTCTTCGGCAAAGAACCCGACGGGAAAGCCTTTGAGTTGGGTGGTGTTGGAGACGACTGAGAGAATGCGCTTGGTCCGGTACCTCACGCCAATGCGGGTTTCCATTTTGAGATCCGACAATGCCATGGTTTTTGTGTCCTGATAAAAGTTTCGGTGTGATGCGGGCCGGCTGGTGCGGTTTGATCAGCGAGATGATCGAACCGCACCAACTCCTAGAGAAATTTTTAGGTTCTCACTGCCCCCGTGCGCGCAGGCCAAGTTGCTTCACCGCCATGGCGATAAGTGACCAAACGGGAGCCTTTGCTCACCACCGGCGGAAAATAACTCGGTTGTCCTCGCTTCTACATCAGTTGATCGGCGAAATAATGCCTCCGTTGATGAAACTGGTGGTGCCAGTCATCCAACGCGCTTCGGGCGAGACAAGAAACAACGCAAGTCCTGTGATGTCGGCGATATTGCCGAGGCCGCCGTCTATCGACATTGATCTGAGCCAAGCAATGTTCTCATCGGATTCGGCGGGATAGAAGAACGATGTGTCCAATGGGCCAGGGGCGATGCAGTTGACCGTAACAGCGCGTCCCCCGAGTTCTTTGGCGAGCGCCTTACTGAAATGTTCGAGGGGAGCCTTACTGCCAGCATAGCCTGCATACGTGGGTGCAAAGGCGGCCACCATTGTGGTGACGAAGCTCAGAATTCGACCCTCGTCGGCGATCTTCTTGGACGCTTCCTTGAGTAGAAAAAACGCGGCCTTGGCATTGACATTGAAAAGGTCATCGAACTCTGCCTCTTCAAACTCGGCGAGTGGCTTTCGGATGATTTTCCCCGCCGTGTTGATGAGGATGTCTACCTTGCCGAATCTTGTCAGAGCGGCATCAAACAGCGCTGTGGCCTGCGCCTGCTTGGTGAGGTCAGCCTGGAAAATAAGCGCTTCCCGTCCATGCCCACGCACAACGGCGGCGGTTTCTTCTGCCTGCTCCTGCTTGGCCGCCGAATTGTAGTGAATCACTAGATCGGCTCCTTCCTGCGCCAGCAGTTCTGCCAGCGCCTTTCCCACGTTCGCTGAGGCGCCGACGACGATAGCGGTCTTGCCGACGAAGCGTCGGGCGCCTGTGCTTGTTGCCGAGGGAAATTCCTTGCGAACTTCCTGGTGTGCGATAGCGACCATTTTTTGTTAACTCCCTGTTGATAAAAGAAGAATGTCGATCTGCCTCGTTGCCGTCGAAGGATCACCGCGATATCAACGCGCCTAGCTTTTGGTGGAAGCGAAAAGTCTCTATGGAGCGGTTGTTCCCTTGGGGCGCATATCCTGACCGAATTTGCGTCGCGGGGTTCCGGTCGGCTCTTGAGCAGACGGAAAACCAGCAGGTCACTCAGACGTCTACTTGGTGGTGTATCCGCCGTTGATCAGGATCGTTTGTCCGGTGATCCACCAGCCATCGCTGACCAGATGACGGATGAAGGGAACCACATCCTCGATGTCAGTCAAACCGGTCTTGCTGAACGGGGAAAGCGCCGCGGCGGTCTTGTGATACGCCACCGCGTCAGCGCCTTCGGCCGGATAGAAGAACGGCGTGTCCATCGGACCGGGGCCGACCGCTGTCACTGAAATGCCGCGTGCTCCCAGTTCCTTGGAGGCCGCGCGGGTGTAGTGTTCCACGGGCGCCTTGGTGCCTGCGTAGGCGGCATAGAACGGCGTGAATGCGCCCAGGAGCGATGTGACGACAGTGCAGATCTTGCCGTTGTCGTTCAGGCTCTTGCCTGCTTCCTTGAGAAAGAAGAACGCCGTCTTGGAGTTGACCGCCGTCATCTCGTCGTACTCGGGTTCACTGATCTCAGCCATCGACTTTTTGAGCACTTTCCCCACTGTGTTGATGGCAATGTCGGGCTTCCCGACAGCGGCGATCGTGTCGGCGAACAGCTTTTCGACGGCACTCGCTGTGGTCAGATCTCCCTGGAGCGCAATTGCCTTCGCGCCAAGGGCCTCGATCGCCGCAACTGTCGCATCGGCATCGGCCTTGGACGCTGCGCTGTTGTAGTGGATCGCAACAGCCTTCGCGCCTTGTTCGGCAAGATCGCGAGCGATCAGTCCGCCTAGGTTCTTGGCGCCGCCTGCGACGAGAACGATCTTGCCTTTGATGGAATGGACTGCCATAAGTAAATCTCCATTGAACGAATGAAGGATTAGCTTAGGCTGTTTTCCTCGGGAGATTGACCATTGGAGTCTGGATGGATAATCCAGAAAATTTGTCTAATCTTCGGTATTGGGGGGCGCTTAGGCCATGTGGCAAAGTCTCCAGGGATTGCATCGATCTCGATCATTCAAGCGTCCCTGAGCCATCGTTTCATCTCGTCGTTGTTGCGGCTTTGAAACATCATTTGCCGGCGACGTATGTGCGCTCGGCGGTCGAGAGACCCACGCCGGCCCCGCGCTTGGAGATGTGGGACTCGCCTCGGATTTCTTGTCTAGGGGCCAACGATTGGTCTGCCATTGCGCCATCAATGAGTACGATCAAAGTAGTCTCTAGGAAGTCCTCCACATGCTTGGAAAGTGGAGACGTGCGATCTCGGCGCTTGATGCTCTTCGTCTGACTGAGGAATAATTGTTCGTCAAAGGAAAAAAACAATCATGCCTATTTTTCGATATCTCACTTGCGCTGCGATCGCCGCTGGCACTCTCGCCGGATGCGCGACGGTTCGTCAGCAGGATCTGGATGAATCGCCCCGGATGTTCTAGACACCTCTGAGCCTCAAACCTGAGGCCCAATAGGAGGTGCCATGAGTAAGCAGAGATATCCCGAAGAATTCAAGGCCGAAGCGGTCAAGCAGATCACCGAGCGCGGCCACAAGGTGGCCGATGTGTCGGCCCGGCTGGGCGTGAGTCAGCACAGTCTTTATCAATGGATCAAGGCCCAGCGCGTGCCCGCCGGTGATCGGCAGGCGCAGGTGTCGCAGACAGACGAACTGCGGCGGCTGAAGGCCGAGCTCAAGCGTGTGACCGAGGAGCGCGACATCCTAAAAAAGGCCGCAGCGTACTTTGCCAAGCAGTCCGGGTGAAGTACGCATTCATCGAGCGCCATGAGGGCGAGCACAGCGTTCGCAGGCTGTGCAAGGTCATGGCCGTTCACCCCAGCGGCTACTACGCCTGGAAGGTCGAGCCGATGAGTTTTCGTGGCAAGGACGATCAACGTCTGCTGGGCCTTCTCAAGCACGCCTGGCTGGAGAGTGGCGGCGTCTATGGCTACCGCAAGCTGACCATGGACATGCGCGATCTGGGCGAGACATGCGGCAAGCATCGCGTGGCTCGTCTGCTCAAGCTCGAGGGGCTGCGCTCCCAGACGGGCTACCGCCGACGGCCTGGGAGTCGTGGTGGCAAGCCTGCCGTAGTCGCCCCCAATCACCTGCAGCGACGCTTCATCGTCAGCGAGCCCAACCAGTCCTGGGTCACGGACATCACCTACATCCGTACCCACGAGGGCTGGCTGTATCTGAGCGTGGTGATCGACTTGTTCTCGCGCCATGTCATCGGCTGGTCCATGGGGCACCGCATCGATACCGAATTGGCCCTCAATGCTTTGTTGATGGCTTTGTGGCGGCGCCAACCCAAAGTGACGGTTACCGTGCATTCCGACCAAGGCAGCCAGTTCACCAGCCATGACTGGCAAGGCTTCCTGCGCGATCACAACCTGGTGAGCAGCATGAGCCGGCGCGGCAACTGCCATGACAACGCAGTCGCAGAGAGCTTCTTCCAATTGCTCAAGCGAGAGCGCATTCGCCGACAGATCTATTCGACGCGCGATGAGGCCAGGGCCGATGTCTTCAACTACATCGAGATGTTCTATAACCCCAGGCGTCGCCACAACACCGCTGGCGACTTGTCGCCCGTAGAGTTCGAGCGACGCCATTTCCAACGGCTCAAAAGTGTCTAGGGAAGCCGGGGCGATTCAGGATGCCTGGACAGGTGCCCCGGTGGAGGCACTCGATACCCATCCGTTGTTTCTCACCATTCCGATGTATCGCGCCCAAACAGAAAGCGGCATCGAGACGCGCAACTACGTCAACAGTAAGGAAGTGGAGCAGTGCTTTACTCGCATTGGTGCCCGTCGCGGCGACAGCAAGTACCTGAGTCACAGCGCCTTCACCACTTGTTCTGAGAATCGCCTTGTCTGCAACAACCTGTTCTACATCCAGGGCGGGAAGGTCATTCGCTACGCGCCGACAGGCGACTGCTACACGGACGACAGCGTGCGCCCGCAAATCGGCTATCTTTCTCCCAAGGCTGCCGGGGGTTGAGGTCCTGAGTTCCCTTGGAGCACCCTTCACGAGGCGCGTAAATTTGTCCTCGGTGCTTAAAGAGGTGCAAGCGGCTGGCCGGAGTTCGCCTGGGTCATCGGGGCGAACCGGTCAATCGCATGGGACAGAAAGACAAGCCTGCGCAGATCGGAACCAGACAAGAATTTCGAATCAGGCAGTTCTGATTGACACCGCGGTGCGTTTGTCCTCTCTAGCGCTTGATCGTTCTTGTGTGAGCCATTTTGCGATGCGGCGTTCCCCGGAGGTTGGGATTGTCCATGGGACGAAAAAGAGGCCGTAACCTATGAGCTGTGATGCCGACGCTCGATGCGGTAGGCCGTTGGACTCATTCCAAAATGCTTGCTGAACGCGGTTGCGAAGTGACTGGGACTTGAGAATCCTGTCGAGGCTGCAATAGCGGTGACGTTCATGCTTGTGCTGTCCAACATCTTCCGAGCATCGGCCAAGCGGACTCTCAGAATGTACTGCCAGGGCGTGGTGCCAAAACTGGCCTTGAACCCTTCCAAGAGTTGCGATGCCGAAACCTGGGCCGCCGCCGCCAAATCGGCGACGGTGATCGAGCCATGCTTCATCGCTTGGATGCAGTCATTCAACAATTTCTGCTGTCGACGGGAAAATCGCCTGCGATCGCCAGATGTTGACCCCGGATCTGAAGAAGGCCGCAGCAGGTACGTGTCCGCGATGTGAAAGCGCAGCGTTTCCAGCAGGGATTTCAGCGCCATGCCAGCCAGATCGTCGTCTCTTGCAGCGAGCGTCGCCGCCTTGACGCTGGCGTGATACAGAAAAGGGTCACGATGACCTACCCGTGCAGCGACTTTTCCGGCTTCCAGCGACGTTGTGGGCACTCGAAACTCGGCAAAGTGTGCCTGATCTCCTTGCGCCAGCGCCGCATATCGGCATCCCGCGGGGATGATCCAGATGTCGCCGATCGACGGAAGCGCATCTGAAGAGGGTCCTGTGGAAAACACGGACTCCATTCGGTTCAGATGCCCGGCCAGATGAACCACTAGGGTGTGGTGCGACTCTTCGAAACACCAATCGGTTGGTGTCCGTACATCTTCCGACGCGACCGTGAGCTCTAGGCCCTCCGTCTTCAGAAGTCTCCGTTCGACGACAACGCGACCAGACTGCGCTCGAAAACCGTCCCATACGAATGGGTGATCGGCCATGATGACACCTTCCAAAAATCAAAAAAAATGTAAAAGTCGTTGGACTTATTTGAAAGCCAAGATCGTGACCTGCCGGTAGAGTTTTGGCAAGATGGCAAGGCACGCCTCAAAATGGCGGTGATCCGACCCTTGCATTTCAAAGCGGCACCGATGTTGGGAGTTTGTGGCGCACCCAATGATGGTCAGGGCATTACGCACCCGCTCGGCATAGATTGAGAACCTATGAATTCATGAAGCTTCTTTCGCGAGACATCTTCACCGCATTGGACGCGGCCGCGAATCTTTCGAGCGGAAACACTCATGGGAAAAGTGCCGAAGTCGAGCTCAGGATCTAAGCACACCTGGTTGGCCATGAGCCTCCTGTGCATCCTATTGCGCAGGTGCCTGGAGCTCTTCCGGCCGACGAAAGGTCGTTGCCATGGTCGATTCGCATTTCCAGACGCGGACATCCAGCGCAGCTCAATTGGGACAAGACTGCGATCAGATCCTTGCGCGGAAGGTTCGAAGCGTGATTGCCTAGGCGGTGATTTTCCCGATCTCCGCGCGACTAGTGGGCGCCATGAGCAAGATTCACGAGGGCCGGTTTGCGGCAATCGGGGCGACCTGTATGGCCGCAACCATCTCCATCAATCTTTGTTATCGATGCGTGAGAAGACTCTTTGTATTGACCGCGCATGAAGAAGCACGGCCTTTGGGGAATATTGTTGGTGGGGGGGGGCTCGCTGTGGCCGCTTGGCTCGTGGGTGGCGACAGTCACAGGCCGTGGGTCAATCAGGTGCTGGCCTCACGCACCGACGTGATAGACGAGGCCGATCAGGCCCGTCAGTCGGCCGCACGCGATCCGAGCCTTCTTGTTGCGGTCACGTTGTCTGGCGGTGGCGCACGGGCGGCCGCGTTTGGCTATGGCGTGTTGCGCGAGTTGCAGGACACGAACTTCGAGTGGAATGGGCAACGCACGGATCTTCTCGATGCGGTGGACGTGATCGGAGGAGTATCCGGCGGCAGCATCACCGCCGCTTACTTTGCCGCTTTCGGAGCGGAAGGTCTGCGCGACTTCGAACACGACTTTCTCTATCGCAACTTCCAAAATAGCCTGATCCTGCAGGCACTCAGGCCAACCAATCTCTATCGGCTTACCTCTCCGTGGTTCGGCCGAAGTCATCTGCTGGCGCAGCGTCTTGACGAACTACTGCAAGGGCGAACCTTCGGCGACGTGATGCGACGTCACCGTCACCCGCAGTTGCTGATCAGCGCCACCGATATGGCGCAGGGGGCAGGCTTTGAGTTCACGGCAGAGCAGTTCGAGCTTCTTTGCTCTGACTTGAGGAGTGTCCCGTTGTCGTTCGCGGTCGCGGCTTCCTCCTCGGTGCCCGTTCTGCTCAGTCCCATGACGCTGCGCAATCATTCGCAGGAGTGCCGTCGAAACGGAATTGCTCAGCGCATCCCGTTCGCGCAAGGCACCGGCTATCGCGCGCGGCTCTACGAATTGCAGCAGCGCAGCTACCTTGACGGTGCTGCACGGCCCTATGTGCACTTAGTGGACGGCAGCGTCGCGGACAACCTCGGCGTTCGGCGGCTGCTCGATCGTTCGCTGGCGGGACGCGGCGTCGGCGAAGGCTTTCGCGAAGTGCGCCTCGAGCCCGGCCGCGTGCGACGGTTGGTGCTCATTACGGTCAACGCCGAGCGCGATCCGAATGAGCGGGTCGATGAACGCGATGAACTGCCCAGCAGTCTGGAAGTGTTCGATGCGCTGCGCTTCGGTGCAGGCTCGCGTGCTACGCACGAAACACAGGAATTTCTCGCAGATATTGCGCGGCAGTGGGGGCGCACGTGCAGCGGCAGAGATTCCTCCATGCTCAATCACTTGCGCGAAGTAGTACACGTCGTTGAGATCGATCATGTCAGATCCGGTCGTTTTGCTTCGCAGCAAACCGCTTCCTTCTCGGCCTGTACCAAGTCCCATACCGTTCCGCGCATAAGGCGAGCAGCAGTCGACCGACTAGCGTGCACTGTCAATTATCTGGCCGCCGTCGGGGGTCAGGCTATATCCCGTCAGAAACTGCGCATCCTTGCTGGCAAGGAACAGGACAACGGGCGCGATGTCGTGCTCCGGTGAACCGTAGCGAGCGAGCGCATTGCTGGGAGCTGGCGCACTGCTGGCCGCTGCGCCCCAGGTGTCCGCGACAGGCAAGACATTGTTGACCGTGATGTTGTCCGCTCCCCACTCACGCGCGGCCGTTCTGGTCAATGCACGGACCGCCTCCTTGGCCATGTTGTAAGGGCCGTATGGCTCGAGCCCAGCAATTCCAGCCAAGGATGCGAAGTTGATAACTCGCCCCGCGCCGCTAGCCGTTCAGGAACGGGTAGCAAGCCTGCATGGTCCGGAGATAGGCGATCGGACCCATGTCGAGGTTGCGCTGCAACTGCTCGGCGGAAAGCTCGACGATCGAAGACTGAACGACCAATGGATCGAACGCGACGTTCACCAGAATGTCGACACCACCATAGGTATCGACCACCTTGTCCACGGCGGCTTCGATCTGCTTGGCGTCGCTGACGTCACACGGCACGGCAAGGGCTTTGCCGCCCGACGCCCCAATGTCGTCTACGACCGCCTGGACGTTGGAGGGAGTGATCGAAACAACGGCGACGCTCGCACCCTCCGCCGCAAAAAGTTTGGCGGTAGCCCGGCCGATACCGCGGCCCGCACCCGTGACGATGGCAACTTTGCCTTCAAGACGATTCATTCGTGAACTCCGTTCGTGTATTTTGATAACCAGTCTTTGCGCAGCCTCGTTGGCGCGCAGCGAACTGTTCGAGATGACCGCGGCCAACCGGGAGCGACGCCGCCTGGGCTGTAGCTCATGGCGCGCGGGGCAGGCGGCTTCTCTTTCTCTGATGCAAATTCAAGCGAAGCGAGGCAACGGCCTAGCCGCGCAACTGGCGTACGATCGCGGCGCCCACGTCGTCCGGTGTGGTCTCCTGGATATAGTGGCCGCCCTGAATCGTCACCTCGGTCTGGTTGGGCCAAGCCTTCGCAATGTCGTACAGGCGGTTGGTCAGGAGATAGCCGGGCTCGGCGCGGATGAGCAGCTTTGGAACGTCGCTCTGGCCAAGCCAGTGCGAGTAGTCCTCGGCGATCTTCACCGTGTGTTCGGGCCGACCTTCAAGTGGCAGATCGAACGAGATCATGGGACGGCGATCCTCGCCGGGATTGAGGAAGGGTGCACGGTAGTGCGCCTTTTCCGCTTCGGAGAAGTCGCGTGATCCCAGCAGGAAGCCCTCGAGAAAATCTAGTCCCTGCAGACTGGCTTCCATCCCTTCGGGGGTCATGTGCTTGAGTTGCTGCTGAACATAGTCAGGGAAGTCAGACACCAGCAGCGGGGCGACGATCGATTCCATGTAAGCGATGCCCTGCACGCGGTCACGATGCTGGTTCGCCCAATCGAAGCCGAACATCGAGCCGGTGTCGTGCAGAACGAGGATCACCTCGTCGCCGAGATCCAGTGCGTCCCACAGGCCATGCAGATACCTGCGCTGCTCGTCGAAACCGTAGCGTGATGCACCGAGTGCTGGGTCGAGTTTCTCGGAATCGCCCATCCCCATGAAATCAGCGGCAATCAACCGTCCCAGCCCCTTGAGTTGCGGCATGACGTTGCGCCAAAGGTAGGAAGACGTCGGGTTGCCGTGCTGGAAGATGATTGGCGGGCCTTCACCCTCATCGATATAGGCGATCTTGTGCCCGTGAATGTTGAGGTACTTCTTCGCTGCGAAAGGCTGCTCAGAGGATCGAGTTTGATATGGCGTTGTCACGCGTTTTATTCGATCAATTGGTGGGTGATGTCTATACGGGGTCAGCGCGCGGCGTCGATGACCATTCCGCCGTCGGATGTGAGGCTGTAGCCGATAACGATCGCTACTTTTTCATCCGGTTGATTCATATGCATCTCCGTCAGTTAAGAGATGCTTTGATCACCGCCGAGGAGGGTGCATAGGGCGACGGGAGTTCGCGAGCAGCGTTTTGTGTCGCAAAGGAGGCAACCAGCAGAACGAGTCCCACGGCCGCTGGGATTGCGGCCTTGGACTTACGAACACCCAGGTGTGCCAAGCCGGCCAAGATCAGGTGATAGAAGATGCCGGCATAGGCGAGATCGCTGAGAGCAACGTTGAAGCGCCACAAGATCGCGAGAGGACCTAGTACCTTGATCAGGATCATGAAGGGCACGAGGTAGGAGGCCGAATAGCCCAAGTCCGCTTGCGCTTTTCGAACAAAGTCTCCCTTGGCGATGTACATGGAGGCAGATGCGAAGTAGAGCAGCGACAGCAGCGCGGTGCTGATCCAGTAGGTGTATGTGGTAGCCATGGTGTTTTGCTAGTGAGCATTTGAGTTCGACATGCAGTAAGGATGTCGTCTAAGATGAACATTGACAAGTAGGATGAAAAAATGGTGGTTAGTATGGAAAAGCAGACTATCAAAGAGACCGAGACCAACATGCACGAGGAAATGCGCCGCGCATTTGCACTTCTTTCAGGCAAATGGAAGCTGGAAATCATGTGGCTGCTCAACCAGCGGATCTATCGCTTCGGTGAACTGCGCAAGGCAATTCCTGGCATCACTCAGCACATGCTGACGGCACAGTTGCGCGAGTTGGAGACGGATGGACTGGTGGCGCGCACCGTGTTCGCGGAAGTGCCTCCCCGCGTCGAATATGAGATGACACCGAAGGCGCGTGCGCTCGGGCCAACGATGGAGGCGCTCATGGCCTGGTGGAATGAATATGGAAGAAGCCTTCCAATAAAGTCGGCCTCGCGCGGGCGCAAACCCTCGGCCAGGTAGTCCACTGTCCGTGCCTCCGCCCCTACGCACAGGCCCAACATGGTCACAACGCCCCTACCGGTGAGGGATCGAACTAGCCCGGATATTTGCCAGTAGGCCCATGTGCCGTTGAGCGAGCCTGGTGGTGGACATTAGGCGCGGCCCTGCGTCCAGTGTGAGTACTAGATGGAGTCGCGGCTGTTTTTGGGCACACGCTCTCTTACCCCGTTCTTTGTCGGCGTGCCCGGGGGCAACGCTGGATGAGGCTCAGGGGGCCGGGGCTTGGGCTGTGCTGAGGAACACGCTGCGCAGCAGGTGTCCGAGTAGACGGCTGGCAGGACTGGTTGTAATTTGCGATGAACGTGTCGATCTTGTTGGTCAGATCCTTCACGCTGGTGAACGAGCCGCGGCGGATTGCCCGCGTGGTGATGATCGAGAAGAAGCGCTCGACCTGGTTGAGCCAACTCGAATAGGTCGGAACGAAATGCATGTGCCAGCGAGGTCGCTCAGCCAACCACGCGCGCACCTTCGGATGCTTGTGGTTGGCGTAGTTGTCGGCAATGCAGTGCACATCCAGTTCGTTGGGAACTGCCTTGTCGATGGCGCGCAGGAAGGCAAGGAAATATTGATGACGATGCCGGGGCTGGCACTGCGCGATCACTTGGCAGTTCATCACGTTCAGGGCCGCGAACAAGGTGGTAGTGCCATAGCGCACGTAGTCGCGCGTGACACCTTCGACGTAGCCAAACCCCATTGGCAGCATCGGCTGTGTGCGCTCCAACGCCTGGCATTGGCTCTTCTCGTCCACGCACAGCACCAGCGCGTTGTCAGGGGGATTCAGGTACAGCCCCACAACGTCGCGCAGCTTCTCGATGAACTGGGCATGGTGGCTCCTCAAGGAGGCCCGAAACCACGCAGGTCGTGCCTACAAATTAACTGGACAGGACACTAGCCTATGTCGGCGAGGATGTCCTTCGCCCACTCTGCTATTTCCTGGCTGGGGCCAGTGGCGTACCCAAGCAGTCGCGGGCGCTGCGCCATGACCATGCGCCGCAGTTCGTGAAAAGTTGCCGTCTCATCTGGTCGGTCGAAGTGAATGCAGCGCCAGACAAGTTCAAGGAGTTCAATCGTCAGTTCTTCACTGGCTTGAGGCAAGACGTCGAGAACAAACGGGAGCGCGAGAACCGCTACTGGCGAAGGGCCAATGCCACCCGAAACCAAATCGCACCAGAGTTCGCGGCTTGCAGCAACTGCAGTAATCGGGTCTGTACTCGCAAGGCGTTCCAGTTTTTCCCCCATCTTGTCGGCTGGGCCTAGGCAGGTCTTGAAATCACTCCAAGGAATCGCATTCAATCGCGTCCGAAGCGGGATCCGCATGAGTTGGGACATGTTGATTCAATCTTCACGCCTCTCTGACAAACAAGCCAGAGATAGGCATAGCTTCAAAGCAACTAGCAAAAGGCCGAACGACTGGTCGTGGCCGATGGTACCCATTCGCCTGAGGTCGGGGGATGTCGGCAATCGCTGCTTAGCTGTCTCTGACTTACAGAGCTACCGTGCTGCGAACAGTTGGCGAGCGGGTTCGCATTCGCTCGGGAATTGTGACGACATCGTGGTGGGGACGAACGGCGTGGTCTCTGTGGTCGAGTACGACCACAGAGGCGCTTTGGCGCCCCTTTTCACCTATTCGTGCCGGTGAGCGGTGCTTGCAGATTCTTCGCGGTCATCGTGAGCCTTGATGCGCGCTTCACGTAGGGCGAATCTCGATGACCGACACACAAAAGAGGCGGTATTTATTCTTCGAGAAGCTGATACGGCCTGAGGTTCAATGCCAATGCGAGTCGCTCAAGATTGTCGAGTGAAATGTTGCGAGCTTGACGTTCAACGTGAGCGACGAAGGTCCGGTGCAGTCCCGCCTCGAAAGCCAGAGCTTCTTGCGACCATCCTCTCAATCCGCGCTGCCGGATCAAATTCAACGCGAGCACTTCCCTTGCCGAGGCTTCGGGTTGCTTCGAAGAATTCCTAGAACTAGTCACAGGGGAAGTCTTCGAGAAAGCTGCTTTTACGTCAGCCGTGTTTGAGTCACAATCGACGGGCCTGCTACTTCTACGAGGGGTCTGAGCTCATGCGAAATGTCCGGTTGCCGTCCCCGTTTCCGACAGGGCACTCGCCGAAGCTGCCGGCGCCGATCGCGCGAGTCCGGCGGCAGCAGCCCGCGCCTGTCGTACGAAGCCTGTCCGCGGCGCGTATCGGTGCGCAGGTGAGGGCGCTCCGCATGGCGGCCGACATGTCTGCCGGTGCTTTGGCGAAGCTGTCGGGGATTTCCTCGTCAATGCTCTCGCGCATCGAGCGCGGACTGGTCTCGCCTTCGGTGGAGACCTTGGAGCGCCTCGCGAATGGTTTGGGTGTGCCGGTGTCGCGCTTCTTCGGCGATCAGGCGCGCCGCACGGACTTCTGCCACGTGCGCGCGGGGCAGGGCGTTGTCGTCGATCGCGTCGGTGCGGTTTCAAACTACCGCTACGAGCTGCTGGGGCATCTGTTGTCCGGCAACCTGTTTGTCGAGCCCTACCTCGTTACGTTGCTAACCGGTGCAGATCCCTACGTGACCTTCCAGCATCCAGGCCTCAAGTTCCTGTACTTCCTGTCTGGGGAGGTCAGCTATCGTTACGGGGGCAAGGTAGTCGAGGTGAGGGCAGGGGATTCGCTGCTGTTCGAGGCGACTGCGCTGCATGGGATCGAAGGAATTCAAGGTGGGCCGGTGTCCTACCTCTCGGTGGTGTTCACGTTGCGCGAGTGAGGCGCGTGGGGACGGGTCTGCTTAGGCGCAGCGGCTGATCGGTGTGTTGATACCCCTTCTTCCTTCGGGCACGGCGTCCGGTGAACCAGGACCGCTTACCGAAGCGCAAGGTTGACGTCGCGACACGCGATCAGGCGGGGGCTCGTCCGCCTCGTTCATGCGCGGCTGGTTGCTGCTCGACGCTTTGTTATTGCTGGTTGCCGGCGGTCTTTTTCTGCATGGCGAGCAGGTAGCCCACGCTCAGGGATCGGTGAAGCCTGAAGTTGCGGGTGAGCGGGTTGTAGCCCAGCCCGCGCTGGTCCCGCAGTTCCAACCCGGCCCGTGCGGCCGCCTGCTTGAGTTCTTCGGGTCGGATGAGCTTGCGGTAGTCGTGCGTGCCGCACGGCAGGATGCGCAGCACCTGCTCTGCGCCGAAGATCGCGATGAGCCAGGCCCACGGCGTGCGGTTGATGGTGGAGAAGAAAACCCACCCGTCCGGCTTGGCCATGCGCGCGCAGGCTTCGATCACGGCATTGGGGGAGGGCACGTGCTCGAGCATCTCCATGCAGGTCACCACGTCGAATCGGGCTACGCCGTCATCGGCCAGCGCCTCGGCGGAGATCGCCTGGTAGGCGACCGTCGCTCCGCTCCCCTGCGCATGGAGTGCTGCAACTTTCAGCGGCTTGTCGGCGAGGTCGATGCCCAGCACGTCGGCGCCCTTGTGTGCCATCGCCTCGGCAAGGATTCCGCCGCCGCAACCCACGTCCAGCACCTTTCGCCCAACCAATGGGCTCAATCCGTCGATCCATGCGAGGCGAAGCGGATTGATCTCGTGCAAAGGCCTGAATTCCGAGCGCGGGTCCCACCAGCGGTCGGCCAGTGCCTGGAATTTGGCCAGCTCGGTGGGATCGAAGTTCACGAAGCTCATCTGGTTCTCCTTGAGGTTGTTTGCGGTTGTCTACCAGTGGCCGCGCGCGCGGTTCCAGCGGTACAACTGTCGCGCGAAGGTGTTGTAGAGCCACGCGCCGATGGCATGCAGTCCGGGCCACTGCATGGGGCCGGCGAGCCAGCGCCATCTCGGCGACAGTGCCAGGACACCGGCGATGGCGTCGGCGCCGATGCGCTGGCTGCCGGAGGCATCGACCAGGTGCAGGCGTTCGCGCACGTCCTCGAGGTGCAGGCCGAGGGGTATCAGCATCTCCGGCCGGGCATGCACGTCAATCCATTCCACTCCGTCGTCCGGCAGCCTGGCGCGCATGGCGCAGACCCCCGCATCGCAGACCGGGCAGGCGCTGTTGTAGTAGACAGTCGCTCGGGGAGGGCTCGGGGCAGAGGGTTCTTGCATGGCGGCTCCTGTTGCGGCGATTGTGCCATTCATTTAGCTAAATGCCTAAATAACTAATTAGCGAATCAACTAGACGGAGCGTAAAATCGAAGGATGGAAAAAGTCTTCGAAGCGCTTGCCTCCACGCCTCGGCGCAAGATCCTGGCGTACCTGTCGGAGACGGAGCTCTCGGCTGGCGACATCGCCACGCGCTTCGAGATGTCCAAGCCCTCGCTGTCCAAGCATTTGAAGATCCTGGAAGGCGCGGGGCTCGTGAAGGCCGAGAAGCGGGGGCAGTTCGTGTTCTACAGCCTGCAGCGCGAAAGCCTGGCCAACACGCTGACCGGTTTCGTGCAGGCGATCTGCCCTGTGTCCAAGGCGCTGAAGAAGGAAAGCCGGGCGCTGGCCAACCAGCGTTCACCCGGCGCGAAGGCCTGAGCGATCCGGCCGTCCTGTGCTTGCGCCGGTGGTCCCCCGCAGGTCTCAGCAAGCCGCAGGCGGCTGATTTCTAATCAAAAAATGTCAAAACAGACGCTTGATAGCGATTTTTTCGCGCCGGTAATTGTTTCCATAGACTCGTGGC
>NZ_JBPJZG010000014.1:0-78374 GCF_051216415.1 Variovorax trehalosi
TCGATTGAACCTCTGGTTTCATTCAACGCCTAGGACTTCAGGTGGAGTGTGGCTGGCATGGAAGGCAGGTTGCAGGCCTGATTCGAGACATTGTGACGAAGGACCGCTCTTGGCCGACTGTAGCCGGTCGCGCCGCCGTCGTGAACGGGCCAAAAGCGGAAGTTCAGCTTATTCTGAAGCAGTCGCTCGCTGGAGCGTCTCTTGAAGACGGATCAACGACTTTTGCCAGTTTCGTAACGTCTTCTCAAGCATGAGAGATATGCCTAGCATCAATTCCTAATCCGGACGCCAGTAGCGATTGACAAAGTCTCTCAATTGTGAAATTTCCAGCGGATTACCAATTTCGTCGCGCGCTACACAGTCAGAAAAGTCGATCGCAACTTGGCCTCTCTCTTTCCTGTGGGGCTTGAGTATTACCGTGTTGCCTTCAAGGTCCGTGCCCGTGACCATGAATTTTTCTACAGAGCCGTCAATAGATTCGTGACCACTCGACCCGCGGAGAATGGCTTCTCCTTCGGTGAGAAACAAACGAACCTTAGGTGGAGCCTCAGGGACGCGCTTCTGAAGATATGAACTATCAAAGACCAGCTCGATTCCAGAAGTATCTTCGACCGTCCGACACTCCAGGAGCCAGCAACGCTGGATCAACCAGAATGGTGATAAGCGGTCCCTTTTCACAGCCTCCTTTGTCGCGGCGACCACGTTCTTTTGCTCAGCAGCTGACACCTGCTCTGGTGTTGCCCGCCCTTTCTTCGATTTCCCCGGAAACCAAATTTGCGGGACATCTTGAATCAAGGGCCAGAGTGCTTCCGGGTCTTCCTCTAAATCAGGCAAGTACACAGAAACAATGCATTGAGAGCGCACCCGAGTGACCTCAGGGATATCGATATCGTTGGACTGCAGCGTTAGGATGGTCTTGAGCCTCTTGGGCACGGGGGTTTTTGCAAGACTATGAGCCCACGCGAAATCTTCCGAGTAATCAAGATAGATGTGAGGCCAGTCGGGCCATGAATGTGCCGCGAGAGAGGTTTCGTAGAAGGCGCAAAGGTGGAGGCGCGCATCCGAGAAGTCGCAGTTGTGCAAACGCCCGGGGCTCGGGCCTAGCAAGACCCCATTTAAGAACTTCGGTCCAAAATCAAACCCGACAAAGTGCCCGTGAAACCTGCAGCTATCGAGCACTGGTCGATCCATGTAGCGGTTGGAGACCCGTTTTGGAAGATGGAAGTCGCAGTCAACGCATGTCGCATCAAAATTGAAGTCCGTCTCTTTCACGCGCTTCATCCGAAACTCGCAGTCGGTAAATTTCACGCCTCCGACGACGGTGTCGTAGGAGTCAGTAGCACCGAGCGTCAGCACCTTTTTCTCAACGGTGCCTCCGCGAATTTCATATCCATGTTCACCCGGGTTAAGGTGGCTGCGCGCTTTGAGTTTCATGTGCTTGATCAGTCGGTCTATCGTGCCCAGTGCACGCGCTCCATACCATTGCCATCAAAAAATTCGCAAAGTAGCGTTACTGCGCTCTGCCGCTGGAACCCGTCGCAAACCCGCGCTCAACAGGATTTCACCGCCTCAACGAGCAACTCCTCTGTCGGAATTTGGCCCGGTGAATGGGAACGTCCGGTTGTGGCCGACCGCCGACCAAAGGGCGTTCAACTATCGGGACTGGCATTAAAGGTACCGTTCAACGGATGCTCGCTCGGCCATGTTCCGTCAAGCTTCAGCCAGGCCCGTGAAATCGGCTTTGGATGGCCTCGGAACTCATCCTCAATCGCGATGCGCAGCGACTTGGAGCCAAGAGTCTTCTCGTCGGTCGGAAACGCGAACAGGCACTGTTGGTTCACGGCTACCGCGGCGAACTCCTCGCCGCCCAAGTTCTCCTTGAGCATCTCGTAGAAGTTGCCAAGTATCAGCGCGCCGGCGGGCGCCATCCAGCTTCCACGAGCCATCCCGATGTTCGTTCCATCGATGAGGGTTGCCCCGCCGAGCTGAAATTCCCCTGCTTGAAAGGCTTTTCCCAGGTTGTTCGCGGCCACCTCGAAGGCGTCTTCCACTGAGAGGCCCGCCTCCGACAGGTCTTGCGACTTCGCATTGCGTACGGTTCCAAGTCCGTCAATGACCAGAACCATGCGGACGTCTTCTGAAAAATCCCAAGTCAGAAGGGAGTCGGCGCCAACGTAGTCCACCCAGCTCCGTGGAACGACGTACGGATAGAGAAGATGAAGGTTGCCGGCAAGCGGCTGCAATTCGGCGGGAGGCGTGATGCTCATGGTTCGACGCGGAAGTTGGCCTAATTGTTCATGGGCGCGCCGTTGGTGTGCACGCGCTTCGGAGTGTGTTCTGCTGAATCTGCACAATATTGTGGTGCGGACGCCTCGAGCGTCCGCTATCAGGCGAATTGAAGCAGCCCTCCGAATGACCGGTCCTGGCCGATCACGGACGAGGAAGTGACAGATTCACCATACTCAAAGCGCCATCGCGAAACTCGTAGTGCACCCAGAAATGCTCGTCCTCGATACGCGCCCATTTTGTTTGAAGGCTCAGTGCGGGGATGTTCGCATCGTCTGTAACAACCCGGAGGCTGCGAGCCTTTGCCACCCGTTCGACCTCATCCCTAGTCTCGTATATCTGCACTCCGAGGGCTGCTACATCGCAAGATGAAAATCCGTCAAGCGGCATCACATAGCAGTGAACGGTTCTGAGCAGCTGATGCTCGTTGAATCGAAGCGCATAGCCGGCGCCGCGGGCCTCGGCCCAATATGAATCTGCCGTGCCTTCACGTAGACGATCAAAGTCATAGATGACAGGCCCAGCTAGGTGGTCCTCTAAGAACTGGAGAGTCGCCTCGTCTTTTAGACTCTTGCCGAGCAGGTTTACCAGCATTTTTAGTTCGCCTATGGAAAGTTGGGCCTTCGGATCCTGTCACGCCTTTGTACGTCTGCTTCTGGCCGACTGTAGCCGGTCGAGATGCTGCCGCGAAGGGGCCCTTACCGGCTGTTCGGTTTGCCAGAAAGCGGACGTTGGGCTAGTGATTGCGGAACTTCCATCAGGAACGTCTGGCGGGGGTGCTGGTCGCAAGCTTCAGGCCCTCAGGTTCAAGGCGCCAGAAGCCATACGGGTTCTTAAAAAGTGATGAAGCGTCGTACACCACGCCCTCGTCTTCAACGATCCTGTAGACGGGAGCGTCGGAAGCCACAGAAAAAGTCTGGCCAGCACGGATGTCCGCTTTCTCGGCGAAGGCATAGCGTGTGAAGGTCCGAAGTAACTCGACAGGGTCTTCTGTGCCATCTGCTGAGACGACCACATCCTTCAGGCCAAGATTGTGCATACCGCACGAGTAAACGTCAGTGCCGGTGATGTACACGACGCAAGCTTCGTGAACACTGAAAAGATGCAGATCATCGCAGAGCCTGCGCCACGTCTCTGGGCTATGCGCAAGGCCCGTACTCTCGACCTTGACGCCAAAACCGCCTGCATCTAGCAGCGCACGCGCGGCGTGCATCAACGGAGCAAAGTTGGTCTCAGAGCCGCCGTGACCGATTAGATAGATGACGGAATCGTGATTCTCGATGCGCGTCATTTCATCGGTTTGAGCCCAGTGCGGTCCAGCCACCTTGAAAGCAGAAGACATTCTCTCGTCGCGTGCTTCCATCTGAAGCTCGCATGATGTACGGGTCTTCATGTCCATCAACAACATGCCAGCGAAAATATAGCCCGTGTTTGACTGAACGAGTTGCCTCGTCAGGTCCGCTCTCTCAATCCAAGGGCCCGGGATGCACAGCACGGCCTCAGGAACGGCGACGCCATCTTTCATTCGATGCTTTCTTTTCGACTGCTTGGTTCGGATGGCTGCACGCCTTGCCCTGAAGCTGACATTGGAGGGACTATCGGACGCCGGCCGGTGAGCAGTTCAAACGACTCCGCCTACGCACAAAGTCGACTCGAAAATCATTCACACAACTGTTGAGAGAAATAATCCATCAGCCTTTCCTCAATATGCTCACTGCTCCATACCGCTGCTTCTTCAAGACCTATGCACTCCTCTTGAGTCGAAGGCCTGATGCTTCCGTCGTTGGTCATATACAAGGAGAATTCTCCGGAAATCGAGTCTCGGATGAAATTTCTTCGTGGCTCCAGCAAAAGAGGTTCGAGCTTTTTGCGGCCTACGACAGCCCAACGATCGTCTCTGTAGGCAGAGTTCATCACCGCAACGATAAATGCCATCGGCAATGAGTAGATTTCCTCGACGTCAACAGGCTCCTTTCGCTTCACAGCGTACTTGTAAAAACCCGCTTCTGCGTGCTCCAAGACACGTGCAAACATGTCCCATCCGTTCTCGAGCTCGATGCGCACTAGCGAACCGACACTGGGTTTACGCTTTGCCATAAAAACCCCAAAGTGCCTGGTGGGTGCTTCGCCAAGATGGCGCTGCCGGGTCAACGCTTTTGAAGTGCGCCTCAAGAGTTTGGGTGTCCGTAATTGGCATATTTGCTGAGGCCATGGCTGGATGTTAGGGGGCCGCGCGGAACTCCGGTATGGGTCGAATCTAGCCGGTCGTGCCCGCCATATCAGGCGCGGATATACGCATGAAGCATCGGATCTGCGCTCTCATTGCGGGCGATGTGCAGCAAGATCGCTTGAGGTAGCTCCAATGCCGGATGAATGGCAAGATGTTTACAGAAATAGAAAACCTCATCCAGTGGATCACCGTCATGCCATGCTGTCATGACGAATCGATCCTCAGGGATTTCCTCGAAAGGAAAGCAATCCATGCTCGCCCAGTCGACCGAGTCGTCCCACAAACTGCAGTCCTGACCCCAAGCGATCATGTAGAGGCAGCCAGAATGCACCAGCCAATTGCTGACATCGGTGCGCCACTCAACGGAGACCTCTCCCTCGATGATCACCACCGCTCGAAAGGGAGCCAAGTACGCAATGTTGGGCAGAGCGGCGCCAGGCTGTACATGGAAGTAGACCGGAACTTCTGGCATGGAATCAAAACTCTGAGGGACTTGGGTGCATCTTGAACCGCCGAGGCGAACGACCGGTTGTGGCCGATAGTACCCATTCGCTCGAGGCTGAGGGATGTCGGCAACCGCTGCACAGCAGACCTAGGAGTCGGCGCGTCGTCTCAAGAAGTCGAACACCGTCTGGTTGAACTCCAGCGGCTTCTCGAAGTACGCAGAATGCGCGGCCTCCTCGACGACGACGACCTCGCACCCTGGCAGGCGCTGGCCGAGTTCGCGCATGACCGCCAGCGGAACAATCGGGTCTTCGGCGCCAACGAGAAACATCGTCGGGCAAGCCAACTGGTCTATCTCCGCGACGGCGAGCAGGTTCTCGGGCTGGTTCAGGCGCAGTACGGCCTCGCGCCAAGCTTCGGGCGCAATACTGTGAGCGCTCGGGTTGAAGTGGTTGATCTGCGCGTAAAGCGCTGCAAGCGCGGGCTGCGCCTTCAAGAACCAGGCGCCCAGCGAGCGCTGCTCGATGCTTACCGCGGAAACTGTCTTAAAGCGCCGCTCGATGCTGTCGACCAGTGTCGGGTGGTCGATGGCCAGCGACGTGTCGCACGCGACGAACGCGGCGACGCGCTCGGGATGGCGCAGCGCGAGCCGCAGCCCGATCATCCCGCCAAGCGATTGGCCGACGACCGTCGCGCGCTCGATGCCTTCGCGCGCCAGTACCGCCAAGGCATCGCCGACGAAGAGCTCCAGTGAGAACTCCTCCGGCGGCGCCACCGAACGACCGAAGCAGCGGATGTCCATCGTGAGACAGGTGTACTGCGGCGTGAAGGCCGGCAATTGCTGCCACCAGGTGGCGGCGTTCGAGCCGGCACCGTGCAGGAACAGGATCGCCGGGCCGGCGCCGTGGCGCTCGTAGTAGATGTCGCGTTTGTTCGATGTGACAAAAGGCATGAGGGATGGGTTCGGGTTTCAGTTGGCCTTGAGTTGCAGGCTGCGTGTCAGTGCACCCCAGCGCTCGGTGTCGCTCTTGACGACGCGCGTGAACTCGTCGGACGTCATCGTCATCGGCGTGATGCCTTCGGCGTCGAGCTTCTTTTGCAGCTCCGGCTTCATCATCGCTTCGCGCACTGCTTCGTTGACCTTGCGCACGATTTCGGGCCGCGTCTTCTTCGGTGCCGACAGGCCCACCCAGGAGATCACCGTCAGCTGCTTGTAGCCCAGCTCCTCGAAGGTCGGAACTTGAGGGAGCTCGGGGCTGCGCTTCGGGCTGGACACCGCCAGCACCCTGAGCTTGCCGCTCTGGATGTACTGCATCGACCCGCTCGGCGGAATCACGGTGACAGCGACCTGGCCTCCCAGCACATCCATCAGCGCCGGCGCGCCGCCCTTGTAGGGGATGTGCACGAACGAGGTTTGTGTCGCCCTCTGCAGCAGTTCCATCAACAGATGGCCGGTGCTGCCGGCGCCCGAGCTCGCGTAGTTGATCGCGCCTGGCTCGCGTCTGGCGCGGGCGATCAGATCGGCGAAGGACTCGATGCCGGACTGGCTGTTGACCACCAGCCATTGCGCGCCGCCGCCGATCATGGCGACGTGGGTGAAGTCATTGACGATGTTGAAGGGCACGTTGTCGTACATGCCTTGGGCGATCGTGTTCACCATGCCCGTCATCGTGAGCGTGTAGCCGTCGGGCGGGGCCGCGGCGCCCGCCTGGGCGCCGATGATGTTGCCGGCACCAGGCTTGTTGTCGATCACCACCGGTTGTTTGAGCAACGACGCCAACTCCTGCGCAAGCGGTCGCATGGTGCGGTCGTAGGCGCCGCCGGGCGGGGTCGGCACGATCACCCGGATCGGCTTGGATGGCCAGACCTCGTCCTGCGCATGGGCCGGAAAGGCGCCGAGCAGGCAACAGACAACCGCGAGCAGCGGCCATGGTTTTTTCACGTTTTGTCTCCTGTGCGTGGCTTGCTGCCCGCTGTTTGTGGAGTTGCCATCATCCCTAAGCAAGCTATCGGCGACAAATTAAAAACAGCGATCTCCCATTAGACTTGCCGATACCTTGAGCCATGACGCATCCGTCCTCTTCAACCGCCTGCTCGCGCGCGGCAAGTTTCGGCATGTGCAGATCCTCTTGAAAGTGGCAGAGCTGGGCAGCCTCCAGCGGGCGGCGGACTCGATCGGCATGACGCAGTCGTCGGTGACCCAGGGCCTCGCGTACCTGGAACGGCTGCTGGAAGTTCAGCTCTTCGAGCGGCATGCGCGCGGCGTGCGGCCCACGCAGGCGTGCGAAGACCTCTTGCCCGTTGCGCGTCGCATGCTCATTGGCGTCGCCGACGGCGCCGAGGTCGTCGCCGCGGGACGGCAACGCATCGGCGGCGCGATCCGCCTCGTCGCCTCGGTCGGCGCGATGAACGGGCTCCTGCTCGACGTGCTGCCTCGCTTCGCGCAACGGCATCCGGATGTCACCGTTCACCTCTCGGAAGCCGAAGGGGACGATCAACTGCTGGCCATCGCACGTGGCGAGGCAGATCTTGTGGCATGCCGACGGCCTCCCGTGATCCCGGAAGGCTGGCACTTCTTGCCGGTGCGCGAAGATCGTTTCGCGGTCTTGGCGCGCGCAGACCATCCGCTGGTGCGCAAGCGTTCCCTGGGCTGGCCGCAACTCGCCGACGAGACCTGGCTACTCGCCCCCACGGGTTCGGCCGCCCGTGAGCGATTCGACGAATTGACCGCGAACCTGCCTCACCCGATCCGCACCTATCCGGTCGTCACTCGCTCAACGGCCATGTTGTGGTGGCTCTCGCAGCAAGAAAATCTACTGTCGTTCCTGCCGCTTAACTTCGTGCGGCCCCTCCTCGATGCCGGTTTGCTGCGCGAGTTGAAGCTACGGCCGCTTTACATGCTCGAGCCGCTCGGCTTGATGTGCCCGATCGCAGGACCGTTCGGGGCGTGGCGGCAACTGGTCGACTTTATGAACCCTGAAGTACCGCATTGACAGAGTTTACGGTGGGCTCGCGGCACTGCTGTCGATCTGCCCCATGGCGCGTGGGGCCGGCCTCGGGTGGTTCGAGCTAATAGAGTTCGAAGTTACCGTTTTGCTTGCGCCCTAGAAGAAGCGAGGGTGCGTGCGCGCGTCACGCGCGGGAAAGTTCGAAACGACGGTGGGTCACGTCGGACGGAATGGCAAAGCCTGCTGGCCGGCGCTTCCCCTCGTTTCCCATCAGGTACGTATCCCAGGCGTCATCGACCCGTTCGACGGCAATGATTCGTCCGAAAACGTTGAAGCGGTAACGCATGGTCCGTTCCTTTCGAGCGGTCACCAGGGCCGATGTCCGCTCCTGGCCGAATTACCCACTTGCGTGAGGCCGAGGGATGAACTCCTGTCTGTCTTGGGTCAGTAGGCACCCATGTAGTCGCGCTTACCGATCTCAATACCGTTGTGGCGCAAGATGGCATAGGTGGTGGTCACGTGGAAGAAAAACTGCGGCAGTCCATAGTGCAGAAGATATGCGCCTGCGGTCAGCTTCTTTTCCTTGGGGGTGCCGGGGCGCAATACGATCTCGCGGCTCTCGCTTGAATCAAATTGCTCAGACTTGAAGGAGCCGATATGGGCCAAAGCTTTGGCGATCAACGCTTGCAGGTCGGCGAAGCTGACCTCGGTGTCGGGCCAGGACGGCACTTCGGCACCAGCCAGGCGGGAGGCAATGCCCTTGGAGAAGTCTGCGGCGATCTGTACCTGACGTACCAGCGGAAACATGTCAGGGAACAGCCGCGCCTGCAGCAGCGCATTTGGATCGATATTTTTCTGCGTCGCGTGGTCTTCGGCCTTCTTGAGCACGTCGGACAGGGCGCGCAGCATCTGCTGCATGACGGGAACGGAGGCGTTGTACAGCGGGCTGGTCATAGTGAGTTCACTTCTAAAATTGGGCGCGATGGCCGGAGTTGGCGTGGCAGAGGCCCTGCCGACCATGTAAGGCTAACAGCACAGGGCGAACTGAATCGCCCCGGCTTTTGTGGCCAGCTTTTCTTCCCGCTGGTAGTCGGAGCAGCCGCGTTGAAGGGCAGTTCACTAGCAAGAAGCGGACGTCAATTGCAGACGCACGACAGACCGCGATCGCTGCAATGCCGACTTCGCCGGATGATCGCAATCACCTGTGTCACCTTGCCCCGATACTGTTCAGACCTCCTCCATCCAAGTCCAGTCCGCATGCCCGAACTCCCCTACAGCCCGGCCGCCGACCGCAACAAGCAGTCCATCCTCGACGCACTGACCCGCATCCTCGGCCAGCACGGCACCGCACTGGAAATCGCCTCCGGCACAGGCCAACATGCCGCCTGGTTCGCAGCCTCCATGCCCCAATGGACCTGGCAACCCACCGACGCAGACCCCCGCACGCTCCCCGCGCTCGCGACCCGAGTCGCAGAAGCCGCACTCCGCAATCTCCGCGCGCCGCTTCTGCTCGACGTGACGTCACCCCAATGGCCATCGCCAGGACATGCGTTCGCTGAAGGGGGAGGAGAAGGAGAAAAGTTCGACGCCGTCTACTGCGCCAACATGCTGCACATCGCACCTTGGCCCACATGCGCCGCCCTGATGCAAGGCGCCGCGCGGCATCTGCGTCCCGGCGGGTTGCTGATCACCTACGGGCCTTACCTCGAAGACGACGTGCCGACAGCGCCAAGCAACACAGCGTTCGATGAAGACCTGCGCGCCCGCAATTCCGCATGGGGCATACGTCGCCTGGCAGACGTGGCGGCAGAGGCGCGCAGCGCAGGCCTCGCGTTGCGCGAGCGGCATGCGATGCCAGCGAACAACCTGCTGCTGGTCTTCGGCTTCTAAAGCCGAAGGTTCAAAAAAGATCCACTCAGGCCGCGCTGTACTGCGCCTCCACATCCAATACCCTTGGCCCCCGTGCCGCTGCCACGCTATCGCCGGTTTCCGCCGCACATGCCCGGCATCGCTTCCTTCACGCCATGCAAGAACGCTTCATCACCGACATCCTCAAGAATCGCAACAACCGCGCAATCCTCGAGCGATGGCACGCCCTGGCTCTCCCCGACGGATGGCTGGTCGCCGGCTGCCTCTTTCAAACGGTGTGGAACCTGCGGTCCGGCGCTGCGCCGGAGGCGGGCATCAAGGATTACGACCTGTTCTACTTCGACGCCAACGACACGAGCGATGCAGGGGAGCGTCGTGTGCAAGCGCGAGTCGATGAAGCGTTGGGCGATCTCGGCATCACGGTCGAGGCATCGAACCAGGCGCGTGTTCACCTCTGGTACGAATCGTATTTCGGCCATCCCTACGAGGCGCTGCGCAGCACGCGCGATGGCATCGACCGCTTCCTTGTTCCGGCTACATGCGTCGGCGTCCGGCCGGGCGAGCTTTATGCGCCGAATGGCCTCCCCATGCTGTACGACGGCGTGCTGACGATCAACCCGCTGATGCCGCATCGCGAGCTGTTCAAGAAGAAAGCCGCGTCGTATCTTTCGCGGTGGCCGTGGCTGCAGGTTCAGCCGGGCGATCTTCCTCACTCCGAGACGGACCAGACATGCTGAAGAAAACTCTCGCCGTACTCGGCGTGCTGCTCCTCGCAGCCATCGCCTATCTCGCCCTGTGGCCCGTTCCGGTCAAGCCCGTCGTCTGGTCTGCCCCCACCGACCCCGGCTACACCGGCGCCTTCGCGGTCAACGACCACCTGGCCCAGCTCAACATGATCGACCTCGGCCGCGAAGAGGGCCCCGAGCACATCGCCATCGGCCCCGACGGCAAGCTCTACACCACGGTGCTGAGCGGCAACATCCTTCGCATGAACCCCGACGGCACAAGGCAGGAGGCTTTCGTCAACACGGGCGGCCGCGTGCTCGGCTTCGACTTCGATTCAAGCGGCAATCTCATCGCAGCCGATGCCATCAAGGGGCTGCTGTCGATCAGCCCTTCGAAGCAGATCACCGTGCTCACCAACCAGGTCGACGGCCAGCCGATCCGCTATGCCGACGGTGTGGTGGTGGCGCGCGGCAGCGGCACGATGTATTTCACTGATGCATCGACGCGCTTCTCACCGGCCGAGTGGGGCGGCACCTTCGAGGCCAGCGTGCTCGACATCCTCGAGCAGTCCGCCACGGGCCGTGTGCTGGCCTACGACCCGGCTACCAAGACGACGCGCGTGGTCGCGCGGGGCCTCGCGTTCGCGAACGGCATCGCGTTGAGCGCCGATGAGAAGAGCCTGTTCGTTGCCGAGACTGGCAAGTACCGCGTGTGGAAGATCAGCGTCGACGCGCGCGATCTCGATGCCGCCGCGGGCACCACCCCACAGGCCGCCGTGCTGCTCGACAACCTGCCCGGCTACCCCGACAACCTCATGCGCGGGCTCGACGGCAAGATCTGGGTGGGTCTCGTGAAGCCGCGTAACCCGACCATCGACAAGCTAGCCGACAAGCCTTTCCTGCGCAGCGTGACGATGCGCCTGCCGCGCGCACTGTGGCCGGTGCCCAAGGCCTATGGCCATGTGGTCGCATTCAGCGAAGACGGCAAGGTGCTCGCGAGCCTGCAGGATGCGACGGGCGCCTACCCCGAGACCACGGCCGTCACCGAAACGCGCGATCGGCTTTATGTGCAGAGCCTGCATGCGAAGGGGCTGGGGTGGTTGAAGCGGTAATTCGCCGACGCTTCCACTATTGGCCGCCTTCGACGCGGTGGATCATTCCTTCAATCTCTTATCTCCATGGCACGATCCCTTTCACCAGACCGTGAGCGCGAGTTCCAAGAGTTGCTCGCGTTCATTTCTTTCTACGCAGAGCACGTCGAGGGCGTGCGCCCGACGGAAGGCTTCAATATGGAGACGGTGTGCGCTGGCATCGTCGCGCAGTACGGGAAGTCAAAAGCGCTGGAAGGGTTGCGCCAGGCAGCCAACGACATCATCGAGGACCTGAGCGATAGGCCTGCCGACGGAGTCACAGCCCTCGACGAGGCGCTGAGTGCGGCGGGACTGTTGACCGCGTCCGAAGTTCGTCGTCGTTACGCTGCTTCGTACAAGCGCATCGTCAAGCGCGGTTCGATCCGCAACGACACCGAGTACTACCTCATCAAAGGCATCGTCGTCGACCTTGCGAGCGCCCTTTCGCAAGAAGAGCGCTCCGCGCTTCAGCAACTTCTGGATGCCTATGAGACAACAGGAAGGCACGGCAAGTAACGAATCGAGTTGGCGAGCTCCCAACGTGAATCTCGATCTACTGATGCGGAAATACCCGCCGTAGATGGGGCCAACAACCGCCATGGGATCCCTTTCGCCCGCTGTAACCTGCCAGCCCTATGACTTGGCTGGCCGCCACTGCCCATCCACCAACAGCTCCACAGTACGCATGCCGCGCTGCCGCAGCACACCGTCCAGCGTCTTGACGGCCTCGCGCCGCAGGCCCGCGAACAGCGTGGCGAAGTCGCTGCATTCGAAGACGCATTTCAGGGTGGCGTCCCACTGCGTGTCGTCGAGCCGCACGATGCGCGGCTCGGTGGCGCCTCCGCGGTAGTCGAGGCACAGGAAGATGTCGCTGCCGTGCCCGTTGATGACGACGAGGCGGTCGACCTCCGGCACGTTCTCGCGCCACGGGTTCTCGTCGTCGGCGCCGAAGCTGATGCCGTCCGAGAGTTCGCCGATGGTGCAGAGCTTGTCCACCGGGTTCACCGCTTCGCCGGGGAAGGGGTGCTCCCATTGCGCGAACAGGGCGTCGTGATCGGGCAACGTGTAGGCCGCTTCGGGCGTCTTCGGAAAATGCTCGAAGTCGGTGTGGCCGCCGTTCTGCCGCAGGTACAACTGGCGCAGCGGCTCGGGCAGGCGGATGTCGAGGCGCTTTTCTGCGTGGGCGATGGCGGCGGCGAGGTCGTCTGCGCTGGCAACGGGTGACGAGTGCTTGTGGCTGTAGTGCCGCGCGTAGAAGAAATTGTTCAGCGTCGGCGGCTGCGGTTCGAGCACGATGCGCTCGTCTTCTTTTGCTGCTGCCGCTGTTGTTTCGGGATGAGCCTGCCGGTGCGCGATGAAGCGCACGCGGGCCGTTTCCTTCAGGTCGTTGAGTCGCTTGAGCAGTGGCTGCGTGTCCGCGCTCTCCCAGTCGCTTGCGGCAGCAAAGCCCTGCCGCAATTCGCTCCAGGCTTCATCGGCCAGCCGCTGCAGTCGCCAGCAGGCGCCGCGGGTGGTGATGGTTTCGGCTTCGGCCTCGAAGGCGGCGAGGCGTTGTTCGAAGGCCTGGAAAAGAATCGAGGCATCGATTGTCATGCGTGCTCCCTGTCGTCGGGGGCGGGATGGCCTTGTGCCAGCCGCGCCATGGGTGATGCGGGGCATTGTGCCGCGAGTGAATCTTGCGGCGCTGGGGCGGCCTGCGCCGCGCCCCCATCAGTCCGTGTGCGCCACCGCCTTGATCTCGATCAACTGATGCGGAAATGCCAGCCCCGACACGCCAACGAGCGTCACCGCCGGCCGATGCGTTCCCATGTACGCCTTGAACACAGGCACCAGCGCCGCCGTATGCGCCTGCGGGTCGGTCACGTAGATCACGAGCTCCGCAAGATTCGTCTTCGTCACGTTGAACCCCGCGAGCACGCGGTCGAGGTTTTCCAGCGTCTGGGTGGTCTGCGCCGCAATGTCGCCTTCGCCGACGAACGCGCCCTGCATGTCGTGCGAGAACTGCCCCGAGATGTAGATGGTGCCGTTCACGCTGTACCCTTGGCCGACGCCGAAGGCTTCTTCCCATGGCACGCCGTGGCTGTAGAGGACGGGCTGTTGTTTCATGTGCGCTTTCTTTCCTTCGAGGCAATGGGTGATGAGGTGATGAACGACTGTAGTCACGCCATTGGCGAAGCGGCTTCTACACAGATGCGAAGAACATTCCACCTCGATCACCATCACCACCCATGCAACGCGCGAACCTGAACGAGATCCTGGTCTTCATGGCCGTTGTCGACGAAGGCAGCTTCATCGCCGGCGGGCAGGCCATGGGCCTCACGCGCTCGGCGGCGGGCAAGGCCGTGGGCCGGCTTGAAGACAGGCTCGGCGCGCGCCTCCTGAACCGCACGACGCGCACGCTGAGCCTCACCGACGAGGGCCGGGTGTTCTACGAGCGCGGCCTGCAGATTCTCTCGGCGGTCGATGAAGCGGAGGCGAGCGTGGCGGGCCCGGGCGGCACGCCGCGCGGCGTGCTGCGCCTCACCGTGCCCGATGCCTTCGGCCGGCTCGTGGTGCTGCCGCTGCTGCAAAAGTACCTCGCGGCGTGGCCCGAGCTGCAGGCCGAGGTGAGCTTCAGCGATCGGGTGGCCGACATCGTCGAAGACGGCTTCGATCTGGCGGTGCGCATCGGTGCGGGCGGGGAGAACACGGACACGGGGCTGGTCTCCCGTGTGGTCGCCAAGTACAAGGCCGTGCTGTGTGCGTCTCCCGCTTACCTCGCGGAGCGTGGCGAGCCGATGGACATCGACGCGCTCGCGGGCCACGACTGCCTGTTCTTCAGCAGCCGCAACCAGAGGCAGAGCTGGCGCTTCCGGGGCGAGGGTGGCGACTGGATCAAGGCACAAGGGCGCAGCCGCTTGCGGTTGGACAGCGGGGAGGCCTTGCGCGATGCCGCTGTCGCCGGGCTCGGCATCGCATTGCTTCCGGACTTCCTCGTGGCGGAAGACCTGGCCGCGGAGCGCCTGCGGCAGGTGTTACCCGGGCTCGATGCAGGCGACGTGAAGGTCCTCGCGCTGTATCCGACGCGGCGGCTGCTGGAGCCGCGTGTGCGGCGGTTCATCGACCTGATGGCCGAAGAACTCCCACGCTGAGGCGCGCTGCATGGACACGCTGATCGACATCCTTCCGTACCTCCTGATCGGCATCGCCGTGGCCCCGCTGCTGCTGCTCGGCCTCTACGCGCTCGCCAGCTACTTCGGGCTCGGGATCGCCGACCGCCTCCTGACGCTGACCGGCCGGTTCCTGGCGCTGCAGTGGTTCAGCGGCGGCGTGCTGAACGCCGTGGGCGGGATCGCGCTCGTGGCGCTGGGGGTGTGGGCGGTGCTGCACTCCGATCCCCTCCTGCATCGGCTGCTGGCTGCCTTGCTCGTGCCATTCGGGCTCTGGCGCGCCTATCTGGGGGTGACGGTGCTCAGGGCGCTCGCGAAGGCGGAAGACCCGCCCTGAAGGCCAGCTCACCCGCGCGGCTGGCATTTCACTGCCCCTGAGACAGCGCGACCGCATCGGCGCCCGCCGGATACCGCAGCTTCGCGTCCGGATCGTTCGCGGCGCGCCACACGGCCTCGGCCACATCCGCTTCGGTGGTCACCGCGCTCGGATTTCCCAGTGTCGCGAAGATCGACTGCGCCAACGGCGCATACGCCTCGGGAATCAGGCCCTGCATGCGCTCCGCGCCGTTCGCCGTGAAGCGCGTGCTCGGCCCATAGCCGGGCTCCACCAGTTTCACGCGAACGCCGAAGGGCTCGAGCTCGAACGCGAGCGATTCGGTGAAGCCTTCGATCGCCGTCTTGCTCGCGGTGTATGCCGCCACGAGCGGCATCGGTGCCAGCGTGACGGTCGACGTCACGTTGATGACCAGCCCCGACCTGCGCTGCCGGAACTGCGGCAGCACCGCCTGGGTCATCGCCATCATGCCGAAGGTATTGGTCTCGAAGATCTCGCGCACGGTGGCCATCGGCGTGACCTCGAACGCGCCGAAGAGCCCGAGGCCTGCGTTGTTCACGAGCACGTCGATGGGGCCGGCGGCTTCGAGTGCAGCGGCGATGCTCTCGGGCTTCGTCACATCCAGGGGCAGCACGCGCAGGTGCTCCGAGCGAGGCAGCAGCTCGGCGCGCGGCGTGCGCATGGTGGCGACGACATACCAGCCCTGGGCGAGAAAGTGGCGCGCGGTTTCCAGGCCGTAGCCGGAGGAGCAGCCGGTGATCAGGACGGTCTTCATTGGGTTTCCTTTGAGGTTGGGGTTGAAGGTGCGTCACGATATCGGCGATAGGAAGGACTTTCTATAATCAAAAATCCATCATTTGTTTGCAGGAGTCCTGAATGGCCGATCCACTCGCCGAGGTCGTCTCGCTGCTTCGTCCGCGCGCGGTGTATTCGAAGGTGATCGGCGGTGCAGGCTCGTGGGCGGTGCGCTACGCGGCCTTCGGAGAGCCCAGCTTCTGCACGATGCTCGAAGGCGAATGCACGCTGGCCGTGGATGGGCAGGAGCCCATCACCCTCGTGGCCGGCGATTTCGTGCTGACGCCGTTCACGCCCGGGTTCACGATTGCGGGCCTCGAGCCGGCGGAGCCTGTCTTCGTCGATCCCAGGCTGGCGCCCGCACCGACGGACGAGATCCGCCACGGCAGGCAAGACGGTCCGCCGGATGTGCGGATGCTCGGCGGCTACTTCGCCTTCGACTCGCCGGACGCCTCGCTGCTGGCGTCGCTGCTCCCGACGCTGCTGCATGTGCGCGACGTGGGGCGGCTGTCGGTGCTGGTGCAGCTTGTGCGGGAGGAGTCGATCGAAGCGAAGTCGGGGCGCGACTTGGTGCTCGAGCGGCTGGTCGAACTGCTGCTGATCGAAGCGCTGCGCTCGACGCCCGGCGAGGGCGCGCCGCCGGGGCTGCTGCGGGGGCTGGCAGACCCTCGGCTGTCGCTTGCGCTGCGGCATCTGCACGGCGATCCGGCGCAACCGTGGACAGTGGCCGAACTCGCGAAGAAGTCAGCGTTGTCGCGTTCGGCTTTTTTCGAGCGCTTCTCGCGCGCGGTCGGGCTGCCGCCGATGGAGTACCTGCTGGCCTGGCGCATGGCCGTCGCGAAGGACCTGCTCGCCCGCGAGGATGTCGGCATTGCGGAAGTCGCGGAACGCGTGGGCTACGGTTCGGCCAGCACGTTCAGCACTGCGTTCAGCCGGCACGTGGGACAATCGCCGGGGCGGTACGCGCGGCAGCATTAGTGTGCTGTGCTGCCGGTACCCGTCAGTAGCGGCGCAGCGCCTTGGGGATGGTGACCACGATCAGCTTTTTGTCGCCGAGGATCATCAGGGTCGTGCCGTCCTTGCTCACTTGCATCCTGGGCTTGTAGCAGGAGTACCTGGGATAGGTGGACGCCTGGCAGGCGGGGAAGTCCGCGAGCGTGAAGGTCCCGACCAGCGGCAGGTTGACGTGTGTACCTGCCGGCGCGCTCGTGTCGAAGGCCTGGACTACGGGCAGCGCCGGCGTGCCCGGCTCGACGGCATAGCTCAGGACGTACGCGCGGCGCCCATCGGGGGACAACTGCGCGGCCCTGAGCCCCATCGCTGGTTGAGGCACCGCGCCCACCGTGCCGAATGCCCGGTCGTAGACGGCGTAGCCATTCAGCAGGAAGCGATCCCCGCTGTCGCTCAGGTTCGTGAGCCAATAGAAGAAGTCCAACCCGATGGGATTCGTCCGGAAGACGCCGTCGGCCGTGTCCATGTAGAGCACCGGAGGTGCCGGCGACATGGATGCCGATTGGGTCATCATCAACCGCGAGCCATCGCCGGAAACCGCGAAGAACGGCCCGCCGTGGCACGAAGGACAGGGCCGGGTTCCGAAGCTCAGGGTGCGCAGGTCGAAGAAGCCCAATCCGTGCCACTGATAGCCCGCACCCGTTGGCATCCACAGCTTGCCGTCGTTGGTGAACGCGATGCCGGTCTCGGTATTGCTGCCCTGGTCGCCGATCTCGGTGGCGGAGAGATGGCTGCTCTTCACGCTGAACGTCGCCAGGTCGATCAGATGGACCTGGTTGCTGCCGTCCGTCGCGGCCAGCACGCTGGCATCGGACGCCAATGCGATGTCCCGCAGGCCGGGCAGGGAGAGTGACGTGCTCGTCCAGCTCGTGCCGTTGGTGCGGAACCGCACGATGGCACTGAGGCCGATCGATTCGTAGGTGGTGGGATACGAGGCATAGATGTCGCCATGTACCGCGTCGTAGACCAGGGTCCGGGGCATGCCGAAGGCGCTGGTGTCGAGTGTCCTGTACGTCACAACGCCATCGCTGGCCGTTCGCTGGGCGAGCGCCGCAGCGACATCCGCACCCGATGCGCGAAGGGCGGCTACTCCCCCCAGCGAGTCGGCGGCTCCGGCGGACAGCCGCGTTGCATCGGCCGCGTCTTCCTTCTCCACCTTGTTCGCCACCGCAGGCGAAGAGGGCGACTGTCCGGACGACAAGCCGCCTAGGCCCCCTCCACCGACATCACCGCCACCGCCGCAAGACACGAGCGCTGCGAGCAGCAATGTCAGGGCAGCCCTGCAAGTAAGTGTTCCCATCCCTCACACTCCAACTCTCTGTGAATACTTTTCGTACTTGTGATTGCGCGCGCTGAGGCGGTTCCACCTACATCGTCGGCGCGCCGTATTCTGCACGAGGCCGGAAAGAAACGTGCTTCGGCGTTGACACCCTGGTGTTTGTGCCAGTGAGGTCTGTACCGATCGGGGGATGACTGACCGAGGCTCCACGACGGACGCAAAGGCCCACGCCTACGGCCGCGCCTGAACCAACGGCTCCAGCTCGGCCCGGATGCGCCGGATCGTCACCTCATGCCGCAGCGTCTGCGCGCCGCGCCCGTACGTCATCGCCTTACGGACCAGCCGCAATTGCTCGCGCTGCAGTTGCGTCTTCAGCCGCCTTGCCCGCAGGCCGAAGGTCCAGCCCATCTCGCGGCGCACCTTGTAGCGCAGCAGCGGCGCGCCCAGGCGCACCCATTCGTCGTCACGGATCAGCTCGCGCTCGGGCACGAAGTAGGCGGCCAGTGAATGGAGGTACGCGCCGTTCTCGCGCGCGGCGACCCGCCAGAAGAGCCCGGCCGCGATCAGTGCGGGGATGCCCTTCACGGCGAGCAGCACGGCCATCTCGCGGTAGCTGCCGTCGAAAAGGTCTTCCAGCCACGGCGAGTTCCAGATGAAGTGCATGGCCCACGCGAGCGCGAAGCACAGCAAGGCCACGGCGATCCGCATCACCTTCGATCGCTCCGGGTGCAGCAGGAACCAGGCGACGCCGAAGGACGCGATCGTCGTGTAGGCCGCGTGGCTCCAGAGGCCGCTCAGCAGTCCGCGCGTGAACAGGTTCAGCAGCACCGGGTACACCTGGTTCTCGAGCGGAAAGTGCATCGACGCATTGACGGTGTAGCTCAGGTTCTCGACCACCTGGAAACCCAGTCCCGCCATGGCGCCGACGATCAACACCGAGAGATACGTCTGGAACTGGTTGCGCGCGACCAGCACCAGCAGGATGACGCCCGCGAGCTTGAGGAACTCCTCGGTGATCGGGCCCGCGATGGCCGGGCCCCACATGGCCACGAAGTCCGGTGACACCAGCTTGGCGCACAGGCTCTGGATCGCGATGTTCGCCGGCGCGGCGAAGTACACCGCACCGAAGCCGCCCCACGCGAAGGCCAGCACGAAGGCCTCGGGCGGATGCTGCTCGAGCAGGTCCAGCGTGCGAAATACCAGGAGGAAAACCAGCGTGTAGAGGCCCCACACCAGGAGGCCCAGCAACGCGGTGACGGGCACCACGCGAAAGCCCATCGAGAACATGTTGATCGTGTAGAACAACCCGTTGACGATCATCGCCGCGAGCAGCCAGAAGGCCGCGCGATGCGGCTGGAAGAACGAGTCGGTGCCCACCGGCCACTCGCCGCGATCCTGTTCGGGGCCCACGAGGTTGTCGACGCTCATGGCGAGGCCTCCAGGTCCATCGACTCCAGCATGCTGCGGGCATCGGCCATCGCTTCGTTCAGGCCATCGCTGGCGCCGTAGAAATCGATCTGCACGAGCGACTTTCGCTGCAGGTCGACCACCTGCCAGAACCGGCCCGCGAGCTTCGAGCCGTAGTAGGCGAAGGTCTTGCCCTGCAGGCCCCAGGAGGTGACGAAATCGGAGATGTCGCCGTCGATCTCCAGGTGCTGGCCGCGCTCCATGAGGCGTTGCTGGCGCACCAGCGGGCCGTCAGGCCCACCCACCCATGAACCGGTGGTCACAAGGAACTTGTGGCCGCCCTTGAAGAGCATCAGCGATCTGCCGGCCTTGGAGCGCGAGACGTCCATCTCCCATCCGTTGGCGGGCATGAACCGGGCATGGCCGACGGACACCGTCTCTCCCGGGTCGAGGGGGCGGGCGCCGGGCGTGCGGCTGTCCCAGAAAGTGAGGCCGCCCACATAGGCGGCGATGGCCAGGAGCACCGCGAGTGCGCCTGGCCAGGTGCGATACGGGATGCGGCGTGACGGCTCGGGCATGGGTGGATCGTGCCATACGGTGCCCGGCACTTCGGTGGCATTCATCGAGCCGCTAAAGTCGGCCCACGTCCACAAGACCTGCCTTCTCCATGCCCGACACCACCGTTCCAACGCAACGTTCCCGCATGCCGCTGTTCCGTCTGCTCCCGATGGGCGTCTTCCTTCTGATGGTGGGTTGTGCAAGCCCACCCACGCCGCAGAGACCACCCGTCTCCAGCATCCCGCCGCTGACGACCGAGCAGTCGAACAGCATCACGATCCACGCCCTGGGCCTCGTCGGCACGCCGTACCGCTATGGCGGCAACACGCCCGAGGGCGGCTTCGACTGCAGCGGGCTCATCGGCTACGTGTACCGCAGCAGCCTGGGGAAGGCGCCGCCGCGCACGGTGGCGCGCATGGCTTCGTTCGGCCAGCCGGTGGCGATGTCCGAGATCCGTTCCGGCGACCTCGTGCTCTTCGGCAATTCCGCGCCGTCGCACGCGGGCATCTACGTCGGCGAAGGGCGCTTCGTGCATGCGCCGTCGACCGGCGGCGAGGTGCGGCTCGACCGGCTCGATGGCGTGTACTGGTCACGCCAGCCGACGCAGGCGCGGCGGCCTTAGATATTCAGCACCGGGAACGACTTCACCAGATCGTCCAGTGCCTTGAGTTGCGTCAGCAGCGGTTCGAGTTGCGCCAGCGGCAGCGCGCTCGGGCCGTCGCACTTGGCCTCTGCCGGGTCCGGATGTGCTTCGAGAAAAAGACCGGCCAGGCCGACGGCCATGCCGGCACGCGCCAAATCCACCAGTTGCTCGCGCCGGCCACCGGAAGCGGCGGCGCCGGCCTCGCGTTGTTGCAGCGCATGGGTCACGTCGAAGATCACCGGCAGGTCCTGCGTCACCTTCTTCATGACGCCGAAGCCCAGCATGTCGACCACCAGGTTGTCGTAGCCGAAGCAGGTGCCCCGGTCGCACAGGATGATCTGTTCGTTGCCGGCTTCCTTGAATTTCTCGACGATGTTCAGCACCTGCGACGGGCTCAGGAACTGCGGCTTCTTGATGTTGATGACGCGGCCGGTCCTGGCGAGCGCCACCACCAGGTCGGTCTGCCGCGCCAGAAAGGCTGGCAGCTGCAGCACGTCGACCACCTCGGCGACCGGGGCGGCCTGCCAGGGTTCGTGCACGTCGGTCAGCAGCGGCACGCCGAACTCGGTCTTGACCTCTTGCAGGATCTTCAGGCCCTCGTCCAGGCCCGGGCCGCGGTACGAATGAATCGACGAGCGGTTGGCCTTGTCGAAGCTGCCCTTGAAGACATAGGGGATGCCGAGCTTGCCGGCAACGCGCACGAACTCGGCCGCGGTGCGCAGGGCCAGGTCGCGTGACTCGAGGACGTTGACGCCGCCGAACAGCACGAAGGCGCCTTCGTTGCGAACATTGATCTGGGGATGGATGGTGACGGTGGACATGGGGGAGTTCTCCGGATACGTGGCGGCATTCTCGCGCCCCGCGGGGGCGGGCGATCCGGTTGGGCTCTTGCGTGCCTCGGGTTTTCCATTACGCAGTGCCACGCAACCCGCCCACGCGGTCCGACGGATGCCAACGCACCCTCATAAGGCAAAACTCCCCGGTTCCAATATCGAGGAGACATCCGCATGCAAACCCTCCGCCGCCATCTGGTGTGGCTGGTCGTGGCCGTCGTCGGCGCATTCGCGCTCGGCACCGTCGCCCTGACCCGTGGTGAAAGCGTCAACGCCCTGTGGGTGGTGGCCGCCGCGATCTGCACCTACCTGATCGCATACCGCTACTACAGCCTCTTCATCGCCGACAAGGTGCTGGGCCTGGACGGCAACCGCAAGACGCCTGCGCACCGCCACAACGACGGCCTGGACTATGTGCCGACCGACAAGAACGTGCTGTTCGGCCACCACTTCGCGGCCATCGCGGGTGCGGGCCCGCTGGTGGGCCCGGTGCTTGCGGCGCAGATGGGTTATCTGCCGGGCCTGCTGTGGATCCTGGCGGGCGTGGTGTTCGCGGGGGCCGTGCAGGACTTCATCATTCTCTTCATCTCCACACGGCGCGACGGCCGCTCGCTGGGCGACCTCGTCAAGCAGGAGATGGGCGTGGTGCCCGGGATGATCGCGCTCTTCGGCACCTTCATGATCATGATCATCATCCTCGCGGTGCTGGCGCTGATCGTGGTGAAGGCGCTGGCCGAATCGCCGTGGGGCACCTTCACGGTGGCCGCGACGATTCCGGTGGCGCTCTTCATGGGCGTGTACCTGCGGTTCATTCGCCCGGGCCGCATCGGCGAGGTCTCGCTGATCGGCTTCGTGCTGCTCATGCTCGCCATCTTCGGCGGCCAGGCGGTGAGCCAGAGCGCCGAATGGGCACCGCTCTTCACCTTCGACGGCAAGGCGCTCACCTGGATGCTGGTGGGTTACGGCTTCATCGCCGCGAGCCTGCCGGTGTGGCTGCTGCTCGCACCGCGCGACTACCTCTCGACCTTCCTGAAGATCGGCACGATCATCGCGCTGGCCATCGGCATCGTGTTCGTGATGCCGACGATGCAGATGCCGGCCATCACGCAGTTTGCGCAGGGCGGCGGGCCGGTGTGGTCGGGCAGCCTGTTCCCGTTTCTGTTCATCACCATCGCCTGCGGCGCGGTGTCGGGCTTTCATGCGCTGATCTCCTCGGGCACCACGCCCAAGATGCTGGACAACGAGCGCCATGCGCGCTTCATCGGCTACGGCGGCATGCTGGCTGAATCGTTCGTAGCGGTGATGGCGCTGGTGGCGGCTTCGTGCATCGAGCCGGGCATCTACTTCGCGATGAACAGCCCGGCCGCGCTGGTGGGCAGCACCGCGCAGCAGGCGGCGGCGACCATCTCGAGCTGGGGCTTCGTGATCACGCCCGAGATGCTGCTGCAGACGGCCAAGGACGTGGGCGAGACCACCATCCTCGGCCGCGCAGGCGGCGCGCCGACGCTGGCCGTGGGCATGGCCCACATCCTCCACCAGGTGATCGGCGGGCAGGCCATGATGGCCTTCTGGTACCACTTCGCGATTTTGTTCGAGGCGCTTTTCATCCTCACGGCGGTGGATGCCGGCACCCGCGCGGGCCGTTTCATGCTGCAGGACTTGCTGGGCAGCTTCGTGCCCGCGCTCAAGCGCACCGATTCGCTGCCGGCCAACCTCGTGGCGACGGCTCTGTGCGTCGCGGCCTGGGGCTACTTCCTCTACCAGGGCGTGGTCGATCCGCTGGGCGGCATCAACACGCTGTGGCCGCTCTTCGGCATCTCCAACCAGATGCTTGCGGCCGTCGCGCTGTTGCTCGGCGTGGTGGTGCTGTTCCGCATGAAGCGCGAGCGCTATGCGTGGGTGGCGATCGCACCGGCCGTGTGGCTGCTGGCGTGCACGCTGACGGCGGGCTGGCAGAAGATCTTCTCGGCGGACCCGAAGATCGGTTTCCTCTCGCATGCCGCGAAGTACACCGAAGGCCTCGCCAACGGCGTGCTGGTGGCGCCGGCGAAGACACCCGAGGCGATGTCGCGCATCGTCTTCAACGACCGCCTCGACGCGGCGCTGTGCGCGCTCTTCATGTTCGTGGTGCTGAGCGTGCTGGTCTACAGCATCAAGGCATGTCTCGTGGCGCGTGCTGCCAACCGGCCGACCACGCAGGAGACGCCGTTCGAGCCGGCCGGCACATCGACCGCGGCGGCCCACTGAGCACGCACATGGCCCTCGCATTGCCGGAAGCCGGGCGCTACTTCGCCCGCTCGCTCAAGCAGTCGCTGCGGTTGATGGTCGGCCTGCCCGACTACGACGCCTACCTCACGCACATGGCGGCCACGCACCCGGACCGGCCGCCGATGAGCTACGAGGCCTTCTTCCGCGAGCGGCTGGAGGCGCGGTACGGGGCAGGCAAAGGGCGTTGCTGCTAGGGGCCGATCCGTACTTCGTTCGCTTGACCCGCGCGGAACGCGGGTGATAGCCTGCTTCGCCTGCGAGGAGCAGGCTTTTTTGCGCTGGGCAATCCAGCGAACGAACCGAGAACGGACTCCATGACTTTTTCCAAGCGCCCATTCCCCCTCAAGAACCCCGCGCCGCTGCGCACCGCCTGCCAGGGCGTGCTGCTCGCCTGCGCACTGCTCGCTGCAGCCGGCAACGCCATGGCCCAGAAGCCGCACCAGGGCGCGCTGGATGCGGCCACACAGCAGAAGGACGAAGCGCTGAAGCTTCTCGAGCGCCTGGTCAACATCGACTCCGGCTCGGCCGACACCGACGGACTCTCGAAGGTGCGCGAGATTGCCGTCGATGAATTGCGCAAGCTCGGCGCGCGCATCGAGACCTTTCCGGCGGAGCCGCATCCCGGCACCAACGTGGTCGCCACGCTGACGGGGCAGGGCACGAAGAAGATCCTCATCCTCGCCCACATCGACACCGTGTTCAAGGAAGGCACGGCCACGGCCAAGCCGTTCTACATCAAGGACGGCCGCGCCTACGGCCCTGGTGTCATGGACAACAAGGGCGGCGTGGTCGCCGGCCTGCAGGCGCTGAAGGTGCTGCAGAAGATCGGCTTCAAGGACTATGGGCAGATCACTTTCCTGATCGACACGAACGAAGAGGTCGGCTCGGTCGGCACCAGCGCGCTCATCGAGCGCATCGCCAAACAGCACGACGTGGCGCTGAACCTGGAGCCGGGCCGCCCGGCCGATGGCCTCGTGGTGGAGCGCAAGGGCTCGGCCACCGCGCTTGTCGAAGTGAAGGGGCTGGCCGCGCACGCGGGCGTCGCGCCCGAAGCCGGCCGCAACGCGGCGATGGAAGTGGCGCACCAGGTGCTGCAACTGTCGAAGACGGCGGATGCCGCGAAGAAGACCACGGTCAATTTCACGGTGCTCACGGCCAACGGCCCGACCAACGTGATTCCCGCCACCGCGAGCGCCAAGGGCGACGTGCGCGCCGCCACGCCCGACGAGCTGGACCGCGTCGAGAAGGACCTGGTGCGCATCTCGCAGAACAAGCTGATCCCCGAGACCGAGGTGCGCGTGCGCCTCGTGCGCGGCCTGCCGCCGATGCCGCGTTCGCCCGCATCGGACAAGCTGGTCGCGATGGCCGAGGGCATCTACGCCGAGATCGGCAAGAAGCTCACCATCGAGAGCAGCGGCGGCGCGGCCGACGCAAGCCTGGTGGCGGGCGTGGGCGTGCCGGTGCTCGACGGCTTCGGCATCGTGGGTGGCGGCATCCACACGCCGGAGGAATACGCCGAGGTCGAGAGCGTGGTGCCGCGGGTGTACCTGCTGTCGCGCATGCTGATGGACCTGAGCGCCAAATAACGCGGTGCCCGGCCAAGCCTCAGGCAAGGCCTGAGGCGCCCTGCGTGAATTCCAGTTTTTCTTATGGCGCGCGCAGGGCCACGATGCATCCACATCAATGACATGTGGAGAACATCGATGGCATCCGAACTCAGCCAGCTCACGAGTTGGTCGCTGCGCTGGCGCATCTTCCTGGCGGGCGTGCTTTGCCTTGCGGCGGCGCTCGCCGCTGCGGGTCCGCCCGACCGCAGCCTTGAGCTGCATGCGGCGCAGCGCTTCCAGCTCGCGCTCGAAGCCCAGACCGCCCGCGACTACCGCACGATGCTCGATCAACTGCGCGAGGCCGCCATGCAGGGCGATGCCGAGGCGCAGGAAATGCTCGGCATGGTGCTGCTCACCGGGCCGGTGCTCTACGGCATGTCGGTGCGGGCCGATCGCTGCGAGGCGCGCCAGTGGATGCGCCAGGCGGCGATGCAGGGGAGCGAAACGGCGAAGGTGCAGCTCACGTTTCTCAATCGGCTGCGCAATTCGCCCGCGGGCGTGAAGGCTTGCGACTGAGACCACCGATCCGGTGAAGCAGGGCGCGCAGCCGCGAAGGCCCGCGCGCCGCCCGTTCACGTCAGGGCGCCCTGGACGCGCCCAGCAGGTAGTCGGTCACCTCGTCGGAGAACCACGTGAGCCGCCCATCGACGATCACGCCGTCCGAACCGCCCGGGTCGGGCTGCACCGTGGGCATGCCGTGGGCGACCAGCGCTTCGGCGCAGCCGACCCAGTCACCGTCGTCGGTGGGCTGGTTGAGCGAGGCCCACGACAGCGAGCCGCGCACGTTGTCGCCGAAGCCGTGCTGCTCGGTCCATGTGGCGCCGTGTGCGAGCAGGAAGCGCGTGAGCGCTGCGTCGCCGCGGAACACGGCGTGGTTCAGCGCCGAGCCTTCCCAGTCGCCGCCTGTCGTGGCGATCGGCCAGCCGAGTTCGACCATGAGCTGCACGGCCGCGCCGCAGCCCGGCTGTGCGGCCAGTTCGGGCAGCAGGCGAAATTGCACGGGAGACAGGTTGAAAGGCAACTGCGGATGTTCCGCCTGGATGCGTCGGGCGGCGGGCCCGTCGCCGCGCGCGCATGCGGCGATGAACTGCTCGTCGGGGGGCAACTGCGCATCGCCGCCCGTCCGCTGCGCGAGCAACCGGGCCACGTCCGTCAAGCCGAAGCGCAGCGCGAGCGTGTGGGCATCGATGCCTTCGGGCGTTCGCGCCGAGGCATCGGCGCCCGCGTCCAGCAGCGCCTCGATGTGTGCGGCCGAGCGCCGTCGCCGGATGGCCCACAGCAGCGGCCGCCCCCAGTCGCTCGTGGGTTCGCCGAGCGCGACTTCGTTCGGATCGCCGCCGTGGGCGAGCAGCAACTGCAGCGATTCGAGCTGGTCGAGGTCGAGCACGCGGTAGAGCGCATTCGTGCCGCCGACACGCGCGCCGGCCTTCAGCAGCAGGCGCGTGCAGGCGGGTTCTTCGAGCGAGTGATAGAGCGATTCGCCGTCGTTCGGGTCGGCGCCGGCATCCAGCAGCAGCCGCGTGATTTCCACGTCGCGGTTCTGCCCGGCCGCGCCGTACAGCGCGGACAGCCGATCCTCCTCGGACGGCGAAGCGAGCGACGCGGGCGGCCAGCGGCTGCCGATGGCCTGGTTCGGATCGGCCCCGGCATCGAGCAGCAGCTTCGCGCAGGTGCGCAGGCGCTCGCGAAAGGCTGGCAGTTGCACCAGGCTGGAATACGCGACCGCATTGAGCGGCGGCAGCAGAAGCGGCCCGCCCGCGCGCCGGACCCAGTCCGGATCGCGCGCGATCGCCTCGCGCACCACGTCGGCATCGCCGATGGCGCAGGCGAGGTAGGGGTCGTTGCCCAGGAGGCCCGGGCTTTCTTCGAGCAGGCGTGCGGCCACCGCAGGTCTGGCCATGTTGTTGCCGCCCGAGATCTCGCCTGCATACGCGGCTCGCAGCCAGAGCAGCACCGCGCGCGCCGGATCGTTCGCCTGCGCGATGCGGGCGAGAACGAAGCCCTGCAGATCGACCCACGACACGAAGCCGTACTCGCGCGCGAGGCACGACTGCGCGTCATGCAGGCGCAGGCCGAGCGCGGCAATGGCCGCATCGTCCTTGCCGACGGCAAGGGGGAGGGATTCGCGGAATCGGGAGAAGGCGGCGGTGTCGCCGCTGCGGTAACTGGCAAGCAACTCTTTGGCTTGCTTCTTGAGATGGCCGAGATCCGGCCGGGCGGGAATGCGTTTCACATGAACCTCCGTGCATGAAGCGCCGACGACCCGCAAATCCGGCTGCACAAAGGAGCTGGTGAATGGCGCCGCGCGAGCGCGCGGCAGCATGCGAAAGCAAGTGGGTTCAACCCTTCCCGCGGGCCCGGGCGCGGCTTGCACCGCGGGGCCGATGTTAGGGCATGAGGCCCGGGAGGGTCAACGCGAACCGGCCATGGCCGCGAAGCCGTGTGCAAGATCGCGCTGCAGGTCGGCCGGCGCTTCCAGGCCGATATGCAGCCGCACGACCGCGCCGCGCGCCCTCCAGTCGGTCACGCTGCGCGCCGCGCGCATGTTGGTCCAGGCCACGAGGCTTTCGTAGCCGCCCCAAGACGAGCCGCGTCCGAACAGCGACAGCGCATCGGCGAAACGCTCGACGGCCGCGTTCCCGATGTCTGGCTTGAACTCGAAGGAGATCAGCCCGTTGGTGCCGCTGCAATCGCGCTTCCAGATGTCATGGCCCGGGTGCTGCGGCAGCGCGGGGCAGAACACCGTCGCCACCTCGGACCGCGCTTCGAGCCAGTGCGCCACTTCGAGCGCGTGCCGCTCGTGCATCTGCAGCCGCGCGGACAGCGTGCGCATGCCGCGCAGCACCAGCCAGGCGTCGTCGGGGCTCACGGTCATGCCGAAAGCATCGCAGCGCTCGTTGAGCGGTTGCCAGGCTTCGCGCGTGGTGGCGACGGTGCCCATCATCACGTCGGAGTGGCCCGAGAGGTACTTGGTGGCGGCCATCGTGGAGATGTCCGCGCCGAGTGCCAGGGGCCGGTACTGCACGCCCGACCCCCAGGTGTTGTCGGCCGCGAGCAGCGCGCCGCGCGCGTGCGCGAGTGCGGCCAGCTTCGGGAGGTCGCACATCTCGTAGACCAGCGAGCCGGGGCACTCGGCGTACACGAGGCGGGTTGTCGGCTCGAACAGGTCCTCGATGCCGCTGCCATCCGCCGCGAAGAAGCTGCTGCGGATGCCGTACGGTTCAAGGAACGAATGCACCAGGTTGCGCGTCGGCTCGTACACGCTGTCGGACATCAGCACATGGTCGCCTGGCTTCAGGTACGACAGCAGCACCATGCCGATGGCCGCAAGGCCCGTCGGAAAAAGCCGTGTGCGGTAGGCGCCTTCGAGTTCGCTCACCGCATCTTCGAGCGCGAAGGTGGTGGGCGTGCCGCGCGCGCCGTAGCTGAAGGCGCGCTCGTCACCGCGGCGAGCACGGGTGTCACGCATCGCGGCCACGCTGTCGAACAGCACGGTGCTGGCGCGCACCAGCGGCGCGTTGACGGGCGTGCCGCCGAAATAGGACGGGGATTTTCCGGTGCGCGTGAGCCGGGTATCGAGCGCCTGTACCGCGGGGTCTTCTTTGTGCAAGTCGGACATGGTGGTGTTCTATCGAGCGTGGGCCAAGCCTCTATGGTGCGTCAATCCGCCTTCGCGCCGGAGAGCTTGACGATGCGTGACCACCGGTCGATGTCTTGCTTCAACTGTGCGGCGAAGGCTTCCGACGAGTTGGCCACCACTTCGCTGCCGCCGTCGTTCACCAGCTTGGTCACCTCGGGCAGGCGCAGCGTGCGCACGATGGCTTCGTTCAGGTAGGCCACGCGCTCGGGCGGCGTGCCGGCCGGCGCGAAGAAGCCGTACCAGTCTTCGAAGCGCGCACCGGCATAGCCCAGCTCCTCGAGCGTCGGCACCTTGGCGAACACGCCGATGCGGCGCGGGCTGGTCACGGCGAGCACGCGCAGCTTGCCGTTCTGCACGAGGCCCGCGACCGAGGCGGTCGAGGTCACGAGCACATCGACCTGTCCGCCGAGCAGGTCGGTCAGCGCGGGACCGGCGCCCTTGTAGGGCACGTGCGTCATGTCGACGCCGTTGTCCTTGGCGAGCACCACGCCCACGAGGTGCGAGAGCGTGCCGTTACCGGGCGTCGCGTAGGTCACCTTGCCGGGCGTGGCCTTGGCCTTGGTGGCGAGGTCGGCAAAGCTCTTGAGCGGCGAGTTGGCATCGACCACGAGCGCGAGCGGCGCGGCGTTGATCTGCGTGATCGGGATGAAGTTCTTCACCGGATCGAAGCCGGCCGAGGCGTACAGCGTGGGGTTCACGGCCATGATCGACACCTGCGAGGTGAGCACGGTGTAGCCGTCGGGCCTGGACTCGGCCACCGTCTTGGCGCCGATGTTGCCGCCCGCGCCGCCGCGGTTGTCGACCACCGCGGCCTGGCCCATGATTTCCGGCAGGCGCGTGGTGACCAGGCGCGCCGTCGCGTCGTTGCCGCCGCCGGGCGGGAAGGGCGAGATGAACTTCACCGTCTGCGAGGGAAAGCCGTTGCGCGCGGGCAGCGGGTCGGCCGATGCGGGCTGCAGGGCCAGCGCCGCGATCCACGTGGCGGCGACGGCAAGACGAGCAAGGTGCGAAACGCGGGAAGCAGACGACATGGCAGGACTCCTGGAATAGGAACGGACAACGACGAGCGAGAAGAAAACGGTGGCTAGTGGTGCGATGCGGCGGAGGGCAGCCTGAAGGCCGCGCGCTCCTGTGCATCGAGCTGCGCGACGAGGCCGGTCTCCCACGCGAGGTAGCGGCGCGCGGCCTCCTTGTTGCCGTCGTGCCGGTCGTGCACGAAGAAGAGGTAGTCGATGCAGTCGGCATCGGCGGGCAATGCGGGCGTGGCTTCGACGGGCAGGCCGGCGGTGCGCCATGCGGCCATGCCGCCTTCGAGCAGCAATGGGGCGTGATCGGCGAGTTCGGATTCGGCGGCCCATGCGGCCAGCGCTGCATCGTCGGCGACCAGCACGATCTGTCGCGTCTCGCCCTTCGTGTCGGCGGCGAGGCGTGGGCGGATGGACCAGCGGGCTTGCGGGATGTGGCCGGCGCGAAATTGCATGCTGCCGCGCAGTTCGATCAACGCAACGTCGCTTTGCGCGAGCCGCGCGGACAGCGTTTGGGCATCGATGGTCTTCAACGCGGGGGCGGTCGGCGTGTCAGTGGGGGCGAGCGACAGCCCGCTCGCAAGTCCGCCTTCGAGCACGCTCGCGTCGTGTCCCATCTGCCGCAGCCAGCTCGCGACGGTCGGCGCACGCACGCCGTCGTTGTCGAACAGCACGAGCCGCGCGCCGCGCACGCCGAAGTACTGGTCGCCGGCCTGCATCAGCTGGCCGCCGGGCGTGTGCTGTGCGCCGGGCAGGCTGCGGACCGCGAATTCCTCGGGCGTGCGCACGTCGCAGAGGAACAGGGTGCGATCCGTTTCTGCCGCCCATTGCTGCACGGTCTTCGCGGACACCGTGGGCACGTCGAAGCGTTCGGCGAGCGCTTTTGCCGCAGGACGCAGATCGGTGTTGCCGCTGTCGTCCGCATAGCGCTGCGTGCCACCGTGCGCCAGTTCGTGATCGTTCAGGTACCAGCCCTGCGTGCCGTTTTCCAACGCGTAGACCGGGTTGGGCAACCCGAGGTTGATGAGCGTCTGCGCGCCGATGATGCTGCGCGTGCGGCCCGCGCAGTTGATGACGATGGGCGTGGTGGTGTCGGGCACGAGCTGCCGCACGCGGTAGGCCAGTTCGCCGTTGGGGCAGCAGGTGGCGCCGGGGATGCTCATCTTGTGGAACTCGCTGACAGGGCGGCCGTCGAGCACCACCACCTTGTTCTTGCGCGCGAGCATCCCGGCCAGTTCGTTGGCGCTGACACGAGGCGTGTGATAGACCTCCTCGGCCAGTTCGCCGAAGGTTTTCGAGGGCAGGTTGACGCCGGCGAAGAGCACGTAGCCCGCGGCCTTCCACGCGGGGGCGCCGCCTTGCAGCACATGCACGTCGGTGTAGCCGAGTGCGGCGAGCCGCTCGGCCGAGCGCAGGGCCACGGCGGACTCGCCATCGTCATACGCAACCACCCGCACGCTGCGGCGCGGCACGAGACGCGGCGCATCGACCTCGAGCCGACTGAAAGGCAGCGGGATGCCGTAGAACAGGTGCGCCTCGCCGTACTGGCCGTGCTCGCGCACATCGAGCAGCGCGATCTCGCTGCCGTCGTGCAGCCAGGATTTCAGGGTCTTCGGGTCGATGTGAGAAGTCATGGGGCAAATCGTTGGGGCGAACGAGGTCCTGCAAGGCGCGCGCCTCGCATGAAAAAGAAGATGAATCGAAGAAGGAAGAGGCCTAGCGGCGCGTCTGCACGCCGATGCCCATCGTCTGGTACGTGCCGGCGGCAAGGTCGTAGGCGGTGCGCTGGTTCAGCGTCTCGAGTGCGCGGCCGTACATGTGCAGGTGGCGAATGACTTGTTCGCCCTGGATTTCGACCGAGTGGATGTCTTCGGGCATCAGCGCGATGCCTTGGCCCGGCGCGACGACGACCAGCGCCGTCTCCTCGAGCCTGCCGACGCCCGGCACGGAGCCGTCGTCGGTGCGCGTATACACGCGGTTGTGCTCGGTGCCTTCGACGGCCGCGATGCAGGCCCAGGTGGTGTGGTTGTGCGGCACGATCTTCTTGCCCGGGCGCATCACGTTCAGGTAAAGCGCGTAGCTCTGGTCGGGGTCTTCGGCAATCAGGTAGCGCGCCTGGTGCTCGCCGGCTTCGGGCGGTGGAAAGTCGGCGGCGCCCCAGTACGCGGTGTGGGCGGCCAGGCCTTGCAGCGAATCGAGCACCGCATCGAGCTTTTCGCGGGTTGGTTCAGCGCCGCCGATGGCTTTCTTCATTTCGCCGATCGACGCTTCGACCGCCTGGCGGCGTTGCTCGGAAGGGGTACTCATGCGGTTTCTCCAGTGGGGTTGCCTGTTTGGTGTGCATTCACTGTAGTGACGGCGGCGTGACGCAACAATCCAAGCGGCAGAAGAAACACATCAATAAAATTAATGTATGCCCACGCTCGATCTTGAACTGCTGCGCTCGTTCGCGGCTGTTGTCAGCCATCACAGCTTTGCGGCGGCTGCCGTCCACCTGGGGCGCACGCAGTCGGCGATCACGCAGCAGATGCAGCGGCTGGAAGAGCAGATCGGCCACCCGCTCTTCATCAAGCACGGCCGGCAGAAGCGGCTGACCGAGCACGGCGAACGGCTGCTGAGCTATGCGCACCACATGCTCGCGCTCAACGACGAAGCGCTGAGGAGCCTGCGGCAGGGCCAGCTCGAAGGCAACCTGCGCATCGGCGCGCCGCACGACGTGGCCGAGACCATGCTGCCGCTGTTGCTGACCGAGGTGGCGCGCACCTCGCCGCTGCTGCAACTGGACATCCACATCGGCCGCAGCCCGTACCTGATGACTTCGCTCAAGAGCGGCGAGGTCGACATGATCATCTCCAACCGCGCCGATCCGCAGGCGCAGTTCGAAGGCGTGGTGCTGCGCAACTCGCCCACCGTATGGCTGTGCGCGGCGAGCTATGTACACGACCCGACGAAGCCGGTGCCGCTGATCATGGCGGACGGGCCGAGCATCTTCCGGCGCATCGGGCACGAGGCGCTCGATGCCGCGGGCGTGGCGTGGACGCCGCGGTACACATCGTCGAGCCTGATCGGCATCAAGGCGGCGCTGAGGGCGGGGCTCGGTGTGACCGCACGAGGCGTGGAGCAGCTTGATGCGGGATTGCGGGTGCTCGGCGCGGGCGACGGCATGCCGCGGCTGCCTGATCTCGCGTACTACCTGTATGTGCGCAGCCATGTGGTGAACCCGGTCACGCGGCAGGTGTTCGAGACGTTGAAGAAACACCTGCGGTTGCCGCGGACCGACATGCCGGCCTGACGGCGAGGCATGACATATCTCCTGTGATCGGCGGTTTTATGGCCGTGGGCTCGCATGGGTGACCATTGTTCTCAGTGTTATCCCGGGCCAGCCGGAACACTGCGGCGATGCCTTCTTCACGCACGCTCCAAATCCAAAGTCCCGCCATTCCTGTTTTCCTAGGCCGCCCGGCGCTGGAGCCTGTGCGCTTGTCGGGCCGGGAATGCGTCAACGAGCTCTTCGAATACGAGTTGCTGCTCAAGACGCCCGACAGCCTGAACCTGGGTGCCAGCGGTGCGGCGGATTTCAACCTCGATGACTTCATCGGGCGAGAGATCAGTTGCCTCATCGAACTCGACGAAGGCGCGCCGCGCGAGATCAACGCGCTCATCACCGACGCGGCCTTCTGGGGCGAGGAAGGGCGGCATGTGCAATACAGGCTCACCTTGCGGCCATGGCTGCACCTGGCCACGTTGTCCGTCGACTGCAGGATCTTTCAGAACCTGAGCGTGGTGCAGATCCTCGATGCGCTGCTGGCCGACTACGCCTTCCCGCTCGACAAGCGCCTGATGGAAACGTATCCGGTTCGCGACTACCAGACCCAGTACAACGAGAGCGACTTCGATTTCTTCTGTCGTCTCTGCGAGGAGTGGGGCATCAGCTATCACTTCGAGCACGCCGAAGAAAAGCATCGCCTCGTTCTTTGCGACGGGATGGGCGCATACGGCACCAGCGAGAACGCGGCGTATCGGCAGATCGAGTACCACCCGCCGGGCTGGAGACCCGATACCGAATACCTCCACAGCGTTGTTCCCCGCCATCAGCTCACCAGCGGCCGCTATGCGACCCGCGACTACGACTACACCCGGCCTCGCGCCGACCTGGGCGCGAGCCGCAAGGCGCCGCGTCCGACCGGGCAAGCCGACCAGGAGGTCTACCAATGGCATCATCCGCGCGCCGGCAGCCACCATGCGCAACCTCGGGCGGGCACAGAGGCCGCCAACGATCCCCAGGGCGACGGCCATCAGTTCGCCTTGTTGCGCATGCAGGCGTTGCGCACGCACGGGGCGCGAATGCAGGCCAGCGGCAATCTGCGCGGCATGGCAGCGGGCCGCACGTTCAAGCTCGAAAAGCATCCCAGCGAGCGCGCCAATATCGAGTACCTGATCCTGGAGGCGCGCTTCCTCATCGAGGACATCGCGCAGGACAGCCAGGTCAAGGAGGCTGCGGCAGACAGAAAGCAGCAGTGGCGCATCAGCGTCGACCTGACGGCCCATCCCGTCGTCGAAGTGCTTCGTCCCGTGCTCGCTCGTTCGAAGCCTTTCACGCACGGCCCCCAGGTTGCCGTTGTCGTGGGACCCGAAGGCCAGAACCTCTGGACCGACGAACTCGGCCGTATCAAGGTTCAGTTTCCCTGGGACCGGCTGGGCCGGAAGAATCAGCACAGCAGCTGCTGGATTCGCGTGAGTTCGTCGTGGGCCGGCAACCAGTTGGGCGGCGTGCACATTCCGCGCATCGGGCAGGAAGTCATCGTCGACTTCATCGGCGGCGATCCGGACCTGCCGGTTTGCACGGGGCGCGTGCACAACCAGTCGAACCTGCCGCCGTGGGCGCTGCCCGGCCAGGCGGCGCTCTCGGGGTTCAGGTCGAGGGAACTGACGAAGGAAGGCGGTAACAGCGCTGCGGGCCGCAGCAATCACCTGGTCCTGGACGACACAGACGCGAAGATCCAGGCGCAGCTCAAGTCCGACCACCTGCACAGTCAGCTGAGCCTGGGGCACATCACGCGCATCGAAGACAACGCGGGGCGCAAGGATCCGCGCGGCGAAGGGTTCGAACTGCGCACCGACGGGCATGGTGCCGTAAGAGCCGCGGAAGGGTTGTTGATCACGACCGAGACGCGCGCCAATGCCCGCGGCCATATCAAGTCCATGCACGAGACGCTGGCGCGCCTCACAGGAAGCTACGAGCAGCACGAGAACCTGTCGGTGGCGGCACAGCAGGCCGAAGCCCACGCGACAGGTGACCAGGATGCAGTGATCCTGGCGCTGAAGGCGCAGAACGACGCGATCGTGGGGACGGGTGGGAGCGGAGCCGAAGGCAGCTTCCCTGAACTGGCCGAGCCACACCTCGTGCTGGCCAGTCCGGCGGGCATCGAGAGCACGACGGCGCAGTCCACCCACATGGCCAGCGGCGCGCATCACGCATTGACGAGCGGTGGGCACACCAGCGTGAGTGCGGGCAAGAGTTTTCTGGTCAGCGTGAAGGAGTCCATACGCATGTTCTCGTACAAGGCGGGCATCCGACTGGTGGCGGCCGGCGCGAACATCGAACTCAAGGCGCTGCAGCAGAGCATTCACCTGCTGGCCAAGCTCGATATCAAGCATGCCGCCCATCGCATCACGATCACGGCGAAAGAAGAAGTGGTGATCAACGGCGGCGGCAGCTTCAGCCGCTGGAATGCGCAGGGCATCGAGCATGGCACCCAGGGGCAGTGGGTCGAGCATGCGGCCAGCCATGCCCTGGTTGGGCCGATGAGCAGGCCGGTCGAGGTGGCCGCCTTTCCGCGCCCTGAGCTGACCCTTGCTTCACGCAAGGACGCGGCTTTCCCTTTTTCTCTCTGAGCGCCGGCATGATCATCAGTCCTCCCTTTCTGCCCGATCGCGCCGGGCAATCCGAAGAAGCCTGGCTCGACGCCGCAATGGCGCAGCCCGCATCGCGGCTGGCGAGCACCAACGCACCGGAAGGCTCGTTTCCCTTGAGCCTGAAGCTGGGGTGGCACAACGGGATTCACATTCAGGCGCCTCGGTCCGGTGGCAGGCATTTGCCCGTGCGGGCGATTGCCGACGGCAAGGTGGTTTTCGTCCACACACCGACGGCACCGAACAACGACGTCAAGCACCCGCTCAACTACAACCCTTTTCATGCCGACACACCTACGCCGGCATGGACCAGCGACGGGTTCGTCGTCGTCGAACACAGGACGGAGCTCGGTGCCGAAGGAAACGCCGTCACCGAGGTCGTCTACTACAGCGCCTGCATGCACCTGGCCAGCATTGCGCACAGCCCGAAGACGAAGGCCCCGTGGGCAGTCGGCGATGCTGTCTATCGCAAGGATGAATTGGGAACGCCCGGTCAAATCTACGGACACGAGGGGCAGATTCACTTCGAGATCTGCTGCGACGAGGCGAATCTCCGGCGGCTGACCCGGCGCGGGCCGAACTGGGTCGATCCGCTGGATCCGCCGGCGCCTGTGGCCGATGGTCGTACCGATAGCGTGTTCGGCAGTGTCTACATCTACTTGCCAGCAGGTACGCCTGCCAGTACGAGCATGCCCACCAGTCAGCTGCGCGTGGTTGGTGCAGCTGCAGGCGTAGGCAGCGCCGCATCCGATCGCTTCCCGCCGAGCATTCTGCAGGTTGCCCAATGGGTGCAGATCACCAGCGAAAAGGGTGCCACAACACTCGTGAGCTACGACCGATGGGGTGCACGAGTCGGTGCACCAAGGAGCGACAGTCGATACGACTACATCGTTGCTGCCAACGTGCCGGCCGCCGACAAGGCCTCAGCAAGCCAGAGTTTCGAATACGACCTGTACACCGTCTGCAACGACCGCCACAGTGCGTTGGACGCACCCACCCGCGCCACGAGCAGCCCCAGCGGTTGGTACGAGTTGCTGCGCTTCGGACGCAATCTCGGAACCGATCCGCTGCCGGCCAACGCTGCACATTGGCGCAAGGTTGCTACGCCCGCAGGCGAGGTCTGGGCAGATCTGAATGCACCGGGCACCTTCAAGTTCAGCGACGCGGACTTCCTGCCGGTCATGGGTTGGAACTGCTTCGACGACGACCCGAATGTGGATCTGCGATGCGACTCGCTGCACATGAAAACGCTGATCCGCGATCCCGACCCGAAGAATGAACAACGTATGGAGCGTACGCAGCTGGCGATGCGGCTGGGTGATGCGAGCGTGAGGACGAAGCTTCGTCGCGCGATCTGCAAGTTCCCGAGCGAGTGGGATCGCACGACCATTGAAGCCCGCTACGGCTGGCTGGAGACCGAAGATTTCAAGTCGACGGACGACGATGCGACGGGCGCGCAGAAGTGGGATCGCTTTGTGAAGCATGCGCGTGCGGTCACCTTTGCCGATCTGCCGAAGGCGTTTCTGGATGCCGATTGGCGGTTTCATCCGGGGGAGTTCGTAGGGCTGGTGCGCAAGTGCGGGTGGTTGAGCGGCAAGGAGTTCGAACAACTTGTCCCCACACATGCATTGCGCTATGGGAGGGAGCCGCGCAGCGGGGCCGAGGGGTACTTGTGGGAGTCGATTCCAGTGCGCAATGGCGATGCACAGAACAATCCCGTGCTGAGAGATCATCGAGTTCCGCTCAATCGGATGATGCGCAAGTACGCCGTCCATACGCCGATGCGGCAAGCCTGCTTTTTGGGCAATGCGATTCAAGAAACGGGATGGCTTGGAAGGCTGAGCGAAGGCGGCGGATCGACTTACTGGTATACGCCTTGGCATGGTCGCGGATTCCTGCAACTCACCCATGCCAGCAATTACATCGCCTATTGGACATGGCGTGGGCGACCAATCTCTCCGGGGTTGAAGGGGGCGTTGACGGCCGCGCAGGCCACAGAGCAGGGCAAAAGCATCGGCCTTCGAAACAAAGCCGCCATGCAGGACGGCAACTTTGCGGCGCTGACCCAGGAAATGGTGGCGTGGCGTCTTGCCGTCGAAGGAGGATCCAGATCGGCGCCGGGAGAAGACGCGCTGGCCCCATCCGACAGTGCCGGTTTCTATTGGGCATCGCTCAGAATGGCGCAGTATGCCGACGCGGCGCACGCGCTCGCCCGCGTTGTGGTTACTACCGTCAATGGGCAAGGATCACGGGTCTACTACCGCAGCCTGGCATTTTGGCAAGCGTCCGCCGCGGTGAATCTGCCTGCCAGGATCGCCAGCCCATATAGCCCGGCGTTGAACGGCTTCGATTCGCGTTGCTGTGCGTACGGATATGCCATCGCCGTGCTGTCGGAAGAAAAATTTCCCGATGCGGCGGGCGCGCTCAGCCTGGAATTCCCAGAGGGCTATGCCCCTAGGAGAGTTGCATGACGCGACTGATCGCATTTTTGATGGCGTATGCGTGCGCTTGGTGCGCTCACGGCCAAGCGGTAGTCAAACCCATATTTCCTGAAATTCGAGCATCGACCGTCGCCAATTTCGGCCCTGGCTGCCGCATAAGGATCGCCAGACCCGAGACGTCCGAGTTTTCAATCGCATATCGCCCCGACGGTGAACGCGGGGGCGGGGCGTTAATTTTGAGAGGTTTGAGGTTGTTTCCCGGCGAATGGATTCTGGGGCTGAGTTGCTACCCTGCCAATGAAGGACATGTGCGCAACGGTTGGGCTGTCCCTGTGGGTAATGGGGGCTGGCGATCCAATGACAACGAATCGAGCATGGAGATGGGTCGGCTCAACGCGCTCAGCTTTCATGACCTGGTTTCAGTCAACGCGCGCGGCTGGGCTGTTGCCGTGGACGACACCGTTGGAGATGAGCGCTTTCGCCAGCGCACCTTGTTCTATTGCATCGTTCGCGGCCCCAAGGCCATTTGCGGCAACAACGAAATGGGCTACTTGAAAGATATCCATCGCGACCCGCGCGCAGACATGACGCCTCAAGCGATCTGCCTTTTGCGCAGCATCGAATTCCTGGAAGATGCGCCGCCGGACCCGTTGTCAGAATCTGCTCACCATCCCCGATGAGGCGGACTTGCGGGATTGCTCTTCAGGTCGACCAGATCCGCGGCGTAGCTGCCGGCAATCCCCACAACTCTCCCCGCCACGCCTGCCACACCTGTCGCAGCAACTGCATCGCAGGCTCCACCACAGGCGCCAGCACACGCAGCACAACCACCTCTCCATGCGGGCTGGTCGCACCAGCGCTATCGAACAGTTCGTGCGCCTCAAGCAATCTGCGCGCATGCCCCAGCAGCACTTCGCGTCGCGCCCGCGTCGCCGGCGAGCCCGACACGAAGAACAGCGACGCGATGCACTTGTGGCCGCCGAAGCCCAGCGGACTCTGCAGCAAACGCTGATCCGCCGCATCAATACGCCCCCGCTCCAGCCACACCCCCGGCACTTCGATGTGCTGCAGATAGGTGCCCCGCTCGAACGGCTGGTTCGCATTCGGCAAGCCGAGCGCGGTCACGTCCCAACCGATCATCTCGGCGCCCGGTTCGACTTCGATGGTCAGCCGGTTCTCCGCCTGACAGCCGCTGTAGCAGATCCCCTCCAACGGCAGCCATTCGAGCCGCGCGCCCTTGGCAAGCCGGATGCGCGTGCGCTGCAGCGCCAGCTCGCCTTCGGAGCGATAGAAGCGGGAGGCACCCGGCGTCGTGATCAGCCCATGGCTGCCATCCGCGCCCTCGATGTCGATGTCGAGCGTGTCCCCCCCGACCAATCCACCCGGCGGATGCACCAGCACGTTGTGGCAGATCGCATCGCCTTCGGGATACAGGCTCTGCAGAATGCGCAGCGGCCCGTCGTGACGGAAACGGGCGACGGTGCGGTCGGCTTCTTTTTTGTAATCGAGGTGGAGACGGGCGTGCCAAGGCATGCGTCGAGTCTATCCAGCCGCCGCGCCGGTCAGACCTTCCAGGCGCCGTCGTGCGCCGCGGCGGATTCGTCCAGCAGCGCCGGCCCGATGCATTCGATCGGGTGCGGCGACGCGCGGAACACGTCGCGGCACGACAGCTCCGCATCGCGCTGGTCCTGCCGTTCGCCGCGGAACACGCGCAGGCGTTCGGCGTCGATGCCGAACACCACGCGGCCGATGTTCGACCAGAAGATCGCGCCCGCGCACATCACGCAGGGTTCGCCCGAGGCATAGAGAGTGGCGCCCGCAAGCGCTTCGCGCGGGATGCCGCGGCCGGCCAGCGCGCGGATTGCATTCGTCTCGGCGTGGCCGGTGCAGTCGCCCGTCTCGCCCGTGTTGTTGTAGGCCTCGGCCAGCACCTCGCCATCGGCGGAGACGATGACTGATCCGAAGGGCCGGTTGCCGCGGCGGCGCGCGAGGTGCGACCAGCCGATGGCCTTGCGCAGATACCGCCCGTCGCGCTCGTCGAGCGCGGTTTCTTCGGGGAGCGAGGTGTTGGTGTTGTGGGTGCTGTTGAAATTCATGCCTTGGTGGAAATCATGCGTTCGTTGCGCGATGGGAGCATCGAGGTGTTGAAGATGGCGTCGGCCGGGGGCTTGACCTTGAGTCCGAAGACCTCGACCACCTCGTCGACCTGCTGCTCCAGCGTGAGCTTTCGGATGTCGCCGAGGCCGTGGCTTCGGGTGTCCGCCGCGCCGACATATTGCGCCGTGACGCCCCAGCGCTCAAGCTCGATCTTCTCGTCGAGGATGGGCTCGCGCTGGCGCATGGCGGCGATGCTGGGCGCCGGGTTGGCAAAGGTCTCGACGATGGCGCGGTTGGTCGCGCGCAGGAAGGCGGCAGCCACCTTCGGGTTCTGCGCGATGAGGTTGCTGCTCGCGAGGATCGCGTTGCCATACAGGTTGACGCCCGCGTCCGCGTACTTCAGCACCGAGAGCTCCTCGGGCTTCATGCGCGCGAAGAGCGAAATCGCCGAGTCGTGGAAGTAGGTGGCGGCATCGACGTCCCCGCGCACCATGACGTTGTCGCGTGCGCTGAAATCGGTGGTCTGCCACTGGAACGCATCGGCGCGCATGCCTTGCTTGCGCGCGACCAGGGGCCAGGCGCGACGGGTCGATTCGACGGCGGCCGCGGCGACCTTCTTGCCTTGCAGGCTCCTGAAGTCGCCGCTCACGCCGCGGTCCTTGCGGCCGATGATCACGAAGGGCGCGCGGTTGTAGTACTGGTACACGGCCTGCACCATCGGCGTGCCGGGGTTCTGGGCGTTGAACTCGACCAGCGAGCTGATGTCGCCCAGGCCCATCTGGTAGACGCCGCTCGCGATGCGCGTGATCGAGGCGACCGAGCCGGCGCCGATGTCGATGGTCACGTCGAGCCCTTCGTCCTTGTAGTAGCCCTTGGTGTGCGCGAGGAAGAACGGCGCGGTCTGGCCGTTGATGCGGAAGTCGAGCGTGAACTTGACAGGGGTGAGCTTGCCGGCGCCCTGCGCCATGACGGAGGGGGCGGCAAGCGTGGCTGCAGCGGCGGAGGTGACCGCGAGAAAGGATCGGCGTTGCATGGTGGGGCCTCGGAATCGGTGGTCTTGAATCCCCTGCACAAGAGCAGAAGGCGCTTCAAGAGCAATTTCCGGGCGGCGCACTTTCGTGGTGCGTGCGCTGCTGAACGCTTCTACTCTTGCCCACATCCATGCACGACGCATGCCAAGGGCTTTTGCTCGGGCTTTGCGCGGAAAAGCGTGCATCGGCCAACGGGGCGCGCCACAATCCGGGCGCGCAATTTGCAAGGCAGGTTGCGCAGAGTAGAAGCGTTCAGCCGCGCGATGCCCACGCATCCAGGCAGGAAATTGCTCTTTCAAGTTCGTACGTACCCACGCGCAACAGAAGGAGTCCACGCATGCTCGTTACCCAACAACCCGTCTTCCGCAAGTTCTGGCATGCCGTCATGCCGCTCACCGAACTGGCCGATGGCCCGAAGCCTTTCCGGCTGCTGGGCGAAGACATCGTTCTCTTCATCGACGCCAGCGGCCAGCCGGCCGCATTGCGAGACCGCTGCTGCCACCGCACCGCGAAGCTCTCGAAGGGCTGGTGCGTCGATGGCGAAGGCAAGGCCTGCGGGCAGGGCGCCATCCAGTGCGGCTATCACGGCTGGACGTACGACCGCAGCGGCCAGGTGATCCGCATCCCGCAGTACGAGGCCGACCGCAAGATCTCGCCCGAGTACCGCACCACCGCCTACCGCTGCACCGCGCGCTACGGCTACGCGTGGGTGGCGCTCGAGGAGCCCATCGCCGACATCCCCGAGATTCCGGAGTTCACCGACCCGGGCTACCGCACGATCTTCCAGTTCTACGAAGAGTGGCAGACGAGCCCGATGCGCGCGCTAGAGAACTCCTTCGACAACTCGCACTTCAGCTTCGTGCACCGCGCCACCTTCGGCGTGGCTGCGAGCCCGAAGCCGAGCAAGTACGAGCTGGTGGAGAACGAATCGGGCTTCTACGCGGAGACGGTCATCGAGGCGACGAACCCGGTGAAGTTCCACGCGATCAGCGGGGTGACCGATGCCATCACCACGCGCCACATGCGCAACGCCTACTTCCTGCCGTTCTCGCGCCGGCTCGACATCGAGTACCCGAGCGGCGTGCGCCACATCATCATCAACTGCTTCACGCCGATCGACGATGGGCGCATGCAGCTGTGCCAATGGCTGTTCCGCAACGACACCGAGGCCGACTGCGCGGCGCAGATGCTGATCGACTTCGACGCGGAGATCACGCGCGAGGACAAGGACATCCTCGAATCGACCGACCCCGATGCGTTGGTCGATACGCGCCGGCGCGGCGTCGAGTATTCGATGGAGTCGGATCGGCCCGGCATGCTGATCCGCAAGCACCTGATGCAGTTGCTCGCGAAGCACGGGGAGGCGGAGGTCTACCGCGGTATGGAGTGCGCCACGATCCCCATCGCAAAAGCTGCCTGAGTCGCCGCTCTGTCAGGCCGGTGCCGTGACAGGGCTCGGCCGCGTGCCGCGCGACGGCGCCTGCTCGTAGCGGTCCATGCCGAGCCCGTCGGTGCGGATGTCGGGCTGCTGGCCCATCACCATGTCCGAGATCAGCTTGCCCGAGCCGCAGGCCATGGTCCAGCCCAAGGTGCCGTGCCCGGTGTTGAGGAACAGGTTCGCATAGCGCGTGGCACCGACGATGGGCGTGCTGTCGGGCGTCATCGGGCGCAGGCCCGTCCAGAAGGTGGCGCTCGGCAGGTCGCCGCCGGGGAACAGGTCGCTCACCACTTTCTCGAGCGTGGCGCGGCGGGCCGGGTTCAGGCGCAGGTCGAAGCCGCCGAGCTCGGCCATGCCGCCGACGCGGATGCGGTTGTCGAAGCGCGTGACCGCGACCTTGTAGGTCTCGTCGAGCACCGTCGATAGCGGGGCGAGCGATTCGTCGACCAGTGGCACGGTGAGCGAGTAGCCCTTGACGGGGTAGACGGGAATATCGAGGCCCAGCGAGGCGACGGCGGCGCGTGAGTAGCTGCCGAAGGCCATCACGTAGCGGTCGGCCGTCAGGATCTTGCCGGTGGTAGTGCGCACGCCGGTGATGCGGCCGCCATCGGTTTCGAGGCCGTCGATGGCCTGGCCGAAGCGGAAGTCCACGCCCAGGCCGCGCGCGATATCGGCGAGGCCGCGGGTGAAGAGGTGGCAGTCGCCAGTCTCGTCGTTGGGCAGGCGCAGACCGCCGGTCAGGCGGTCGCGCGCGCCGGCCAGCGCGGGCTCGATGCGGGCGAGGGCGTCGCGGTCGAGCAGTTCGTAGGGCACGCCGCATTCCTCGAGGACCGCGATGTCGCGCTGCACGGCATCGAGTTGCGCCTGCGTGCGAAAGAGTTGCAGCGTGCCGCCGGTGCGGTGCTCGTACGCGAGGCCGGTGTCGGCGCGAAGCTGCTGCAGGCAGCCGCGGCTGTATTCGGCCACGCGCATCATGCGTTCCTTGTTGACCGCGTAGCGCTCGGGCGAGCAGTTGCGCAGCATCGCGGCCATCCAGCGCAGTTGGAACAGCGTGCCGTCGGGGCGGATCGACAGTGGCGCGTGCTTCTTGAACATCCACTTGATCGCCTTCAGCGGAATGCCCGGCGCGGCCCACGGCGTGGAGTAGCCCGGCGACACTTGTCCGGCGTTGCCGAAGCTGGTTTCTTCCGCGGGGCCGGACTGCCGGTCGAGCAGGGTCACGTCGGCGCCGGAGCGCGCGAGGTAGTAGGCCGTGGTGGTGCCGATCACGCCGCCGCCGAGAACGATGACTTTCATGGTGTATTCGCTGATTCAGGTGGAATGCGTGGAATCTAAAGTGCACAATGCAGTGGATTCCATTGTTTTTTATGGTTTGGCGGTGAAATCCACTGCCAAAAATCGCCCAATGCGGCCCGCGGAGTGAAATGCCAGAACTCGACCGAATCGACCGCAAGATCCTCGACCTCCTGCAGCGCCAGGGCCGTGTCTCGATGACCGAACTGGCCGAGCACATCGGCCTCTCCGCCTCGCCTTGTGCCGAGCGCGTCAAGCGCATGGAGCGCGATGGCGTCATCACCGGCTACCACGCGCGGGTGTCGCCCGAGGCGCTGGGCAAGACGCTCCTGGTGTTCGTGGAGATCAAGCTCTCGGCCAAGTCCGGTGACGTGTTCGACAAGGTCAAGCAGGAGTTGCTGCACATGCCCGAGGTGCTCGAATGCCATCTCGTTTCCGGCAGCTTCGACTACCTCGTGAAGGCGCGCCTGAGCGGCATGAGCGAATACCGGCATCTGCTCGGCGACATCCTCAAGAAGCTGCCCGTGGCGGCCGAGTCGCACAGCTATGTGGTGATGGAAGAGATCAAGGAAACGCTCACGCTCGCTGTGGACCGCTGAACGCCGCGGCTACCATCTCGCCGGCATGCAAGACACCCCGACGATCACCATCCGTCCCTGGCGCCTCGACGACTTCGATGCGGTCAAGGCCATCCTCGACGACACCTTCGCGGGCACGTGGCTGCCGCAGCTCACGCCGGAAGCTCTCGCGGTCTATCGCGAGAGCGGCGAGCCCGTCGGCTACATCGACGAGATGGGCCCCGCGTTCTTCGTTGCGGAAATCGACGGCGAAGTGGTCGGCATGGTCCATTGGGAAGACGACTTCGTCCACGCGCTGCACGTGCCCGCGGTGCACCAGCGCAAGGGCATCGCTCGGGCACTCATGGCCTTCGCCGAAGACGGCATGCGCGCCGAGAGCGTCGAGATCGCCCGGCTCGAAACCGACACCTTCAACACGCAGAGCCAGGGCTTCTATCTCGCGCTCGGCTACCGCGAAGTCGACCGCTACCCCGACCTCGAATGGCACAGCGGCTTCACGACCGTCCTGTATGTGAAGCCGCTCGTTCGCTGAACCTTCTCTTCATCCACCAAGGAGACCCGCATGAGCATCACGATCCGCCGCGACGGCACCACCGGCACGCGCCACATCCTCAAGATCCGCAACCACGAGATCCCGGTCGATGCCTCGCCGGCCGGCGGCGGCAGCGATGCGGGCCCCGAGCCGCACGACCTGTACGACGCATCCCTCGCGGCCTGCAAGGCGCTCACGGTGCTGATCTACGCGCGCCGCAAGGGCATCCCGGTGGAGGACATCGAGGTCGTGGTCGATCGCGACGACAGCGAGGAGCGCAAGGGCGTCTACCGCCTCAAGTCGGGCCTGCGCCTGACCGGTGACCTGACCGAAGCGCAGCGCGACGAGCTGCTGCGCGTGGCGGGCAAGTGCCCGGTGCACAAGCTCATGACCGAGGTGAAGACCGAGATCGAGACGGGCTGGGCCTGAGCCTCTTCGCCGTGCGCTTGCGCCGGGGCGTTCAGCGCACCACCCGGTACGCGCGCACCGCGCGAACCAGCGCCCACAGCCCGGCTTCGGCCGGCACGTTCTTCTCGTTGAACGACACGGCGACATACAGGTCGTCGGCCAGCACGTAGGCCACCACGGTGGTGAAACCCTCGATGCCGCCGCTGTGCCCGAGCATCAGGCCCGGCCCGTCGGGCACGTCATAGAGCTGCACGCCCATGCCATAGGAAGAATTGCCGCCCGCGTAGGGACCGAGCATCGCGGGCATGCGGGTGAACATGCGATGCACCGTGTCGTCGGGCAGCACCTTCCCCGAGAGCAGCGCATGCCAGAAGCGCACCAGATCGCCCGCAGTCGATGCCAGTGCGCCGGCCGCGTAGGGCGTGGCGTACTGGTCCGGCGCATCCACCGGCCGGCCCGACGCGTGGCCCGTTGCCACCGGCAGCCGGACGCCTGGCTTGCGCATGACGGTGTGCGTGAGCGACAGAGGCCGCAGCAGGCGCTTGGCGAGCACGTCGGCCAGCGGCATGCCTTCGGTCTTCTCGATGATCACGCCGAGCATCGCGTAGCCGGTGTTGGTGTAGCTCCAGTTCGTGCCCGGGCAGAACTGCGGCGGCTGCGCGGTGCCGAGCGCGATGATGTCGGCGGGGGCGCGGTATGCCGTGCCGAGCGAGGGCAATGCGTTGAAGCTCACGAGGCCGTTGGTGTGCCGCAGCAGTTGCTCGACGGTGATGAGCCGCGCATTGGGCGCATCGGGAAACCACCTGTCGATGGTGTCGTCCAGCTTCAGGCGCTTTTCTTCGACGAGTTGAAGGACCACCGCGGCGGTGAGGGTCTTGCCGGTGCTGGCCACCTGGAAGGGCTGGTCCGCGACGACCGGCGTGGTCGGTTCCTTGCGCGCCAGCCCGCGCGTGGCGGACCAGAAGCCTTCGCCGGGAATGGCGACCGCGACGCTCGCGGCGGGCACGTGCGGCAGCATCTTGTCGAGCGCGCCGCCTAGTGTGGCCTGCAGGTCCGCGGGCAGTTCGCCATCGATGGAGCGACGGAAGTCCTTTTGCCACACGGCCTCGGGGGCCGAGCGCATCGCCGGGCCCGCATAGACAGGCGAGGCCGTGCATGACGACTGGGCGTGCGCGAGGCCAGGAGAGAGTGATGTGGCGAGCAGGACTGCTGCCGATATCTTCAGCAAAGACATTCGATCCTTTCCATTCGCTGCGCTACTTCGATGCTTCCGCTAGCTTGCGCGCTGCCTCCACGCGCTTGGCATAGCGGTCGCCCCAGTCGGCCAGCGGGCCGAGTGCGGCATTGAGCGTGGCGCCCAGTTTCGTCTCGGAGTATTCGACGCGCGGCGGCACTTCGTGGAAGGCCTCGCGGTTGACGAGGCCGTCGGTCTCCAGTTCGCGCAGTTGCTGGATCAGCATCTTCTCGCTGATGTCGGGCAGCAAGCGCTTCAGCTCGCCGAAGCGGCGCGGCTGCACGTGCAGCTCCCACAGGATGACGGCCTTCCACTTGCCGCCGATGACTTCGAATGCGGGGCCGATGCCGCAGTTGTAGGGCTTCTTTGCCTTCATGTGCCGATCCAATACATGCGTTTTGGTAAGTACCTGACTTTATGGTAGGTACTTGACCGTTTGCAAGTGGAATTCCTACGATGCACCCGTCACCACAAACTTGCAACCACCGCATTGGAATCGCTATGAGCAACAAGGAAGTTTCCGTTCTCGGCCTGGGCTCGATGGGTCTCACCATCGCACGGCTCTACCTGGACCAGGGCTACAAGGTCACGGTATGGAATCGCACGGCGGAGAAGGCCGACGCATTGGTCGCCGAGGGCGCCGTGCTTGCCCGCAGCGCGTCCGAGGCGATGCGCGCCGCGAAGGTCGTTCTGATGTGCGTCTACGACTACCGCGCCGCCGAAGCGATCCTCGCAACGGACGGCGTTGCCGCCGCGATGGATGGCCGTTTGCTGGTCCAGCTGACCACCGGCAGCCCCAACGACGCACGCGATGCCGAGGTGTGGGCGCATCGGCAGGGCGCCACCTACCTCGAAGGCGCCATCCAGGCCGCGCCGGACCAGATGGGCCAGGCCGACACGCCGATTCTCATGTCGGGTGCGCAGTCCGTGTTCCGCGAGGCGGAGCCGTTCCTGAAGGTGCTGGGCGGCGGCACCGTGTACCTGGGCGAAAAGGCCAGCGCCGCGGCCGCGATGGACCTCGCGACGCTCTCCACCATCTACGGCACGCTGCTCGGGTTCATGCATGGCGCCCGCATTGCCGAGCACGAAGGCTTCGACGTGGCCGAGTACGGCCGCATCGTCGCGGGGATCATGCCGACCTTTGCGGGTTTCCTTCAGCACGAAGGCGCCGTGATCCAGTCGGGCGACTTCAAGATATCGCAGAGCCCGATGCGCATCTCGGTCGAGGCGACGCAGCGCATCCTGCAGACGGCGCAGGAGGCGGGTATCAACACCGAGTTTCCGGCATTCGCCGCGGGGCTGTTCAAGCGCGCAGATGTAGCGGGGCTCGGTGGAGAAGAGATCGCGGCACTGATCAAGCTGCTGCGCTGAAGACGCGGGTGGGCGGGCCTGGGGTTCACGCCTGAAAACCCCTTCGCCCCTTCATGAAGATTTCCTGAAGTTGCCGGTGGGGGCTTGGCAGATACTTCGCCCCATTCCGGCCAATGGGCGACTCCGCCCCGCACATCCCATGAACCTTCTGCTTGTTGAGGACGATCTCGATCTCGGCAACGGCGTGCGCATCGCGCTGGCCAACCAGGGCATGGACGTGGTGTGGGTCCGTCGCCTCGACGACGCCTTGCGCACCCTCGACGGCGGCACCTTCGACATGGTGCTGCTTGACCTGGGCCTGCCCGACGGCGACGGGCTCGACCTCCTGTTCCGCCTGCGCCGCGACCGGCATATCCTGCCGGTGCTGGTGCTGAGCGCACGCGATGCGCTCAACGACCGGCTGAGGAGCCTCGACGACGGCGCGGACGACTATCTCGTCAAGCCCTTCGCGTTGGCCGAGTTGCTGTCGCGCGTGCGGGCGCTGGCGCGCCGCAGCTACGGCTTCAACGACGAGACCATCCGCATGCGCGGCCTCGCGCTGCACGAACCGACGCGCGGCGTGATCGTCGACGGTGAGCCGGTCGAGTTGTCGCGCTGCGAGTTCGACCTGCTCGCGCTGCTGCTCAAGCGCACCGGCCGCGTGGTCACCCGCCGCGTGATGGAAGAGCAGGTGCTGCCCGGCGGCCAGGCCAACGGCAGCAACTCGCTCGAAGTGCACATCTCCAATCTGCGCAAGAAGATCGGGCAGGGCTACATCCGCACGGTGCGCGGCATCGGCTACGTGATCGATGTGCAGTCGCTGGTGCGGAGCACGCCCAAATGATGCAGGCCCTGGCGCTGCGCTGGAGGAAGTGGAAGCAGCCCTCACTGATGCGGCGCCTGCTGCTCGCGCAGATGGTCGTGGTGGCGCTGTTGTGGACCATGGCCATCGCGCTCCTGCTCTACGACTCCTACGAAGACCCCGAGCTGCTGAAGTATCAGAAGATCTTCCACGCCATCACGACGATTGCGGAGAACCTGGCCGACCGGCCCGATCGCCAGCAGGAGACGCTGGCCGCCTTCGATCAGGTGCTGGTCGAAGCCTCGGGCGACGGCGATGCCGCCTCGGACACGGCTGCCGTGCTGCAGGTCTGGCAGAACGACCGGCTGATCTACCGCTCGACCGCGGGCGTGCCCGTCATCCTCAACACGGTGCCCAACCGCATCGAAACCGTGGAAGCGGGTGGCCGCGCATGGCGTGCGCGCACGCACGTCTCTGCCAATTCCGACACACGCGTGACGCTGGCCGAGCCGAGCGTCTGGCGGCTCACCGTCACCATGGCGTACCGGGGCTACTACCTGCTGCCGCTGGTGATCAGCCTGCCGTTCCTGATCTTCCCGGCGTGGCTCTCGATGCGCGTCGCGCTGCGACCCTGGCGGCAGGTGACCAAGGAAACCTCCGAGCGCGGGCCCGCCGACATGACGCCGCTGTCGTACACGCCGCCCCACAAGGAGCTGCAGCCATTGGTGCAGAGCATCAACAGCCTCTTGCAACGCGTGCGCGACAGCACCTCGCGCGAGCGCAGCCTGATCGCCGACGCGGCCCACGAGTTGCGAACGCCGCTCGCGGCCATGCGCGTGAACGTCGAGGCACTGAAGGAACAGAGCACCGACGAAGGTCAACGGGAACTCATGGGCAACCTCTTGCGCAGCAACGACCGCGCTGCGCGGCTGGTGGGTCAGCTGCTGCAACTCATGCGCAGCGATGCGGTGTTGCATGGCGACCTGCCGGTCATGTTGTCGCTCGATGCGCTGGTGCAGGACCGGCTGGCGATGATCGAAGGCCTGGCCAGCGCCCGGGGCGTGGAGCTGGAACTCGAATGCGAGGGCAGCGTACCGGTGCTGGGCGAGCGCGAAAGCCTGGCTTCGATGATCGACAACCTCATCAACAACGCCATCAAGTACAGCCCGGCGAATGGCACGGTCCTGGTGAGGGTGGCCAGCGAAGGCGCCCGGGCGGTGCTGATCGTGGCCGACCAGGGTCCCGGCATTCCACCTGCGCTGCGCGAGCGGGTGTTCGACCGGTTCTTTCGCAACCCCGACCAGACGCAAAGCGGCAGCGGGCTGGGCCTGGCCATCGTCAAGTCGGTGGTGGACCGGCACGGCGGCGAAGTGGTGCTCGGGGAAGCCGAGGGCGGCGGACTGCTGGCCACGGTACGGTTGCCGCTGGCGGCGGCCGAGGCGCCCCAGCCCATGCTCAGCCTATGAAACCTCCCTCCGGACACGGCCAAAGGACCTGGTCAGGTCCATTTTGGGGCGGAGATTTACAATCTCCGGCTACCCCCGGCGCCGTCTACAGGACACTTTCAACAATGAAGTGGGTCATTCTTGCTATCTTCGCGCTCAGCGCGCTCTATGTTCACTTCCGCGGGCAGGTCCGGCATCGTTTCTTCAGACAGCTCTCTGATCACTCGACCTTCCTCGCGCCGCTGAACGTCTTCATGTACCTTTTCTCGAAGGTGCCGGGTACGCCGTACCTGTCGCCCGCGCAGTTCCCCGAGATGCGCGTGCTCGAAGAGAACTGGGAAGTCATTCGCGAAGAAGCACTGGCCATGCGCAACGGCGGCAGCATCAAGGCCTCGAGCCAGTTCAACGACGTGGGCTTCAACTCCTTCTTCAAGAGCGGCTGGAAGCGCTTCTATCTCAAGTGGTACGACGAGGCACATCCTTCGGCCGCCATCCTGTGCCCGCGCACGACCGAGCTGCTCAAGGGCATCGGCACCATCAAGGCGGCCATGTTCGCCGAGCTGCCGCCCGGCAGTCGCCTCGTGCGCCACCGCGATCCCTTCGCCGGTTCGCTGCGCTACCACCTGGGCCTGTGGACGCCTGGCGTCGAAGGCTGCTACATCGACGTTGACGGCCAGCGCTACCACTGGCGCGACGGCGAGGCCGTGGTGTTCGACGAGACCTTCATTCACTATGCCGAGAACACCACCGACCACGATCGCGTGATCCTGTTCTGCGACATCGAGCGCCCGCTGAAGTACCGCTGGGCCAGCGCGGTGAACCGCTGGTTCGCCAAGAACCTGCTGGCCGCCGCAAGCTCGCCCAACGATGCGGGCGACAAGACGGGCGGCATCAATCGCGCGTTCAAGTACATCTACCAGATCCGCGTGGTCGGCAAGCGCCTGAAGGCCTGGGACAAGCGGGCTTACTACCTCGTGAAGTGGGCGATCTTCGGCGGTCTCGCCCTTTGGATCTTCTGGTAACCAAGCAGCCGCTTTTTAAAGGCCGGGCCGCCTGACCGCGCAGCTCAGGCCTCGGCCAGCACCAGCCGTTCGCGCTTGGTGCGTGCCCAGCTGACGATCACGGCGAGCAGCGTGCCGCCGATCACGTCGAGCAGCACATGCTGCCGCGTTGCCAGCGTCGAGTAGACGATGCCGAAAGCCCACAGCAGGTTCACCCACTGCGTCCACGCGGGCGCGCCCACGCTGCGCAGCTGCCGGCCCAGCAGTACGGCCGTGAACACCGCGAAGGCCACGTGCAGCGAAGGGAAGGCGTTGCCTCCCACGTCGGTGGCCTTGAGGAACTGCAGCGCCGGGTACTGCGACCAGTCGACCGCGAATGCCGGCACCGTGGTCGGAAAGAACCAGAACACCGCGAGGCCGATGGCGGCCATGGTCGCGGCGCCCCGCGCGCAGGCCCACAGCTCGGCCTTGTCCTTCGCGAAGGCCGGCGCCAGCGAGATGTAGAACCACAGCGAGCCGTACAGCAGCATCGCGTCGTCGCTCACGGCCACCCAATGGTCGATGGGCGTGAGCGGCATCACCGTCGGCGTCGACGGCGGGTTGTGCATCACCCAGAAGTACAGGAAGAAGAAGCCCGAGATGCCGAGCGTGGTGCCGATCATCTTCACGATCCAGAGCGTCGCGAACCGTTGTCCCAGCGCCAGGTACCAGGGCACGGAAGGAAGGGATGCAGGGCTCGAGCGGGATGTCATTGCCGATGCGGCTTTCGGGAGGAGGAGCGCCACAGCTTATGCAACCGCATTGCCTGAACATTGCGCTGCCCGGCATGGGGCCTCTCCTAGAATGTCCCGCCCACCCGTTCGCACTGCCCACTCCAATGAGAATCCTGCTCGTCGAAGACGAAACCGATCTGGCGCAGGCGCTCGCGTCGGCCTTGCGTCAGAACCAGGCGGTGGTCGATGTGGCGAGCTCCCTGCGCGAAGCCGAAGAGGCCGCGCTCGGTGCGCAGCACGACGTGATCGTGCTTGACCGCGGCTTGCCCGACGGCGACGGCCTCTCGCTCGTGGCTTTCCTGCGCCAGAACGACATCGCCGCCGCCGTGCTGGTGCTCACCGCCATGTCCGATGTGGCCGAGCGCGTGCTGAGCCTCGATGGCGGCGCGGACGATTACCTCGCCAAGCCCTTCTCGATGGACGAACTCATGGCGCGTGTGCGCGCGCTGGCGCGGCGCCCCGCGGTGCGCGCCAACCTCGTGATGACGCTGGGCCAACTGCGCTTCGAGCACCACACGCGACAGGTCCATGTGGGCGAGACCTGCCTCACCCTCCCGCGGCGCGAATTGCTGGTGCTCGAAGCCCTGCTCGAGCATCGCGGCCGCACGGTGCAGCGCGAAGCACTGCAGGACCGCGTGTACGGCCACAAGGACGATATCCAGTCGAACGCGCTCGACACGCACGTCTCGCGCCTGCGCTCCAAGCTCGACAAGGCGGGCGCGCAGGTCGAGATCCATGCGATCCGCGGCGTGGGCTACCTTATCTGCGCGGCGTCTGCGGCATGAGCCTGTTGTCTCTGCGCTGGCGCCTGATCTGGAGCCTGATCTTGTTGCAGGTGGTGGTCGGCGCCCTCGCGCTGAGCGGCTTTATCGGGCTGGCCTTGGTGCTGGGCCGCTTCGTCGACGAAAACGGCCAGGAGACAGTGGCGATGATCGGGCGCGCACTGGTGCGCGACGCCGATGGCCGGCTGGCCATCGAGCCGACACGTGAGCTGCGGGGGCTGCAGGAAGCCGACCCGCCGCTCTGGTTCATCGCGCGCGATGGCCATGGTTCCGAGACACGCAGCGGCGATGTGCCCCCCGTCTATGCGGCGCTCATGAGTGCGCTTGGCGGCGTGGACCGCATGGGCATCAACCCGGAAGACGACAACACCCGCCCGAAGGCTCGCTTCGAGCGCGTCGAGACCCGTGCGGGTCCGGTCGCCGTGATGGCGCAGACCGGTGGCCCGTTGACGATGAAGAACGCGCTCAAGGGGACCGGTCTCCTGTTCCTGTGGCTGGTGGCGCCGATGGCGTTGCTCACCAGCCTGGGCGTGATCCTGGCCACGCCCTTCGTGGTGAAGCGGGGGCTGAAGGGCGTGATCGCCACCGCCGAGCATGCCGAGGGCATCGACGTGCACGAGCGCACCACGCGGCTGCCGCTGGTCAATGTGGCGAGCGAGATCCGCCCGCTGGTCAACGCCGTCAACCGCGCCTTCGACCGGCTCAACGAAGGCTACGACCGGCAGGAGCGCTTTTTGGCCGATGCCGCGCACGAGCTGCGCACGCCGATCACCACGCTGCAGATTCACCTCGAGGGTCTGCCGAACGATCCGCTCAAGGTGAAGCTGATGCAGGCCTCGGCGCGGCTGGCCACGCTGGCCGAGCAGCTGCTCGACCTGCAGCGGCTCGACCACGTCGTGCCGCAGGAGCAGCCGGTGGACCTGAAGGCGCTGTGCGAGCGCGTGGCGGCCGACATCGCGCCGCTCGCCATCCAGAACCGCTGCACGCTCTCGGTCGACGCACCGCAGGCGCTCACGGTGCGTGGCGATGCGCCGTCGCTCGAACGCGCGCTCACCAACCTGATCCAGAACGCCATCGAGCATGGCGGACAGGGCTGTGACATCGAGGTGCGGCTGTGCGAGCCCTCGTGCATCGAGGTGCTGGATTCGGGGCCCGGCATTCCCGAGGCGGACCGCGAGCGCGTGGTGGCGCCGTTCCACCGGCTGGTGCCGCGTGGGCGCGGCGCCGGGTTGGGTCTTCACCTGGTGGCAGAAGTGGCGCGCCTGCACCGTGGGCAACTGAGCATCGGATCGAGCGAATCGGGCGGCGCGAAGATGCGGCTCGAACTGAACCTCAGCGCCTGAGCGCGCGGTTGCAGGGCTCGGAGAACCACCGCGCCACGGCGTCTCCGAGCAGGCCCGAGGCCGCGATGACCGCGACGAACCACAGCGGTATCCATGCCGGCGGTACGTCGGCCTGCTGGTACAGCCACGCGCCCGGAATCACGACGAACATGTGTGTGAGGTAGACCTCGTAGCTGTGCCGGCCGAACCATCGCAGCGGCGCGGTGACCGGGCAGGCGGCCCATCGCCAGGGGCGCCAGTGCGTGGCCACCAGCACCAGCGCGATGCCCAGCTCCAGCAGCGACACCTGCAGGCCATGGCGCGTGAGGCCCCATTGGAATACTTCCTTGCGGAAGCAGAAAACGAGCACGCCGAGTCCCAGTCCCATCCACAACACGAGCCGCTGCACGGCAGCCGATGGCATCCGGGGCACGCGATGCGCCAGCAGGGCGGCCAGGCAGCCGAAGGCGATGCCGTCCATGCCCGACAGGTACGAATGGTCCTGCCACAGTTCGTTGTCGCTGAACACGCTGCGCGCGAGGGGGCCAAGCATGATCGGCACAAGCAGCAGGGCGCACAGCCGGCGTTCGCTGCCGCTCGCTACGCAGAGCAGTGGAAAGAAGAGATAGAAGGCCTCTTCCACCGACAGCGACCACAGCACGCCCCAGGGTCCTGGCAGGTGGCCCACCTGCGCCTCCAGCCAGTTGAGGTGCAGTCCGAGTGCGGCGACCATGGCGCGCCAAAGCGGGACTTTCCCTGTGTCCAGCGCGAACCACGCGCTCCCCGCGAGGTGCAGCACACCGAGTACTGCCAGGAGCAGCAGCAGGCTTGGCAGGATGCGCGCGGCGCGAAGGCGGTAGAACGCCGCGGGCCGCACTTGCGACAGGTCGCCCCAGCGGCGGATCGATGCGCTCGTGATCAGGTAGCCCGAGACCACGAAGAACACGATCACCGCGTAATAGCCACTGCGAAACAGGATGCCCGCGAGTCGCGGTCCCAGCGCATGGGCCAGTTCGGGCGGGCCGAAGGGAATGCGCAGGTTCGCGTGCAGGAGGATGACGAACACCACGAGCAGGCCGCGCAGCAGGTCGACATGTGCCAGGCGCGGCGGCGCGATGTTCGAAGGGAGCGTGGAGCGGGCCATCGGCTTGCGATTCTGGGTGCGTCTCCTGCGTTGTCGCTGAAGGCCTGCTGAAGCGCCGACAATCGACCGTTCCCCGCCCATGCCTTTCGCCGACAAAGACCTTCCCTCGCCGATCGATCTGGCCAGCGCACAGGCGCTGATCGCCATCGTTCAATCCGAAGCCGCCGCGCAGGCCATAGCCTTGCGCGCGCCACCGCCCGAGCCCACCACCTGCTGCGGGCGCGGCTGCAACGGCTGCGTGTGGGAAGGATGGCTCGGCGCCATCGCGTACTGGCGCGACGAGGCGTCTTTGCTGCTCGCGTAGAGCGTTAGCGCGTTTCCCAGAACCCGCGGTGCGTGGCGATCATTTCCTCCGCCACTTCAGGCACCGGCCCGATCACTTCGACCTGCTTCTGTCCGCGCGCGAACACCTCGCGGCAGGGCAGGCTCAGCGTCGGGTTCTCGGGGTGGTCGCCCGTGAGTGCGAGCAGCGCCGATTCTTCGGCGCCGTAGACCACGCGGCCGATGTGCGCCCAGTAGCTCGTGCCCGCACACATCGCGCAGGGCTCGAAGGTGGTCACCAGCGTGCATTGCCAGAGGTACTCGGCCGGCCAGTTCTGCGCGGCGTGGCGCGCCAGCGTGGCCTCGGCGTGATTCACCGTGTCGATGTTGCCCTGCTCGGCGAGGATGGTCTCGCCATCGGGTGCGACGAGCACCGCGCCGAAGGGGTGGCGGCCCATCGCCATCGCGCGGCGGGCCACCTCGTCGGCGCGCCGCAGCGCGCGAAGGATCTGGTCGTGAGTCATCCGCAGCATTATTGGTTCTGCGAACCGCGGTGGGCCCAGCCGGTCGTGTGCTTCTCGATCACGCTGAAGAGTTCGTACATCAGCATGGCCATCGCACCCACCACCATCAGGCCCGCGAAGGCCAGGCCCATCTGCATGGCCGAGCCGGCGGAGATCAGCAGGTAGCCGATGCCTTCGTTGGCCGCGGTCATCTCGCTCACCGTGGTGCCGACGAAGGCCAGCGTGATCGCTACCTTGAGCGAGCCGAAGAAGTAGGGCATGGAGCGCGGCAGGCCGATCTTCATGAGCACGTCCCAGCGCTTGGCGCCGAGCACGCGCAGCACGTCTTCGAGCTCGGGCTCCAGCGTGGCAAGGCCCGTCGCGATGTTGACCATGATCGGGAAGAAGCTGATCAGGAAGGCCGTGAGAATCGCCGGCCCCACGCCGATGCCGAACCACACCACCAGGATCGGCACGAAGGCGGCCTTGGGCAGCGCGTTGAAGGCCGTCATGAGCGGGTAGATCGCCGCATACGCGATGCGCGAACTGCCGATGACGAAGCCCATCAGCACGCCCACAATGATCGCGAGGCCGAAGCCCGCCATCGTGACCCAGAAGGTGCGCCATGCATGGCCCGCGATGATTTCCTTGTATTCCCAGAACTGCGTCCAGATGCGCCACGGGCTCGGGAAAATGAAGTCGGAAACCTCGAAGCCCGCGCAGACGATCTGCCACAGCAGGAGCACCGCGACCAGCAGCAGCCAGGGCGACCAGCGTTCGATTTGCTTGGTGTTCTTCATGGCGCGCCGCTCAATGGGAAACAGCCGCAGCGGTTTGCGCCGCGCTGATGCCCGTGTTTCGGATGGCGCCGATGTGCCCACGCAGCTCCAGCACGATGTCGGTGAACTCCTTCGTGTAGGTGAGTTCGAGCTCGCGCGGACGCGGCAGCTCGATCTCGCGCTTCACCACGAAACGGCCCGGGCTCTTGCTCATCACGTAGACCGTGTCGGCCAGGAACACCGACTCGCGCAGGTCGTGCGTCACCAGGATCACGTTGAACTGCTGTTCGGTCCAGAGGTCGCGCAGGATGCACCAGAGCTCCTCGCGCGTGAACGCATCGAGCGCGCCGAAGGGCTCGTCGAGCAGCAGCATCTTGGGTTCGTGGATGAGCGCGCGGCAGATGCTCGCGCGCTGCTGCATGCCGCCCGAGAGCTGCCACGGAAACTTGTCTTCATAGCCCGCGAGGCCCACCTTCTGCAGCAGCTTGCGCGCGCGCTCGACGTACTCCTTGCGCTTTGCCTTGAAGTTCGAACGGTAGGGCTCGACGATCTCCAGCGGCAGCAGCACGTTGTCGACCGTGGTGCGCCACGGCAGCAACGACGGGGCCTGGAAGGCCATGCCCGAGATCTTGAGCGGCCCGGTCACGGGTGCGCTGTCGATGCGGATCTTGCCCATCGACGGCATCTTCAGGCCCGTGGTGAGCTTCATGAAGGTCGACTTGCCGCAGCCCGAAGGTCCGACGATGGCGATGAATTCGCCGCGCTTGACCTTCAGGTCGATCGCCTCGACCGCGAAGTGGTTCTCGCGCAGCAGTTCCTCGTTGTAGGCGAGCCAGACGTCCTGGAAGTCGACGAAGGGGGCGGCGGCGTCGTTCGGTGCGCCTGCCATCACTTGCGCAGGATTCCGCTGAGTTCGGCGGCCGGCGGCAGCATGGCGGCCGTCCACACGGCATCGGGGCTCACGCGGGTCTTGGTGTTGAAGGCGTCGGACACCTGCGAGGCCATCAGCGACATGCGGCCCGCATTGACGGCGCCGAAGCCCTCGGCACGCGCGTCGGCGCTGTTGATCACGGTGTCGATGGCAAGCTGCAGGCGACGGGTTTCCAGCTTGCTGTCGATGATGCCGTCGCGCGCCTTCACCGATTCGATGCCCATCGCCGGATTGGCGATGACTTCCTTGGCGCCCTTGGCAAAGGCCGAAAGGAATTTCTTCACCGCCGCCGGGTTCTCCTTGATGAGCTTGGGCGACGCGATGATCACGTTGCCGTACAGCTTCACGCCGTAGTCGGGGTAGGGGAGGATCACCACGTCGGCCGCCTTGGCGCCGCGCGCTTCCAGGTTCAGCAGCGACGTGAAGGTGAAGCCGGTGATCGCGTCGATGTCGCCGCGGATCAGCATGGTCTCGCGCAGCGTGGGGTCCATGGCGGTCCAGTTGACGGCGCCGATGTTGTTGGCCTTGGCGAAGATCGGAAACGCGCGGCGGCCCGCATCGAACACCGGCGCGCCGAGCTTCTTGCCAGCGAGGTCCGAAGGCTTGGTGATGCCGCTCTTCTTGAGCGCCATGACCGAGGCCGGCGTGTTGTTGTAGACCATCATCACCGCGACCGGCTTGTTCGGGCTGTCGGGGTTGTTGGCGTGGAATTCCATCAGCGCCGCGAGGTCGGCAAAGCCCATCTCGTAGGCGCCCGAGGCCACGCGCGTGACCGTGCCGCCGGAGCCGTTGCCGGCGTCGATCGTCACGTCCAGGCCCGCGGCTTTGAAATAGCCCTTGGCGGCCGGATGCAGGAAGAGCGCCGCCGGTCCTTCGAAGCGCCAGTCGAGCTGGAACTTGATCGGCGTCGGGGCCTGGGCATAGGCCGACGTGAGGCCGAAGCTGAGGGCCGAGGCGGCGAGGAAGGACTGGAGCAGTTGGCGCTTGTTCATGCGAGTTCCGTAAATGTGAATGCTTCGGCATTCAAGCAAAAACGGTGCCCGCACGCGATTGGTGCGAACCCTTCCGGGCGCACCGGGCGCACCGGGCTTCTGGCTTAGAGCGCGGCGCCGATCTTGCGCAACTCGGCGATCTGCGGTGCCTTGGGCAGCCAGACCTTGTCGAACTCGGCAATGATCGGCGCGGGGTTGTAGCCCTCGCCGCTCTTGATGGCGATGCCGCTGCCCTTGAATTTTTCGATCAGACCGAGCTCGGTCGTCACGATGTCCTTGATCTGTGCGTCGAGCGACTGCTTGACCAGGTCGGTGATCAGCGCCTTGTCCTTTGCGTCGAGCGTTTGCCAGATGCGGCCCGACACCAGTGGGGCGAAGGGCATGAACAGCGCGTTCATCGGCAGCATGGTCTTGGCGACGCGGTCGAAGCGCTGGTTCCAGGAGAACTCGATGTCCGCCTCCAGCCCGTCGACCTGGCCGTTGGCCATGGCGTCGAACACGCCCGGCGTCGGAATGGGCGTGGGCGCGGCGCCCAGCAGTTGGTAGAAGTCGCGGTACACCGGTGTGGGGTTGATGCGCAGCTTCATGCCCTTGAGGTCGGTGGGCGTCGAGATGTCCTTGGTTGCGAACACCACGCGCATGCCGGTGATGCCCCAGCCCAGGCCGACGGTGCCGGTCTCGCGCGGCAGCACGTCGAGCAGCTTCAGCGCAGCGGGCGTGCGCACCAGGGAAGCGACGTTGGTGGTCGAGCGCACGAGATACGGCGCGTTGATGGCCGCCACGCTCGCCACGCGCGAACCCAGTTCGGCTGCCTGGATCCAGCCCATGTCCAGCGCGCCGGACTGCAGCTGCTGCAGCATGGCCGACTCGTTGCCCAACTGGCCCGAATGGAACACCGTGGCGCTCAGGCGGCCGCCGGTAGCCTTCTTGAGTGCTTCGCCGAAACCCAACGCGGCGCGGTTCCATGAGTGGCCCGCGGGCGTGATGAGACCGAGGCGGAATTCCTTGGTCGTCGCGGCACGCGACACGGTGCCGAAGAAGGCGGTCGACGCGGCGGCGGTGCCGGCTGCGGCCTTGACGAACTGGCGGCGGGAGAAGGACATGCGAGGCTCCGGTTGAGTGAAGAGAAAAGGAAGGAAAGGCAAAAAAAGGGGGCGTTACTTGATGAGCGCGAGCGACAGGCCGGGATACAGCGACAGCAGCACCAGCGCCACGCAGCAGATCACGAAGAACGGCAGCGTGACGATGAACATCTTTCCGGGCTTGGCGCCGGTCACCGCGGAAGCCACGAAGAAGCTCAGGCCCACCGGCGGCGTCATCAGGCCGAGCACGAGGTTGATCACCACCACCACGCCGAAGTGGCGCGGGTCGATGCCGTAGATCTCGGTGGCAATGGGCAGCAGGATCGGCACGGTCATGATCAGCCCGGGAATGCCGTCGATCACGGTGCCGATGACCAGCAGGATCAGGTTGACCAGCAGCAGGAAGGTGATCGGGTCCTTCGCGACGGTCTGGATCCATGCGGCCGTGGCCTGGGGCACCTTGCCGTAGATCAGCAACCACGAGAACACCGCGGCGGCCGCGACCAGGAACAACACCACCGCCGAGTAGATCGCCGCCTTCAGCAGGATCTGTGGAATCATCGCGAAGCGGAATTCCTTCGTGACGTAGCGGCCGACCAGCACCGCGGCCACTGCGCCCACCGCCGCCGATTCGGTCGGGTTGGCGACGCCGCCAAGGATGGAGCCGACGATGACGATGGGAATCAGGAGCGTCGGGCAGGCCGTGACCACCGTGTGCAACCGCTGCTTGAGCGTGCGCTTCTCGGTGCGCGGATAGTTGTAGACCATGCCCATGCACGCGATCACGATGAAGAAAAGCACCGTGAGGATGACCCCGGGAATGATGCCGGCGATGAGCATGTCGCCCACCGCCACCTGCGCCAGCACGCTGTACACCACGAACATCACCGACGGCGGAATGATCGGGCCGAGCATGCCGCCGTACACCGTGATGCCGGCGGCGAAGGTCTTGTCGTAGCCCTGCTTTTCCATCTCCGGCACCATGATCTGGCTCATGATCGCCACTTGCGCCGTGGCAGAGCCGATGATCGACGACACCAGCATGTTGGCCAGGATGTTCACGTAGGCGAGGCCACCCTTGACCGAGCCGATGAAGGCCAGCGCCAGGTCGACCAGTCGTTTGGTGATGCCGCCGCCGTTCATGATCTCGCCGATCAGGATGAAGAGCGGAATGGCGATGAGGCTGTAGCTGTCGACGCCGCCGAACATCTGCACCGGGAACGACTGGAACAGCACCGTGTCGCCCGAGTTGAGGATGTAGACGATGCCCGAGAGGCAAAGGCAGGCGCCGATCGGCACGCCGACCAGCATGATCGCCAGGAAGAAGAAGGAGGTCAGCATTTCAGTTCACCGCATCGGCGTTGACGACATGGAACTCGTTGTGCACCCGCTTGGGCTGCAGGCCGAGGTCTTCGATGAGGTTGGACAGCGCATGCACGCTGAGGGTGAGCGAGAAGACCGGCAGGATGATCTGGACCAGCCATGTCGGCCAGTCGAGCGTCTGCGTCTTCTCCGTGTAGAGAAAGTTGAAGGTTTCCGCGGCGAACTCCTTCGCGTCGAAGCCGTGGCGCACGATGCCCACGGGGTCCATCCACAGCCAGCACATCGCCAGCAGCGCCAGGCCGAGCAGCAGCACCCCGCCGGAGGCGCAGGCCTTGACGATGCCCGCGGTCTTGGCGCCCAGCTTGTCGGTGAGCAGCGTGACCGCGAAGTCCAGCCGCAGCCTGGTCATCGCGGAGGCGCCGATGAAGGTGAGCCAGACCACGCAGTACACCGCGGCCTCGTCCACCCAGTAGAGCGGGAAACCGCTGTAGCGGGTGACCACGTTCAGCAGCACGAGCGCGATGAGCACGCCCATCAGGCCGGAGAGCAGATGGCGCTCGCAGCGAAGGACGAAGTCCGACACATCGAGCATCCGGCGGGACAGCCGCCCGCGTTTCAAGGCGTGTTCTTGCATGGTGTTGCGGCCCTGGTGGTGAGGGGAAGGAGGAGCCGCTGGCTCAGGCAACCGACTGGTACTGCGCCGGGCGCGTCGCCAGCGCTTTGCTGACGACGGCCTCGATGAATGCGCGCTCCTCGCCGATGAGCGGCAGGCGCGGACGGCGCATGTGCTCGGTGCCCACGCCCACCAGCAGGTCGATGAGCTTCAAGTTCTGCACCAGCTTGGTCGACACATCGAGGTGCAGCATCGGCGTCATCCACTGGTAGAGCTTGAGCGCCTCGGCGAACTTGCCGGCCTTCATCAGGTCGTAGAGCGCCACGGTCTCGCGCGGGAATGCGCAGCCAACACCCGCGAGCAGACCATCGCAGCCGAGCGCCAGGCCTTCATAGGCGAGGTCGTCCACGCCCAGGAACAGCTGGTAGCGCTCGCCCACCGTGTTGCGCAGGTCGGTGATGCGGCGGATGTTGTCGGTGCTTTCCTTGATGGCGGCGATCCACTCGCAATCGGCCAGCTCGACCATGTGCTCGGGCTTGAGGTCCACGCGGTAGGCCACCGGGTTGTTGTAGACCATGATGGGTTGCTGGGCCGCATTGGCGATGGTGCGCACGTTGAGCATGGCTTCGCGCGCATCGGCCACGTAGATCACCGAGGGCATCACCATGAAGCCGGCCACGCCCAGCTTGTTGGCGCCGTCCACATAGCGCAGCGCCTCGCGGGTGCTGGTTTCCGACACGTTGGCCAGCACCGGAATGCGGCCGTCGGCGGCTTCGAGGGCGATCTTGGCGACCTGCAGCTTTTCTTCGAGCGTCAGCGTGCTGGCTTCGCCCAGCGAGCCGCAGGTGACCAGGCCGTGGATGCCATTGCGGATCTGGAAATCGATGTGGCGGGCGGTGCCCTCGGCATCGATGCTTTCGTTGGCGTGGAACTTGGTGGTGATGGCGGGGAAGATGCCTTGCCAGCGGGGATTGCTCATGGTGCTGCTGCTTCGAGTGAGTGAGTGAAGGGAGGGATTTAAATATATTAGTAAGATATTTAAAATATCCGCTCAGGGTATTAGCAGATTGCGTGCCAGTCGAATTGGTGGTTGGAGGCGCCTGAAAAGGGCCGAAAGCGCCTCGGGCGGCACCGTCCTGGCGCACCGGGCGCCGCCACGGATGCCTCGGGCGAAAAAAAGCCCCGCCTGCGTTCACCGCAGCGGGGCGTGTGGGTCCGGTACCGGACGCCGGGCTGTTACTTCAACGCCGTCGTCGCATTCGCCACGGCCAGCGCCGTCATGTTCACCACCCGACGCACCGTCGACGTCGGCGTGAGCACATGCGCGGAGGCAGCGCCGCCCAGGAGGATCGGGCCGACCGTGATGCCGTTGGCACCGGTCATCTTCAGCACGTTGTAGAGGATGTGCGCCGAATCGAGGTTCGGGCACACCAGCAGGTTGGCTTCGCCGGTGAGCGTGGTCTCGGGCAGGGCGGTGCGGCGCACTTCTTCGGACAGCGCCGAGTCGCCGTGCATCTCGCCGTCGCACTCGATGTCGGGCGCCATCTGCGCGAACAGGTCGCGCGCCAGCCGCATCTTGCGCGCCGAGCCGCGGCTCGAGGTGCCGTAGTTCGAGTGCGAGAGAAAGGCCACCTTCGGCGGCAGGCCGAAGCGGCGGACTTCCTCGGCCGCCATCATCGCGATGCTGGCCAGCAGTTCGGCGCTCGGGTCTTCGTTCACGTTGGTGTCGGTGATGAACACAGTGCGCTTCTCCAGCGTGAGCGCGTTCAGCGTCGCGAAGCCCGGCGCGCCGCGCTTCAGGCCAATCAGGTTGCGGATGTGCTCCAGGTGCACGTCGAAGCGCCCGACCAGGCCGCAGATCATGGCGTCGGCATCGCCCAGGTGCAGCATCAGCGCGGCGATGGTGGTGTTGGAGCGGCGCACCATGGTCTTGGCGGCCTCGGGCGTCACGCCGCGTCGGCCCATGAGCTTGTGGAAGGCCTCCCAGTACACACGGAAGCGCGGGTCGTCCTCGGGGTTGACGATCTCGAAGTCGGTGCCCGCGCGGATGTGCAGGCCGGCCTTCTTGATGCGTGCCTCGATCACCGCGGGGCGGCCGACCAGAATCGGCTGAGCCAGGCCTTCGTCCACGGCCAGTTGCGCGGCGCGCAGCACGCGCTCGTCTTCGCCTTCGGCATAAGCCACGCGCTTGGCGGTGGCCAGCTTGGCGGCGGTGAACACCGGGCGCATGAACATGCCGGTCTGGTAGACGAAGCGCGTCAGGTGCTGGCGGTAGGCCTCCATGTCCTCGATGGGGCGGGTGGCCACGCCCGAAGCGGCGGCGGCCTTGGCCACGGCCGGCGCGATACGCAGGATCAGCCGCGAATCGAAAGGCTTGGGAATGATGTAGTCGGGCCCGAACGAGAGCTCCTGCCCCGCGTAGGCCGTGGCCACCTCTTCGCTGATGTCGGCCTTGGTGAGGTCGGCGATCTCGCGCACGCAGGCCAGCTTCATTTCTTCCGTGATCTTGGTGGCGCCGCAATCGAGCGCGCCGCGGAAGATGTACGGGAAGCACAGCACGTTATTGACTTGGTTCGGGTAGTCCGAGCGGCCGGTTGCGATGATGCAGTCGGGCCGCACGGCCTTGGCCAGCTCGGGGCGAATCTCGGGCTCGGGGTTGGCCAGCGCCAGGATGATGGGCTGCGTGCCCATGGTCTTGACCATCTCGGCGGTCATCACGCCGGGGGCCGAGCAGCCGAGGAACACATCGGCGTCCTTCACCACGTCGGCCAGGGTGCGGGCGCCGGTGTCTTTCTGGGCGTAGCGTGACTTCGATTCGTCGAAGCCGCCTGCACGGCCGATGTAGATCAGGCCCTTGGAGTCGCAGGCGTAGATGTTGGCGGGCTTGGCGCCCAGGCCCACCATGACGTCGAGACACGCGATGGCTGCTGCGCCGGCGCCGGAGACGGCGATCTTCACGTCCTCGATCTTCTTGCCCACGAGTTCGAGGCCGTTGATCAGCGCCGCGGCCGAGATGATGGCTGTGCCGTGCTGGTCGTCATGGAACACGGGGATGTTCATGCGCTCGCGCAGCTTCTTCTCGATGTAGAAGCACTCGGGCGCCTTGATGTCTTCGAGGTTGATGCCGCCCAGCGTGGGCTCCAGCGCCGCGATGATGTCGACCAGCTTGTCGGGGTCGTTCTCGGCCAGCTCGATGTCGAACACGTCGATGCCGGCGAATTTCTTGAACAGGCATCCCTTGCCTTCCATCACCGGCTTGGCGGCCAGCGGGCCGATGTTGCCCAGGCCCAGCACGGCCGTTCCGTTGGTGATGACGCCCACCAGGTTGCCGCGCGCCGTGTATTCGGTGGCCAGCGACGGGTCGGCGGCGATGTCCAGGCAGGGATAGGCCACGCCCGGCGAATAGGCCAGCGACAGGTCGCGCTGGTTCAGCAGGGGCTTGGTGGGGGTGATCGAAATCTTGCCCTTGACGGGCGAGCGGTGGTATTCGCGCGCTGCCTCGCGAAGTGCTTCTTCTGCGGGGGAGAGGGGTGCAGCCATGAAATGTCTCCTTGTTTCTGACGGGCAATGAGGCTACCGCAAAAGCGTGGCCAGTTCTCAGAGAGGGAATGCCGAAAACGCCTGAACCCATAGCGTTGGCAAAAGGGGGAGCCCGGTTCGCTAAACTCCGGCGCTGGTAACCATGGTGAATTAAGGTTAACCATAGGCAAAACCGAGCCTTGCCGCCGGGGGCGGCGGGCATCGTCAACCCACATACAAAGACAACGGAGGGGCAGCGCATGACACCCGGACCTTTCACCACCACCGACCCCGATGTCGTGGTCATCGGCGGCGGGCCTTCGGGCTCCACCGTGGCCGCGCTGCTCGCAGACAAGGGGCACGACGTGGTCCTGATCGAGAAGGCGCAGCATCCGCGCTTTCACATCGGCGAGTCGCTGCTGCCGATGAACATGCCGCTGTTCGACCGGCTGGGCGTGCGCACCGAGGTCGAGGCCATCGGCATCAAGAAGCATGGCGCCGAGTTCGTCTCGCCCTGGCACGACCACACGAGCCATTTCGACTTCGGCCAGGCGATGGACAAGAGCTTTCCGTACGCGGTGCATGTGCGCCGCTCGGAATTCGACGAACTGCTGTTCCGCCACGCCGGCAAGCGCGGCGCGCGCACCTTCGAGGGCCAGCGCGTCACCGGTGTGGACATGGATGCCGGCAAGGGCACGCCCGACAACCGCCCGCTGGTGAAGATCAAGGCCGACGACGGCACCGAGACCAGCTGGCGCCCGCGCTTCGTGATCGACGCGAGCGGGCGCGACACGCTGCTGTCGAACCAGTTCGACGCCAAGCAGCGCAACCGCAAGCATGCGAGCGCGGCGCTCTACGGCCACTTCGCCAACGCCGAGCGCCGGCCCGGCCGCTTCGAGGGCAACATCTCGCTCTTCTGGTTCGACCATGGCTGGTTCTGGTACATCCCGCTGAAGGACGGCACAGTGAGCGTCGGCGCCGTGGCGTCGCCCGCGTACTTCAAGCGCCGCCAGGGCGCGTCGCTCGAAGACTTCCTGATGGAGACCATCGCGCTCGCGCCCAAGCTGGCCGCACGCCTTGCGAACGCTACGCTGATGGAAGGCGCCACCGCCACCGGCAACTACGCCTACGACTCGAAGTTCTGCCGCGGCGACCGTTTCATGATGGTGGGCGATGCCTACGCCTTCGTCGACCCGATGTTCTCCTCGGGCGTGTACCTGGCGATGAACAGCGGCTTCGAGGCCGCGACCGCGGCTGACCTGTGGCTCAAGGGCGAGGCGAAGGAGGCCGAAAAGGCCTTCCGCCACTACGAGAAGGTCATGAAGCGCGGGCCGAAGATGTTCTCGTGGTTCATCTACCGCATCACCTCGCCGGCGATCCGCAGGCTCTTCATGGCGCCGCGCAACATCTGGCGCATGCAGGAGGCGCTCCTGTCGATCCTGGCCGGCGACCTGTTCCGCGACACGCCCATCGGCCCGCGTTTCTGGGGCTTCAAGGTGACGTACTACGCCTCGTGCATCGGCATCCTGCCGCAGGCCATCAAGACCTGGGCATGGCGGCGGCGCAACCTCAAGGAATCGCTCGAGGCTGCAAAGACCTGAGCCGCAGGCTCAGTCCGGCGTGACGGTGTGCTGGGCGAGCGCTTCGAGCGCCTTGACCAGCGCCGAGTGGTCCGACTGCCCGTGGCCGAGCGCCGCGCAGGCATTCATCAGCTGCGCCGCACCCGCCGTCTGCGGCAGCGCCACGCCCAGCGAACGCGCGCTCTGCAGCGCGAGGTTCAGGTCCTTCTGGTGCAGCGCGATGCGGAAGCCCGGTGCGAAGGTGCGCTTGATCATCCGCTCGCCGTGCACTTCGAGAATGCGCGAGCTCGCGAAACCGCCCATCAGCGCCTGGCGCACCTTGGCCGGATCGGCGCCGGCCTTCGAGGCGAACAGCAGCGCTTCGCCCACGGCGGCGATGTTCAGCGCCACGATGATCTGGTTGGCCACCTTGCAGACCTGGCCGTCGCCCACGGCGCCCACCAGCGTGACGTTCTTGCCCATCTTGTCGAGCAGCGGCTTCACGCGTTCGAAGGTGCCTTCGTCGCCGCCGCACATGATCGTGAGGCTCGCGGCCTTGGCGCCCACTTCGCCGCCCGAGACCGGTGCATCGATGTAGCCGCAGCCGAGCGCCACGATGCGCTTGGCAAACGCCTTGGTGGCGATCGGGTCGATGGAGCTGCAGTCCACCACGATCTTGCCGCGCGAGTCCTTCAGGCCCTCGGCCACGCCGTGCGTGCCCGGCTCGCCGAAGAGTACCTTCTCCACGTCGGGCGTGTCCGGCACCATGATGAAGATGATGTCGGCCTGGCGCGCCACCTCGGCCGCCGAGGCGCAGATCTTCGCCTTCGAGATGAAGGGCTCGGGCGTGTTGCCCTGTGTGTTCACAAAGAGCTGGTGGCCCGCGTCGAGCAGGTGGCCCGCCATGGGCGCGCCCATGATGCCGAGGCCGATGAATCCGATTTTCTGGGGGCTTGTCGTCATGTCTCTTTTTCCGATCTGAAGTTGTCTTTTATTGCGTGAGCGCTTCGCGCCAGCCGAGGCCGTTCACCGTGTCGCTGCGCGGCTTGTATTCGCAGCCGATCCAGCCGTCGTAGCCCAGCGAATCGATGTGCTTGAAGAGCCACGGGTAGTTGATCTCGCCCGTGCCCGGCTCGCCGCGGCCGGGGTTGTCGGCCAGCTGGATGTGGCCGATCTGCGCGAGGTGTTTCGTGAGCGTGTTGCCGAGCTCGCCTTCCATCCGCTGCGCGTGATAGATGTCGTACTGCACCTTCAGGTTGGGCGAGCCCACCGCCTCGATCAGCGCGAGCGCCTTGTCGGTGCGGTTCAGGTAGAAGCCCGGAATGTCGAAGGTGTTGATCGGCTCGATCAGCATGCGGATGCCGGCTGCTTCGAGTTCCCGCGCGGCCAGGCGCAGGTTGTCGATCACCGTGCGGTTCACCACGTTGATGTCGGCGCCCTCGGGCACTTTGCCGATCAGGCAATTGACCTGCGGGCAGCCGAGCGCGGTCGCGTAGTCGATCGCCATGCCGATGCCTTCGGCGAATTCGCCGGTGCGGTCGGTGAGGCAGGCGATGCCGCGCTCACCCTTGTCCCAGTCGCCGGCCGGCAGGTTGTGCAGCACCTGCTGCAGGCCGTTGGTGCGGAGCGCCGCGGCGAGTTCCTTCTTCTCGAAGGGGTACGGGAAGAGGTATTCCACTCCCTTGAAGCCCGCCTTGGCGGCGGCTTCGAAGCGTTGCATGAACGGCAGCTCGGTGAAGAGCATCGTGAGGTTGGCTGCGAACTTGGGCATATGCGTGTGTCTCCTTGGTTCGCTCAGTCCAGCATCTCGGCCGCCACCGCGGTGGGTGCATCGGCAGGATGTTCGGCCAGCGGCTCGAACTCGGTGATGTTGTCGATCTCGGTGCCCATCGCGATGTTGGTCACACGCTCGAGCATCACCTCGATGACCACCGGCACGCTGAACTCGGCCATGAGCGCTTCGGCACGCTGGATGGCCGGCGCGATCTCTTCCTGCTTGTTCACGCGGATCGCCTTGCAGCCCAGGCCTTCGACGACCTTCAGGTGGTCCACACCGTAGCTGCTTTCGATGCCCGCATCGGGGCCCGCGTTGATGTTGTCGAATGCGAGCTGCACGCAGTAGTCCATCTCGAAGCCGCGCTGCGCCTGGCGGATGAGGCCCAGGTACGAGTTGTTCACCACGATGTGGATGTACGGCAGCTTGAACTGCGCGCCCACGGCCAGCTCCTCGATCATGAACTGGAAGTCGTAGTCGCCCGAGAGCGCGACGATCTTGCGCGTCGGGTCGGCCGCGCGCACGCCCAGCGCGGCGGGAATGGTCCAGCCCAGCGGGCCGGCCTGGCCGCAGTTGATCCAGTGGCGCGGGTTGTACACATGCAAGAACTGCGCGGCGGCGATCTGCGAGAGCCCGATGGTGCTCACGTAGCAGGTGTCGTTGCTGAAGTTGTTGTTCATGCACTGGTACACGCGCTGCGGCTTCATCGGTACTTCGTCGAAGTTGGTCTTGCGCAGCATGGTCTTCTTGCGCTCGATGCACGACCTGGCCCACTCGCGGCGGTCGGTGAGCTTGCCGGCGGCCTTCATTTCCTCTGCGACGGCGACGAATTGCTCCAGTGCGGCCTTGGCGTCGGAGACGATGCCGAAGTCGGGCGTGAACACGCGGCCGATCTGCGTGGGCTCGATGTCCACGTGCACGAAGGTGCGGCCCTTGGTGTAGACATCGACCGAGCCGGTGTGGCGGTTGGCCCAGCGGTTGCCAATGCCGAGCACGAAGTCGGAGGCGAGCATCGTCGCGTTGCCGTACCGGTGGCTGGTCTGCAGGCCGCACATGCCGGCCATCAGCGGATGGTCGTCGGGGATCGAGCCCCAGCCCATGAGCGTCGGAATCACCGGCACGCCGGTGGCTTCGGCAAAGCGCACGAGCAGGTCGGACGCATCGGCGTTGATGACGCCGCCGCCGGCCACGATCAGCGGGCGCTCGGCGGCCTGCATCATGCCGATGGCCTTCTCGATCTGGGCGCGCGTGGCGGCTGGCTTGTAGGGGGTGAGCGGCTCGTAGCTGTCGATGTCGAACTCGATCTCGGCCATCTGCACGTCGAAGGGCAGGTCGACCAGCACGGGGCCCGGGCGGCCTGAGCGCATCAGGTGAAAGGCCTGCTGGAACACCTGCGGCACCTGGCCGGGTTCGCGCACCGTCACCGACCACTTGGTGACGGGCTTGGAGATCGATTCGATGTCGACCGCCTGGAAGTCTTCCTTGTAGAGCCGCGCGCGCGGCGCCTGGCCCGTGATGCAGAGGATCGGAATCGAATCGGCCCAGGCCGAATACAGGCCGGTGATCATGTCGGTGCCCGCCGGGCCCGAGGTGCCGATGCAAACGCCGATGTTGCCGGCCACCGCCCGCGTGTAGCCCTCGGCCATGTGCGAGGCGCCCTCGACGTGGCGCGCGAGGATGTGCGAGATGCTGCCGCGTTGGCGCAGCGCCGAATACATCGGGTTGATGGCGGCACCGGGCACGCCGAAGGCCTGCGTCACGCCTTCTTTTTCCATCACAAGCACGGCGGCCTGGACTGCTTTCATTTTTGCCATGGGACTGTCTCCGTTAAGTGACGTCCACTGTAGGAAGCGGAGACCATTCGAAGAAGACGGCTGGGGACCATAAAACCTATTCCGCGTTGGAATAAGTGACTACCATCCGCGAATGGACAGACTCTTGGCAATGGAAATGTTCGTGCGGGTCGTGGAGACCGGCAGCTTCTCGAAAGCAGCGCGCGAATTCAACACCACGCAACCCACCGTGACCAAGCAGATCGCGGCAACGGAAACGCGGCTGAAGGTGCGGCTGCTCAACCGCAACACGCGCGGCGTGAGCCTCACCGAGCCGGGCGCGCTGTATTACGAGAAGTGCAAGACCATCGTGCGCGATGCCGAAGAGGCCGACAGCATCGTGCAGCTGCGACAGAACCAGGCGCAGGGGCTGCTGCGGGTTGGCACTTCGGTGGCATTCGGGCGGCGCGTGGTGGTGCCGCTGGCGCTCGAGTACATGCGCCGGCATCCGCAGGTGCAGCTCGATTTGAGCTTCGAGGACCGCTACGTCGATCTCATCGCGCAGGGCATCGACGTGGCCATTCGCATGGGCAAGCTGGCCGATTCATCATTGGGGGCGCGCTACCTGGGCGCCAACCCGTGGGTGATGGTCGCAGCGCCCGGCTACCTGAAGAAGCACGGCACGCCCAAGCGCGCGCAGGACCTGAGCGCGCATGTGGCGCTCATCTACAGCAGCGTGGTGGGCGACGAGTTCTGGCGCATGCACACGCCCAAGGGCGAGCCGGTGACGGTGCCGGTCTCGGGGCGCTTTCGCTCGAACAATCTTTCCGCCGTGCTGGCGGCCGCGCGCGACGGGCTGGGCATTGCGCTCATGCCGCGCTACGTGGCGAGCGAGTCGATGGCGGCGGGCAAGGTGGTCGCAGTGCTCGGCGACCACGCGTTGCCCGAGCAGGAGATCCACGCCGTCTTTCCCTCGCCCAAGCTGGTGCCGGGCAAGGTGTCGGGCTTCGTGGCGTTCCTGCAGGGGCGCTTCGACGAAGGCTGGTGGTCGGCCTGAGCTTTCTTTCTCTTCAGGCCGGCACGAAGGCGCCGTGCAGGCCCAGCGGCAGCGCGTAGGGCAGCGTGGCCTGCGCCACTGGCCCGGCGGCCAGGTGATCGGCCGCGAAGCACGACAGCACCGTCTTCTGCCGGCCGAAGTCGAGCACCGTGCCCAGCACCCAGCCTGGCTTCGAGCCATCCGGCACGAAGACATGCTCTTCCACGATGGCACTCGGCCCGTAGCTGAAGCGCTGGCTGCGACCGGTTTCGACATCCGTGCGGGCGACCGCACCGAAGCCCGGCAGGCCGGGCCGCAGCTGCGTCGCGTGCACCACCTGGCGGTGGCGCAGGCCGACGCGGCGCGGATCGATGCGCGGAAACTCCGCTTCCAGCGGCAGTGCCTTCTGCGTGGCCTCTCCCGTGCCCAGATTCAGCGTGGCGACAGTCAGGTGCGGGTGGGTGCTTCTTGCAAGGCGCGCGCGCATCAGTTCGCGGTTGGTCGTGAACACCGAGTCGGCGTTGTCCGAGCGCACATAGTCGATGTGGATCCGAGTGCCGCGCGGCGTGTCTTCTTCCCAGGCGTTGCCCACATGGAACAGGAAGCCCGCCGGCAGCATCAGCATCTGGCGCTTGTCCCAGTTCTGCTTGTCGACCACCAGCGCGCGCATGCCCAGCTCGGGCCGCCAGACATGCGCGTCGAGAAAGGTCGCGCCGGCTTCCTTGCGCTTGCCGTCGTAGACCAGCGGCGGCATCAGGAACACCAGATGCCGATCGGTCACGGCGAAGTCGTGGACCATCGCGGTGTCGGGCAACGGCACCGCGGCCGCGCGCCGCAATGCACCGTCGGCGCCGATCTCGTACAGCGCCATCAGGCCCTGGCTGCTGCTGACGCCGAAGTTCCAGACCGTGCCGTCCGGGTCGACCTTGGGGTGGGCCGAGAAGGGCATGCCCGCGAGGTCGGGGCGCCAGGTCTTCACGCCCAGCGTATCGAGCGTGCGCGCATCGACGCGCGTGGCCGAGCCGCCTTCCCACAGCGCCAGCACTTCGCCGCGCATCGGCAGCACGCTGGTGTTGGCGACGTTGATGCTGTCGGCCGAGGTCGGCGGCTCGACGCCCGGCGGGATGGTGCCGAAGGCCTCGAACAGGCGGTGGCCGGCCCGCACCTCGGCCACCCGCTTGGGTGTGGCGACATAGCGGCCCTGGTGGCGCACGTCGGCCCCGTCGATCACGAAGCGATGCACCATGCCGTCGCCGTCGAACCAATGGTGATAGCGCTCGCCACCCAGGTCGTGGCCCGCAGGGCAGATGCGAAAGAGCGCGCCGGCGACGGCGTCGGGAAAGCGCCCTCGCACCGTGGCACGGGTCAGCGGCAGGTCGCCGGACGGCGTGGCGAAGCCGGTCTTCCAGGGCACGTCGGCGGCTTCGAAGTCGGCCTGCCAATTGTCCTGGCCGGCAGCGCGCGCCAGGGGCGCAAGAAGGGAAAGTGCGCCGGCCGAAGCCAGCAGGCGCATGAGTTCGCGTCTTTGCATGGCGGCCTCAGCGCAGGTGGATGACGGTCTGCAGGTCGGCATCGACGCCGATCGCGGCGGCATCGAATTCGGGCGGGCCGAGATTGCCCTTGGCATCGTTCGAGAAGCCGTAGCGTTCGGTCGGCATGCCGAAGAGGTTGGTGTCGAGCTTGCCGTTGCCGTTTTCGTCCGCGAACACGCGCACGGCATAGCGCCCCGGCGCCAGGCCCGGGAACACGAGCTGTGCCGCGCCGGCGCGCATCGGCACCATCTGCGAGGCCAGCGCGGTGCCCGCGAAGCCGGTGGCGCTGCTGTACAGCGCGACGTACAGCGTGGCGTCGGCGGCGGGACCGTCGGCCACGCTCAGGCGCAGGTCGGCGGCAAGCGCGCCCAGCGGCGCGAGGAGGGTGGCAGCACACATCGCGCGCACGGCCGGGCGGGAGAGGAATACGAAAGGACGCATGGCAGGCCTCGTTGCAGTGAAGAGGCCCCGACGATCCCGCAGGCGCCGGGCGGCGCCCAGCGGCATGCGACGAAATGCGGAAATGCGCGCGCCAGATGCGCGCGGCGGGCGCAAGAAGCACCAGCCTCCGCCGGGTTCAGCCCTTCTTGCGGTTCTCGGGCAGGGCGGCCGGGTCGGCGGCTTCGGGCGTCTGCGGCGGCTCGATCGTCTCGTGGCCGTTGCCCACATGCCCCGAGTCCGCGAACAGGCTCCACGCCGCCATGAACAGCGCCGCGATCACCGGCCCGATCACGAAGCCGTTGATGCCGAAGATCGCCATGCCGCCGATGGTGGACATCAGCACGATGTAGTCGGGCATCTGCGTGTCCTTGCCCACGAGCACGGGGCGCAGGATGTTGTCGACCAGGCCGATCACGAACACGCCCACGAAGATCAGAACGCCGCCCTGCCAGAAGTGCCCCGTGGCCAGGAAGTAGATCGCCACCGGCCCCCAGATCAGCGCCGCGCCCACCGCGGGCAGGAGCGACAGGAAGGCCATCAGAACCGCCCACAGCAGCGCGCCCTGTACGCCGAGGAACCAGAAGGCCAGCCCGCCGATGGTGCCCTGCGCAATGGCCACGGCCACGTTGCCCTTCACCGTGGCGCGGATCACGGTGGTGAACTTGTTGAGCAGGTAGTGCGTGTGCGGCTTGGCGAGCGGCACGGCATCGCGCATGGTCTTGGAGAGCGTGGCGCCGTCGCGCACCAGGAAGTACAGGAGGTACAGCATCACGAAGAAGCTGACGATGAAGTCGAAGGTGTTCTGGCCGATGGCCAGCGCCTGGCTCGCGATGATCTGGCTGGCCTGCCCCGCAGCGGTGGAGATGCGGGCCTGCCAGGCTGCCATGTCGCCGAGGTTGAAGCGCTCGACCAGGTTCAGCAGCCACTGCGGCGAGGCATCGAGGATCTGCTGGAAGTAGGCCGCGAAGTTGATCTGCCCCGAGCGAATGTTCTGCGTGACCAGCGCGATCTCTTGCACCAGCGACACGCCTACCATCGCCAGCGGCAGGATCACGATGAAGAGACAGATCGCCAGCGTCGAGAGCGCGGCGGCATTGGGCTTGCCGCGCATCTTCTTCAACAGCCACTTGTAGAGCGGCGTGAACAGGATCGCCAGCGCCACGCCCCACAGCACCGCGCCGAAGAACGGCAGCAGCACCCAGACGAAGGCGGCGGTGACGATGGCGAGCAGGGCGAGGAACACGCCGCGCTGGAGTTGGGGTGAATTCATAAGTGTCTCGGACTGTAGCCGAGCGCGGCGGCGCCATCCTGTCAGCGGGCACGCCCTTGTGGAGGGCCGCGCTGGGGGCAGGAAAATTCGCCCGCAGCCTTTGCCAGCCCGTCGCGGCGCGCTATCTCATCGATAGCGCGCCGCGGCACTAATGCACGGACGGCTTCAGCGTTTGGCGCGCGGCAGCGCGACCGGCGCCAGCGTGGCGCGCAGGCGGCTCGGCGCATCGGGCTCCGCCGTGGCTTCGACCTCGAGCGCACGCTCGACATTGCCGATGTGTTCCAGCATCAGCCGGCGCGCCTTGTCCGTGTCGCCTTCTTCGAGGGCCGCGACGATGGCGCCGTGCTCCGCGCACGACTGCCCCGCCTCGTGCTTCGACTGGTAAAGCGTGGCCGCCAGCGTGGTGCGTGCCGTGAGATCGCGCAGCACGTCGACCAGCAACTGGTGCCCCATCTGCTCCGCGAGGCAGACATGGAAGTCGGCGAGCAGGAAGGCCCGCGTGGCGGCATCGGCGCCTTCGATGGCGCGCTGCTCGTCGGCGATGTGATCGCGCAGCTTCCGGATCACCTTGCCGAGCGGCCGGCCTTCGCTCTCGGCCAGGATGCCGGCCTCGACGATGCGGCGGGCCGAGAAGGCATCGCGCGCTTCCTCGGCCGAGGGCTCCACCACGTACCAGCCGCGGCGCGATTGCACTTCGACGAAACCGCGCGCCTGCAACTGCATGAGCGCCTCGCGCACCATCGTGCGGCTCACCGAGAAGTTCTCGGCCAGGGCCTGCTCGCCCAGCCGCTCGCCCGGCGCGAGCTTCTGCGCGAGGATGGCCTCGACGACGCGCTCGGCGATGGCGGTGGGGCTGACGTCGGTGGCCATCTTGTTTTCAGTGAGCGGAGGTAGCGGCGGTGCCGGTGTTTACCACGGGTGCTTCGGCCAGTGGCTCGTCGTCCGGCGAGTAGGTGCCGTCGAGCACCGCATGCGCGCGCTCGCGGTCGATGTCGCCTTCCCACGCCGCGATCGCCACCGTGGCCACGCAGTTGCCGATCAGGTTGCCGAGCGCGCGGGCGATGCCCATGAACCAGTCCACCGACAGCACCAGCACGAGGCCGATGGCGGGGATCGCCGGAATCGCATGCAGCGTCGCCGCCAGCACCACGATGGCCGAGCCCGGCACGCCGTGCGCGCCCTTGGAGGTGACCAGCGCGATCGCGAGGATCGTGAGCAGGTCCGCCATCGAGATCGGCGTGTTGGTGGCCTGCGCGATGAACACGGCCGCGAGCGTGATGTAGATCGAGAACGCGTCGAGGTTGAACGAGTAGCCCGTCGGAATCACCAGGCCCACCGTCGAATCGCGGATGCCCATGCGGCGCAGCTTGGCCATGATCTGAGGCAGCACGCTGTCCGACGAGGTGGTGGCGAACACGATGGTGAGTTCTTCGCGGAGGTACCGCAGCAGCTTCCAGAGGCTGAAGCCCGAGAAGCGCATCACCAGCCCCAGCACTACGAACACGAAGACCAGCACCGCGCCGTAGAAGAGCGCGACCAGCATGCCCAGTTGCTTGAGCGAGCCGATGCCGTACTGCCCCACCGTGAACGCGATGGCGCCCAGCACGCCCAGCGGCGCGAGCTTGATGATGATCCCCATGATCTTGAAGAGCACCAGCGAGAGCGCATCCACCACCACCGCCACCGGCTTGCCGCGGTCGCCCAGCAGCGACAGCGCGCAGCCGAACAGCACCGCGAACAGCAGCACCTGCAGCACGTCGCCCGTGGCGAAGGCGTTGACCACCGTGGTCGGAATGAGCTTCATCAGGAACTCGACCGTGCCGCCGCTCGTGAGCTTGTCGGCGTTCGACGCATAGGCGCTCATCGCGGCCGGGTCGAGCTTGGCCGGGTCCACGTTCATGCCCACGCCCGGCTGGAACACGAAGGCCAGCACCAGGCCCATGGCGAGCGCGATGGTGGTGAGCACCTCGAAGTAGATGAGCGCCTTGACGCCCACGCGCCCCACGCGCTTCAGGTCGCCCGCGCCCGCGATGCCGTGCACGACGACGCAGAACACCAGCACCGGGATGATCATCTTGATCAGCTTGATGAAGCCGTCACCCAGCGGCTTGAGCTTGACCGCGAACTCGGGCCAGAAGAGGCCGGCGAGCACGCCGAGCACCAGCGCGATGACCACCTGACCGAAGAGCGATTTGGCGAAGCGAGGCATGGAGTCTCCTGTCTTTATGTCTTGTCGAGGGTTGCATGCAAGGATCGCTTTTTCTTGCATACAAGAAATGTAGGCAAGAAGACTTCGAGGGTGGCAGAGGGTATTCCCGGGCTCTGGCATGACTCCCGATGCCGACGGTTTCGCATGGCTCAGCAGTTGCTGCGCATTGCCGTTGAAGTGGGAGCGAGTGACTTTAGGCACTGGGTATGTCGCGCAAGGGGGGCTACTGTCGCCGTTCGCCACCAGAAAGAGTTGTGGCATAGCGAAAGGGGGAAATGACAGACTTCAATTCGGCTTCGCTCGGCGCGCAAATGCGTGCGGGTACGACACAGCAGGATCGGCTGCTGGTGCTGCACACGCCCTTGGGCGAGAACAAGCTCCTGGCTGAACGCCTCGAAGGCGTGGAGTCTCTTGACGAAGGCGGCTTCCGCTTCGAACTCACCGCACTGAGTGACGACGCGCACATCGAACTCAAGACCCTCATGGGCCAGGGCGTGCGCCTCGATCTGCAGACCGCACAGAGCCGCACTGACCTCCGCCCCTTCCACGGCCATGTGACCGAGGCCGAGTGCGTCTCGAGCAACGGCGGCATGGCGCGCTACCGCATCGTCATCGAACCCTGGCTCGCGTTCCTGCGCCATCGCCAGGACAGCTGCCTGTTCCAGCACCAGAGCGTGTTCGACATCGTCGATGCCGTGTTCGCGCGCTACCAGAGCCAAGGCAAGCTCGCCGTGCAATGGCGCTGGGAGATCGCCCAGCGCGACATCTATCCCGTGCGCGGCATCACCACCCAGTACCACGAGAGCGACTTCGATTTTGTTTCGCGCCTCCTGGCCGAAGAAGGCCTGTGCTACTGGTTCGAACACGCCACCGGCAAGGACGGCAGCCTGGGCAGCCACACCCTCGTCATCGCCGACCACAACGGCGCCTTCCGCGCCAACACCCAAGCCACCATCCGCTTTCACCGCGCCGATGCGAGCGAGCGCGAAGACACCATCCAGCAATGGCGGGGC
>NZ_JBPJZG010000015.1:0-62779 GCF_051216415.1 Variovorax trehalosi
GATCTTGACCTTGCCGGCGGTGGCCGCGTCCACGTCCTTGGCGAACTGCGTGATGTTTTCGGTGTGGTAGTTGGTCGCGGGGTACGCGGTGGGCAGGTCCCACTTGGTCTGCGCGAAAGCCGCGGCCCCAAGGGTGAGGCCCGCGAGGGCAATGCCGAACTTGTGATTCATGAACGCGCTCCGGAATGTAGTGAAAGCAAAACGAAAGGAAGCATACGTGCAAATTTCGGGCCACTTCCTGAGGCATTTCCCTGCCATGTTGCGTGCGTGCGGCAGACCGAGCGCGCATGAAAAAGCCGCCTCGGAGGCGGCTTTTGCTGTGGCTGTATGTGCGCGGTCAGGGCTTGGGAGCCTTGGGGGCCTTTGCTTCCTTCGGTGCTGCGGCGGCCGCACCGCCGAAGGCCTGGCCGTTCACCGTGAGACCTTCGGCCGAGAGCTTCTCCGCCTTCTTTTCCTTCACGCCCTTGACGCGCTGCATGAGGTCGGGCCAATCCTTGAATTCGCCTTGCTTGCGCGCCTCGATGATGCGCTTGGACATGGCGGGTCCGACGCCATTGAGGCCGTCGAGCTCGGCTTCGGTGCCCTTGTTGACGTCGACGGCAGCGAACGAAGCGACCGCGAACAGCATGGCCGAGACGGCCAGGATCTTCTTGAACATGATTGAAAAACTCCCTGATTTGTAGGTATGACTGACAGCCGACAAATGCGTCGGCTGGCGTTCAACGAGACCAGGGAAAGGGGCGTTGACGACCTCGTCGCCCCGGTGACCATTGTTCCGAAACGTGGTCGGAACCTTGCTCAGAGTTCTTCGACGCGGCGCGGCGGATAGCTGTCCCAGGCCTGGCAGCCGGGGCAGTGCCAGAAGTACTGGTGCGCCTCGAAGCCGCAGGCGGCGCAGCGGTAGCGCATCAGCGGGCGGGTGGCCTGGTCGAGCGCGCGTTGCACCTGTGGGTGGAACTGCTCGTGCTCGAACTTTTCGCCTGCCAGCCAGCGCGACGCCGCGACCAGCGAGGGTTGGTGCGCGAGGTGGGCGATGTAGCCGTCGCGCGGGGTGGGGGGCTGTTGCTCGTCGGTGGCGGTCGTCGTCGATGGGGTGCCGCCCAGGGCGATCAGCGCCTCGAGCACGTCGATCGATGGCGACTCGGCATAGCGCCGCTGCAGCAGCGCGAGCGCCTCTGCTTCGCGGTGCGCTGCCACTGCGGCCTGCTGCAATGCGGCGGCGTACAGGGGCAGTGCGAGGGGCGCGGTGTCGCTCAGTGCAACGAGCGTGTCGAAGGCTGCGGCCGCATCGCCGTTGCGCAGTTGCAGGTTGGCGGTGTCGATGGCTGGGCGCGGCGCCTGTGGGGCCAGTTCGACGGCTTGCGCGAGCAGCTTTGCCGCAGCGGGCAGTTCGCCGGCCGCCACGCGTTCGGTCGCCTGCTCGCAGAGGTGGTGCGCGCGGCGCGTGGCGTAGCTGGCCTGGTCGGACTCGTCCAGCTTCTGCGCCACGTCGGCGGCCTGGGCCCATTCGCGCGAACGCTCGTAGATGGCGAGCAGCGAGAGGCGCGCCTCGTTCTCGTAGCGCGTGCCTTCGAGCTTCTGCAGTGCGGCTTCGGCGCGGTCGAGCAGGCCGGCGCGCAGGAAGTCCTGCGCCAGGGCGTGTTGTGCGCGCTCGCGGTCGGCGCGGCTCAGGTCGCCACGGCCGAGCAGGTGCTCGTGCACGCGCACGGCGCGCTGGTACTCGCCGCGGCGGCGGAACAGGTTGCCGAGCGCGAAGTGCAGCTCCTGCGTGTCGGGGTCGTTCTGCACGGCCTCGATGAAGGCGTCGATGGCTTGGTCCTGCTGCTCGTTGAGCAGGAAGTTCAGGCCGCGGAAGTAGGCCTTGGGCGCCTGCCGGTTCTCGAGCTTGAGCTGGCGGATGTCGAAGCGCGATGCGAGCCACCCGAGCACGAAGGCGACGGGCAGGCTGATCAGCAGCCAGCTGGGATCAAAGTCCATGTTGACGTACGGCGGGGAGGTCGGTGGCGGAGATGGACGGTGCCGCTGCTTGGGCGGTCACGGCCGTCGGTGCCGTTGTTGTGGAGATGGCTTCGGTCGCCGAGGGGCCCTGGGCCGCCGCGGCGGCGCGGTGTTTCCACCAGCCCGGCAGCATGCCGAGCGCGCCCACCACGAGCCCGCCCGCGAAGGCCGCGAGCACGACGAGCACCAGCGGTGCGCGCCAGTGGGTGCCGAAGAAGAAGTAGACGGTCGCGTCGTGCTGGTTGTTCAGCGCGAAGGCGAAGAGCGTAAAAAAAATGGCTGCCTTGAGCAGCCACAGGAGGTATTTCATAGCCATTCCCGTTGCCGGAGGCATTCTACGTTTGCATCCACGCGGATCAGGCCTTGCGGCCCTTGGCTTCCTTGGCGTCGAGCTCGGCCGTCTTCGCGTCGACCGCTTCGCGCAAGGCCTTGCCCGGCTTGAAGTGCGGCACCCGCTTTTCCGGGATCTGCACGCTCTCGCCCGAACGCGGATTGCGCCCGATGCGCGGCGGACGCCGGTTGACCGAGAAGCTGCCGAACCCGCGAATCTCGATGCGGTGCCCGCGCACCAGCGCGTCGCTCATCGCGTCCAGGATGGTCTTGACGGCGTATTCGGCATCGCGGTGCGTGAGTTGCGCAAAGCGCGCTGCGAGTTCTTCGACGAGGTCAGAGCGGGTCATAGAGGCCAGTGCAGAGAAAACGTGGACGAAAAAAAAGACAGAGCGGCCCCAGGGCCTGCTCTGTCTTCGGACTCAGCTTACTTGCTGTCGTTGTTGTCGAGCTTGGCGCGCAGCAGGGCGCCCAGGCTCGTCGTGCCCGCGTTTTCGCGTGCCGACTGCTGGCTCAGGTTGGCCATGGCGCCTTGTTCGTCGACCATGTCCTTCTGCTTGATGGACAGCTGGATGTTGCGGGTCTTGCGATCCACGTTCACGACGATGGCGGTGACTTCGTCGCCTTCCTTGAGCACGTTGCGGGCATCTTCGACGCGGTCGCGCGAGATTTCCGAAGCACGCAGGTAGCCGATGATGTCTTCGCCGAGGTCGATTTCAGCGCCGCGGGCATCCACGGTCTTGACCTTGCCGGTCACGATCTGGCCCTTGTCGTTCACGGTGGTGAACGTGGTGAACGGGTCGCTGTCGAGTTGCTTGATGCCCAGCGAGATGCGCTCGCGGTCGACATCCACAGCCAGCACGATCGCTTCGACTTCCTGGCCCTTCTTGTAGTTGCGAACGGCGGTTTCGCCGGCTTCGTTCCACGAGAGGTCCGAGAGGTGAACCAGGCCGTCGATGCCGGCAGCCAGACCCACGAACACGCCGAAGTCGGTGATCGACTTGATCGGGCCCTTGACGCGGTCGCCGCGCTTGGTGTTCTGCGCGAACTCTTGCCACGGGTTGGCCTTGCACTGCTTCATGCCCAGGCTGATGCGGCGCTTGTCTTCGTCGATTTCCAGGACCATGACTTCGACTTCGTCGCCCAGCGAGACGATCTTGTTCGGAGCGATGTTCTTGTTGGTCCAGTCCATTTCGGAGACGTGCACCAGGCCTTCGATGCCGGGTTCGAGTTCGACGAACGCGCCGTAGTCGGCAATGTTCGTGACCTTGCCGAACAGGCGGGTCGATTGCGGGTAGCGGCGCGAAACGCCCATCCAAGGGTCGTCACCCATCTGCTTCAGACCCAGCGAGACACGGTTCTTTTCGGTGTCGAACTTGAGGATCTTGGCGGTGATTTCCTGGCCGGCCTGAACGACTTCGCTCGGGTGGCGAACACGGCGCCATGCCATGTCGGTGATGTGCAGCAGGCCGTCGATGCCGCCGAGGTCCACGAACGCACCGTATTCGGTGATGTTCTTGACCACGCCGCGGACAACAGCGCCTTCCTTCAGGGTTTCCATCAGCTTGGCGCGTTCTTCGCCCATGCTGGCTTCGACCACGGCACGGCGCGACAGCACGACGTTGTTGCGCTTGCGGTCGAGCTTGATGACCTTGAATTCGAGGGTCTTGTTCTCGTACGGGGTCAAGTCCTTGATCGGACGCGTGTCGATCAGCGAGCCCGGCAGGAATGCGCGGATGCCGTTGACCAGGACGGTCAGGCCGCCCTTGACCTTGCCGCTGGTGGTGCCGGTGACGAAGTCGCCCGATTCCAGGGCCTTCTCGAGGGCGAGCCACGAAGCGAGGCGCTTGGCGGTGTCGCGCGAGAGGATGGTGTCGCCGTAGCCGTTTTCAACGCTGCCGATGGCAACGGAAACGAAATCGCCGGCCTGGACTTCGAGTTCGCCCTTGTCGTTCTTGAACTCCTCGATCGGCACATACGCTTCGGACTTCAGACCGGCGTTGACGACGACGTGGTTGTGTTCGACGCGCACGACTTCGGCCGTGATGACCTCGCCGGTGCGCATTTCGGAACGCTTCAGGGACTCTTCGAATAGGTCGGCAAAAGATTCAGACATTTATGGTTCCTTCCGTCAGGCAGGGTTGGCAGGCGCTCTTGCGAAATTGCGTGCGGCTGCTGTGGATCTGGAGACGGCGGTTTTGTGGGCTGGTGCCCGGGTTGGTTGAACAACCAGAAGGCCGGTGCGCTGTCGCGCGAAAAGAGCCTGCTGGAGCGGTAGGCGCCATCCGGACAACCCGGTTGGCGCGAGCCTTTCAAGCGGACTTAAAAGGCTGCACTTGCTGCCACCAGTTCAACACCGTGTCGATCGATTTTTCGATGGACAGCTGGGAGTTGTCGAGGTGGCGGGCATCTTGCGCCGGCTTCAGAGGAGCGACGCTGCGAGAGGAGTCCCGGGCGTCACGTGCTTCCAAGTCGGAGCGAAGACTGTCGAGTGTAGTCGAAATACCCTTTGAAATCAACTGCTTATGACGCCGTTCTGCCCTTTGAGCGGCGCTCGCCGTGAGGAAGACCTTGAGCGTGGCGTCCGGGAAGATCACGGTGCCCATGTCGCGGCCGTCGGCGACCAGGCCAGGGAGCTGGCGAAAGCGCTGTTGCAGCGCGAGAAGGGCTTCGCGCACGGCAGGCAGCGTCGAGACGCGGGAGGCGTCCATGCCGGCCGCCTCCGTGCGGATCTCGTCGCTTACATCCTCCCCGTCCAGCACCACCTTGCCCTCGGTGAACTGCAGGGGCAGGGCGGTTGCCAGCGCGGCGATCTGCGCCTCGTGCTGTGCATCGGCGCTGAGGCCGGCGCGACGCATGGCCAGGCCCGTCACACGATAGAGCGAGCCCGAGTCCAGGTAGTGGTAACCCAGGAGGCGCGCCACTTCGGCGGCCAGCGTGCCCTTGCCCGAGGCGGTCGGGCCGTCGATGCAGATCACCGGCACCTCGGCAGCCTCCGCGACCGAGAACAGGGTTTCGAAGTAATCGGGGAAGGTCTTGGCGACGCAGTGCGGATCGAGGATGCGCACCGGCACGCCTGCCGGGTTGAACGCCGCGAGCGAAAAACACATCGCCACGCGATGGTCGTCGTACGTGCGGATGCTCGCCGCCTGCCAGTCGGCCTGCGCGAGCGGGTGCACGCGGATGAAATCGGGGCCGGCCTCGACCGTGGCGCCGAGCTTCTTGAGCTCGTTGGCCATGGCGTCGATGCGGTCGGTTTCCTTGACGCGCCAACTGGCGATATTGCGCAGCGTGCTTGGTCCGTCGGCATAAAGCGCCATGACGGCGAGCGTCATCGCCGCGTCGGGGATGTGGTTCGCGTCGAGGTCGATGGCCTTGAGCGGCCAGGCGCCGCGCCGCACTTCGAGCCAGTTCGGTCCGCTGTCGACCTCGGCGCCCATCTGCCGGGCCGCGTCGATGAAGCGGATGTCGCCCTGGATCGAATCGGCGCCCACGCCTTCGATCCGGATGCCAGTCTTGCCAGAAACGCCCGTGGCGATGGCACCTAGTGCTATGAAATAGCTAGCAGAGGAGGCATCGGCCTCGACATGGATGTCGCCCGGCGAGCTGTAGCTGCTGCCGGCGGGAATGGTGAATCGCTCCCAGCCGTCGCGCCGCACCGTGATGCCGAAGCGCGCCAGCAGGTTCAGCGTGATCTCGATGTAGGGCTTGGAGATCAGTTCGCCGACCACCTCGATCACGATGTCGTTGCGCGCTGCGAGCGGCAGCGCCAACAGCAGGGCTGTGAGGAACTGGCTGGAGACATCGCCGCGAACGCGGATCGGCGCGTCGAGCACGAGGTCGTTGTGATCGACCGGATGGATGCGCAGCGGCGGATAGCCGGGGTTGCCGAGGTAGTCGATCTGGCAGCCGAGCTGGGTGAGCGCATCGACCAGGTCGCCAATGGGCCGCTCGTGCATGCGCGGCACGCCGCTCAATTCAAAGTCACCGCCGAGCAGCGACAGCGCGGCCGTCAGCGGGCGCATGGCGGTGCCGGCGTTGCCGAGGAAGAGAGGCAGCAGCTCTCCACCGGACTTCAGCTGGCCGCCGAGGCCGGTGATCTGCAGCGTGCTCCCCACGGGCTGGACGCCGCAGCCGAGCGCGCGCAGGGCGTCGAGCATCACGCGCGTGTCGTCGGAATCGAGCAGGTCGTGGATCATGGTGGTGCCGCTCGCGAGCGAGGCCAGAAGCAACACACGGTTCGAGATGCTCTTGGAGCCCGGCAGCCGGACCGTGCCGGCGGCGCCCACGAGGGGCGGGAGGTCGAGGAATGCGGTCGAGAACATGTCAGCTGTCCTGCTGGGCCGAAGCGTCGGAACTCGCGTTCGGTTTCCAGGCGGCGCGCGCCTTGCTGGCAGCGGCAATGGATTGCTCCAGCCCCTGCAGGTCGCCCGCGGTCATCAGCGCCTCGAGGTCTTCCAGTGCCTTGCGGAAGGCCTGGGACTGCAGCAACACCTGCTCGCGGTTGGCGAGCAGCACATCGCGCCACATGACCGGATCACTGGCGGCGATGCGCGAGAAGTCGCGAAAGCCCGGTCCCGCAAGGCTCAGGAAGCGGTCGCCCTGCGGCTGCGCGGTGAGGGCGTTGGTGTACGCGAACGCCAGCAGGTGGGGCAGGTGGCTCACGGCGGCGAACGAGGCGTCGTGCTCTTCGTGCGTCATGGTGACCACGTTGGCGCCGATGCCGCTCCACACCTGCGAGGCGCGCTGCACGTTCGAGCGCAGCGTGGTCTTGACCGGCGTCAGCACGACCTGGCGGCCGGTGAAGAGCGACGCTTCGGCGTGCTCGATGCCCGAGACTTCCTTGCCGGCGATCGGATGGGCCGGGACGAAGTTCGCGAACTGCTTTTGCAGGCCGTTGCGTGCGGCTTCGATCACGTCGCCCTTGGTCGAGCCGACGTCCATCACCAGCGTCTCGTTCGAGATGCCGTGGCGGATCGCCTTGAACATGGCTTCCGAGGCTGCCACCGGCACAGCCAGCAGCACGAGGTCGGCGCCCGACACCGCCAGCAGCGCAGAGGGCGCCGCCACGTCGATCACGCCGAGCTGGCGCGCCCGTTCGGTGGTGGACGGCGACTTGCTGTAGCCGACCACGCGTTTCACCAGCTTCGCGCGCTTGAGCGCGAGCGCAAAGGAGCCGCCCATGAGGCCGCAGCCGATCAATCCCAGTTGCTCGAACATCGTGTCTGTCCGGCTCAGGCTTTGACGGGGTAGGCGCCAAGCACCTTGTAGAACGCGCAGAGGCCGCGCAGTTCGGCCAGCGCCGCAGCCACGTTGGGCTGCGAAGGATGACCGTCCAGGTCGATGTAGAAGTAGTACTCCCACTGGCCGGTGCGCGCGGGGCGCGACTCGAAACGCGTCATCGACACGTTGTTGGTCTTGAGGGGCACCAGCAGGTCATGCACTGCGCCGGGCTGGTTCGGCACCGAGACGATCAGGCTCGTGCAGTCCTTGCCCGATGCCGGCGGCATGGCCAGCGTCTGCGGCAGGCAGATCACGGAGAAGCGGGTGCGGTTGTACGAGTCGTCCTGGATGGCGTGCGCCACGATGTGCAGGCCGAAACGGGTGGCGGCGCGTTCGCCGGCGAGCCCGGCCCAGGCCGGGTTGGTGGCCGCGAGACGGGCGCCTTCGGCGTTGCTCGAGACGGCGCGGCGCTCGGCATTGGGCAGGTGCTTGGAGAGCCAGGTCTGGCATTGCGCGAGTGCCTGGGGATGGGCCAGCACGGCCTCGATGCCTTCGAGCGAGTTCTCGCTGCGCAGCAGGTGGTGGCGCACCAGCAGGCTGACTTCGCCGACCACATGGGTGGGCGAATGCAGGAACAGGTCGAGCGAGCGGGTGACCACGCCTTCGGTCGAGTTCTCGACGCCGACCACGCCGTACTGGGCGCTGCCCGCGGCGGTGGCGTGGAACACTTCGTCGAAGCTCGCGCAGTAGATCAGGTCGGCAGCGCCGCCGAAGTATTCGATGGCGGCCTGTTCGCAGAAGGTGCCTTCGGGTCCCAGCACGGCCACGCGCTGCGGCGATTCGAGGGCGAGGCACGCCGACATGATTTCGCGCCAGATGGCGGCCACATGCAGGTCCTTGAGCGGGCCGCCATTGCTTTTCTGCATCTTGTCGATGACGGCGGCAACGCGGTCAGGACGAAAGAACGGCGTGCCTTCGCGCTTCTTGACCTCGCCGACGAGTTCGGCCACGTGGGCCCGCTCGTTGAGCAGGCTCAGCAGGCGCTGGTCGAGCGAGTCGATCTGCACGCGCAGATCGGCAAGGCTTTCGGAGTTGTAGTTGGAGGAGGGCGGTGTGGGTGCGGAGGCGGTCATCGGTGCGAGCAGCTAGGGCATGCGCCTAGGCATGCGATCGCTCGAATTCTCGCATGTAGGCCACAAGTGCCTGCACCCCTTCCAGCGGCATGGCGTTGTAGATGCTCGCGCGCATGCCGCCGACCGATTTGTGGCCCTTGAGCTGCAGCAGCCCGGCTTCGCGTGCGCCGGCCAGGAAGGCCTCGTTCCGGCTTTCGTCGGCCAGGAAGAACGGCACGTTCATGCGCGAGCGGCAGCTCGCATCGATGCGGTTGGCGTAGAAGTCCGAGCCGTCGATGAAGCCGTACAGCAAGTTGGCCTTCTCGATGTTGCGCTGCTCCATCGCGGCCACGCCGGTGAGCGAGCCTTCGGTCTGCTGCAGCAGCCACTGGAACGTCAGCCCCGCCATGTAGATGCCCCAGGTCGGCGGGGTGTTGTACATGGAGCTGTTGTCGGCCACGGTCTTGTAGTTGAAGGCGCTCGGGCAGATCTCGAGCGCATGGCCCAGCAGGTCGTCGCGCACGACGACTATCGTGAGGCCGGCCGGGCCCAGGTTCTTCTGCGCGCCGCCGAAGGCAAGGCCCACGCGGCGCCAGTCGACGCTGCGCGAAGCCACGTGCGACGAGAAATCGATGACGAGCGGTGCATCGCTGCCGAGCGCGGCGAGGTCGGGCAACTGCTGGAACTCGATGCCGTTGATCGTCTCGTTGGTGCACAGATGCACGTACGAGGCATCCTTGGTGAGTTGCCAGGTCGAGGGATCGGGCAGCTTCGTGTGCTGGTCGTCGGCGTTGCTTGCAGCCACGCGCGCAGTGCAATAGCGCTGCGCTTCCTTGTGCGACTTGATGCTCCAGCTGCCGGTGATGACGAAGTCGGCGGTTTTGCCGCGCGACAGGTTCATCGGGACGATGGCGTTTTCGCCGAGGCCGCCACCCTGCATGAACAGGATTTGGAAATTGGAAGGCACGGCCAGCAGCGTGCGGATGTCGGCTTCTGCTTGCGTGCAGATGGCGCCGAATTCCTTGCCGCGATGGCTCATCTCCATCACGCTCATGCCGCTGCCCTGCCAGTCGAGCATTTCGGCGGCGGCGCGTTGCAGCACCGCTTCCGGCATGGCAGCCGGACCGGCCGAGAAGTTGTAGGGTCGCTTGCCGGCCGGCGTCTGCTGCTGGGTCACGTTGCTTTACTTCTTGGCGGGTGCCTTGGCTGGCGCCTTGGCGGGTGCGGAACCTTGGGCCGGAGCGTCGGTCGGGGCGCCGAGGGCCTTCGCCACGTTGGTGTCGAGCGCGCGCATCTTGGGCTCGATGGAAGCGCGGGTTTCGGCCACCAGCTTTTCCGTCAATGCGGTCTGCATCTTCGGATTCAGCTCCTGGTACTTCTTGCTGAGCGGCGAGTTGATCCAGGCCAGCAGCTGCTTGAGCTCGTCTTCGCTGAAGTTCTGCTCGAGCAGCGGGGTCAGGGCGCCGGGTGCCAGTTGCACGGCCTTGTCGCGCACGATGGGGTAGGCGTCGTCGAAGTATTTCTTCAGCTCGGCATCGGCAGCCTTGGCGGCCGATTCGCGCTTGGCTTCGGGCACTTGCGTCTGCAGGTACTGCGAGCCGGCCTGCGCGATCGGGGCGCTCGACTGCTCGACCAGGCCGCGCGCCAGCGATTCGATGCCGGGGCGCTGGATGTCGATGAACTGCTTGATCAGCGTGGCCTTGTCCTGGGCCATGGCGGCCATCGAGCTGCTGGCCAAAGCTACCGTCAGAAGTGCGAGTTTGATTTTTTTCACTGAGGATTCTCCGTTGAAGATGTGGAAGTATCGTCTGCGTCCGGCTCGGTCTCGCCGTTCGCGTCGTTCTCGACGATACGTTGTAGCCCGCTGAGTTTGGCGCCTTCGTCAAGCCCGATCAGCGTGACGCCTTGCGTCGCGCGACCCAGTTCACGAATTTCGGCAACCCGGGTGCGCACAAGCACGCCCTTGTCGGTGATGAGCATGATCTCATCGTCCGCATGCACGAGGGTGGCGGCAACGACCTTGCCGTTGCGCTCACTCTGTTGAATCGCGATCATGCCTTTGGTTCCGCGACCGTGGCGCGTGTATTCCGTAATGCTTGTTCGCTTTCCGTAACCATTTTCCGTGGCGGTGAGCACGCTCTGCTGCTCGTCCTCGGCCACCAGCATGGCGATCACGCCCTGGCCCGGGTCGAGCGACATGCCGCGCACGCCGCGCGCATTGCGGCCCAGCGGTCGGACGTCGTCTTCAGCGAAGCGCACGGCCTTGCCGCCGTCGCTGAAGAGCATCACGTCGTGCTTGCCGTCGGTGAGCGCGGCGCCGATCAGGTAGTCGCCCTCGTCGAGGTTCACGGCAATGATGCCGCCCTTGCGCGGGTTGTTGAATTCGTCGAGCGCGGTCTTCTTGACGGTGCCCATCGAGGTCGCCATGAACACGTACTGGTCGGCCGGGAAGTTGCGCTTCTCGCCCGTCAGCGCGAGCGCGACGTTGATCTTCTCGCCCTCTTGCAGCGGGAACATGTTGACGATCGGCCGGCCGCGCGAGCCGCGCGAACCCGCCGGCACTTCCCACACCTTGAGCCAATAGAGGCGGCCACGGTTGGAGAAGCACAGGATGTAGTCGTGCGTGTTGGCGATGAAGAGCTGGTCGATCCAGTCGTCTTCCTTCGTGGCGGTGGCCTGCTTGCCGCGGCCGCCACGCTTCTGCGCACGGTATTCGCCCAGCGGCTGGCTCTTGATGTAGCCGCTGTGCGAGAGCGTGACCACCATGTCGGTCGGGGTGATCAGGTCTTCGGTCGAGAGGTCGAACGCGCTGTGCTCGACCAGGCTGCGGCGTGCGCCGAGCTTGCTCTGGCCGAACTCCTGCTTGATGGTGCCCAGCTCGTCGCCGATGATGACCGACACGCGCTCGGGCTTGGCCAGGATGTCGAGCAGGTCGTCGATCTCGGCCATGACGTCCTTGTACTCGGCAACGATCTTGTCCTGCTCGAGGCCAGTCAGGCGTTGCAGGCGCATCTGCAGAATTTCTTGCGCCTGCGTGTCCGAGAGGCGATAGAGGCCGTCAGAACCCATGCCGAATTCGCGCTCGAGGCCTTCGGGGCGGTAGTCGTCGGCGTTGATCACGCCGCCGTCGGCGCGCGACCGCGTGAGCATCTCGCGCACCAGCTTGCTGTCCCAACTGCGAGTCATCAGCTCGGCCTTGGCGACCGGCGGCGTCGGCGATTCGCGAATGATCCGGATGAACTCGTCGATGTTGGCCAGCGCCACCGCCAGGCCCTCGAGCACGTGGCCGCGCTCGCGGGCCTTGCGCAGCGTGAAGACGGTGCGGCGCGTGACCACTTCGCGGCGGTGCTGAAGGAAAACCTGGATCAGGTCCTTCAGGTTGCACAGCTTGGGCTGGCCGTCGACCAGCGCCACCATGTTGATGCCGAAGGTGTCCTGCAGCTGCGTCTGCTTGTAGAGGTTGTTCAGCACGACCTCGGGCACTTCGCCGCGCTTGAGCTCGATCACCAGGCGCATGCCCGACTTGTCGGACTCGTCCTGGATGTGGCTGATGCCTTCGATTTTCTTCTCGTGCACCAGCTCGGCCATGCGCTCCTGCAGCGTCTTCTTGTTGACCTGGTAGGGGAGCTCGTCGACGATGATCGCCTGGCGCTGGCCACGATCAATGTCCTCGAAGTGGCACTTGGCGCGCATCACGACCTTGCCGCGACCGGTGCGGTAGCCGTCCTTCACGCCGTTGATGCCGTAGATGATGCCGGCGGTGGGGAAGTCGGGCGCCGGCACGATCTCCATCAGCTCGTCGATGCTGGCCTCGGGGTTGCGCAGCAGGTGCAGGCAGGCGTCGACGACCTCATTCAAGTTGTGCGGCGGGATATTGGTGGCCATGCCGACCGCAATACCGCCAGAGCCATTGACCAGCAAATTCGGCAGCTGGCTTGGCAAAACTTTCGGTTCTTTTTCGGAGCCGTCGTAATTGTCCTGAAAGTCGACAGTTTCCTTGTCGATATCGGCCAGCATTTCATGCGCAATTTTGGCCAGCCGGATTTCCGTATAACGCATTGCGGCTGCGTTGTCTCCATCCACGGAACCGAAGTTGCCCTGGCCGTCGACCAGCATGTGGCGCATCGAGAAGTCCTGCGCCAATCGCACGATGGTGTCGTAGACCGATTGATCGCCGTGCGGGTGGTATTTACCGATCACGTCGCCGACGATACGGGCCGACTTCTTGTACGGCCGGTTCCAGTCGTTGTTGAGTTCGTGCATGGCGAAGAGCACGCGCCGATGCACCGGCTTGAGGCCGTCGCGTGCATCGGGGAGCGCCCGGCCCACGATCACGCTCATGGCGTAATCGAGATAGCTGCTGCGCATTTCCTCTTCGAGACTGATGGGCAGGGTTTCTTTGGCGAAGGATGTCATTGAGCGAGAGGCTGGCGGCAGGAAGGCGAAATTTTACGCTGTGAGGGGTGTCGCTCCGCCGCAACACAAGCCGGCTATTCCGCCTCCGTCCTACGCTTCAGGGGCGTCCGGCGGCCTGTTTGCCAAAGACCCTATGGCACAATCGTCTCAACGTTTTGGGTGGTGGTCACTTAAAGCGTCCTTGATTCGCAGCGCGGCTGCGGCTTTTTCCCCAAGAGGAGAACCATGAAGAAACTGAATAAAGTGGCGATGATGTTTGCAGTCGCTGCGCTCGCCACTGCCGCCGGCGCGCAGACCCGTGTCACCGCTGCGGACGGCGGTCCTACGATCGACAACTGGCAAAACGGCACCGGCGAACTGGTCTGGAAAAACGGCACGAACGAACTGTGCTGGCGCGATGCCAACTGGACGCCGGCTACCGCCGCCGCTGGTTGCGACGGCGCTCTGGTTCGCCCCGCTGCTGTCGCTCCCACTCCTCCTGGCGTGACGCCTCCTGCTGCTACGCCGCCGGCCGTCGCTGCCTCGAAGGTGACCTTCGCTGCCGACGCATTCTTCGACTTCGACAAGTCGGTTCTGAAGCCTGAAGGTCGCGCCAAGCTGACCGATCTGGTGGAGAAGATCCGTGGCGTCAACCTCGAAGTGATTATCGCTGTGGGCCACACCGACTCGATCGGTACGGACGCCTACAACCAGCGTCTGTCGGTGCGTCGCGCCGAAGCCGTCAAGGCCTTCCTGGTCTCGAAGGGCATCGAACGCAACCGCGTCTACACCGAAGGCAAGGGCGAGAAGCAGCCAGTGGCTGATAACCGCACCAAGGAAGGCCGCGCCAAGAACCGTCGCGTGGAAATCGAAGTGGTCGGCACCCGCGCCAACTAATCAGTCGATTCCATCGATGATGAAAACCCCGCCTTGGCGGGGTTTTTTTATGCCTGTCGAATTCGTTGGCCAGGACTCAACGAGATCGCCCTGCGCATGCCGGCCATTGCCCGCTTCATAATTGCCATATGACAGAAAATGTGAATGCCGATCCGGCTGAGCTCGCCAAGTTTTCAGAACTTGCACATCGATGGTGGGATTTGGAAAGCGAATTCCGCCCACTGCATGAAATCAATCCATTGCGCTTGGAATGGATTGACGGTATTGCGCCAATTTCTCAGTGCCGCGTGCTCGATATCGGGTGCGGCGGTGGAATCCTGGCAGATTCGATGGCCCGAAAGGGCGCCGATGTGCTGGGCATCGATCTGGCGGGCAAGGCGCTCAAGGTCGCTCAGCTTCATGCGCTCGAAGCCGGCACGCGTGGCGTCAAATACCGCGAGATCAGCGCCGAAGCACTTGCCGCCGAACAGCCGGGCAGCTTCGATGTCGTCACCTGCATGGAAATGCTGGAGCATGTGCCGAAGCCGGCCTCGGTGATCCAGGCCTGTGCCACGCTGGTCAAGCCCGGTGGGTGGGTGTTCTTTTCGACCATCAACCGCAACCTGAAGTCCTTTGCGCTGGCGATCGTAGGGGCGGAATACATCCTCGGGATGCTGCCGCGCGGCACCCACGAGTACGCGAAGCTGATTCGTCCCAGCGAGCTTGCGGCCTACTGCCGTGCGGCGAGCCTCGACCTGCGGCACACGCGCGGAATGGAGCACAACCCGCTGACCCGTCGCTACTGGCTCAGTGCCGATACCAGCGTCAACTACATGTTCGCAACACAGAAACCATCGCTGCCGGGTGCACAGGAATGAAGAGTTCGCTCACACAAGCCGTGCTGTTCGATCTGGACGGCACGCTGATCGACAGCGCGCCCGACCTGGGCGCCGCAGCCGACAGGATGCGGACCGATCGCGGCCTGGAGTCCTATCCCCTCGACCGCTATCGTCCGCATGCGGGTTCGGGTGCGCGCGGCATGCTCGGCGTGGCATTCGGCATCACGCCCGATGCCCCCGAATTCCCCGAGTTGCGCGAAGAGTTCTTCGTCGCCTACGAGCGCCGCATGCTGCTCAACACGCAGGCGTTCGATGGTGTCCAGGCGCTGATCGATGCCATTCAGGCGCGCGGCCTCGTCTGGGGCGTGGTCACCAACAAGTCGATGCGATTCACCGATCCGTTGACCCGCGCCATGCCGCTCTTTGCCAGCGCGGGTGCCATCGTGAGCGGCGACACCACCCCGCACGCCAAGCCGCATCCCGAACCGCTGCACGAAGCAGCCCGTCGGTTGGGCGTTCCCTCCGAGGCATGCATCTATGTGGGCGACGATGAACGCGACATCATCGCGGGCCGCGCCGCCGGCATGCGGACGGTGGCCGCCACCTACGGCTACATGGGTTTGCAGGCCGATGCTGCGCTCTGGAAGGCCGATGCTTCAATCTCTTCGCCCATGGAGCTCTTGCAACTGCTCAATAGCGCCTAAAATAGATCGCTTGGGGCTGCACTGGTTTCGACGTGGGTTCGGAGTCGCAGCGGGGCATGTCGAGCTGAATGCGCTCGTAAAACAGATTCAAACAAACTAACTGCAAACGACGAACGTTTCGCACTCGCTGCTTAATTGCCAGTGAGCTTTGCAACAGCAGGCCGATGGGCTGGGCAAGGGGGTGACAGAGCAATCTGAATCCTCCCGGCTGCAAAGATAATTACATGGGCTGGCTTCGATCCGGGTACCTTGGGTCGAGGCGAGAAAATAGGGTGCTGGCGTCCGGTTTAGCGTGTGACTGCGCGACTCCGGAAGCGAGACTCAAATCAGATCACTAAACATGTAGAACTGCGCGATGAAGGCTTGCGGACGGGGGTTCAAATCCCCCCAGCTCCACCACTCAACAGAACGGCAGTCGTTGTCACCAACGACTGCCGTTTTTATTTCAGGCCCTGAAGCTCAGTAGCACTGGAACAGCACGCCGGACTCCGCCGGTGCCCTGCCGATCCACTTCGGCGTCAGGCTCTTCGCACTGCAGTAGTCCGCTGCCAGCGTGTAGCTGGGCGCACGCAGGACGCCTTCGCGAAACGGCACGATCTCGTTCGGGGCCGTGCAACCGGTGATGACGGTGGTGATCAAGGCAAGCGGAAGCAGTGTGGTGCGCCAATTCATCGGGGCATTCTAAGACGCCGGGTCTCCGCCCGTGCCGGGCTTGAGCCCGGGATAGAGATACCTGAAATACGCGCCCGACTTGCCGAACAGTTGCTGCGCGAGCTTCACCGGGTCTTCGCCCTTGTGCTTCTCGTAGAGCACCGGTCCCCAGATGATGAAGCCGTCGATGCTGAGGCTCCTGGGGGCGGGCTCGATGGCCTTCCATGCGTGTGCGAACTTCGAGATCCAGGCCAGAGCCTCGGTCAGGGCGTGATTGGGAGTGGGGGCGATATCTTCGGGCGTAGACATTGCGGTATCCTTGATGAAAAGACTGTACAAATATACAGTAAAATACCGTCATGGAAAACATCCCGGCCACCCTCTGGATCGCTGCCTGCGCGCATCGGCTGCGGCAGCGCTGGCATTCGGTCGATGCTCTCGAGCTGGAGGACGTCGCACGCACGCTTCGACGCGATGCGCGGCTGCGGGCCATGTCACCCGACGAGGCGGCCAACGACTGGCTTCGTCCTCTCACGGAAGCCTCGGCGCATGGGCCTGCCTTTCCACCCACTCGGCTGCCTTCAGGGCAGCACCCGATTTCTCCTTGACGGGTCAGCCGTCCCCCGCCAGCCACCTGTGCGGGGTCCTTGATGCCATGCCAGCAGAAAGGCTTGAGCCCAGCTTCATTGCTGGGTTTTTTTTTGCCTGATCGCGGGGCTATAGTCGGCCAGCGCTGTCACATCGCAACCTTCCAGAACCTTCGTAGATCCCCAAAGGACGCCCGTGCCGGATTCACTGACTTCCACGCTGACCAGCTACTACGACACGGTGCCCTACGACTCGCACCCGTTCCCACAGTCCGCGATGGAGCACCTGGAAGCGCTGGCCTTCCTGTTCGGACTCGATACTCCCGCCCCCGCCACGGCCCGCGTGCTCGAGCTTGGCTGCGCGGCCGGCGGCAACCTGATTCCCTTCGCGGCGCGCCACCCCGAAGCGCGCGCCATCGGCGTCGACCTGTCGACCGTGCAGGTGTCGCAGGGCGCTGCGGCCATCGCCGATGCCGGCCTGTCGAATGTGGAGCTGAAGGCGTTCAACATCGCCGACATCGACGCCTCGTTCGGCCAGTTCGACTACATCGTCTGCCACGGCGTCTACAGCTGGGTGCCGGGTCCGGTGCAGGACGCGATCCTGCGCATCTGCTCGGAGAACCTCGCGCCGAACGGCGTGGCCTACGTGAGCTACAACGTGTACCCGGGCTGGAAGGCGCGCGAGATCGTGCGCGACGCGATGATCCTGCGTGGCGGCCCGCGCGACACGCCCGACGAAAAGCTGTCCTACGCGCGCGGCATGCTCGAATTTCTCGAGCAGTCGGCGCGGCCCGACAGCGTGCTTAAGAAGACGCTCGATGAGGCCATGCCCATCGTGCGCGGCGCCAACAGCTCCTACCTGCTGCACGAGTTCCTCGAGCCCTGCAACGAGCCGTGCTACTTCAAGGAGTTCGCCGCGCGTGCCGACGCCCGCGGCCTGGCCTACCTGTGCGACGCGGAGCCCTCGACCATGTTCGTGCAGAACTACGGAGAGAAGGTGCGCGATCCGCTGCTGCGCGAATGCGGCGGCAGCCAGATCATGATGGAGCAGTACCTCGATTTCCTGGTCAACCGCACCTTCCGTCAGACCCTGCTGGTCAAGCAGGAGCGTGCCCGGGACATCCGCTATCGCCTCGATCCGGCGCGTATCCGTGCCATGGAATTCGCCGGCGTGTTCACTACCGAGGACGGCGGCGCGCTGACGCTCGATGCGCGCGAGCAGCCCTGCAATGCGATCCGCAACCTCAAGGTCACGCTGCGCCTGCCCGTGCACAAGGCCGTGGCGCAGGTGCTCGAGACGCGCTATCCGGCGTCGGTGTCGGCAGAGGCCCTGATCGATGCCGCGGCAAAGCTCACCGGTGAGCCGCGCGATGCGGTCCAGCGGGTCGTGCTGGCCATGCTCGAAGAACTGGTGATCCTCGGCGCCTTGCGCTTTCGCCGCACGCCGGTGCCAACGGCGACCGACGTCTCCGACCTGCCGCAAGCCCTGGCAACCGTTCGCGGTGCGCGCGCTCTCGCGCTCACGGCGGGCGCCAACGCCCAGACTTGCAACCAGTGGCACGAGCCCGTCGGTCTCACGTTGCTCGAGCGCAGCCTGCTGCCACTGCTCGATGGCACGCATTCACACGAAACACTCGCGGAGCACCTGGTCGCCGAAGTACGCGCCGACCGCCTGCGGTTCATCAAGGACGAACAACCGCTGACCGATCCTGAGGCGCTGAAAGAGTTCGCGCAGCAGCAGGTGGTGCTGGCCTTGAAGGACCTGCGGCGCAAGGCGCTGCTCACGGCCTGACCGTTTCCGTTCCATTCCCTCGTTCTTCATCCAACTCAAAGAGGAGACTTCCCATGCAGCAATTCCACTGGACCCCGAGACTGCGCGCCGCAGTTGCGGCCGCACTCGCGCTGACTGCGGCGGGCGCGTCGCAGGCGGCCTCGCAGGCGCCGGTCGCGGCCGAGCACGGCATGGTCGTGAGCGCGCAGCACCTGGCCAGCAAGGTCGGCGTCGACGTCCTCAAGCGCGGCGGCAATGCGGTCGATGCGGCGGTCGCGGTGGGCTACGCGCTGGCGGTGGTGTACCCGGCGGCGGGCAACCTCGGCGGCGGCGGCTTCATGACCGTGCAGCTGGCCGACGGCCGCAAGACCTTCCTCGACTTCCGCGAGAAGGCGCCGCTGGCCGCCACGGCCAACATGTACCTCGACAAGGACGGCAACGTCGTCAAGGGCCTGAGCACCAACGGCCACCTCGCGGTCGGCGTGCCGGGCTCGGTGTCGGGCATGGAGTACGCGCGCGAGAAGTACGGCACGATGAAGCGTGCCGACCTGATCGCCCCGTCGATCCAGCTGGCCGACAAGGGCTTCGCGCTGGAGCAGGGCGACATCGACATGCTGTGGACCTCCACCGCCGACTTCCAGAAGGACCCGGTCTCCGGCGCGATCTTCCTGAACAAGGGCCAGCCCTTCCAGGTCGGCCAGAAGCTGGTGCAGAAGGACTTGGCCAAGACGCTGAAGGAGATCAGCGCGAAGGGCCCCGACGGCTTCTACAAGGGCTGGGTCGGCAAGGCGATCGTGGCATCGAGCCAGGCCGGCAAGGGCATCATCACGCAGGCCGACCTCGACCAGTACAAGACGCGCGAACTCGCGCCGGTGGAGTGCGACTACCGCGGCTACCGCGTTGTGTCGGCACCGCCCCCGAGCTCGGGCGGCGTGATCATCTGCGAGATGCTCAACATCCTGGAGGGCTATCCGCTCAAGGACCTGGGCTTTCGTTCGGCGCAATCGGTGCACTACCAGATCGAGGCCATGCGCCATGCCTACGTGGACCGCAACAGCTACCTTGGCGATCCGGACTTCGTGAAGAACCCGCTCGACCGCCTGCTCGACAAGGGCTACGCCGAGAAGATCCGCGCCGCCATCGACCCGAAGAAGGCCGGCGTCTCCAAGGACATCAAGCCCGGTGTCGCGCCGCATGAAGGCAGCAACACCACCCACTACTCGATCACCGACCAGTGGGGCAATGCGGTCTCGGTCACCTACACGCTGAACGACTGGTTCGGCGCCAAGGTCACGGCCGACAAGACCGGCGTGCTGCTGAACAACGAGATGGACGACTTCACCTCCAAGATAGGCGTGCCCAACATGTACGGCCTGGTGCAGGGCGAGGCCAACGCCATCGCCCCGGGCAAGCGGCCGCTCAGCTCGATGAGCCCGACCATCGTCTCCAAGGACGGCAAGCCGGTGTTCGTGGTCGGCACGCCCGGCGGCAGCCGCATCATCACGGCGGTGCTGCACACCATCCTGAACGTGGTCGACTACGGCATGAACGTGCAAGAGGCCGTCGATGCGCCGCGCTTCCACCAGCAGTGGCTGCCCGACGTCACCAACGTCGAGACCTTCGCGATCAGCCCCGACACCCGCAAGATCCTGACCGACATGGGCCACAACCTCGGCGTGCCGCAGCCGGCCAACCACCTCGCGGCGATCATCGTCGGCGCGCCTTCGCTGGGCGGCAAGCCAGTGGGCGCCAACCGCTTCTACGGCGCGAACGACCCCCGCCGCAACACCGGTTTGGCCGCCGGTTACTGATCCTGCAAACTCAGGGGCGGTCGTGCCATGCTGGCGCGGCCGCCTTTTTCATTTCCCATGCATCTGCAAGACATCCTCTATACCCAGGGCTTCGGCACGCGACGCGTGTGCGCGGGGCTGGTTCAACAAGGCCACGTGACCATCGACGGCAAGGCCGTGACGGACCCCTTCGAAGACCTCGACCCCGAAGGCCTGCTCTACACCGTGCAGGGCACGCCGTGGGCCTATCACGAGAAGGCCTATCTGATGCTGCACAAGCCGGCCGGCACCGAGTGCTCGCAGAAGCCCTCGACCTACCCGAGCATCTACACGCTGCTGCCCTCGCCGCTGCGCCTTCGGCCCAACAAGGGCGCGGTGCAGGGCGTGCAGGCCATCGGCCGGCTCGACCAGGACACCACCGGCCTCCTGCTCATGACCGACGACGGCCAGTTCATCCACAAGATGGGCTCGCCCAAGCACCACGTGCCCAAGGTCTACGAGGTGACGGCCAAGCACCCGGTGGACGAGGCGCAGATCGCCAAGCTCCTGGCCGGCGTGGTGCTCGACGACGATCCGAAGCCGGTGCGCGCGGCGGCCTGCGAATCCGACAGCCCGCTGCACCTGCGGCTCACGCTCACCGAGGGCAAGTACCACCAGGTCAAGCGCATGCTGGCCGCGGTGGGCAACCGGGTGGAGGGGCTGCACCGTTCGCGCATCGGCGACCTCTCGCTGCCTGAGGGCCTGGCCCCGGGGCAGTGGCGCTGGCTGACGGCCGAGGAGGTCGCGGCGCTGCGTGCGCCAGCCAAGCCGGCCAAACCACCGAAATAGGGGGGAGAAACAGGGCCGGAGCGGTCAGCCAGCCTTCAGGGCCGGCCGTTAAGATCCTCAGCTCTTTCCCGGAACCTTCCCTTGCGACTCCCAGCCCGCCCGAACGGCCGCATCGCGGCCTTCCTGTTTTCCTGCCTGACCGCCTTGATGGCCCACACCGCCATCGCCGCGCCGGCCGAACCTCCCCCCATCTTCGTGCTCAACTCGCTGGACGCCAACGTCAGCGTGATCAACCCGGTCGACTGGACCGAGAAGCTGCGCATTCCCACCGGCAAGGAGCCGCACCACATCTACATGACGCCGGACGAGAAGTCGGTCATCGTGGCCAACTCGGCGGGCGATTCGCTCACTTTCCTCAACCCGAAGACGGCGGAAGTGCAGCGGGTGGTCTACGGCATCATCGATCCGTACCAGCTGCAGTTCTCGCGCGACATGAAGTGGTTCGTCACCGCGGGCAACCGGCTGAACCACGTGGACGTGTACCGCTGGGACGGCAAGGACCTCAAGCTCGCCAAGCGCATCGCCTCGGGCAAGACGCCCAGCCACATCTGGATCGACAACACCAGCACCATCGCCTACGTGACGATGCAGGACAGCGACGAGATGATCGCCGTCGACCTGCCCACGCAGACCATCCGCTGGCGCGTGGCCACCGGCGCCATGCCCGCCGACATCTATGGCATCCACAACGACAAGACCCTGCTCGTGGGCCTGACCGGCAGCGACGGTGTGCAGGTGTTCGATGTGGCCGGCACCGAGCCCAAGCTGGTCGGCAAGATCCCCACCGGCAAGGGCGCCCACGCTTTCCGCTCGGCCGGCGACGGCAAGAGCGTGTTCGTGAGCAACCGGGTGGCCAACACCATCAGCCGCATCGACATCGCGACGCTGAAGGTCAGCGCGACCTACGCGGTGCCCGGTGGCCCTGACTGCATGGACGTGTCGGCCGACGGCAAGACGCTCTACGTCACCTCGCGCTGGGCCAAGAAGCTCACCGTGGTCGACCTGGCCACGCAGAAGGTGGTGCGGCAAGTCAACGTCGGCCGTTCGCCCCACGGCGTCTGGACCCTCGACCATGCCAAGCGCATCTAGCCGGGCCGTCGCGCTGGCGATGGCCGTCGCCGTCGTCCCCGCCGCCTGGGCGCAGGGCGGCACCTGCGAAAAGCCGGTCTACCTGACCTTCGACACCGGCCACATGGGCATCGCACCGCTGGTGGCCGAGGTGCTCAAACGGCAGGACGTGCGCGTCACTTTCTTTGCCGCCGCCGAGCGCACCACGACCGATGGCGACAGCCTCGACAACCACTGGGCACCCTGGTGGAAGGCGAGGGCGGCCGAGGGCAACGAGTTCGCCTCGCACACCTACGACCACACCTACTGGCGCGCCGATCTGAAGGGCACCACGCCGACCTTCCGCGTGAAGCCCTCGGCGGGCGCGTTCGCCGGCCGCGAGTTCACCTGGACCGCCGCCGAGTACTGCGCCAACATCAGCAAGGCTTCCGACCGCCTGGCACTCATCACCGGCAAGAAGCCGCTGCCGCTGTACCGCGCACCGGGCGGCAAGACCTCGCCCAAGCTGCTGGCGGCGGCCAAGGCCTGCGGCTTCGAGCACGTGGGCTGGGCGCCCGCGGGCTTCCTCGGCGACGAGTTGCCAAGCGAGAAGTTCAGCAACGAGAAGCTGTTGACGCAGGCGCTGGACACCATCCGCCCCGGCGACATCCTGCTCGCGCACCTGGGCATCTGGTCGCGCAAGGACCCGTGGGCGCCGGCCAACCTCGAGCCGCTGATCGTCGGCCTGAAGGCCAAGGGCTTCTGCTTCCAGACCCTGCGCCAGCACCCCGACTACCGTGCCTGGATCGCATCCCACCCCTGAGACCTCTGCCGTGATCGACTGGTTGACGGACCTTTTCTCCGCCCTTCAGGGCTGGTTCTTCGAGGCGGCGGTGCAGCCGCTGGTGTACGCCGTCGGCCTGGGCGGCTGGACCGAGGACGCCTTCGACGCGACCGGCTGGCTGCTGGTCGGCTTCATCCAGATCGTCGTGCTGCTCGCGGTGATCGGGCCGCTGCAGCGCTGGCGCTCGGTGGAGCCGGTGGTCGATCGCCATGCGATCCGCATCGACGTGCTCTACACGCTGATCCACCGGCTCGGGCTGTTCCGCCTGGCGCTGTTCTTCACGCTGCAGCCTTTCTTCGACGACGCGCTGGGGAGCCTGCGCACGGCGGGGTGGGGCACCTTCCACCTCGACGAGGTCTGGCCCGGCGTGACCGACGTGCCGGTGGTGGCTTTCGCCATCTACCTCGTGGTGCTCGACTTCGTCGGCTACTGGATCCACCGCGGCCAGCACCAGTTCAACTGGTGGTGGGGCCTGCATTCGCTGCACCACTCGCAGCGCCAGATGACGATGTGGAGCGACGACCGCAACCACCTGCTCGACGACGTGATCCACGACACGCTCATCGTCATCGTGGCGCAGCTGATCGGCGTGGCGCCCGGGCAGTTCATCGCCTTCGTGGCCTTCACGCAGCTGAGCGAGAGCCTGCAGCATGCGAACCTGAAGCTCAGCTTCGGCGCCATCGGCGAGCGGCTGTGGATCAGCCCGCGCTTTCACCGGCTGCACCACAGCATCGGCCTCGGCCACGAGTCGCACGGCAAGAGCACGCTGGGCGGCCACAACTTCGGCGTGTTGCTGCCGTGGTGGGACATGCTGTTCCACACCGCGAACTTCGAGGACCGCTACGACCCGACCGGCATCCGCGACCAGGTTGAGCCCGACGAGGGCGGCCGCACGCGCGACTACGGCCGGGGCTTCTGGGCGCAGCAGTGGCTGGGCCTCAAACGCATGGTCGGCCACGGCTGATTCACCGCCGGAATCGCCCCGCGGCCGATCCCAGGCGTTATCCTCGCTGCCTCATGCGCCTGCTCCTCGACTCCTTCTGGCGCGCGGTCGCCTACTGCATGCTGCCGCGCGTGATCGTGCTGTCGCTGCTGCCGCTGGGCCTGATGGTGCTGCTGGCGGCCGGCCTGGGCTACTTTTATTGGGAATCGGCTGTGGCCTGGACGCGCGGCGTGCTCGACGCCTGGCCACTGCTCTCCAGCTTCTGGGCCTGGATCGGGCGACTTTTCTCCAGCGACATCACCTCCGTGCTGGCATCGATGGTGGTGGTGTTCGCCGCCACGCCGCTGATCGTGGTCGTGTCGCTGCTGATCGTGGCGGGGCTGATGTCCCCGGCGTTGACCAAGCTGGTGGGCGAACGCCGCTTTCCCTCGCTGGAGCAGAAGAAGGGCGCCTCCTTCCTCGGCAGCGTGGCCCGTTCCCTGGGCGTGACCCTCCTCGCGTTGGTGGCGCTGGTGGTCTCGATGCCGCTCTGGCTCATTCCGCCGCTGGTGCTCATCCTTCCGCCGCTGATCTGGGGCTGGCTCACCTACCGCGTCATGAGCTTCGATGCGCTGGCCGAGCACGCGAGTCCCGAGGAGCGCGCCACGCTGCTGCGCACGCACCGACTGCCGCTCCTGTGCATCGGCGTGTTGTGCGGTTACCTGGGCGCCGCGCCGAGCATCGTCTGGGCCTCGGGCCTGCTGTTCGCCGCCGCCTTCTTCGTGCTGGTGCCGATCGCCATCTGGATCTACACGCTGGTCTTCGCCTTTTCCGCGCTCTGGTTCGCGCACTATTGCCTCGATGCCCTGGCCCAGCTGCGCATGCAGCGTGCCGCGGCGCTGGCCTCGGCCGAAGGCGGCACGCCCGCCCTCGAGACGGCCGAAGCCAACCAGGCTGCTCTTTCTCAATGGGGTTCACCATGACACGCGCATTCGGTCTCATCGTCGTCGGCGACGAGATCCTCTCCGGCAAGCGCGCCGACAAGCACATGCCCAAGGTCATCGAACTGCTCGCCGCGCGCGGCCTGCAGCTGGGCTGGGCGGAATACGTGGGCGACGAGCCCACCCGGATCACCGCGGCGCTGATGCGCGCCTTCGCCTCGGGCGACATCGTGTTCTCGACCGGCGGCATTGGCGCCACGCCCGACGACCACACCCGCCAGTGCGCCGCCAAGGCCCTGCGCGTGCCGCTCGCGCTGCACCCCGAAGCCGAAGTGCTGATCCGCGAGCGCATGCAGGACACGGCGAAGGAGCAGGGCGTGGTCTACGAGCCCGACCGGCCCGACAACATCCACCGCCTGAACATGGGCGTGTTTCCGCAGGGCGCGACGATCATCCGCAACCCGTACAACAAGATTCCGGGCTTCAGCGTCGACCATGTGCATTTCGTGCCGGGTTTCCCGGTCATGGCCTGGCCGATGATCGAATCGGTGCTCGACAGCCGTTATGCCGACCTTTTCACCCGCAACGCCATCGCCGAGAAGTCCGTGATCGTTTTCGGTGCGATGGAAGCCACCCTCACGCCCCTGATGCAGGCCATCGAGGAAGCTCATGCAGGCATCAAGGTGTTCAGCCTGCCCAGCGTCGATCACCCTCAGTATGGCCGTCACATCGAGTTGGGCGTCAAAGGCGATCCTGGCCGGCTCGATGCCGCCTATACCCAACTGATCGAAGGGTTGCACACTTTCGATGCCAAGCTTGGCCCAGAATTGGTGCGTTAAAAGTTAATGCACCTATTTGGTGATATCCCGCACGTATTTAAGCGGTGCATCCGTCCATAAAGTCTCATTCCGTGAGGCGACAATGGCACAGAAACTGCATCCTTCGTTCCCGTATTCCTAACCACCATCCAACTCAGGAGAAACTGATGGCAAAGACCGTCGCCGATGTACTCAAGCTCGTCAAGGAAAACGAGGTCAAGTTCATCGACTTCCGCTTCACCGACACCCGTGGCAAAGAGCAGCACGTCACCGTGCCGGTCTCGGCTTTCGATGAAGACAAATTCACCTCGGGCCACGCGTTCGACGGCTCGTCCATCGCTGGCTGGAAGGGGATCGAAGCTTCGGACATGCAGCTCATGCCCGACCCCAACACCGCCAACATCGACCCCTTCTTCGAAGAAACGACGCTGATCCTGACCTGCGACGTGATCGACCCGGCAGACGGCAAGGCCTACGAGCGCGATCCGCGTTCGCTCGCCAAGCGCGCCGAGGCGTACATGAAGGCTTCGGGCCTGGGCGACACCGCCTTCTTCGGTCCGGAACCCGAATTCTTCGTGTTCGACGGCGTCCGCTGGAAGAACGACATGTCGGGCTGCTTCGTGAAGATCGATTCCGAAGAAGCCTCGTGGAACACCGACAAGGAATACGAGCACGGCAACACCGGCCACCGTCCAGCGGTCAAGGGCGGCTATTTCCCGGTTCCCCCGGTCGACAGCTTCCAGGACATGCGCTCGGAAATGTGCTTGGTGCTCGAAGCCCTCGGCATCCCGGTCGAAGTGCATCACCATGAAGTGGCCAACGCCGGCCAGATGGAACTGGGCACCAAGTTCAGCACGCTGGTCCAGCGCGCCGACTGGGTCCAGCTGCAGAAGTACGTGATCCACAACGTGGCCCATGCCTACGGCAAGACCGCCACCTTCATGCCCAAGCCCATCGTCGGCGACAACGGCTCCGGCATGCACGTGCACCAGTCCGTCTGGAAGGACGGCAAGAACCTGTTCGCTGGCGACGGCTATGCGGGTCTCTCGGACTTCGCGCTGCACTACATCGGCGGCATCATCAAGCACGCCCGTGCCCTGAACGCCATCACGAACCCCGGCACCAACAGCTACAAGCGCCTGGTGCCCGGCTTCGAAGCTCCGGTGAAGCTGGCCTACTCGGCCAAGAACCGCTCGGCCTCGATCCGCATCCCGTTCGTTGCCAACCCCAAGGGCCGCCGCGTCGAAGCGCGCTTCCCCGATCCGCTGATGAACCCGTACCTCGGTTTCGCTGCGCTGCTGATGGCCGGTCTCGACGGCGTGGAAAACAAGATCCACCCGGGCGAAGCCGCCAGCAAGGACCTGTACCACCTGCCGCCGGAAGAAGACGCGCTGATCCCGACCGTGTGCCACAGCCTCGACCAGGCCCTGGAATACCTGGACAAGGACCGTGCGTTCCTGACCAAGGGCGGCGTGTTCACCGATGCGTACATCGATGCGTACATCGAACTGAAGATGCAGGAAGTCACGCGCTTCCGCATGGCGACGCACCCCGTCGAGTTCGACATGTACTACTCGCTGTAAAGCGAGCCCCTCACGGGGAAGTAAGACAAAAGGACGGCCTCGGCCGTCCTTTTTCCTTGACGCGGAACATCTTGTCACCGGTGGCGCGGAATTGCATGAAAATGCGCCTTTGTCGCGCCACCCACCGATTCACATGAAGACTGCTTCTCTCATTTTCCTGGCCGGTTCATTGTTGGCCGCCCTGCCGGCGTCCTCGCAGGAGCGCGTGTGGCGCTGCGGCAATGAATACACCAACAACGCCACCATCGCCCAGCAGAAGGGCTGCAAGGTCATGGAGGGCGGCAATGTCACCGTCGTCCAGGGCGGCGGCGGCACGACGAAGTCGTCGGGCGGCTCGTCGGGCGCTTCCGCTGCGCGTGCTCCGGCCGGCAGCCCGCGCGTCGAAGGCGTCGACCAGCGCGCCAGGGATGGCGAAGCCCGCTCGGTGCTCGAGTCCGAGCTCAAGAAGGCCGAGGCCCGCCAGGCCGAGCTGCAGAAGGAATACAACAACGGCGAGCCCGAAAAGCAGGGCAGCGAAGGCCGCAACTACCAGAAGTACCTCGACCGCGTGGCCGAAATGAAGGCCGAACTCGCGCGCAACGAGAGCGACATCGCAGGCATTCGCCGGGAAATCGGCCGGTTGCCGACCAACAAACCCCAGTAATCGCATGGCATTCGGGAAGAAGGCGGTCGGCGCCAACACGCGCTTTCAGACCTTCGACCTGCTGTCCACACTGATCGCGGTGGTCAACAGCGACGGCTCCGTGCTGTTCGCCAACGCGGGCCTCGAAGACGCACTGGGCACCTCGCGGCGCACGCTCGAAGGCTCGCAGTTCGGCGCCTGCTTTCACGAGCCGCAGGTGCTGCGCACCGCCATCGATGGCGCCAGCAGCAACGACTTCGCCACGCTGCGCTACGAAGCCTTTCTGCGCCGCGTCAACCACGAGCTGATGCCGGTGCAGGTCACGCTTGCGCACGGCGACAAGAAGGGCGAACTCATCATCGAGATGTCGCCGCTCGAACAGCAGGTGCGGCAGGACCGCGAGGAGCGCTTGATCGACCAGGCGCAGGCCAACAAGGAACTCATCCGCAATCTCGCGCACGAGATCAAGAACCCGCTCGGCGGCATTCGCGGCGCGGCGCAGCTGCTGCAGATGGAGGTCGAGTCGCGCGACCTCATCGAATACACGCAGGTCATCATCCACGAGGCCGACCGGCTGCAGACGCTGGTCGACCGGCTATTGGCACCGCACCGTCGGCCGCACGTGGTGGGCGACGTCAACATCCATGAAGTCTGCGAGCGCGTGCGCTCGGTGATCCTTGCGGAGTTTCCGCGCGACCTGCACATCGAGCGCGATTTCGACGTGTCGATCCCCGAGTTCCGCGGCGATCGCGAGCAGCTCATCCAGGCCACCCTCAACATCGTGCACAACGCCGCGCAGGCCCTCGCGGAGCGCCGCGCAGCGGGCGATGCGCAGATCACTTTCAGGACCCGCATCGCGCGCCAGGTGATATTCAACAAGCAGTGGTATCGATTGGCATTGGAATTGCATGTCATCGACAATGGACCGGGTGTGCCGGACACGATCAAGGACCGCATCTTCTACCCGCTCGTATCGGGCAGGGAAGGCGGAACAGGCCTGGGGCTGACCCTTGCGCAAACTTTTGTGCAACAGCATCACGGCGTGATCGAGTGCGACAGCGTCCCGGGCCGGACCGATTTCAAGATACTGATACCGCTGCCCTAGCGCAGCACGGCAACAAGGAGATGCATGAAGCCGATCTGGATAGTTGATGACGACCAATCGATCCGCTTCGTGCTCGAGAAGGCCTTGCTGCGCGAAGACTTGCCCACGCGCAGTTTCACGAACACGCGCGAGGTGCTCGCGGCCCTGGAGCAAGCCGACGACGACGAGCAGCAGGGTCCCCAGGTCCTGGTGAGCGACATCCGCATGCCCGGCGGCTCCGGGCTCGACCTGCTCGACAAGATCAAGGCCAAGCACCCCGGCCTGCCCGTCATCATCATGACGGCGTTCTCCGACCTCGACAGCGCCGTCTCGGCCTTCCAGGGCGGCGCCTTCGAATACCTGCCCAAGCCCTTCGACCTGCCGCGCGCGGTTGAACTCATCCGCCGCGCAGTCGACGAAAGCCAGCGCGAGGAAGTCTCCGAAGAGCGCATGGTCGCCGCCCCCGAAATGCTCGGCCAGGCGCCCGCGATGCAGGACGTGTTCCGCGCCATCGGCCGGCTCTCGCAGAGCAATGTCACGGTGCTCATCACCGGCGAATCGGGCTCGGGCAAGGAACTGGTGGCGCGTGCGCTGCACAAGCATTCGCCGCGCGCCAACGGGCCCTTCGTGGCCATCAACACCGCGGCGATCCCGAAGGACCTGCTCGAGAGCGAACTCTTCGGCCACGAGCGCGGCGCCTTCACCGGCGCGCAGACCATGCGGCGCGGCCGCTTCGAGCAGGCCGAGGGCGGCACGCTCTTTCTCGACGAAATCGGCGACATGCCGTTCGACCTGCAGACGCGTCTCCTGCGCGTGCTGAGCGACGGCCATTTCTACCGCGTGGGCGGCCACAACTCGGTCAAGGCCAACGTGCGCGTGATTGCGGCCACCCACCAGGACCTGGAGCAGCGCGTGAAGCTCGGCGGCTTCCGCGAAGACCTGTTCCACCGCCTCAACGTGATCCGCCTGCGCCTGCCGGCACTGCGTGAGCGCGGCGAGGACGTGCCCGCGCTCACACGCCACTTCCTGCAGGTGAGTGCGCGGCAGCTCGGCGTCGAGCCCAAGCGCATTTCCGACGCCGCGCTGGCGAAGCTCGCGGCCTTCGGCTTTCCGGGCAACGTGCGCCAGCTCGAAAACATCTGCCACTGGCTGACCGTGATGGCGCCCGCGCAGTTGATCGAAGCCAAGGACCTGCCGCCCGAAGTGATGGCTGCGGCCGCCGAAGGGCAGGGGACCGAGGCGGTGGTGCCGGCGACAACTGCGCATGCACAGGTTGCGCCGTTGCCGGTGAATGTCGAACGCGAATCCGCATCGGCGACTGCCGTACCCGAAGCGGCGGAAGCCCCAGTCGGTGTGAGCAGTTGGGAAAGCGGCCTGGAGCTCGAAGCCCAGGCCTTGCTGGCCGCCGGCCGCACCGACGTGTGGGATGCGCTCTCGCGCCGCTTCGAGTCGCGGCTGATCCTCACCGCGCTCGCCAACACCCGGGGCCGCCGCATCGAGGCTGCTCAGAAGCTGGGCATCGGGCGCAACACCATCACCCGGAAGATCCAGGAGCTGGGCATCGAGTGAAAGCGGGCCCGAGGCATCGCGCCTCGGGTGTTATCTGCTTCGCTGACCCAGCGTCAGCGAATCGAGCTGGAACTTCCCGCTCTTGTCCCAGAGCCAGGTGTCGACATACGTATGGCCGCCCAGCTTGCCGGGCGAAGGCAGCGGCGACACCGCCTTGATGAGCTCGGCGATCATCGGCGGTACTTCCGGCGCGTGGCTTGGCACGCGGCTGAAGCTCACGTTGACGACCTTGCCATCCGCATCGATGTCTGTCTCGACCACCACCACGGCGTAGACCAGCGGCGGAATCTTTCCCTTGTAGATCCGGTTCGCATACGCCTTGTAGATCTGGCGCGCGCCGGTCTTGCGGTAGGCGCGCACGGCGGGCGTCTGCGCGGTGATCAGGCGCACCGTCGGCACGTCGCTCTTGCCCGGCGGTGTCGTTTCATCCGTGGGCGATGTGGCGCTCTTGCCGTTTTCCGTCTTCTCGGCGGGCTTGAGGATCGAGCAGGCGCCCAGCGTCAGAGCGATGACGAAGATTCCAAGGGTGCGGCCGGTCCGCAAAAGCAGGTGCCTGGTCATCGTGTTGGCGCTCAAGCGCCCTGGTCCAAGTCGAGCACCACGGGGGCGTGGTCGCTCGGCTTCTCCCATTTGCGCGGCACGCGATCGATGACGCAGCCCTTCACGCGCGGTACCAGCGGCTCGCTTACCAGGACGTGGTCGATGCGCAGGCCCCGGTTCTTCTGGTAGCCGAGCATGCGGTAGTCCCACCACGAATAGCTTTTCTCGGGTTGCTCGAACATGCGGAAGCTGTCGGTCAGGCCCAGGCCGAGCAACGCCTTGAAATGGTTGCGCTCTTCGGTCGTGTGATGGATCGTTTCCTTCAGGCCCACGGGGTCGAAGCTGTCGCGGTCTTCGAGCACGATGTTGAAGTCGCCCAGCAGCACCAGGTTCGGATGCGCCACCAATTCCTGCCGCAGCCATTCGCGCAGGGCGTCCAGCCACTTCATCTTGTATTCGAACTTGTCGGAGCCCGGCGCCTGGCCGTTCACGAAGTAGCCGTTGACCACGCGCAGCGGGCCCGACGGCGTCTCGACGGTGGCGGCGATCACGCGCGACTGGTCGTCGGTGAAGCCGCCGATGTTCTTCACCACGTCGCGCACCGGCGCGAGGCTCAGGATGGCGACGCCGTTGTAGGTCTTCTGCCCGAACACGGCCGCTTCGTAGCCGGCCGACTTGAGCACCTCGAGCGGGAACTTGTCGTCGGTCATCTTGAGCTCCTGCAGGCAGAGCACGTCGACCGGATTGGCGATCAGCCAGTCGAGCACGTGCTGCAGGCGGGCCGTGAGGGAATTGACGTTCCAGGTGGCAATTTTCATAAATTGTGATAACCTGTTGATTTTAAAAGGATTTTTATCCTGCAGTCGGCGATTATATTGACTCGTACCCAGCGGCATACCCAATTAATGCTTCGCTACCCCTAGGCCTCGATCCCACGCAAGCCAGCTTAACAAAAGCACTTGAGCGCCTTTGAGTTCCCGGGTAAACAGGCGAATCAGCAGTTGGGAGTTAGTTTTTGCGGGTGGCGCGCAGGCACTGCACAGCCAGCAGTGGGGCCTCACCCTCGAGCTTGTCAGGCTGTCGTCTACCGTTGTCGATCAGGTCTGGGCCAGCCTCAGATCTACAGGCACACTCTCCGCCGCCACCCCAGTATCCATGCGGGCTTTCAGGCGATGAGGGGCTCTACCCCCTTTTTTCCCCCTTTTTTCTTGCACTCAGCTAGGCTAATTTGACCCGCTTTATACGGGCACGGCCCACGTAGCTGGGCCTGGGCTGTAGGCCTGGCGTGTTGCTGGGGAGGCCAAGCCGGCCCCGCCCGAGCGGGCCTGGCGCCTTCCTGCAAATGAGCACTTGACCCTCTCCAGGACGCTTGAGCGCGGGGCATTGGGAGATCCCTGCGTAGATCACGTCCACCAGGCCAAAAAACGTCCAATATTGGTCATGCCCGGCCTAAGAATGTTACATTTCGTCACTTTTGTGGTATAATTCATCCACGGCTAGGCTTGCCGGCGCAAGCTAGGCAACACCTAGCCCGTATACAGGCGCACCGCCGCCTGTAGCCCTCGATGGCCGCCAAGCCAGCGCTTGCCGCTTGCCGCTTGCCGCTTGCCGCTTGCCGCTTGCCGCTTGCCGCTTGCCGCTTGCCGCTTGCCGCTGGCCTTGGCGGCCGTTTTTGTTTCATCCCCCCGCGCTTTTTTCGACCGCTGCACCTTGCCCCCTGGGGGCCCGGTGCGGCTGCCGCATGGGCGCTTCTTTCCCTATGGAGATACAAGTGAAGGACTTTCTGAGCAAATTTCTCAAGCCTGGCAGTTCACCGCGCTTTGCGCTGGGCCGCGTTGTCGCAACACCGGGTGCCTTGGCGCTCATGCACGTCACCAACAGCAACCCGTTCGTGCTGCTGGCCAAACATGTCACCGGGGACTGGGGCGAAATCGACCCAGAAGATGTGCAGACCAACGAAGACGCTGTCGCGCATGGCCTTCGTGTGCTCTCGGTCTATCGACTACCGCTGCAGCATACCCCCGAAGAAGGGCACAAGGCAGCACAGTCAGCACCGCGCCTCGACGTGGATGACAACCGCATCTGGTTGATCACTGAGGCAGATCGGAGCGTCACAACCTTGCTGCTGCCAGAGGAGTACGATGAGCGGCCAACTACGAAATCGAAGGTCAACGACGCTTAGTCGTTCGACGCCGAACTGCAGCAGGGCGGCTGGCGGAGCGCGGTGCTCGTGTCAAGGTCGTATCGAAGCCACGTTGTTCGGCCAACTGCGGATGCAACAACTCATGTGGTGGGATCTTCAGCGCTTGAGCGATCAACGCGATGTTGTCGATGGAAATGTTGCGAATGCCTTGCTCCAGGCTTCCGATGAATGTTCTGTCGAGCCCGCATTCAAGTGCCAGCTTCTCTTGGGAGAGGTTCGCAGCGATGCGCGCCATCCGAACATTTTTCGCAAAAATCAAACGAAGTGGAGGAATGGAAGACTTGGCAGGGGAGGCTGGCATCCAACCGATGGTTGGAAAAAGATGTGTTTAAAACCACGGTGTTTGAATATCATTAGAGGTTTGCCGCGCACAGATGCACAGATCGCTGCGCGTCTCGAGTGCAGGACTTCTTGCGCAAATAAAAGATATTCAAATACATCATTAATGAAATCGAAGCCACAACTAGTACAGAGCGCTTGCGAGCGCGCGACCTGAAACGTAGGAGTAACTTGACCATGTTTAGACATTCACACGGACTTATCCGCCGATGGCTTTCGGTATGCATGCTCGCAACCCTATTTCTGCTGGCGGGGTGTGCTCCGGAGGCCCCGGCCTGCAACGATCCCAAAGTGACAAGCATGATCCTTGAAATGGTGGGCAAGGCTCACGACGCCCACCTCAAGCAGTACCCTTCAAAAAGCAAGGATCTAGCCTCATTCACGCTCGAAACGCCAACGGTGACGGCCTACGACGACAAGCTGAAGCTGCGCAGTTGCAAGACGACTTTTGTCATGCAAATCCAGCCCGAGAAGGTGGCGCAGATGAACGAGTTCATCTCCAACCCGAATCCCAGCTTGTTCGGTGCTCTTGCGATGCTTTCGGGGCGGCGAGATGCGCTCTACCCCGATATCGTTCGCAATGAAGTGCTCTACCTCCAACAGCGCAACGCAGTCCCACTGACTCAGGAGCCCATACGCAAATCCCTGACCTACCAGGTTCAGAAGGAGGAGGGTAGCAACGAGTATGTGGCGAGCACCAACGTGGATGTCGACGGCTCGATTCAGTACTTGCGCGTGGCGGCCTTCGCGGAGCAACGGGCCAAGAGCAATGCTGAATCAAAAGCTCAGGCGGCCAAAGAGCAGCAGCAAAAGCAGGCAGAGATCGACCGACTGGCAGCCACTGGCAACTGGCGAAGGGTGGTCGCCATCGATGGCTTCAAGTGGGAAAAGGATCCCGAGTTCTGCCGCCGACAAGACGCTTTCTGCTTTGTCGGGCAAGCCGATGACCTCATGGGCCGCGTGCTGTACATGATCAAGGCTGGGCCGAACACGACCGACGAATCCCGTGAGAAGACCCGCAGCACCCTGACGGCTGGCGCGCGTGTGTGCTTGATCGGGCTGAAGAAAACCTCAGATGCCGACGTGTTCACGTACTCGATGTGGTCCACGTTGCGTGATGACAAGGGCCAGTTGGAAGACTGCCGCCCGGGCGCGGTCGAAGCCGAAGCTGCGGCCAGGGTAAAGGGGATGGCGGTTCAACCTGTGCCGTCCGCCCCAGCAGCCTCTACCCTTCCGGGACCCGTTGTAGCGCCCGCGGGGACGGGGCCGGAAAGCGTGATGTCGCTGATCACGAAGTACGAGCCCTGCGGCGAAGAGGCCGTGTGCCTGCACACCGGCAAAGGAAATACGGTCTGGATGCAGGCCGGACAGATGCGGCGCATGGACTACGCGCTGCTCGACCAGGCGATCAGCAGCAAGACGCCGGTGTGCCTGCGTGATCTGACACGCACCGAAGGCAAGAACTTCACGGCCGAGAGCCTGGACAGCCAGTGCTGAAGGTGATGTCCATGACGTAGCGACAGCACATCACTGACCACAGCCTTTCGCGAAGGCGCCGTGCTGGCCAACAGGGCCGGTCCGGCGCCTTTGCTGTTTCTTCTCTTCGTCTTTTGTTCATTCTCCATTTTCCCGCCGCGCGTGTCCGCGTGGCGTCACAGGTACCCCTCATGAATATTCTTCACACGCCCGCCGACAGCGGGCCGACCACGGCTGTCCGCATGATTGGCATTGGCGCCTCAGGCCGCCGCTTTGTTCAGCAGTTTCACACCCGCATCAATGCGCCGCTGCACACGCCGCTGGCGGACCTTCTGAAGCAGGCGCCGGTCTGCATCGAAATCGACAAGGGCGACGTCGACACCCTGGTCGAGCAGGTCGACCTCAAGGACACGTGCATCCTGTGCATGGCCTTTGGTTTTGACGCCACACCCGCCGAGATCGAAGCGGCCATGCTGCTGATCTGGCGCATATGGGGCCAGGATGCCCATGTCATCGGTGTCGTGCTCGGTGCCCACGACCACCCGAAGCCGGACAGCGAGTCGATGCTCGGCATCCTCTGCGAGTCGATCGATGCGCGCGTCGACATCGCGGAGCTACGCGAACCCGCCGAGTTGGCACCCTTGCAATGGTTCTATGTGGCGCTGCAGCGCTCGGTGCTGGAGGGCCTGTCGGTTCTCGAGGCCGCTTGGGACCACTCGGATGTCGTCGAAACCCTGGACTTCGGCCAGGTGCAGCTGGAGCTTTTCACGCAGCCGCTGGACGAGCCCGCGCAGCTGGATGCGGCGATGGTGGAAGTCCTGGCGGAACTCCAACACCGCGGGGTCTGGCTGGAGCAGGCGCTGGGCGCGGTCCTGGTGCTGTGGGTGCCTTCGGAGTACCAGCTCACCGTGCGGGTGGTGCGCGGGTTGGGGCGCAGCCTGGGCGAAGCGCTGGGAGCGGGAGCGATGCACTTGACCATCCGGCTGCGCAGCCGGCCGGCCGTGGGGGACCTGACGGCGTATCTGACGGTGGTGGTGAGCACACCGAGAGCACACACGCACCGCCAGTAGGTCAACCCGCGCAACGACCATGGGCATCCCCGTGGCATCTCTAGACAACGCCCGCCGATGCGGGCGTTGCTCTTTCTTGGGAACCCAAAACATCAACTCAAAGCGAGCAACACCATGAAGAAGGTTCGCATCGATTCGTCAAAGAGCGCGTCTGTCGCGCGCAAGTCTGCGAAGGCCAATGCCAAGTTCAATCACTACGTTGTCAGTTCGGTGGCCGAGAGCACGCGTCGGGCCTATGCCGGGGACCTCAGGCACTTCCGGAGCTGGGGTGGAAGGATCCCTGCCACGCCGGCAATGGTGGCGCGGTACCTGGCGGCCTTCGCTGGCAAGGTCAAGGCGAGCACGCTGAACCGGCGCCTGGCGGCGATTGCCAGCGCACACACGACTATTGGCAAATCGTCGCCCACGCGGTCGGAACTGGTACAGACAACCATGCGGGGGATCCGCCGGGTCCACGGATCGGCACAGAAGCAGGCAAAGCCCATCAGCATCGAAATGCTGCGCCTGCTTGCCAAGCCGCAGAGGCACTTGGATCCGGTAAGAGACCTGCGAGACCGGGCCTTGCTGGTGGTGGGCTTCGCGGGAGGGTTCAGGAGGTCGGAACTGGCGCGGCTGAAGCTTGAGGATCTCGCGCTCGATGCCCAAGGCGTGACAGTGACGTTGGTGCGCTCGAAAACCGATCAGCAGGGCAAGGGCAGGGTGGTGGCGTTGCCGCATGGGCCGGGGCGGATGTGCCCGGTCAAGCTATTGCAGGCCTGGATTCAGCGGCTGCGTGGGCTGGGCGGCGAGGAGGAGATGGAAGCGATGCCGCTCTTTCGGAGGGTGGATCGATATGGCAAGCCTGGAGGCGGGTTGAGCGGAGCGGCAGTTGGGGGTGTGATGCGGCGGCGAATGCGTGACTGCGGTCTCGATCCGAGTGGGTTCTCGGCGCACAGCCTGCGTTCGGGGTTGGTGACCGCCGCGGCAAAGGCGGGGGTACCCACTTGGGCCATCCAACGGCAAACGGGGCACCGCTCCGAGAGCACCGTGCATCGCTATATCAGGGGGCTTTCACCATTTGAGCGGAATGCCTTTGTTTCCGTGAGCAAGGCCAAGACATGTGAGCTCCCGAACCGTCCGTGGCGCTAAAGTCCACGCATGACTGAATTGGGCGGCCCGACGACACAGGCGGGAATCTTTTACCAGAACACCGTCGCTGCACGGGCTCTGGTGGACCTTCTGGATCTTTCTCCCACACCCCCTCGCGAGAGAGTCGTCGAGGTTCGACTGGAAGCTCCGACCGAAGTGGATGATCTGGTCGTGCGTCACGCCGACGGACACCGCGCATTTATACAGGTCAAGCTTCGGTTGCGCCGGTCTGGCCCGGTGTGGTCCTCCTTGTGGGGTGATCTGGCGACGCAGGCGCGACGCGCAGACTTCGGAGCCAACGACCGTCTGGTGCTTGTGCTCGGCGAGTCGGGCGGCCTGGCATGTGCTATCCGCGACTTGGCTGAACTAGCAGCCACGTCACAGGACGCAAAGGAGTGGATCGCACGGGCTACGAAGCTTCAGGCATCGGTCCTTGCAGACATCGAGACGGCGATGGAGGGGCGCGCCGATGCGCTGGAGCTGTTCCGCTGCACGACGGTGGAGTTGGTGACAGTAGACGACATTGAGCAAGCATTCAAGCGACGGCGCCTCGGCACTGCTTTTAGCTTGCCTCAGACACTCCTGTCCACACTCCGCGATGTCGCTGCGGGAGGTGCACGACGCCGTGCGCTCTTCCTGGCAGCCGGACTGCGCAGTCGGCTCGCCAGCGAGTTCGGTGTGGAGGTTGCCGAACCGGCGGATTGGGGGCTGCCCGCCTATCGAGCTACCGTGCAGCGACTGTCGCGCATTGAGATCCCTGGCACGCGCATCTCCGGTACCAGCGAGGAGCTCTTTGTCTGGCCCCGAACGCGCGACCTCGATCGTGCAAGACCAAGCGACTTGGAGGACGAGACGCCCGGCTGGGATACCACTGTCGAGCGATCGAATGTTGATCTACAGCGGTTCCCCTCACAGCAAGTGGATCGATATGTGATCGTCGCGGGTCCTGGCTATGGCAAGTCGACGCTACTCAACGCGGTGGCATCGCGGCTCACGCGCACGCCCTATGTGCCGGTTCTTGTACCCCTCGGCACCTTCGCTGCCAGGGAGGGCGCCAGCGTCCTGGAGTTTCTGGCAGAAGAGACCAATCGCGCGCTCAACCTGCGTGTCGACTGGGCACGGCTCGCCGAGCAAGGCGCAGTCGTACTGCTTTTCGATGGCCTCGACGAAATTCCATCTGCTCGCCGTCGCGCCGTGCTGGATCGCATTGCGATCCTCTCGGCGCGCTATCCCCTGGTGCCTTGGCTGCTGACGGTGCGAGATCCTGCCGTTCTTTCCGGACCCTCCGAAGCGCGCATGATCGAACTGCTGCCTTTGGACACGTCCGACATTGAGCGCTTCGCAGACGCGCTCAAGGAGCGCATTGAGGGCCTGAAGAGTTGGGAGTTTTCGCGTCGCCTTCAAGCATACCCCGACATGGAGCGCCTTGCCAGAATTCCGCTGTTCCTCAGCATGCTCTTAGTGCTTGCTGGTCCAGAAATGAAGATGCCAAATGGGCGCGGTGACCTCATCGAGAGCTATCTGAAGACGCTGTTTAATCCCCATGAGCACAAGACGCTTACAACGGCACCAGTCTCCAGCTCTACGCTGAGGTGCGTGGTCGAAGCACTGGCCTACACGCGACTGCAGGCGCAGGAGATCGGTACTACGGAGCGAGAGGTGCTGGACATCGTGACGCGTATTGGCGTCCGAGACGAGTCGCCGGAAGCCGTCTTGGCACGGCTGCAGACCCAGGGGCTGCTGCGCAAGCAAAGCAGCATTCGGCTGCAGTTTCCTTACCCGATCGTCCAGGAGTATCTTGCCGCGTGCCACCTGCTGCGCGAGCATCCGCAGGAGCTGCCGGCGCGCATCGACGATGCGATCCAGCGTCCCTGGGCGCAGGTCATCCAATTTGCACTGGAGATGCATGAGAGCCCGACACAGCTCATCCGCAGCATGCTTGAGCGCGATGACGATGCATTCTTCACCGGTCTGCGCCTGGTCGCTCGCTGTATTGTCAACGGCGCCAGGGTTGATACGGCTCTCAGGGACGATGTCGCCCGCCGACTGGCTGCCGCTTGGACATCGCCCTCCTGGCATCTGAGGGAACACATCGGGCGCCTTTTGGTCGATGGCTTTTCACAGCCGCTTCTTCCCGAAGTCCGATCGTTGCTGAGTTATGGGGAGCTTGAGCACCATGGTGCGGGCGAGATCGTGTACCGGGCCGACGATCCGGTCCTGACTCGTGAGATCCTGGCGCAACGTCTCCGTCGAGGGGTCGACCGCTTCACATACCTGCACTCCATGCAGCCTGCGATCGACCGCATTGCCAACGACGCGCTCCGCATGTACGCGGAGATGATCCGAGATCCAGCGACCTCCGAAGAGGCCCATGCGGGATTGTGCGATCTAGTGGGTGCGCTTGATCGCAGCCGGGTGGATGTAGAACTCGTGCTTGCGCTCGCTTGTGACGAATCGCTGTCGAACGAACTGAGGCTGCGGGCCTTTTCTATTGCCGGCGAGCCGCTTGACCAGCGGGCTTGGCCGCTCGTTCGTGCGGCGGTTCGCTCGGACGACTATTGCCAACGGTGGGCAGCCATGGATGCGCTAGCTAGCGCACCGGATCCAGGAACCACACTTCTTGGATACTTACGTGACGAGGAGCTGAGCATTGGCGTGCGGGAAGAGCTCGTCGGACGCATCGCAAGGCTGAGGAGTAACGAAGCAGACCGGCTGAAGTTTTGTCGTGTCGTTGCTGACGACGAGGTGCTCCCCACCTCGCTTCACAACCTTCTTCGGATATACGCAGCAGCCCAAGGCGACGAGACGAGCTTCCGATATCTGATCGAGAACCTGTCGAATCTGGAACTTAAGTTGGCGAGCGGCACGATTTCCATCTTCGGCAAGTATCCATCGCGCGATCTTGGTGTTCAGGCAGCCCATGCCATAAGCGAACGTGTGAGCGATGCACGTGAGGCCGTCGATTTCGCCCACAGCGCCTGGATGGGCATGCTGTTCGACCTGGAAATGACAAGCCCGGGTAGCGGTACGCTCCGCCCGACCCCACCTCATCCCGCACTGGACGCTTGGCTGGACTTGGTTGAGACATGGATGGAGCGGGGCGATGCCACCGAGGTCCAAAGCCTTTCGCTCGCAGCTTCTGCCCTTAGGCTTGGATCGATGCGAGCGGTCGACCGCTTGGAGAGCTTGGTATGCGCCATCGAGGATCCGGACGACGCTCGCTATGATGAAGAGGACGAGCACGGACACAAAATTCGCAACGCCATCGATGAACTCCAGCGCAGGCGAAGGCTTCTGTCGCTGGCGCAAGTCGAACGCTTCGCGCGATGCAGCCGACCCAATGTCCCCTATGCAGCGGCCAATGCCCTGGCGGCGCACGGCAACAGACCGGCACTCGATCTGTTAATCACCTTGCACAATGAGCTGGGGGGCAGCCTAAGGAGCACGCTTTTTGATGCCGTCGAACCTGTGGCCGGCCGACTGGGGCTGATCGTCCACAGGAGCGCCGACGGAATGCTGCGATTGCTTTGATTTCTATCTGGGTAGCGACCCACTTGGCGCGGTCAGTATTCCATGGAAATCAACAATTTGTAGTCGACACGTCGGTGCGAGCGTGCACCCTGTCTCGTACATCTTGCCGGCTGTGCGCTCAGTCGTCGGCGTCCGGTTTCATTTCGAACCCTAACAAGTTATCTCCGAAACCTGCAGCAGTTCAGTTCTCGGGGCCTCCGTAGTTGCGAATCGAACCGATGGCCCGGTTCGGGTCTCGCTGTCGGGCAGAAGACTTTTGCCTGAGCCTACTGAGGGTCGTATGGAAAGACGCAGGCTGCCAACAGTCGGGTCGGTGCGTAGTCGCCGCGCGCCCCCTTGAGCGACCTGTCTCAGAAAACATGTGGAGGTTCTTCCGCGCCCGTGATCCGACGACATATAGCAGCTTCTTCGCGCTGTCGTCCCCGGCGGCGTCATTGAAGTGCGGCACCATCCCCTCAAGCAGCGTGTGAGCAATGACCACATCGAACTCGGCGCCTTTAACACCGTGGATGGTCGAGACCAAGATTCCGGAACGCGTTTGAAACGCCTTCTTGAAGAAGATCAGGTCGCCGATGGCGTCGACCCCGTCCGCCCGCAGGCGTTGCAACCGCGCCTCGGAGCTGGCGAAGAAGGCATCGTGATCTTCCGCCAGCATATCGAACGCCAGATAGGAGACCTGAAGGCGGTCGAACAACGCATCGAAGCACTCGCGTAGATAGGTGAGCCCATCTGCTTCGTTGATAACCACAGCATTGCACTCGGCCAAAAGATGTTTGCGCGTGATGGCGAATACGTCGGCGCCGGCACTGCTCAGTTCCTGGAGCACCTCACCAGCCCATCGCAGGCGACGCAAGTAGCCGCCCGGGGAGGGCTCGGTCAAGGCTAGCCGTGCAACCTTGTACCAAAAGTTATCGATGTCTCGGGCGACCGAATGTTCCGGACCGGCGGAGCTGTAAGTGGCCTCAAGTTCACCGCCCCGAAGCGATTGGTCGAATTGCGTGCTGGTTCCGGTCGGGCGTCTATAAACCGGCATTCTCTTCAAAACCTTTTCGCCTCTATGATCGACGGAAGCGTCCGTGCCTATTCGAGCGCGGGGCAGCCGGGCACCCGCGCAATGGACTTCTTTTCCGTACTCGTTGACACCAGCATGGTGCTTCAGATGCACTTCCAGCATCAGGATCTTGGGCGGCAACTACTTCGGTCTCGCAAAGGGCTTTCAGTCCTGGCAGGGAGGATGCAATGAGCGAAGGTGTCGATGTAGGAGGGCCCGCTGGGCCACTGGTCGCTGAGCTTGCGCTTCGTCTCCATCGGGAAGATGGAACCGGCCTGCGCATCGACGTGCCCGCCGGCATGGTCCTGACCGCAGCTGAAATGCCGGACGGCTGTCAATTGCTAGATGGCGTGGCAGTCCAGTTCAACTCGCTCGAGGCGCGCAACGTCATCGTTGCAAAGGCAACGTTTGAGGGCCTTCAATCCCCCTCGGGCATTGACACGAACTTGCTATTTGAGCGTGCCTACGAGCTGTGGCGCAACGAGATAGGTCACAACGACCAAGCATCTGGGCGACTCCTCGCACTGGCGTCGGTCAGTACGGACGTTCTCGCCATTGCAGGCCAACGCATACGTAACGGCTCAGACGTTTTCGACGTTCTCCACCTTGTCGAAGCCGCCTTGTCCCACCTGCAAGAAGTAAAAGCGTCATCGATCATCGATCTGTTCGTAGCCAAGTACGAACCCACGAAGAATGACATGGCGGGTGGAGTGATTCATGGCGCCCTTGAATCCTGGCTGGAGACGCACGTAGGTACAGCTCTAGAACTTCATGCCAGGGTGCAGGAGAGCTTGTCCGAAGCTACCGCGAGCTTGTTAGGGAATGCGGTTGTCGCCCTCGCCAAGACTGACTATGCAGCAGCCATTGAGGTCGCAACGGGGGATGTGCGGTCGGAAACTCCTTTGAGGGCACGAGTGGGCGTTTGGGCGCTTGGTCGCCTGCTCCTCGACGAGCATGCGCCATCAACTTCGATCGACTTGGTCATACAGGAAGTCCTCGCGCTCATCGAGCACGAACAGGGCGAAATGCGATTGCAGGCGATTCGCGCAGCTGTAGGCGCTATGCACATCATGGCCGCATTTGATTCCATCCTGGAACGTCTAGCCCAGGGCGGCGATCAGGATGTGCTCTGCGCAGCGGCAACGGCTCTTTTCTTCAAGGCAAAGGAGCTCAGCGAGCGTGGCATCACGCCGCGTTGGCTCGGACTAATGACGTCGCTGAAACCCGAGTTCAAGGGTGCTGTCCGCGACCTGGATCATGCTATGGCTAGGCTGCTTTCGGACCCGGCCAACGTGCCCATGGTCACGTCGGCACTAGAGCAATGGGTCGCCAAAAATGGCCGCAGGGTGGCCATTGATTCTGAGACGGCGAGTCTCTTTGACGACACCATGCGCAAGCTGTTCCCACTCGAGGCTAGCTGGGCGTCTCTGGTAACGGACTGGCTGCTCAGTGGTGAGCAGGAGCATCCCGCGGCATTGGCTGGATTCCTTACCCAACTCAGTCACCATTCGCGCACCGAGTTGAGTCTGGATAGGAGACGCCTGGATGGGCTTGCAACGGAGGATCTCCTGTTTCTTGCGAGACGAATGCTCGGCTACGTGCACGACAGGGCGCAACTGACTTCGCTGGCCTTGTCGATGCTTCTGTCGAACGAGCCGGAGAAGCGCATCTATCCAGTCCTTCACGCGTTGCTCATGGACGAGATTGGGTATGACTACCCCGGAAGCACATCGGCTGCATGCCGCAAGGCTGCGGAGACTGCATCCACGGGTAGCCAGAGGGACTTCTTGCTGATGGTTGCAGAGACGATCGACCAAGTCGTCAATGCACAGAGTTCGCTGCCAATGCTCAACGAGCTTCGACCGTCAACCCGGTTGCGCAGGCTTTTCGCTCGAGCCCGAGCGAAGCAGATGAACGAATCATTTGAAGAGGCCAGCCAGACCTCTATTTGGAGGCAGGTCGCGACACGGATCACCATCAAGGCTGGACGAGGCACATTCAGCTACCGCGATGCGAACTATGGTCCCTCGATGAAGCTCTCATCAATGTCTCACTCGATCGAGCTGCCGCGGCGCGAAGCCTTTGATCCGATCGGAAATTCAATCCGCCATCTTGGATTCAGGCTTGCGAAGCGAGACGACTCATGAGGCTGATAATTTCGCAGTTTCTGCGAACGCTGCGCGAGCGTGACGAGTTCGACCGTTTGCTTCCTGACCTGCTGTTGGCCATGGGCTATGTGCCGCTGGCGAAGCCACAGACCGGTGTGAGGCAATTCGGCGTCGACCTAGCTGCTGTCGGGAAATCACCTGCGGATGGCGTAGAAGAACTGCTCCTGCTGGTCATCAAACAGGGAGATCTTGGACGCCGTGCCTGGGATAACGGCGAGCCGACCTCGGTCCGACCGAGCCTCAATGAAGTCTTGGACGTCTACCTGACGAAACTCGTAGCGCCTGAACATGCAGGGTTGCGGAAGACGATCGTTCTAGCCACGACGGGAGATCTCAAACAAGACGTTGAAACGAACTGGACGGGATTCAAGGAGCAGAACTCGGCACGAGCGGCCTTTGATTTTTGGGGCGCGGATCGCGTGTCCGATCTGGTCGAGCGGTTCATGCTGGACGAAAACTTATTTGCTCCAAGCGACCGAGCGGATCTTCGAAGATCTCTCGCACTGGCCAGCGACTCAGAGTATGACTTCCGGGATATGAATCGCATGCTGATGAGCCAATTGGGCTTGACAGCAGACGGAAAGCTACAGATGCCGAGCTTGGACACGAAGGCCCTGCAAAAGGCCTTTCGGCGAGTTCACCTTGCGGCGCAGATCTGTACGAGGTGGGCCCAAGCCGAGGGTAATTCCCGGCAAGCGCTTTGGATCGGCGAGCGCACTTTGCTTTGGGCCTGGCACAGGCTTCAACTGATGGATCCGGAGGAGCAGCCCAAGCTTCACGCGGCCATCGCGGGAATGTGGCACTCGTACATGGAGGCGACGGCGAGGTACTTTGATGTTATTCGACCGCATCTAGAGGTGCGAGATGGCATGGCAGGTTACGGCAGCGAAGGCGCAGCGTTCGCCGTCGTGCTCTTCGAGCACATCGGCTTGATCTCGGCGATCGGTCTCGCCTGCTGGATGGAGTCGGCCAATGACGCAGACGCTAGCGAGACCATCCAGGGCAATGTCGTGGCGGTTGCAGATGGTCTGTGCGCGCTGATTAAAAATCATGAAGCGAGTGCATCGCCGCGTCTCGACGAGCACATCATTGACGTCACCTTGGCATTGATGTTCCTGGTGCTTGCTGGAAGACATGACGTGGCTAAGAGCTGGGTCGCCGAGATTGCGAAGAGGCTGGACTACTGCTTCAAGACCAAATCGAAGTTTCCTGTGTCGACAGATTCGCTCGAGGATCTGGTGGAGCTTGAAGTCAATCCCAAGGAGTCCACGCTGATTGAGAAGCTGATGGGAACATCCTGGTCCTTGGCTACGATCGCCGCGTGGTGTGTCATTTTCGAGTTGGATGATCACTACGCGGCCCTTGCACAGGGCGCCACGGGACCATACGCCAAGGTCTGTGCCCAGCTCTGGCATCCGACTGAAGAGTGGCCAGGCTCGTGGTATTTTGGCGGATCGCTAGACCAGGGAGAGGCCGAGGCTCCCTACGCGCTCCTTCCGTCCACAGCGGACATGAGGATGCGCATGAAGCAATTCCTCGAGCGACCGGAGTTCGATTGGGTCGAGTCGTCGCCGACGCGCCAGGTCGGACTCTGGGCACTCGACTTCGTTGCATGCAGACACTTTCGAATGCCAGTTCCAGCCTCCGCTTGGTATCGGCTTGCCGGTGAGCGCCCAGCGGATGCCAGTGGCGCGCGGGCTGCGGCGAGATGAGGTGAGCAGCCCTCAAAGCTTTTTGTCCAAGTGACGCTGCAGCATTTGATGCTTGTCCGACTGTGTGCAGAGGGCACGCAGCGGCGACCAACGATGTCAACGTTGATCGCCATCGAGCAGTTGAGCGGCGAGTCACAATCTCCGGGGTCAGCTTTACCTTGTAGAGCTGCTGACGCGCGACCCCAACGGTGACCATCAGACCGAACGCCGGCTTCTTGGCGAGTACTGAGCGTGGGACCCCTGCAGCCGAGCTACTCCTCACGCTGCATTCCTGCCGCTTACGGGCATGAGCTACCGACCTGTGTGCAGCATGTTCCTACCGTTTGCGGTGCGTCCTCAGTGGCATATAAGGGGGTATTGACATGACTGTGGTTCTCGTCGGTGAGAACGCCGGTCGGCCCCTCACTTGGATTCAGATCTTGGCTGTGTCTACGTCAGTCCCATCATTATTCGAAGCGCTCATCGCGCGCCCGGTCATATTCGGTTTCGGACAGCCGTTCCCTCGCGACTTCCCGGGCAATTTGAGCCTTCGCTTGGGCCACGAAACGCTCAAGACGGGATGCAATATTCGGCTCTAGGTGGTTCAGCAATTCCGCGTTCGCCTCCATCAGTGCGGCGCGCGAGCCGCTCCAACTCATCGGACTGAATCGTTCGATAAGCCGCGCCAGCACACTTGCCGGCTCAGGTGCCCTGGCGAGAAGTGCCCTAGCTTGCTCGGACCAGCCCAGGGGAGCGTTCGCTTCTGGACGATGTGCGAACGTGATGATCGAGGCTGCAAGGAGGTAGTGACGCTCGCGATCTCGCTCACACCAAGCGATGAGCGCGTCAGAGGAGATCGCATCCGCCGGGCTACCCTCAAGGGAGTCCAGGCGTTCAAAAACGCTAATACCCGTGAGTTGATTTTCCTCGTCGTCATCGAACAAGGCATCAAGGACGGGCGTAGGCTGCAGCTCTAGCAGCACTTTGAGAAGATCCTCATTGTCAAATGAACTGGTCTCGTAGGCCGCAACCGCGCGCCGTAGCCTAACCGCAATTTCTGCTGCAACTCGGTCGGCGTCTGGGCCAGTAACGCATGCCTTCACGATCCCAGCCAACCGGTGGTCCTCGTTCTGGCCTCTTCCCTTAAATGTGACCCGCTGAAGGAGCTCTCGACCGGCTTCGAGGAGTTCCGGTTCGTGAGCCCGCTGCGCCGAATCATCCAGATGTAGTCGCATGTAGAGGATCTCCAGCGCCACGTCAAAGCCTTCGGGTTGGTTGGCAATGCACAAGAGAAGCGCTCGCAGAACTGTCCCTGCGACGTGCTCCGTAGTCCGCCCGCTCGCCAAATGCCTGTACGTCCACACCGGCGCTTGCAGTTCACGCAGAGCTCGCTCGAGGCGCTCGCTTCCACGCTCATCGAGTTGCACAGCTGAATGCAACAGGGGAAGGAAGTCCAGCAAGCAAGGTTGATGGAGCGCCGTATCAAGAAAGTGTTGCGCAAGTGCCTGATCCTGCTCCCAAAGTTGGGCCAGGAAGCCTCTCAGTACTTGTATGTCTCGCTGCTCCGACGCGATCAGCTCAAGTCCCCTCACAAGCGTTTCCCACGTAAGCCGGGCATCTGCCGAGGCATCTGCAAGCCCTCGGCCGAACGCCCACGTGCCGTATCCGCCGCTGAGTAGGGCGGGCAGCAGTTCCGCGAGCACCACGCCATCAACGGCCACCGCTGTACCGAGCTCACGGGCCATTGCCTCGGAGCGTTTGATTGCGCTCATTGGATCGCCATCACCGTCCGTGCTGTCCAGGTCAAGCCAGAAGTCGGACGGGGTACCCAAGACCAGAGCCCGCACCCGCTCCGGAAGGGTTGAAGGCCTTAGCTGCGCTTCGAGACTTGCTAGGCGCGAAGCGGCCACCGAGGTCAGTCGATCTCGATCCAATTTCATTGTTCGCAGGCACGCCATCCAACCTTCACGCCAGAATCCATTGGCTGCAAATCTGAGGAACAGCTCCTCGAATTCGTTTTGCTTGTTGACCAAAATCCACAGCCTGCGAAAGTTCTTCGCCAGCAGGTCACGCAAATCCGGTACCAACTCGCTCCTCACCATCGATAAACGCTCGATGAAGGCGACGGCGGAGCCATACCATTTCCTGATCTCATCGTCGCTACTGGGTCGATAACCGTAGTCTCTTGACCTAGCCCCGAAAGAGAATTTATGAGCGGAACTAAAGTGCCCCGACATCAGCACTTTGCTAAGAGCGGCTAATCCCAGCGCCCGTGCCTTGGGTTCGCCAGAACTGAGAAGCTGCTCGATAACGTTGAGGCGCTGCTCGATGCTGGCATGTGTTCCGGAAAGGTAGATCGTGAACAAGGATAGGAACGTGTTTGACGCCTTTTTGGCATCCTCGTTTTTTGTGTCCTGCGTCGAGGCTCGCGCTAGAACGTGGGCGCTCCTTTCAAACAAGAGTGGGTCGTAAGCGAGAGAGCGCAGCAAGGACAGGTGCTGACGCCACGCGGCGGTGGCCACGTCAGGCTGATCATTGTTCACACGCTCGAGGGCCGTCAGCGCTGCTTCTGGGGCCACAGGCGCGATATTCTCAAACATCGCGCGGCCCAGATCGTTGAGAGCCGCTACGTCTCCAAGAAGACCGCCCGGTGAGAGCCAACGGGCTGAGATGGAGGCCGCCACGGAATGATCGTGCAGAAACGAAAGGCGGCGAGAGAAGGATCGCGCCAGGCGATCCGTTCCGCCTGCGACCAGCTGCTGATTGATGAGTTCGTAGGGCGTGTCCTCCAGCGCTCGGGCAGCGAGCCGGTTGGCAATGGCGTGCGGCAGCACAGCACGCCAGATGCCACGTGGTTGCACCAGATCGCGTCGTAGCAGTTCGCCCACATGACGATAGGTCTCCGTAACAGCTTGGCCTGCAAGCGCCGCGAGGTGCGTGAGCTCAGCTTGGTCTCTTTCGAGTGCTTCGCCTTGAAATGAGTACACGAGCGCACACACCTGGGCCGCCCTGAGCAGGGCGTTGTCTGGGTCGTGCCGCTGCCGGAAAAGCCGCTGGAAAAGCTCGTCATTCGACAGGCCAGCCACCGTGTCTGAACGTTCCACGGTTTCAGCGAGGGCGACGGCGATTCGGGCGTTGCCGCCGGATGCCTCCGCAATCGTACGCGCGTCTACCGGGGAAAGATGTGGGTATCGACGCCGGATCAGCATCTCGATCAGTTCGGACGATGACGATTCGAGAGTGACGACCTGAGTTCCCTCGGGTTGGTCGTCGCGCACATCGTACTCGACGGTGAGGACACTGACAGTGCTGGTTTGCGCGCTACACAGTTCCGTGAGCCTGCGATGCAGGTCCGGAGGGCAGTTGTCGATGATCAAGATTGCACGCGTGCGATTTGCGAGCAGGTCGGAGGCTAGGCCAGTCGGCTGAGGGTCGGGGTTGTCCGATAAGTTCGTGTAAACGGCTAGGGATGGTGGCAGCGGGCGTGACCCGATCCGAGCGTCAAACAGAGCCTGAACGAGACGAGTCTTACCAACTCCCGAAAGGCCGACCAAGCGAACGATTTTTCCCGGTTGGGCCAGTTCGTCGCGAAGCTCGTCGAAAACGTGCGCCACGGATTGCGCGGGAGCGTCACGGTGCTTGCCGAGGTGCAGGCGCAGTTTGTCATCGAGCAGGTACTCGGCATCGACCCCCTCGGCTGCACCACTCCACGGACCATAAGGGCGCCAACCAACAAGAGCCCTGCCCGCTCTTGCCTTGACCCAAGTGACGAGCCCCGGGTAGCGTCGCACCCAGGTCGCCAGACGCGTGCGGTCGTAGAAGTCGGTGTGGAGTTGATCGGCGTCGGCTAGTCCTTCGAGGGCGTCGCGCATGGCACCCCGGCGACTGCGAAGGGCGCTGTCTGCGGTCGAGCCTTTGGAGCTCACGACGATGTAGGCGCCGGCCTCACCCGCGAGTTCCTGGATTACAGGACGCACCGCGCCTGTGGGTCGCATCTCGGCAAGGATCGCGCCTCTCGGCATGTCCGGCAACTTGACTTGAAAGCCGGTTGAGCGGCGGGGGATGAAACCTTCGACTTGCGCACCTGGCGGCAGCATCACGCGCACGTCCAAACCGCCGTCAGCCGCCGTCTGGTTGCCTCCCCATGTCACCGCCGCAGGCGACAGTCGATGATCTATTAGTTCAGCTTCGCAGAGGCGACCGACCAGTTCTCGCAGATCGATGTCGTTCAGTTGACTGATGTCGTCGGAAGTGATGTCGAACACGAATGCCTTTGGGTTGCCGCGGGACCGTATCGTACTTCTCAACATCATTGCCCGAGTCTTGGAAATGAGCTAGTGGGCGCATGAAGAGGCGATCGACAAAGTTAAGCCGACCGCCAATAACCAGGGGCAGCGCGCGCGGCTAACCCAGGGCAATAGCGTGTTCCGGCTTCGCCAACTGATTCAACGCTCATCAACCGCGTGCAGTCTGTCCCACATATGTGCAAAATCTGGCCCTCGTAAACGCCTGCATATCGTGAATAGAAGCCGAGGTCAAACCAATCGCTGGCAACGGACGCTCGAGGCTAATGAACCATCGACAATAGCAAGGGTGAGGGTGCAATGCGCCATGCCTGATTGCCGTCAGGAATCGCGGAGCGACTACGTTGGGGTTAGCATCTCTTCACCATAAGGATGGAGGAGATATATGGCGATACGCACGTCGAGTCAACTTGGTGCAGGGAGCGTATACACCCGCGATAAGCTTCGCGAGATTTTCAGAATCACAGATGCGAATCTGAACAACGGCATCTTTCATCCTAAGGGAACCCAGTCTGTCTGGCTGTTTGTGACGGAGGAAAAGACTCCAGATCGAGTTCAATACAAGGATCACCTCGACGGCGATGTGTTGCTGATGCAGGGTCAGACAGAAGGGCGGACGGATCATTTACTCGAGGATCAAGCGACGAACGGTCTCGAGTTACTTGTTTTTCACCGCACAAAAAAATACGAACACGAGAGTGCTGGATTTCGCTACGCGGGACCGTTTCATTACATTCGGTCGTATGGCAGTCGTCCCACGTCGTTTGTTCTCATGCGGGAGAAGAAGCGTCAATTTCAGTATGGCAAACAAACTTGGCGGTGGACGCTAGAAGCCGTTCGGCACCACGGCGGTCGAGCCACTCCCGAACAGATAGGAAGGTATATCGCGGAACGGGTGCCCGACTACAAGACTACAAACGTCGGTCCTGATCTGCGTTTGCTTTCCGTGAACGAGTACGGCCGGAGCGCATGGACCCAGAACAGGTTTGCACGACGCACAGATGGGTGGAGCCCGGTCGATGCCCTGTTTCGCCGCGACGAGCGTGGCCAGGTCTTCTATGAACTTTATGACCCTGACCCGGTGGTTCACGGCGTCTGGGAGCTCGCCGCAGACGACGAAGGTGTCATGCGCCCCTATAGAGTAAGTGAGCGGCCCGAGATGCTGCAGGTCCAGAAGGAACTGCAAGCTGCCAAGGCGTTTGACGCCGGAAATGACGAAGATGGCCGCAAGAGGGTCGTAATGAGTATTGCCCAGCGGCAGGGACAGCCGAAGTTCCGCGGAGACCTGCTGGCGGCCTACGACAAGCGATGCGCGGTGACAGGCTGCTCCATCCGAGAAATCTTGGAAGGTGCACATATCAAACCGTATCGAGGCGATCACACCAATCATGTGACCAACGGATTGCTTTTGCGTGCCGACATTCATACATTGTTTGACCTTGGACTGTTGCGGGTGAGTCCAGTCAATTGGGTGGTCGAGATCGCCGAGCAAGCGCGCTCTACCTATGGCGGGTATCACAAGCAAGCGCTCCGGCTACCAGAGCAACTATCTCTTCGTCCAGATGCTGAGGCGATGCGCCAACACTACGAGCGTTGGGCAGGTCTTTTCGTATGAGACGATTCTTCCAGGATCGGATGCAAAGCACTGTCACACTCCGATGTGCTTATCACCTATGCCTCGACGAGATGGCCACCGATAGTTTCAACCAGGGTGACCTCTACGAAAATGAAGAGAGGCTGCTGCTTCTGATCGATGCTGTTAAGCATTTCGAGCGAGAGTTCGAACTGGACGTCGGAGACCCCCGGATGCGGCTACATTTGGCCCACTAAATCTTGGAAGGGAAGGAAGATATGGTGTTCGGGGAAAAAGCAATCTCGTTTCTTTCCGGAGAGTGGATCCTAACTAGCGGGCGTCCAAACGGCGGCGACGTTGTTGTCTATCGAACTCTTTGGGTTGGTGTATTTATCATTTTGGCTATTGCTGCCGTCCGTAGCACGCAGTCGACTCCGGCAACGGTCTGCGATTTTCTTCGCTGCATCTGGCTTAACGCCTTAAAAACCATTCGAGAGCCGGAGGGTTTGGTTGTGTTCGGAGCCGTGTATGCGGCGCTGTATGCGCGGTTCACGTCCCAATGGACCTATATGGCCAACCTATACAACCAGATCAAACAAGCAGAAGTCACTGCCGCATCTCTCACGCCGTCAGCAACTCAAGCCACGGCTCTTTCCGAATGGAAGGCAGGCTTCATCGAAGATGCAATTGCTGTGCACATGGCTACCAAGCCCACGATAGCCAGCATCATCCGTGTCTGGTATCAGATACCCGATGTGCGCAGGGCGTTTCATGCCCATACACAGAATCCCGATGCTAAGGTCGGATGGCTGAAGGCGCACAAGGTTCTCCCTTAGGAAAGACAGCGAGGCAGGCCACAGCAGCTGCAATTCCTAGTTGCCATGACGCTTTTCAAGATGAGTTCTAGAACATCCAACTGACGGTTAGAGGGTGTTTCGCTATCACGAGTCGAGATGTACGACTGGCCAAAAAACCAATAGTGGGGTGTTCTCGTGAATTTCGCTATTGCAAGTTGAGATGTGAGACTGCACCAACCACCGATAAAACGGTGTTACCAAGCCTGCGGTTATCGTCGGTGAGGCGGGTCGCCTCATCGTTGGCGCGAAATTGATATGTATCGGAGGCGCTTCGACAGGGCAGGCCATGGCTCCACAAGCCGACACCTGGAATGTCGCGCGTGCTGGGCGGCTACTTCAGACTGGTTGCCGACGTTCGCAGCCAGAACGCTGAACAGCGGCTCTTTGCGCTGAGCAGTCGGTCGGTCATCGGTAGCAATCGCTGCACTCCGTCACCGAGTTTTACTTGTTGATGGATAGCGCAGGGCCGTGAAGCACAGCAACGCAATGCCTTTCGAGCTTTCGTTACCGCCTGGGCAGGCTTCCCGATCAAGGGATCAAGCGGGGTGTCGTTGGAGCGCCAGCGATCGAGACCCGGAATCCACGTTGGGTGAGGTTTTCGAAAGCCTTCGACAGGTTGACCTTGCTGAAAAACGGCAGGTTCTGTTTGAGCGTGGCACTGCCTTCGCCCAGAATCAGGAAAACAATCTCGTAGTCAACGCTCCTGAGGGTGCCCAAGGGCACGAGATCACGTGCGGCCGGATTTACCCCGCGTAGCACCGTTCGCGCCTTCTTGCGGAACGCCTTGTCGCCGAGCATGATTTCAGCAGCCACACCGCCCTGAGCAAAGAGATGGCTCAGTCCAGCCGATCCGCCCTTGCGATGCTTTACGTGCACCAATTGCTTGGCAGGAGTCATGAGGTCGCAGAGTTCGATAGACGATGTGGCCCTGTCGGTCTTAACGAGCCTCTTGTCCAGCAGGAAATATCCACACGCCGCCGCCGCTCGAGTGTTGTAGTCGCCTTCGGACTCAATTTTCGATTTGCCTCCGTCTTCCCACACTTCAACTGCCGGAAATGTAAGCGTGGAGGTCTGGACTAAGTCCAATGTCTCGGTAATACGGCCAATGAATGTTGCATCGACCTCGTACCACTTGCCATCAAAGATGATCTTCGTTTTGTCGCCGTCGACGATCTCGAAGTAGATGCAGCGATACACCGAGTGTTCGGTAATGTTCCCATCTACGTCATGGACGAAAAGCCGGTCGCGCTTCAAGCCTTCGACGTTTAAATGCGCCAAATCAGGAATGGTGTCGATGTAATCGGCCGAATGGATGACGGGACGCACACCTTCCTTGTTCCGCGTAAAGCTGAAGCCTAGGATCGTGTCCCATGCGCCGATCTCCGGCAGCGTGATCATGATTCCAGCATTCCGCGCGGAGACAGCTTGAACCAACTGTGCGTTCAACGCATCGACCGAGGCGTCGTCCTTGACCTTGCGAACGTTGTCCACCCACGAGAAGGACTTCTTGTAGTCGTCATTGGCGTAGTAGCCTTTGATGCGGCGGGCCAGCGCAGGAAAGTCCACGGCTTCCATTTCGGTGCCAAAGGAGAACATCGCGTCTCCACCGGCGATCTGCGTAAGGCCAACTTCGCGCTTGGGGACGCCCGTCACAGCGCGAAGAACGTCCCGTAGGATGTCGATGCCGAAGACGCCTACCTCCGAGTCGCGAGCGGCTTGAGACTTCTTCTGAACAGGCTGGTCTTCGAGGGTATGCAAGTCGACGCTACGCAGCGATTTGTCATCGAGCGTGTTGAGCGCGGTGCGGAGGCCAAAGTCTTGAACGAACAGCGACTGCTCGATCAGATGCCGCCCGTAGCCAAAGGCAAAGGCGAAAATATCGCCGTCCACTCGAAGCAGCAGCACCGCAGAACTCGATCGATTTGCGAGATCCGGTATGACACGGCCTGCAACCTCGTCGAGCACAGAACCCCAGCTAGGTCTCTTCTCCGCGCTTCGCCTCACGCAAATGACTCCGTCGATACCCAATGTATCTGCCACTGGATAGGTGTCCACTGGAGCGTCAGCGAGTAGATTCGCAAACATCTGGCCGTCGCCTAGGGGCTTAGCCATAAACAGGTTCAGGCGTCGATAGGTTTTTGCCATCTCATTCTCCCAGTGGTGTTCGATGCGGGCGCCTGACCGATGGAGAGCGATCATTACTGCTTCGCGATGATCAACCGTCTTCGCTGCAAAGCGGATTCGGGCTGGCAAAGCCAGAACACAAAGACGAGTGTTGCTATGAGATGCTTGGAGTTCTCAGGGGTTCGTCAATGGCAGTGCGAGCCCCCATTTTTGTGGTCGCGATGACAACCGTTCTTGTCAGTGCCTCCTGAGTGCGCAAGTGCTCCACAGCCTAAGCACAGCACAGCGATCAATATTGCAACCTTCTTCATGACGTCTCCTCGTTCCGATGAGCGCTGGAGTGTGTACCTCCGCTTCTGTCGCGGGACAGGGGTTTACGAGCGCTCTACCATGAACATGGGATGGCCACGAGGCATCGAGCATCGATACGCGTCAGAGTCTGGCGATGATTAGTTGCGGCCTTTGAGTCGAAATCCCGATTCGGACCGCTGACTGACGACCGGGAAGGCCTAGCGAATGGGTGCTAGCGGCGATAGTACCCATTCGTACGGGCGCTGCGGATGTCGGCAATCGCTGCGTACCTGCCGGTTGCAGGGACGGGCTGCCGACCTTGGCGCAGCATGTTCCTACCGTTTGCGGTGCGTTCTCAGCTGACGATAAGGCGGAATTTGCGCCGCTACCGTTATCGACGGTTGATCGTTCCTCCTCAGCGAGGCTCTGGCGCCATCCATGCGCCAAAGCTAGCCTGCGTACGCGCGTGATAAGTGTTTCGAGCGTAGGGCGATTTGCTGCTAAAACGATGTTTGAACATCGCACTCCCTGACATGAACCTCCCCAGACACATTCCCAAGAAGTCGTTGAAGCACCACTCCGCAAAGCGGGCAAGTAGCACTTCGGTGTGGTTGGCAGGAGAAGATTCTTCTCGTCTGATAAAGACGGCGAGTTTTCTTGTGCCGCTTGTTGGTGGGGTTCTGGTACTTCTGTTCGTAATTTCGATAGGCCAGCTTCCATCGCTCGACTTAACAGGCTCGATTGCCTTGCTTACAGCTGTCGCCCTCTTCGGACTTGCGATCATCGGATGCATTGGGGGGGCCACAGTTCTGCCAGCGCTGCTGGAGATTTCTATCGGGGATGGCTCTGATCGAAAGCGGCGGACGCTGTACTTATTGTTGAGCTCGGTGCCTGCCTGGCTGACACTGGCATTTCTACTAATGCTGTGGCTGTTCGATCATTACAAGTTGATGTCGATCGTTCCATCAAGCGCAGCTTTCATCTCATCAGTACTTGCGTTGACCATACTTTGCGGCGCTGGCATTTGCTGGCACCAAACACGCCGAACTTTGTCGCCCAAAACTGGCTCTAGATGGGAGCGCACCTGGACGCTGACTGTGACGTCGCTCTACTGGACCTATATCAGCATGGTTTGGTCCGCTTCGTTTGGTGCCACCAGCTACTTTATCTACTATCTAAGTGCCGATCCCTCGGTTCCTTGGTGGCAGCGGGTCTTTGTTGGCACCGTGTGGTTGTTAACATGCATGGCGATCAACAGTGCAATTGCGGGCGCGGGAACAGGAAAGGCTGCAATGCGAGGTGCCGTTGTTGCTGTTGGCCTAGCTTTGGTCCCGCTGTTGCTTACCAAGAGTCTGACGGACCTTTCTGGTCTGGTCCTCAACAGGTTGGGTTTAGCAGATCTGCAGGTTCGCCTCGTAGTTACAGAGGAAGGTTGCAACATTCTCAACAGTGCGGTCCGGGGTGGGCCCGTCTGCGTGGTCGATCCGTCGACAAAGTTAGCCTCTGTCTGCCCAGTGGTGCTCAAATCGAGGATTGGGTCACCATATCGCCTGGACTTCTATCCTCTAGGACCCGATGGGAAATGGCCTGCCGCCGTGACGCCCCAATCGGTTCCGTTGTCGGAGCAGTATGTGAAGAGCTGGCCATCACTGGATATGTCGCCACGACCGATCTCCATCCGAAGCGTTCCCGACCAGACTACTGGGTTGCCTCTAACCGCATCGAAGGTGCGCAACAAGGCCGAGGCAGACTGGATTGACGCAAAGTGTCGCGGGTAAGGTGCAGGCTTCAGAGCACCCTCTGGTGCTGCCTTGCCCGCGCACAAAAGCCAATCCTCATAAATGCCTGCTTCTCGTGAGTTGAGGGTGGCAGCAAGCCCAACCGACGGTAATAGGGTGTTTACGTGCCTTTGGTTATCGTAGGCAGGCCTGCAGTGCCTAAAGCCAAGCTCATCGTCACGCGAAGACGATCATGAAAGCTGCAAATGAATTCTCATATGCACGCGCTGGCCACCTCAGGCGCAAACGCCAAGCGTCGTCTCCGCTTGGCATCCCTTAGAGGCATCACGCCGTCTTTTCGAATGCATCGAATGCGATCGAGTGCACCGACGCATCCCCCATATTGTTGCGTCAGAGATCGGAGGAATCCAACAATCCCGTTTTGTCTCGTCCTGGCATGTCTCGGATTTATTACTCGGATCCGGTGTTAAATATATTGACCACCTTTTAGTTACTTTTGCCTCGGGTATTTAAACCTTTTTTCCGTCATTCACGAGAAGATTCGAAGGGGATTTGAATTACATGTAGAGACTTTTAACGTCATGTAGTTACGCTCGATTCCAGCAATTGCCACCTTCGGGCAATGCATCTAATTCAAAAGAGTTGGCGAGGGAATTCACATGACTTTCGACGTTGATGCCGTGCGCGGCGGCCGCCTGCGTGCCCGAATCAAGCGCTTGGCGCTGTATGGCGCATCGGCGCTTGCCCTCTTGGGCGCCTCCGGATGGGCGCAGGCCGGGTGCTCCTTGAACTTCACCTCGCCGGCCAAGGGCGCGAAGGTCACTTCGCCCAACATCACGGTGTACGGCTCCGGCGGAGGCGATGCGACGACAGGCGATGCCGGCACGGTGACCGCAACGTTGAACGGGTCTGCCTTCTTCAACTATTCCGGCTCTTTCACTGCCGTCGTGTCCTTCCTCGAAGGACGTGGCGTTCCCGTGACGCTGCGCCCCGGCCCGAACTACCTCGCGGTCTCCGGCAGCGTCGGTGGATGCGGTGCCTCGGACTTCATGACGGTCTACTACGACACGACCGATCTCGCCCCGCGCAAGAACAAGGGAGATGGCTCCGAGCGCAACGGACCACAATCGTGCGCAGGCAATCCCATCAACTTCGCGATGGGCATCAAGGTGCAGGAGGAAGAAGACTTCCGCAGCGCTTCCACGCACTACCCGCTCAGGTTCGCGCGCGTCTTCAACAGTGCGGACGGCTATTGGCGGTATTCCTATGCCACGCGCCTGCGGGTCACCGCCAGCGAGGTCGTGCTGCTGCACGCCAATGGTCGGGAATCACCGTTCGCGCGCAGCGGCTCGACCATCACGCCCGATCCCGATGAACTGGGCACGCTGTCCCAAAACGGCACAGGCTGGCGCTACGTCGATCCGGACAACACGCAGTACGAGTTCAATGCCAGCGGTCGCCTGACCAAGCAGACCCACCCGTATGGCTGGGCACATACGTTGACCTATGGTGCCACTGGCGTGGTCACCGTGGCGGATGGCTTCGGCAACAGCCTGAGCTTCACCGAGGACGCGCATCTCCAGCCGCTCTCGCTGACGACGCCCAACTTCAGCGTTACCTACAACTACGACGCGCAGAACCGGCTCACCTCTGCCGTCAAGACCGCCGGTGCGGATGTCAAGACCCGCACGTACCACTACGAGAACACCACGTATCCGCGGTTTCTCACGGGCGTGACCGATGAATCGGGTACGCGTTACGCCACCTACGCCTACGACACCTTGGGCCGTGCGATCAGCACCACGCACGCGGGCAATGCCGAGCTCACGCAGGTGGCCTACAACGCCAACGGCACGACCACCGTGACCGATTCGGTCGGGCGCGCGACGACGTACCACTACGTCATCGTCAATGGCGTCAAACGCATCTCGCAGATTCAGGGCGAGCCGGCGCCGGGCTGTCCCGCCAGCAACTCGTCGTTCACCTATGACACTCGCGGCTTGCTGTCGAGCCAGACCAACGCGACCGGCAGCGTCACCAACTTCACCTACAACACACGGGGGCTGGAAGCCACGCGAACGGAGGCTTTCGGCACGCCCGAGCAGCGGGCCATCGCGACGACCTGGGATACCGCGCTGCCGGTGCCGACGCTGCTCAGCCAGGCTGGCAAGGATGTGAGCTACACCTACGACACGGTGGGCAAGCTGCTCACGGAAACGGTGGCAGACACCGGCGGCACATCGGGTGCCGCTCGCACCAGCCAGCGGACCTACACGCCAGAAGGGCTGGTTCAGACGCACACCGCACCCAATGGGGCTGTTACCACCTACGCGTACGACACACGCGGGAACGTGCTGAGCGCAACCAATGCGTTGGGCCATGTCACGGCCTATGCCTACGATGCCGCCAACCGCCTCACGAGCCAGACGGATCCCAATGGTCTGGTTACCACCTTCGTGTGGGATGCGTTCGACCGCCTGCTGTCGCGCACCGTAGGCACGGGACCTGGCCAGACCACGACCTTCACCTATCACCCCGCGGGCACGCTGGCGACGATCTCGCTGCCTGCGGGCCTGGTCACCAGCTACACCTATGACGCGGCCCAGCGCCTGACGGGCTGGAGCAACAACCGGGGCGAGAGCGGCGTCTACACCCTGGATGCGGCGGGCAACCGGCTGACCGAGCAGATCCTCAACGGCTCCAGCGCCGTGGCATGGACGACCGCGCGCACCGTCAACAAGCTGAACCGCATCGCCACCCAGACGGAGGGGGGAAGCCAGAGCGAGAGCTTTGCCTACGACGCTAATGGCGATCGCATCGCGCAGACCAACGGGCTGAACCAGAGCACGAGTTGGAGCCTGGACGCGCTGAGGCGGGTCAAGACCGTCACCGATGCCGCGAACGCCAGCGCCAGCCTTGGCTACAACGCCCTCGATGCCGTCACCCAGGTCAGCGACTTCAAGGCCGTTGCCACCAACTACAACCGCGATGCTTTGGGCAACGCGACGTCGGAAGCCAGTGCCGATAGCGGTGCCCGCAGCCAGCAGTACGACAGCCTGGGATTGCCCAGCCAGATGGTCGATGCACTCGGGCAAGCCACCACGATCACGCGGGATGCCCTGGGGCGCCCGACGGCACTCGTCTTCGCCGATGGCAAGACCACGACCCTGCGCTACGACCTCGCCGCCAACAGCAAAGGCTATCTCTCCGAGATCATCGACCGCAGCGGCACCACCGAGTACACGCGCGATGTCTTCGGACGTGTCACGCTCAAGAAGCAGGCCCTTGCCAATGGCAGCATTCAGCAGGTCAGCTACGCCTTCAACCCCAGCGGCACGCTGGCGAGCATCGGTTATCCCAATGGGGCGACGCTCGCCTACATCTACGACGCCACCGGCCGCCTGTCGACCTTGAACTGGAATGGCAGTCCGCTGGTGACTGGCGTCGCCTGGAATCCGCTGGGACAGCCCACGGCCTGGACTTGGGCCTTTGCGAGTCCGCAGCTTTCAGGCAGCCGCAGTTACGACACTGCCGGTCGCCTGACGGCGACTGAAACGGGGAGCTACGTCTATGACGCTGCGGGACGCATCAGCAGTCTCACCCAGTACCTGTACGGCCCTGCCGACACCGACCCGACCCACGACACCATCGCCGGTGCCAACGTCACCTGGAGCGTGGGCTACGACAGTGTCGGACGGATCACGAGTTTCGATGCGACAGGCAACACGGCCGGATTCGGCTATGACGCCAACGGCAACCGGACCAGCAGCACCCGCACCCTGAGCGGCCAGACCACGGCGCGCGGCTACAGCGTTGCGACGGGCAGCAATCGTCTCGCCGGCTTCAGTCAGACCGCGGGCGGCACCGCCACCAATGTGGTCTACGGCTACAACGCCAATGGCGATCTTGTGGGCGATGGCCTGCGAAGTTACGGCTATGACGCCGAAGGCCGCTTGAGCACTGCCACGACAGGTGCCACCGACGTCAGTCCGACGACGCGCTACGCGCACAACGCGCTGGGCCAGCGTGTCTTCAAGACCGAGCCGGTGTATCCGCCGAGCCAAGGCGACGAGGCCGACCCGGGCTTCATGCAGAGCCTGATCGCGTTCTTCACCAAGCTGTGGAGCCCCTCGACCACGCAGGCCGAGCAACTGGGTTATGCGTATGTCTACGACGAGCAGGGCACGCTCATCGCGGAGGCGGGCAGCGGCGGCACGCAGAGTGCGGGCCAGGCGCAGTACATCTACCTGCCCACGACCAGCGGTCCGATGCCAATTGCAGCGGTGATCAATGGCACCACGTATGCGGTGCACAGCGATCACCTGAACACGCCGCGCAAGCTCACGAACGCGGACGGGCAAGCGGTCTGGCAGTGGAGCTACAGCGTGTTCGGCGAAGACAAGCCGACAGTAGCGAAGAACCGGTTTGCGAACCTGGAGACGACGCCCAATCCCGGCACGACGGGTATCTCGGAGGTGAAGTTCAATCTGAGGTATCCGGGCCAGTATGCGGATGAGGAGTCGGGGTTGTTCTACAACGGGTTCAGGACCTACAGCCCTACCACTGGACGCTATACGCAAGGCGACCCTATTGGCCTTGATGGTGGATGGAATCGATTCGGATATGTGAATGCAAACCCGCTGAAATACATCGATCCGAAGGGGTTGCAAGCCGAGGAGTGGGATCGACCGAGGGGGCCGTACTCGATTCCCAATCCGACCGGAGATGCACAGCGTGAACTTGCACGTCGATTGACGCGAGGGCTGAACGGATTTATCGATGCCTGCAAGAGGCTTGGTGATCGAATGTTTTCTGGTGATGGCAGCGGTGAAAAGGACCCTAGCACACCAACTGGTCAACGAGGCAGTCCGATTGAGGTGGAGCCTGGTACAAATGAGCCAACGAACATCGATGGCCGGGACTACACGGGGCATGCCTTGGATCGGATGCAGGGTCGCGGACTTCCACCTTCGGTGATCGAGGATGCGATTCAAAACGGAACGTCTTCGCCGGGCAACAGGCCGGATACGACAGTTCACGTAAGCCCCGATGGTCGAGTTACTGTGGTCACAGGTGGTCGCGGTCAAGTGGTCACTGTCATACCCAGATGAGAGAGGAAAGTGATGGATGACTTTTTAGTTAGACAGATTTCAGTATTGCGAAAACTGATTAACGACTATCGCCAAAAAGAGGTCGGGCTCAATACTCTTATTCAGCGCATCGAGGGGATCAATAGCGCGCTTGGTAATGAGGCGTGGAGCGATTCCGTTTTTCCCATCGTTCTTTCCCTAGAACAGGTGAATGCCGCAATAGTGGAAGCAAGAAGAGGGTTGACGGCAGCTGAAAGTGCAGAAGTTGAAAGCTCGCTGCTTGAACTCGAAGCACGGATCAAGAGCTTCGAGTCCGAGTGACTTCATGCGGCCTTCCAGATTGGTCCGTTCCGCTAGGGAAGGTCTGATCAAGAGCACGTTTCTTGCATGAAGGATTGACCCCTGCAAAGGAGCACGAGCGATGAGTCAGATCAGTTTTGCGGATGCGGAGCAAGCGGGCAAGAGGAAGAAGACAAGGCGCGAAGTCTTCCTTGCCGAGATGGAACTGGTCGTGCCGTGGAAGGCGCTGCTCAAAGTCATCGAGCCCCACTATCCAGTGGCAGGCCGAGGCCGTCGTCCCTACCCGCTGCAAGCGATGCTGCGTGTGCACCTGATGCAGAACTGGTTCGCCCTGAGCGACCCCGCGATGGAGGAAGCCCTGTACGAGATCGCCTCGCTGCGCACGCTCGCCGGACTCGGTCTGGAAATGATCCCCGACGAGACGACCATCCTGAACTTCCGCCACCTGCTGGAGGCCAACGACTTGGCCGAAGACATCTTCAATCAGGTCAACGCCCACTTGGCCAGGAAGGGGCTGCTCCTGAAGCGCGGCTCCATCGTGGACGCAACGATCATTGCGGCGCCCAGTTCGACCAAGAACGAAAGTGGCGAGCGAGATCCGGAGATGCACCAGACGAAGAAGGGCAACCAGTGGCACTTCGGTATGAAGGCGCACATCGGCGTGGACGCAGACTCGGGGCTGGTGCACACGGTGACGACTACCGCAGCCAATGAGGCAGACGTGGAACAGGTGAGCGATCTGCTCCATGGCAAAGAGGACGCGGTGTGGG
>NZ_JBPJZG010000016.1:0-29587 GCF_051216415.1 Variovorax trehalosi
TCTTCCTCTTGCCCGCTTGCTCCGCATCCGCAAAACTGATCTGACTCATCGCTCGTGCTCCTTTGCAGGGGTCAATCCTTCATGCAAGAAACGTGCTCTTGATCAGACCTTCCCTAGAAGTTGTCGGCAGTTAATTTCGGGATATCGCGCGCCATGGCCAACAAGGCCTGCGCCCGGCGGGCCACGAACTGAGCAAGGCCTTGCACGAACGCGACTTCCTCTCCCATGTACACGGGGTCCGCCGCCTGCGTCGGCGCCTCTTGAAGTGCGAACTCACAGAGTCGCGTCAGCTCGCGTGCGAAATACCTGCGTTCAACGCCCATGCGCACGCAGAAGTCCGCAAGCGCGAACGAGCGCACTGCGTCCAGCTCGAATTCATCCCCGAATGCCATCGCCAGGTCGTGATGGAACGCCGCGTATTGCACGACGCTCACCAAGTCATACAGCGGCGTCGGCGTGAGCCCTGCGCGGTCGACGAAGAACGAGATGTTCTTGCCGTGCGAATCGCTGTTGCCGAAGAGCAGAGTCGTGACAGCCCAAAGGACCAGGCGCTGCATCCCCAGCGCCGGTTCGACGAACCCGGACCTGAGTGTGCCGAGCTTTTCGAAACTGGCGCCATCGCGAATGTGCCGCACCTCCGGTTGATCCCCCACGTTCCGCTCGTACTTTGCACTCACCGACAGATCCAGCGCCTGGCACCCATCAATGATGTGCAGCCGCTCGACACCGTCCGGTGTCCTGCGGCGGTCGAATCGCTCGATGCTCAAGACCGGCGACGGCACCCGCAGGATGCTCACCTGCGCGGCGCCAGGCGCCTTCCAGCGCCGCATGCTGATGCGGTTGGTCAACTGCATGCAGAAATGCTCGTTGGCCACCATGCACCTTGCTTCCTCGCGCACAGGCTCTGGTTTGAGGATGTGCGTAGACGACAGCGCCCCGTCGACCAGGAACAGTTGGTCTTCTTCGATGGCCACCAGAAGCTTGTCCTGGTGCCCCGCGATGGACATGCGCACTTTGCCGTCCCACCGGTTGAAGGGTTCGTTCGCGCGGTTGTCGATCCGTGCCTGCAGCTCTTCGAACGGCAGGTGCCGGCGCAGTGGCTCCTGCTCGGCCGGCACGTGGCCGGCAGCGATAAAGCTCAGCGCGCCAGCAGTCTCATGTCCGAGGTGGCGAAGAAGCCCGAAGACGTTGTTGCGCGCCACGCGCGCATCGCTGGCCGCCACAACCAGTGCCTCACCTTCAGGGAGCAGGTTCTCTAGGAAACGGCGGATGGCCTGCGACGCCGCGCAACCCTCCAAGGGCAGATATGGCGAGAGCGGGTAGCGGCTTGGCAACGCCCGCCAGGCGGCGTCATAGTCAAAGTGGAAGGCATCCTGAGCTTGGTCATAGCCCAGCGTGCCGACGCGCACGGCTCCCGCGTAGACGTCCAGGATGTACCCTTCCATCACCGACCCTCGCTCGTGGACGGGTCAAGCACTGCTTCGAGAGCAGGAATGTCGGTCTTGGCCACGATGAGCATGCGAAGGCCCAGACTCTCCAGCACCAGCATGAGCTTGTCTGCGGTCACCGGCTTGCCGTTCTCCAAACGCGAAAGCAAGTCGCTGGAGACTCCGCTGAGGGATGCAGCGTCGTCGATGCGCATGCGCGACTGGGCGCGTCGATTTCGCACGAGTTTGCCGAGTTGCTCTAGGGAGGCAGCGGCTGGACTCAGGTTCTTGTGGAATTCAGGAAGTGTGCGGGCCATATTATTCCGTATTCTCGGAACTATAGACCAAAAAACAAAAATCCACCGTTAATTTCGCCATAACGGAACAATGCATAATTGGCGTTGCTAAACGCATTTATTTCGGCATGCCGGAACAATGTACGCGCGAATGGCAGCATCGCAGCCACACAGCTGCGTGACTCGCTAGGCGCCTACGGGGGAGCCGGCGGCATGGCGGTGCTGTCCGAGAAGACCGTGGCAGCGCCAGTTGGAGACGTACCGTCGGTTGCCGGAGGCCCTGCACCAGGTGCACGGGTGCGGGCATCGCGACCTGCGGCGAGGCGGGAAACGACCATATCCTCAGACCACGCTGTGCAGGATCGGCGTGCGCCCAGTTGCACGCACGCGCACCACCTTCAGCCCTGTTGTCCCCTCCGCGAGCTGCAGCGCAGCCGCCACGTCGAGCGGCGCAAACACGAAGCCGAACTCCTTTACGCTGGGCCTGCTGCGCGAGCGGCGTTAGGCATGCCGGGGCATCAAGCAGACTTCCCATCGTTGGATTGAACTGATGTCTGTAGGCAATCTGCACGAGAACTCCTCTCAGACCGCTGGGGACCACGACTTGCCAGATGACAGCCTGCGGCCAGGCAACGTGCTTTCAAAGAGATTTTTTACAAACACCGCCAACACCGGTAGGGAGCATCTGTTGACGACTGGCAGCTTTGCTGATCATGCGTCCTCCGTTGCTGCGCGCGCGACCAACCTCAACTCATGGGAGCAGCGTTCACGGACCGTCGGCGTCGGGTGCAACGGTGCGCCACGTAGTAGAGAGTTGGACTGAATCCGGGCGAGCGCTCAGAAGTCCGGAGCGACCTCAGTCTGAGCCACCGCAAGCAGCAGCGCCGTCCGACCGCCAGCTGCCGGCGGCGCTTACCGTGCCGTTCATGACTCGGGCTATCCAGGGCCGAGATCGGCCGACACCGGTCGGTCAACAGCTCTTGGCGAGCAGGGCCTTGGACAACGGCGCCCCAGCGCCAGGGACAAAAGGCGCGGTTGCCGAGCTTCAAAGGTACCCGCGAAACCGCCCGCAAAGCAAAGCGGCCCCCGAAGGGCCACACGTTCGCTTGCGCATTGCTGCGCGATGCTTACTTCTTCTTTGCAACAGCCTTCTTGGCGGCAGGCTTGGCGGCCGCAACCTTGTCCGCCTTGCGCTTGGCTGCCTTCGGGTCTACCGCTGCCTTGAACGAAGCGCCGGGCACGAACTTCGGCACCTTCTGCGCCGCGATCTTGATCTTGGTGCCGGCCTGAGGATTGAAGCCGGTGCGGGCCGCACGCGCGACCTGCTTGAAGGTGCCGAAGCCAACGATCTGCACGGGATCGCCCTTTTTCACGGCGGCGACGATCGCGCTGGTCACAGTCTCCAGGATGCGCGCAGCTTCGGCCTTGCTGACGGTGTGGGTGGTGGCGATTTTTTCGACGAGTTCGATGCGGTTCACTGTTGATTTATTCCTATGACGAAAGATCAGGCTCAGGGCCTGTGCACACCGCAGGCGGATGCCCGCGGCGAGCGGCGGCAGTGTAGCCGCAGCGCCGAGAGAGCCCGGCCCGCGGCGAACCGAACGACGCCCGCGCTCGTGGCTCGGAGAGAAGCGGCCGCCGCCGTCAAGGTCAGAGCGGCACATGCACGCGCGTCGCAATACCCCTTCGCGACCTGCCCTTCGCACAGCGTAGGACAGACACGGGCAGCCGGGGTCGCATTTGGCGGATAGCGGCAGTCTTCACGGATGCAGAAATTGCTTGGGCACTCAACGGGCATTCAAGGGAGTACGTATGACGAATTGTTTGATCGACGGCGGGACCGTAGTCGTGCGCGTCAGGGCCGCGCGACAATGAAGCTTGAGCCGATGGACTATCTGCGCGAACTGCAAAGGCGCGAGTTTCCGCTCGTCGTCACCGGGCAGTCGGCCGTCACTTGTGTCGAGTTGCTCCACACGGTCGGCTTCATCAAGGCGGTCGTGATCTCTTCGGACCCCGGGTCTGTCGCGGCGCGAGTGCACCGGATCACCGAACTCGGCCGCTTGGCGCTGGCGAAGCGCTGATGATGTCCATCGGCGGCTGCGCCTGCATGCGCCTCAACCACGTCTCGCAGGACACCCGGGACCGGAAACCATGAACATGAAGTTGATCCGGACGATTCTGGAGATTGCAGCGATGCCGCTGTTTGCTGTCGCGCTGTTCGCAACCGGACTCATCGCGGCCTTTGCGCACCTTCTGGCCCTGCCCGGCCTTTATCTCTGGGAGAGATACCAGGAAAACAAGCCTGTGTTGTCGCCAAGTCGCCCAGGCGCCGATCCGTGAGCAAAGGAAAATCGGGTATCACCTGGTCATCGGGTGTTGCTCGGCCGAGCAAGCTGAACCCCAAAGCAGCGCGTCGAAGTCACCACGACGAGAAAAACAACATTGACTTCTGCAAACGAATTTGCCGTAGCGTGGACCGCGTAAGAGTTCACGACCATTTTCCGAAGCCCTCCGTGAGGGCTTTTTTCATGGATCCCCAACATGGTTTCCGGTCAAGCCCGTACCGGCCTCACACATAAGCGTCTGGGTTGGGGCTATTTGCAGGTCAGCGCCGGCGATGAACTAGACAAGGGCGCCATGCAGGAAGGGCGAATGCCCTACATCCATCCGTTGACCTGTCGAGATACTTGAGATATGGATCAACACTATCAATCGGCAGGCCGGCTGTTTTCAGCGACAGTGACCGGTGCTTCGGTGACCTTAAAAGATCTCATGGTGTCGGTGCCCATCTACCTGGCGGCCCTTGAAAGCAGCTTCACCGACACCGAGAGCTTTCTAGCTTGCTTCAATGCGAGGAAAAAAGAACTTGCGCGGGGCCCGTCAAATCTTTCTAACACCGAGTTGCGGTTGGCGGCCCGATGGCAGAAGGCTCATACCGATGCAGACTTCGACGCGAGGAAGTCGTTGAGCGCCCCGAAAGATAAGGAGTTTTCCTTGGTGCTGGCTGCTGCGCACTCCCGCAGTTCGGCAGAGTCCCCCTTCCCCTTCATCTCTACGGGGTCCCCCTTCACTGTTACCGTTTGAGTCGCCCCGACGTGCTCGTCCCGCCCCGACGTCCAGGGAGCCCTTGATCGCGCCTTAATCGTTGCCGGCTTCTCGCAGATTCTTCAGTGGCACCCAGCCGTTGCGAGCATCTGAATCGCCCCGGCTTTCATGGAGGCCGGTTGGTTTAAGTCATACCGCCGTCTTGACGGGCTGACTGGCGAGTTGCCGCTGCGAAGGCTGGCGTAGTAGCGCGCTCGAACCTTCCAGCTCTCGAAGTTGACTCGGCGCGGGCATTCGATCAAGCCTGCCAGCGGTAGGGCAGCAGATCTCTGACGCGGCGATCGGGTTGCGTAGGCAGCCGCTCGAGCACATCCTTGCGGTACACATAGGGCTCATGGCCGTTGAGCCGGGGCCGTGTGGAGCAGGCTCATGATGGCTGCTGCCCTCTGTCCGGCACGCAAACTTCCAGTGAACAGCAATTCCAGGCCTTGCATCGCTCACGTAGGCGAGCCATCACAAGTTCTTCGGTCGCTTCCGCACTCAAGCTCACCAGTTTGCAGCGCAGTTCGTTCATGCCGCTGGCCGCGGGCGACGTGATCGTCACCGGCACGCCCGGCGGCGTGGGCGCCAAGCGTACGCCGCCCGTGTGGATGAAGGCGGGAGACATCGTCGAAGTGGAAGTCGATGCGATCGGTGTGCTGCGCAATGGAGTGCGTGCGGAATGAGGCTGGCGGGAAACATTTGAGTGGCAGCAACAGCTAACGATGCTGAAAGACAGATGGTAGGCCAACTGACGATAACCAAAGGCACGTAAATACCCAGTTATCGATGGTCGATCCGACACTGCAAGCAGTAGCAGTCGCTGCATCAGGGTGTTGGTGATACCCCGGGGTAGGTAACAGCGCGCGAGGGTTAAAAAAGGCAGGTGAGCCACGCAGCTCCACCAGCAGCGACTGGCGCCATCGTCGCCAAGGCGCCGCCGGGCCTGCAGCGGCCGCACTCACCTCAACCTCGTCCAATACGCAGCGAACGCCCACTTGTCGGCCAATTCCTCGATCACCTTCTTCATCGGCTTGCCAGCGCCATGGCCCGCCCGGGTCTCGATGCGCACGAGGTGCGGCCGCGATCCGATGTCGGCGGCCTGGATGGCCGCGATGTACTTGAAGGTGTGTGCGGGAACCACACGATCATCGGTATCCGCCGTCGTGGCAAGGATGGCGGGGTAGTGCCTGCCGGATGCCACATTGTGATACGGCGAATAGCTCAGCAGGTTGCCCCACTGTGCCTCGTAAGGCTTTCGCGCTACCGGTCGTTGGGCCCCATGCCGCACAGTCGCAGCACGTTCTCGGTGGCAACCTTGTCCCGCGCGGCCGGGCTCAACTGCCCCAGCAGGTTCTGTACGCTTTGGAATTTCAATGCATCGCCAGTTGCCGACCTCTGCGTCGCATCTGTGCCAACAGTGAAGCGATCAGGCTGCGCTTCAATGAGTTGCAGCCATTCGGGCCATACGTCACGCCCATTCCGAAGAATCGTGTAGTCGGGGGAACGCGGGTGGTGGGGCCAGGTTCGTGCGCTCAATTCGTAGTAAAGATTGGGGTGCCGCGCGAGCATGCGCTGCGCGATGAACAGTGGGGTGTACCCGCCGTGCGCCCAGATCACCTTGACATCGGAAAAGCGCTCGAGGGCCGTGGAAAGCTCGTGCATGTGCGTCCACTCGATGTGCACAAGGACCGGAACGCCATACTTGCGCGCCAGAGAGAAGATGCCCACCATCAAGGGGCCTGTCACGCTGAACCCTGTCTCGGCGAAGTTGCCTCCCGGGAAATGGGCCACGGAGATTTCGCCGATCCCCTTGTAGTGGCCGCTCGCAAGCAATCGATCGAGTTCGTCCAGCAACACCGGATCCTCATGTTCCCATGCCAGTCGGTATTTCGAGCGTTCGGGCGAAATCGAAGCGAATGCGATGAATCGATCAGGCCAGCGCCGCGCCGCCTCGGCAACTGATTCGTTGTCACTGCGGCCTCCCCAGAACACAACGGCCCGGCTCGCGCCGTATGCGTTCATCAGCTTGAGTTGGGAAGTCGCGTCGTTCAGATGCGCATGCGCATCGATGAAGGGTATGGGCGCTTGCGGCGTTACCACGCCATCGGTGCCTGACGCGGCGCTCTCGATTTCTGCCTGAATCGCGAGCCGACTCTGTTTCTGGCGCTTTGGCGCCTCTTCGGCTCGCGGCGCGAATGAGAGCAGCAGGAACGCGGCAACCGCGACGACGTAAATTTTCATCTTTTCTTTTTGGAAGTCGTTGTTTGTTGTACCGCGTGCCTGTGAAGCGCTGCGATACCGCTGTGATCTTGATGTCCATGTAGCCCCGCTCCCGGAGGTACTTTCGGACTGCGGTGTCACCGAAAGGCGTCGCTTTGCCCTTGACGTGGATCGTCCACAGGGGACGGCAAGGCATGCCTGCATGCTGGCCGACCGCCTGGGCAAGATCACCCTCGTCGAGGACGATCGCGACAAGCGATGCCGCGCAGTCGGGGCAAGGCGTCGTCGCGCCGCACAGGGCCTCGGCCAAGGTCGCATCCGCGACCTGACCCAGGAGGTAGGCGGGGGTCAGCGCACCGACGCCCAGCTTGGAGGCCAGCGAGGGCGCGGGCGTCATGATCTTCTTCACCCACTTCCGCGCTTCGCCGACATCGAGTTCGATGGCAACGGGCTCTCCATCGGCAACGAATCGCAAGACTTGGCCGTCCGCCCGCACATCGACCAATGCCGAGCGGGCGATGCGTCGCTTCGGCGTTGCGCCGCGGAGCACGAGCATGGTCGAGTCCAGGTGGACCTGAGCGGCCTCCTTTATGGAGCCTACGACCCACAGGCCGTGCGCTTCACGGCCCATGTCGCTTCGCCGGCGGCGTACCCCCGGTCAGCCAATCCCGCCCCGGGCTGTACTTCTGCTCCATGGTTTTCTCCTCGAGACGTGGTCAGCATCCTGATAAGGGAAAATCACGCGGGAGCGACCGAGTCCCACAGGGGCCACCTTAGAAGTTCGTCGCGCGAATGTGGTCAGCAACCGGTATTGAGGGAAAGATTCCCGCCACGACTGCTGGAACTGAGCGAGGTCACGTCCATAGCGCCGCTTCGCCGGCCAAGACTGGCGCTTGCTGTCGTTTCTTTTGCCGCTGCCGAATTGCCTCTTGTCGTATTGACCGCAAGTCGACCAGCAAACCGATGCACAGCGCGGCGCGGCGCGCGCTCTTCTCAGGCGCCTCACGCTTTCCATTTGATTCATCATCGTCATTGCCCCAGGATGTGGTCCGCGTCCGCAAAGCAATGGAGCGAGAGTGCCCCATGGGATCCACCTAAAGGCTCGGAATCTGTTCAAACAGGCCGGCCCATCTCTCTTTCTGATCCGCTCCGTTGCGGGGCAATGGATTCCAAGAGTTTGAGCAAGGCTAAGTCGCTCCCAAACGTCAGGCGTGACCAACCGCATGTGCACGTATGCGGTGCTACACCGCAAGTCCCGCGACAGCACGGTAGCCGGCGCACTTATTCCGCCTTTACCAAATGCTGACCACTCTCACATTGCATCACTTTAAGGTCTATCCCCTGCGAGCAAGGTCGGCACCGCATGACTATTTTCCTGGGGCGCTGACCACGCCCCAAATCGACAAGAACCATGGACAACGCGAGCAGCACGAGGCATCGACGACTGGCGTATGGGATGAACGTCGAACTTCGGGCCGAATTCGAGCCTGACCAGACGATGATTCCGAGCATGGAGCATGCTTTTCCCAATGGATGCCAGTTTTCTTGCGCACGACCGCTCGCTTCTACCGAAGATGTCGCTCGCGCGAGGCAAAGCGTGGCAAGGTGCCAGGGCCGACTGAAGTCATGGTGGGGCTGCCAAACGGGGGCGACATTTGCAGCGCATGGATGCGCCTATTCCACGTCGGCGCCGGGTCTTCTCGCGCGCTTGTGATCTTTCCCCTCAAGAATATTCTGACCAGGAAAAATGGGAATACCGCCCTATGCACATCCCGCGCCAGCGCTTCGGCCCTTACATGCTCGACGAGGCCGCTGCGCGTCTGCTACGCGATGGCGAATCCGTGGCGCTGCAGCCCAAGGTTTTTGCACTGCTGTGCGCGCTGACAGCGCGGCCGGGCCAGTTGGTCGCCAAGGACACCTTGCTCGACGAAGTCTGGCCGGGGCAGGAGGTGAGCGAAGGTGTGGTCAAGACCGCCGTCAATCAACTGCGCGCCGCGCTCCAGGACAACCCCGCGCAGCCGCGGTACGTCGAGACCGTGCAGCGCCGCGGCTACCGCTTCATCGCCGCGTTGCAGCCTGCCGATGCAGCCAGCATGCCGACCACATCGCCAGTGCAGCACGCGCCGGTGCCCGCATGGGTGGATGCGCCGGCAAATGTGCCGATCGGTCGCACCCCCGCGGTCGAAACGTTGCGCGCGGCCTGGGCGCGCGCCGTGGCCGCGGAGCGGCAACTGGTCTTCGTCGTCGGCGAAGCCGGCGTGGGCAAGACCACGTTGATCGACCACGTCGCACGAAGTGCGGGAGCACCGCGCGTACTGCGCGGCCAGTGCGTCGAGCAGGGCGGCCAGGACGCACCCTACATGCCGGTACTCGAAGCACTCAACGGCCTGTGCCGTGGCGCACCCGAGGTGCTGCCGCTGTTGCGGCATGTGGCGCCCACCTGGCTGGCCCAGATGCCTTGGTACCTCGACGCGGCCGAGCGTGCGGCACTGCTGCTGGAAATCCACGGCGTGGGCCCCGGGCGGATGCTGCGCGAGTTCGGCACGCTGCTCGATCAACTGGCGCAGCGCCATCCGTTGTTGTGGATTCTCGAAGACCTGCAATGGAGCGACCAGCCCACGCTGCTGCTGCTCGAGCATCTGGCCAGCCATCGGCAGCCGGCGCGCTGGCTGCTGGTTGCGAGCCTGCGCCCCGACGACGGGCAAGGCCGCGTAAGCGCGGCCGCCGACCTGCATGTGCGGCTGCGCTTGCGCGCGCTGGCGGGCAGCCTGTCACTCGAGCCCTTCACGCCAGCGCAGGTTGCGGACTACATGGCGCAGCGCTATCCGCAGGCGGCGCTGCCGCGTGGCGCCGCCCAGCACCTGCATGCGCAGACCGGTGGCTTGCCGCTGTACCTGGCGACCTGGCTCGATGCCGCCGAGCGGCAGCACCCTCCGGTTCAGGGCCGCCCGCCGGTCGAAGCGCTGGTCGACCCGCCCAGCCAGTTGACCCAGACGCTCGCGCACCTGATCGAGCGGCAATGGGATCTGATTGCCCCTGAAGACCAGGTGCTGCTCGAAGCCGCCGCCGTGCTGGGCGTGGAGTTCTGGAGCCAGCCGCTGGCCGCGATGCTCGAGCGCTCCCGGCTGTCGGTGCGCGCGCAGGTCGACCGGCTCGCGCTCCAGGGGTTCTGGCTGGTGCCGTTGGAGCTCGAGCAGTTGTCCGACGGCAGCTTCGATGCGCGTCACGCGTTTCGTCACGCGCTGCATCGCCATGTGCTTTACCACCGCCTGGGCCCCGCCGCGCGCGCCGAGTTGCATCGGCGCGCCGCCGTAGCGCTGCAGACGGCGGCACCGCTGGGACTTTCGGTGAGCGCCGCCGAGATGGTCGAGCATCACGAGCGCAGCCTCGACCTGGCCGCCGCGGTGCGCAGCAGCGTGGCCGCCGTGCGGCTGGCACTCGCGCGCTTCGTGCCGCAGGAAGCGGTGCGGCTTGCACAGCGTGCGCTGGCCCTGCTTGAGCGGTGCCGCGACATCGACATGCGCGAGCGCGATGCGCTCGAACTCGCCCTGCAGGCCGAGCAGGGCGTGGCCTTCGCCCAGTACCTAGGCTTTGCCGCACCGGAGCGCGAGGCAGCGCTCGAGCGCGCGCGGCTGCTGTGCGAGCGCGCCGAGGCAGGCGCCTCGCACGGCTGGATTGATGCCGGACTCGGCTGGATCCACCAGACACGCGCCGACTATGCGCGTGCGCTGCAGATGGCCGACCGGGTGGAGGCCGCGGCCCGGCGCTTCGACGACTCGGCGCTGCAGATCTGCGCCTGTAACCTGCGCGGTGCGGCCCTGTCGTTCCAGGGCGCCTATGGGCCTGCCGTGGCCTGCCTGCGTGAAGGGCTCGCGCTGTGCGCGCAGATGGGCGAGCGCTTGGTCGGCGCACCCTTCCCCATCGATCCGGCGGTGTCGCTGCTGATCAACGCTGCGTTTCCGCTGCTGGCGCTGGGCGATATCGAAGCGGCGCTGAGTCACGTCGAACAGGCGCGCGTACGCGCCGATCGCCTGGGCGCTCCGATGGCCAGCATGCTCGCGGCCTGGGGTGCCGCGGTGGTCGGCGCGGCACTCGACGATCCGGTGCGGGTCGTGCAGGCGCTGCCGGTGCTTGAAGTGGCCGCCGGTCCGAACGACATCGGGCAGGCCGACGGCCCGGCACACTGGTATGCGGGATGGGCACTGAGCATGGGCGGCGCCGCATCGACCGATGAAGGATTGCAGCGCATCCGCGATGGCATGGCGCGGCACCGCGCGCGCGGTGTGCTCGCGGGTGCCAGCCAGGTGCATCTCTACGCCGCCGAGGTGGCTTTGCGCGCCGGCGACCTGGCCGCCGCGCGCAGCGAGGTGGACCGGGGCCTGCATTGGGCCGAGCGCCTGGGCGAAGCCATGCACCTGGCCGAGCTTCATCTGCTAGATGCACGCTGCCACACGGCGCAGCGCGACGAAGTGCGCGCCGAAGAGGCGCTGGCGCGCGCGCTGCACCACAGCCACGAACAGCAGGCCGCCTGGCCCGCGCTGGCCGCGCGCCTGATGCGCTGCGAGCGTCCAGGTGCCGGCGATGCGGACCGCGCCGCGCTCGCCGACGCGCTGGCACGGCTGCGCGGCGGCGAGGGGCATGCGCGCGTGCGGCGCGCCCATGCCCTGCTGCGCGGCGCGGCGCCCCGCCTAACACGCCAAGGCAGCTCCTGACCGATCGCTGACAACTTTCCTGTCGCGCCGTCATAACGTCCGGCCCCTTGCGGGGCGCGGTCGGTCCCGTTCTTCTTTTCTTGTGGACGCGGACCACGTCCTGAGGCACGACAACGATGGATCACACGGAAAGCGCGAAGCGCCCGAGGCCGGCGCACGCCATGGCGGCAGACACGAACGGCGAGGGCGATGCAGGCGGGCAACCGATCAACACGAAGCACTCCGCGATGCCCTTGCGCGTAGCGCTGTGCATTGGCTTGGTGGCAGGGCTGATGGCGTGTGGCGGCGGCGGAGGCGGCAACGGTTTCGTTGGATGGCCGCCCATCGCATCGCAACCGCCACCTGACCCGGCACCGCCGCCCGCGCCGCCACCCACGCCCGTGCCCGGTGCAGGCATCGACGCGCCCGCGCATGTCGTCGCCCACACGCGCTACAGCTACACCGCCAGCGTGGCGGATCGCGTGGCCAGCGCCTGGCGCTGGGTCTGGGGCGATGGCTCGCCCGACGGCGGCGGCAATCCCGCGACCCACATCTGGCGCCGGCCCGGCAACTTCGAACCCACGGTCCATGCGACGGTGGGTGACGTCTCGCATGCGGGCACGCTGGCCACCCAGGTCGTGAGCCAGCCGATGGGTGCGGGCTCCGACCACGTCTGCGCGCTCAAGGCCGACGGCACGGTGTCGTGCTGGGGCGAGAACCCGTACGGGCAGCTCGGTGACGGCACGCTCGACGATCGCGACGCGCCCGTGGCCGTGAACGGCCTCGCAGACGTGGTCGGGTTGGCCGTCGGCCTGCGGCACAACTGCGCGCTCAAGTCCGACGGCGGCGTGGCCTGCTGGGGCGACAACGGCTCCGGCCAGCTCGGCGACGGCACGACCGACGGACGCAGCACACCGGTCGCGGTGCCGGGACTCAGCGGCGTCGTGGCGCTCTCCGCCGGCCTGTATCACAGCTGCGCGCTGAAGAACGATGGCGCGGTGGTCTGCTGGGGCTACAACGTGCAGGGGCAACTCGGGGACGGCAGCGGGACCGCGCAACTGGCGCCCGTGGCAGTGTTCGGCTTGAACGATGCGGTGGCGTTGGCCACCAGCCGCAACCACAGCTGCGCGCTCAAGGCCGACACGAGCGTCGTCTGCTGGGGCGTCAACCCCTACGGCCAACTGGGCGACGGCAGTTTCAACATGCGCGCGACCCCGGTGGCGGTGGTCGGCCTCAGCGGTGTCGTGTCGCTGGCCCTGGCCGAGCTACACAGCTGCGCGCTCAAGGCCGACGGCACCGCCAGTTGTTGGGGAGAAAACAGCAGTGGCCAGCTGGGCGACGGCACCGACGACACACGGCCGACAGCGGCCCCCGTGCAGGGGCTGACGGACGTTGCGGCGATGGTCGGAGGCAGCGCCCATACCTGCGCACTCAAGACCGATCGCAGCCTCGTCTGCTGGGGCAGCAACGAAGACGGGCAACTGGGCGATGGCAGCACCACCGACCGCTACACGCCCGTGGCGGTGAGGGGCATGGCGTCTGCCACGGCGCTGGGTGCCGGGCGCGCCTCGACCTGCGCACTGAAAGCCGACGGCACGGCCGCCTGCTGGGGCGACGACGACGCCGGGCAGATGGGCGACGGCGGCGGCATGGGCGCGGGACAGCGCACGCCGGCGGCCGTGAGCGGCGGCGCAGTCTTCTGGAAGTAGCGCCCCGGCGCGGGCGATCGCACGCGGAATATTTTTCGCCTGACCGATCGCTGACCACTTTCCCATCGCTTCTTTTTAACGTTCGAGCCCACGCGGAACCGGGTCAGTTCCGCGTGCTTCTTTTTCTTACCCGGACGCCGGCCACGTCCCAAGGCGACAACAACGATGGAACAGAAGGACAGCACCAGGCGCCAGTGGTTGGCGAACGCCATGACGGTCGGCATGGGGGCCGCATTGACGGCTTGCGGCGGGGGCGGAGGAGGAGCCGGCTGGGGCGGCGGGCCGCTGCCCGGCAACGGCGGCGGCGGCGGCTCCGGCAACGGCGCCACGTTGGATCTGAACACGCGTGGCGAACTGATGGATGCGTTGAGCGACAAGTACGGCGAGTTCCTGGCCGCAGGCGGCCCACGCAAGCCGATGGAATCGCTGCTCGAATGGGCGCTGCAGCAGCCGCACATCGCCGAGGGGGGTGTCGGCGACCGGACGCTATGGACCCGCTTCACCGACGGGCGCTACTTCGTGTTCAACGACAACTGGCAGCCCGTGGCGCCGACCTTGCAAGGCCGCCAGGCGCCGCAGCAAAAAGCAGGTGACCTCGCGGCCCTGACCACCGCCGGCCCCGCGGAAGTGCCGGGCAACAAGAACGCCGTGCTGCTCATGCACAGCGGGGACGATTTTTCGCCCGAGGGCGTGAACAGCGTGGCGATGGCGGGCAAGGCGCTCAAGGCGCGGGGCTGGGACGTGAACGGCGACCACGCGCTCACCGTCGAGTCGCTGAAGCACCGCGGGGTGGTCGGGCTGCTCTACATCGGCAGCCACGGCGCCTTGTGGGGCAAGGACGAAGAGAACGCCTTCGCCGTGCTCACGCACACTCGCACCTCCGAGGCGCTGGACGAGCAGTACCGCGCCGAGCTGGACGACGGCACGCTGGTCTACAACCGCAGCTGGTCGCTGTGGCATCAGTTCCGGGACCGGGAAAAGGGCCGCCCTTACTACGCGGTGACCGGCAAGTTCTTCGCCAAGTACATGATCTTCTCGCCCCACTCGCTGGTGGTGCTGATGATGTGCAATGGCGGCGCGGCCAAGAGCGCGGAGTTCCGCGGCGACCTGCAGCGCGCCGGCGCCGCCACCATCGTGGCCTGGGATGGCAACTCCAATCTGAAGGGCTTCGACACTGTGGACGCACTGTTCGATCGCCTGACCGGCGGCCAGGCGCTGCCCCCGGGGCCGGACGGAAAACCCAACCGCGCCTTCGACTTCGATGATGTCTGGACCTACCTGGAGAAGAAAAACCTGTTGGTCAATCCGCCTGCCGCAGGGGACAAGCCGGCCGACATTCGCCGCTTCATCAACGGCTTCGGCATCGCCAATCCCGTCATCGAGCAACTGCACGTGGAGTGGAAGAACAAGCTGGTGCTGCACGGCAGCTTCGGCTCCGTGCCCGGCACGGTGAGCGTGGGCGGCACGCAAGTGCCGGTGACGCTGTGGAATCCCGACACCATCGAGTTGACGCTGCCCACGGGCGAGAACGATCCGCCGGGCTCGCATGGCGACGTGGTAGTCACGGTGCTCGACCGCACCAGCAACGTGAGGCCGCTGACGTCGTGGCGTGGGGAGATCACCTACCTGGCGGAGCAGCTTCCCACCGACAACGGCGTCGGCATCCTTCATCGGACGGTGGTGCTGCAACTGCATGTGCGCGGCGACGCGTATGCCAACCGCGCCGAGGTTGATGGTGCGCTCAAACCCAACACCTTCATCCTGTTCGCGGCCTCCGACAGCAAGGCGCGCTATGTGGCGGGCGGTTCGGCGACCTATCCCGCCTCGCCCACGCCCACCGTGTATGCGCTCAGGGGCCAGAGCGACATGGAGGTCGTCGGGCCTCAGGACCTAATCGGTGCGGTGGACAAGATGTGCATCATCTGCCGGGTCGATGCGGTGGCCGGCCTCATGGAAGTCGTGCCGGTGCCCGATGCCGCGATGCACTACGACGAGCTGGTCGACGGTGAGGTCTTCAACCGCAACAGCGTCCTGTTCGAATTCATGGGCTTGGGTTTCTGGAACGCCAATGGAGGGCTGCACTCGCACAAGCCGCTGATGCACGGCACGGCGCTGCCTCTAGGGGCGAGCGGCAGTGTGTCGCCCTACCAACGGACTATCGTGACACAGACCTTCCTCGACGGCCGGCCGCACAGGCGCCAGACCGTGACCACGTCGGGCCTGACCGCCACCCCCGCACTGCGCGATGACGTGGGCCGATAGGCCCGGCCGACCCATGATCCTCGTGACAGGTGGCGCCGGCTACATCGGCTCGCACACATGCGTGGCCCTGGCGGCCGCGGGCCTCGACTACGCCGTGCTCGACAACTTCTCCAACAGCGAGCGCAGCGTGCCGGCGCGGCTCGCCGCTATCACCGGCTACGAAGCCGCCCTCTTCGAAGGCGACGTGCGCGACGAGACGCTGCTGCGCGACATCTTCGGCAGCCACCGCATCACCGGCGTGCTGCATTTCGCGGGGCTCAAGGCCGTGGGCGAATCCAGCCTCAAGCCGCTGGACTATTTCAGCAACAACGTGATCGGCTCGCTGTGCGTGGTGCAGGCTATGACCCACGCGGGCTGCAAGCGGCTGGTGTTTTCTTCGTCGGCCACGGTGTACGGCGACGGCAGGCCCATGCCGTTGGCCGAGGGCGCGCCGTGCGCGGCGACGAACCCCTATGGCCGCAGCAAGCTGATGGTGGAAGAAATGCTCAGCGATCTGGAGCGCTCCGACGCAAGCTGGCAGATTGCCCGGCTGCGCTACTTCAACCCCGTGGGCGCGCATGAAAGCGGGCTCATAGGCGAAAGCCCGAAGGGCGTGCCGAACAACCTCATGCCCTACGTGGCGCAGGTGGCCGCGGGCGTGCGCGCGTCGCTGTCGGTGTTCGGCGGCGACTACCCCACACCCGATGGCACGGCGATGCGCGACTTCATCCATGTCATGGACCTGGCCGAATCGCACGTGGCCGCGTTGATGAGGCTGCAATGCAGCGGCGGCGGCCTGGTGTTGAACCTGGGCACGGGCAGAGGCACCTCCGTGCTCGGCATGATCGGTGCGTTCCAGCGCGCCAGCGGCCGGCGCATTCCGTTCCAGATCGTCGACAGGCGGCCGGGTGACGTGGCCAACTGCTACGCCGACGTGAGCCGCGCCGCGCAGCTGCTGGGATGGCGCGCCAAGCGCACGATCGACGACATGTGCTGCGACGCATGGCGCTGGCAGTTGGGGCAGTCGGGACAGCTGCAATGAGAGCCGACGCCTGCACCCCCTTCGTGTCGGCCCAGGTCTCCATCGCGCTGGAGCGCGCACGGCTGACACGCACCCTCGGCCGTACGCTGCGCGACATCCGCGGCGTGCCGTCCGGATTCCCTGCAGAGCCCGGCGACCACGCCCGGGAGCCGGATTTCCATTGGGACGCTCCGTGTGACACCCGCTACGCGCACGAGGTGCCGAGCCTGGGCGGCGTGCTGCATGTGTTCCAGCAAGGCTGGACCGGCATCCGTGCCGCAGCGGGTTCGTTGCCGGGCCGCAAGCTGGCGATTCGACCGGAGGCGCCGGTGCCCCAGCCCGTGCTCAGGAAACTTGCGCGCAGCATCGCTGATGCCGCCCCGCAGCGCATCCTGGTGCAGGGCATGTCGGACGTGCTGGGGCCGTTGGTCGACGAACTGGCTGCGCAAGGACTGCACGAGCGGCTGTTCGTCAGCCTGCATGGCGCGCCGTCGCAATGGTTCTCGGCGTCGGAGGCGCGCTATGCATTCAAGTGCCTGGCACTGGCGCGCAGCGGAAAGATCCGGCGGCTGCATGTGATGAAGGCCGGCTTCGAGTTTCCCGCGGCACGGCTGTACCCGCCCATGCTCTTCAACCTGCCGCCTTGCCTGTCTGTCGAAGCGCTCGAGGTGGGCGTTGTGCCCAGCCACGCGCAAGATGAGGGCGCCAGTGTCCTCGTGCCCGGCTGGACCGGTTGGCGCAAGAACATCCACACCAACGCGCTGGGCGCTGCGCTGAGCCCGCGTGTGGCCGAGGTGCTGGCTTTCGGCGGCAACCTCGCGCTGCCGCCGCCGCTGGACGCCAAGGTCCGCCTCGTGCCCTTCATGTCGCGCGAACAGACCTTCGCGCTCATCCAGGCGTCGGCGCTGGTGATGAACGTCTCGCTGGTCGACTGCCACCCCATGGTGCATCTGGAGGCGCAGGCGCTCGGCAAGGCTTGCCTGCGCGGCCCGCTGTTCCTCGATGCGCTCGAAGACCACCCCTATGTGCGCCTCACCGAGGTGGCCGACGTGTCGTCGCCGGGGCGCATCCGCTGCGGCGTGGAGCGCGTGCTCGACGTGCCGCCCGACGAGCGCCGCGCGCTCGTGCGCGACTACCAAGCTGCGAGCGACCGGATCGCCCTGCAGCGCTACCACGAGTTTCTGGAGCTGTGATGGGCGCACTGGTTTTCGTCACCACCGAACTCTCGCCCTTCACGCCGGGCGGCATCGGGCGCGTGGTGCACAACATGCTTCGCACGATGAGCGAGGCCGACCGCTCGCGCGCCATCGTTCTGATGGTCGATGGGGCCGTGAACCCCCGGCTGTTCGAGGCCGTCTTTCCCGGCGCGAGGCTCGTGCAGGTCGACACGGCGAAGGACCCGGAGCGCCATACCAACGGCCGGCGCGTGCCGCCCGACTGGGCGTTTTCGGACACGCGCTGGCACTGGCGCTCGGCGGCCGTGATGCTCGCGCTCGAACAGCTGGTGCGCGAGACGCCGATCGGCTATGTCGAGTTTCCTGACTGGCACGGCCTGGCGTTCTGCACCTTGCAGGAGCACCGCTTCAGCGGACTGCTGCCGCAGACCTGCGTTGCGGTGCGGCTTCATTCCACGCACACGGTCATCCTCAACGCCGAAGCCCGGGTCATCGGTGGCGAAGACCTGAACATCTGCGACATGGAGCGCAAGTGCCTGCGCGATTGTGACCGCGTGGTGGCGCAGTTGCCGCGCGTGGCCGAGGCCGTGCGCGAGTTGATGGGATTCTCAGCCGAGGAGTGGAACGATCGCGTGGTCGTGCATAGCCCCACGGTCCTGCTCGACCACCAGGCGCCGGCCACCCACACCATTGCGGCGACAGCGGCGCAGCCGCTGATGTTCACGTCGAAGGTCCAGCGCTTTAAGCGGCCCGACCTTTTTGTGCGCGGTGTCTCGGCTTATCTGCGTGCGCATCCCGGGTACCGCGGCCAGGCTTGCCTGAGTGCGTCGCGTGGCGACGAAGCGTATGCGGCAACGATCGATGCGATGGTGCCTGTCGACCTGCGTGCGCGCTTCGAGTCGATGCCGCACCTGTCGCAACAGGCGAGAGAGGCGGCGTTTTCCCAGGCCACGGTGATCGTGCCGAGCAACTTTGAATCGTTCTGCCTGGCCGCCTACGAAGCCTCGCTGCTGGGCGCACGCGTCATCCTTAATGCGAAAAATCCGGCGTTCGACGACGACTCGCCCTGGCGGGACGGCGTGAACTGCTTCAAGTTCGACGGCACCGCCATCGGCTTGCTGCAGGCGATCGAGCGCAACTTCAGCTGCGAACGGCCGATCGTTCCGGTTGAGCTGCGCTGCGATCCCTGGCCTTGGGACAACTGGCAGCCGTCCATGGCCGAGCACGCGGGCGCGGCGACATCGGAGTTCGGGCCCAAGGTGTCCATCGTGGTGTCGCACTTCAACCTCGGAAACTACCTGTGCGAGACCCTGCAGAACGTGCTGGCCATTGAGCACCAGAACATCGAGATCGTCGTGGTCGACGACGCTTCGGTGGACGAAGGCAGCATCCAGACCATCGAGTCGTTGATCCGCCTGCGCGAGCCGCGCCTGAAGGTCATTCGCCTGGCAGGCAACGTGGGTCTGGCCGCAGCCCGGAACATCGGCGTGCAGCACGCGACGGGCCGCTACGTTTTAACGCTGGATGCCGACGACCTGATCGATCCGCGCTTCGTCGGGCAGGCGGTGCAGGCCTTGGAGCGGCACCGTGAATTCGACGTGGTGGTCACGCCGGCCGCCTACTTCATCGATGGCCAGGTGCCGCCGATGCGCGGCGCGGTCGACGCGGTCGACTACTCGGTCTTCACCGGCGAAGCGCGAACCGCCGGTCTGCTGGAGAACCGCTTCTCGACCGCAACGGCGCTGTTCCGGCGCAGCGCGCTGGAGCGCTTTCGCTACGACGAAGACCTTCACTGCTTCGAAGACTGGTCGCTCTACATGCGCATGTGCGATGCGGGGTTGCGCTTTCTCGTGACGACCGACGTCTTCTTCTTTTACCGCCACCGGAACGACTCGATGGTGCATGCCCTGAGAGACGCGTCGATGCGGCAGATTGAATATGCGGACCTCTTGCGGACCAGTGCGCCCGCCGCCTTTCGCAGCAGCTCGCGGCATCTCATGCTGGGGCTGGCCTCGCCGTCGCGGGGCGCGTTGTCGGCGGGAGCGACAGCGACAGAGCCGGTGGGCGAGTTGCTGAGCCGCATGGCCGTGCTGGAGCACTTGCTGCATGGCGTGTTGCACGCGACCGCGCCGTTTGCGAAGCTGTTCCGAATCCCGAGGTACTTCTGGCGCCGCCTGCTGCCGCTGCGCCGGGTCATTGCGCGCGCGCGTGCTGCAGCTTGAATCGAATGTTATTTTTTGCGCACGCGACCGCGCAGCGTTCATCACGTTTAAGAGGATGGCGCAGATGTTCCACCGTCGCAACCATTCGCACTGCCTTTTCTACCAAGAATTTTGAAATAGAGGACAAATGACACTCGATGACCGCGCTCGAGCCATCGCTGGCGACTGGGAGTCGCATAGTTATTACGAGGAAGCCGAAGCATGGACACATTTCTTCTGGGATGACGGCTCTGTGTTCCGTCAGTTCTTCGAGCGTCTTGACCTCCGTCACGTCGCTGAGATTGCGTGTGGTCGCGGGCGGCACGCTGCTCAGATTGTTGACCGCGTGGGTACGCTCTGCCTCGTCGATGTGGTCCGAGCCAATATTCAAGCCTGTCAGGCGCGCTTCCAAGGAAAACGCCAGATTAACTATATCGTCACGCCTGGCGACTCGCTCGCTGGCATCCCGGACCAGAGCCTCACGGCAGTGTTCTGTTATGACGCAATGGTGCACTTCGAGGCGGACACCATGATCAGCTACATCGCAGAGATTCAGCGCGTTCTCGCACCAGGCGGTCGAACGTTGTTGCACTACTCCAATCTGCACTGGCTCCCGGGTCTAGAGTACGGCCAGGGCCCGCACATGCGAAACTTCTTCAGCGAGGCAATGATGATTCACTTTGCCAGTCGCAAGGGCATGCAATGCTTGGACAGCCGTACCTTGGCATGGGGCAGTGAACCGAAGTATCACGCTCTTGATGCATTGACGCTGCTACAGCGTAGCTGATTCGAGGGTTCACCTGATCGGCCCCCTTCTGCCGTGCCATTCATAACGAGGAATTCCGGGGTGGTGACCCTGACCTGGTTTTCTAACCATTTTTAAGTTGGATATTCCGGCTCCTGATTGCCCTGCAGCGTGGCCTTGACCCTCTGGCTCAGAGCGAACTCCTTGGGCGTTTTCCAGTTCAATGCGCTGTGAGGCCGCGCCTCGTTTATAGAACCTGCGCCACGCTTCGATTTTGTGTTCGGCGTCGGCCAAGCTCAAGAACCAATGTTCGTTCAGGCACTCCTGGCGCAGTCGCCTGTTGAAGCTTTCGATCATCACGTTTTCAGTCGGCTTTCCCGGGTTGCTGAAGTTGAGTTCCACAGCGTTGTCGTACGCCCACTTTTCCATCCTTGCCGATGTACTCGTTGCCGTTTTCGGTCTTCACCGTCTGAGGCTTTGCCCGACATGGATCGCCAGACTTTCGCGTAAGCAGCGATTGAATCGCCCCGGGTTTTCTAGACGCCTCTGAGCCTCAAACCTGAGGCCCAATAGGAGGTGCCATGAGCAAGCAGAGATACCCCGAAGAATTCAAGATCGAAGCGTCAAGCAGATCACCGAACGAGGCCACAAGGTGGCCGATGTGTCGGCCAGGCTTGGCGTCAGCCAGCACAGCCTGTATCAATGGATCAAGGCCAAGCAGATGTCGCCTGACCAGCGCCAAGCGCAGGGCTCGCAAACCGACGAGATGCGCCACTTGAAGGCTGAGCTCAAGCGTGTGACCGAGGAGCGCGACATCCTAAAAAAGGCCGCAGCGTACTTTGCCAAGCAGTCCGGGTGAAGTACGCATTTATCGAGCGGCATGAACACGAGCATGGCGTGCGCCGCATGTGCTTGTGTCTGCAGGTGCACCCCAGCGGCTACTACGCCTGGAAGGCCGATCCGATGAGCCCACGTGCGCAAGACGATCAACGGCTGCTGGGCCTGCTCAAGCACGCGTGGTTGGAGAGCGGCGGCGTGTACGGCTACCCTGAGCCGACGCAGGAGCAGTTGGCAGCGTGCTACTGGAATGCGCAAGCCAGGCTCGACCAGGTGCGAGCCGCGTTCAACATCCAGCCTGTTAGCGCCAGTGCAATCGTGATCAGCCAAGTGCCTGCCCTTCCCGAGGATTACGTCCCCCGCGGCAGTCCTGCGCGCGCAGCGCCACGTGGCGACGTCGATCAGGACACTGCGCCATCGACTGAGCTACCAGCTGATCGCTCGTCTCGGGCAGTGTCCCTGCTGCGGAAGGGCGGGCGTAAAACTACTCTTGTGACACAGTAAGACTAGGGAGATGCTCAATAAGCCTGGGCAACGCATGGTGCGCACGCGTTACACATGATTCCCGTTCGACATGCAGTGAAGTTGACCGCCCCGCGCGCGACGGCACACCCCATTGGGTCGCCACCCGCCATGGCTCGACGACTCCACCATCATCGAACACGTGGCCCAGACGAGTTGGCATCCGCGCGCTCCAGCGCGCGACTTCTCTTTGTCCCCCTCCATCGATCCGCCATTCGCTGCGCATCAGTCTGCACGGCCGGCATGCGCGCGACGAAGCGCTCCACCCGGTCGGCCAACTCGGGCTGGCCCTGACTTCGAAGCGCATCCGTAACTGCGTGCCAGCCCGCCACCACCTCCTGTCGCGTGCGCTGCATGGTCTCTTTGCCGGCATCCAGGGCGCCTCGCTTTGTCTGTAATGCCTTGAGTACGCTCTCCAGCTTGGCGCGCATGAAGGTCGAGGTCTTCGGCGGCAGATGCCTGGACCGGTCGCTGGGTGGCAGTTGCCCGAATGCCCGAAGCGCGAGGAGCCGATGATGGATCGCATCCCTGTACGGCTTGCGGGTCTGCCCTCGCACTTGGCGGGGTGTGGCATTGGCCGCCACGCCCTGCTCACGCATCAGGGCAGCAAACTGCTCGCGCCACTGGCGCAGCGTGTCTTTGCGGATGTAGAGGCGCTTGCCAAGCTCGAACTCGTGCTCGCACTTGACCACCAGATGCACATGCGGATGCGGTTGATCGGTGTGAAGCACCATGGCGTAGCGATATTGCAGCGCAAAGTTCTCGCGTGCAAAGACGCGCGCCGCAGCCAGTACTTTTTCCGGTGGCGTGCCGGCGGGCATGGACAGGACGATGTTGTGGACCAGCTTCGCACGCGTGTCTTTCTGCCCCGGAGCGGGCCTCGGTTTGTACTGGCTTCTGCAAAGCTCCAGCTGCCAATCGGCTGTGACCTCCTTGGCTACACCTCGCCCCTGCTGCGTCAGCCCCTCGTCGGTTTTGATCGGCAGCTTGCCGTGCCGGCCGATGTAGCGCAGATGCGCTTCGACGCCACCGATGTCCCGTCCGCCGCCGGAGACCTTCACCATCACCTCGGGCGTGCGACCCACCGTGCGCTGGATCTGCGCAATCTGGTCGGCGCCGAGGCGCAGCGTGCCGCCCGGTCCTCGCCGACCGTAGCTCACAATGTCCAGCGCCATGTCGTGCGGCGCACCGGCCGGGCCACGGCTGCTTCGTCCGATGCGCGCCGTCTGCTTAGGCATGGGCACTCCCGCCGCCGGTCTCCCAGCTGATGAGATTGCGGCGCACGATGGCTGCCGTGGCTTCGCGCGCCACTTCGACTTCCCGCCGGACCAGCGCGATCGCTTCGCCGAGGTCCGGTGCCACCGGCTCGGGCTGAGTGTTCGGCATGCCGAACGTTCGCAGCTGCCGTCCCAGCGCAGCCAGTTGGGCATTGGTCACTTTGATTTGATCCAGTTCGTTCGGGGGCAGCACGGCCGCGTCACGCGCATGGTTGTGGATCAGCAGGGCCAAGTAGCTGCCTGTCTTCATCCCACGAAAACGGGCTCGCTGTGCCGCCAGCGCACGATCGCCCTTGCGAAGCCGCAGCGTGATGCGATCCGCTTCGCCAAAGCCGCGTTCCGTTTCGCGTGGGGAGCGCTGTCCAGCCGAGCTCAGTGAGATTTCGCCGTTTGTCTTGAGGACCTCGTCGACCATCTTCGCGAGCAGAGTCGACGCACTGAGATGATGCCGCGCCGCCAGCGCGGCGAAGCATGCTCCCGTTTCGGGCGGCACCCGGGTGGCGATCACGCGGCTTGATAGAGAGGTCTTGGTCATTGCAACGCCGTTGCAGTAAACAATGTCTGACGTCAGTCTATCCTGCCCTCATAGCCGCACAAGGACTTTGCGTTCTGCGTTCTGCGTCCCGCGTTCGGCATCCCACGTTCGCCCTCTCACCGCCCTCCCTGACCGCGTGCGCACTCAAGGCGCATCCGAGCCCCCTCGCAGGGCCGGTCCGGCGCACGCCTCCGGTCACCCCGTCGCATCGAAATAAAAGGGGAACATGAGGACAGAAACAAAAAGACCCGCCATCGTCGATGGCGGGCCCCACGGTACCCCTCGATGTTCGGCATGCCGAACAAGAAAACAGACAAACCAGCATCGAGGGGCACGAGACGAAACAAGACGAGATGGAGACGCCTACCTGCCTGCTACGCCTCTTCCTCTCCATGGCGTAGTGCCGCCGCGAGCGGGCGCAGCGGAGCGGGGAGCCAACGCGTGCCCTCCAGCCTGCGGGCGCAATGCGCCGCAGCCTCGGCCTTCTTCATAGCCGCCACAAGCGGTGTGCCGTGCTCGCCGATCGCCTCTTCCACTGCTTCGAGCGCCTTCGCCTTGCTGACATGGCCGAGGTAGTTCGCGGCGGTCGGCACCCACCAGTCCGCCATGTCGAGGCCGAGCGCCTCCGCGATGGCGTCGCTCTGGTCGGCCGTGCGTTCTCGCGCAACGACCGCATCGATGCTGCGGGCGGTGCAGTACGCCAGCAGGTCGAGCAGCACATCGCGCGGCTGCGCGAGCAGCCAGCGGAACAGGGCCTCGGGATCGCCGGGGAGGCGCTCCCCCCATTCGGTCGCGGCCCGCACGAGCAGCGCACCCGCCGGAGACGCCTCGTAGCCGGTGGCCGACTGCGCGAGGCTGTAGTCGCTGGTCACATGCACATGGACCTTCACCACATCGTTGCCGCGCCCGTACTGGCCGAACACCGTCTCCGCCATCCGGTGAACCAGCGTCGCCAGCGCCACATGCGGGTCCTGCATCAGCGCGGCCTGCAGCGCGGCAGTGCGATGCGCGGTGAGATCGCGCATCAGCTTCTCGCTGAACGCGGCGCGCGTTCTCGCGGTGCCCGCGCCCGCCTCGTCGCCATCGCCGTCACCCGCCCGATCACCTGCCTCCGAACCGGAGGGGTGATCCTCCGGCCGTGTCAGCCCCCGGGTCGCCACCACTTCTCCGCGATGGTCGATGCGCAGCAATGCCCCGGTGCATGCCATCTGCTCGGGCGTCCACGCCAGCAGCGCGGCATGCGCCGCGTCGATCCGGTCGTCCAGATCATCGAGCGCACTCGACAACCGCTGCGCCTCGGCCTCGAGGTCGACCTCCTCCTGGGCGTCCGCCGCGTCGGGGTCGTCGCCCTGCGCTTCCAGCGTCTCGAGGGCTTCGGCCAACCGGTCGCGCTCGGCGTCCATGGCCGCCAGTGCCACCTCCTCCTCAGGCGTCATCGCGCGCCGCTGCTGCGATGCCTGTCCATAGCGGCGCAGCGCGAGGCCATCGCCCTCCGTCACGCAATCCACCCATGCCCAGCCTTCCGCGCGGACTTCCTCGGCCAGGGCACGCAGCTTTTCCATGGCCAGGACCTGCAGCAGCAACGGGTCGTCCAGGTACACGGCATCGTCATCGTCGTCCTCGGCGAAGAGGTCGCGCCGCACCGTGCCGCCGTGCGCCTCGTAGGCCACCAGACCCACGAAGCGCGCGAGCCGGCTGCCGCCCGCGCAGGCCTCTTCGGTGAGCTTGCGGCGCAGCGCCCATGCGCTGCGTTCGTACACCGGGAGGCCATCCCAGACCGCCTCCTGTGCGGCGTGGTCGTCCGTCAGCGCCAGCGCCTGCAACTCCTCCGGCCCGATCTCGTCGGCGCGGTACATCGCCAGAAAACGGGGCGCGAGACGCGCCAGCCGGAGCCTGCGCTCCACGGTCAGCGGCGTCACCCCGAAGCGGCCCGCCACCTGCGCCACCGTGAGCCCGCCGTCTATCAGTGCGCGGAACGCCTCCATCTCGTCGGCCGGATGCATCGCCTCGCGCCCCGAGTTTTCCGCGAGGGAGATTTCCACCGCGCGCGCAGAAGCAAAGCATCGGCATTCCACCGCCTGCGCGGCATCCATCCGCCCCTCGGCGACGAGAAGCTGCATCGCCCGCAGGCGCCGCCCACCTGCCACCACCGCATACCGTCCGTCCGGCAGCGCCACCACCGCGAGCCGCTGCAGCAGCCCCTGCGATTCGATCAGCGCCGCCAGCTCGGCGATGCCGTCGTCGCGCTGCACCCGGCGTACGTTCGCCTCGCCCAGCACCAGCCGCTCCAGCGGCACCAGCAGGTCGTGCGGCGCCGTGTCCGCCTCCCCTGCTGCAAGCGCGGCTGCCACTGCCCGTTCGCCGCCCCGCCCTTTCGTCGAAGCTGCCTTGCGCCGGCGAGCGTTGCCCTTGCCCGCCGCACGGGCCGCGTCATTCGCATGAGTCGTCGTTGTCGCAGTCATTTGCATTTCCTTTGTCATGAAGTTGAAGAAAGAAGAAACAAGGACAAAGAGCCCTGCCGGATTCCTAGATTCGGAGCCCCTTGGGAAAGGGTTCCGGATCGCATCGGCCGCGCATCAGCCGCCGGCCGCCGTCTTCCTGAGTTCTTCGCCCGGTGACCGCAGGCGCGCGCGGGGACGGGGGAGCAAGGGGGGAAGCCTTCGTAACGCGCATGCGTTATGAACACCCCCTTGCAGGCGCAGCCGGTCCCGCGGCGCCGCGCGCGCAACGTCACCGACAAGGTGAAGGACTCAGGAAGACGGCACCCGCCCGCGCGTCTCCGGAGGCGCACCGGAACCGCCGCGCGGCGAGCGCCCTCACCTGCCGCAGGCAGGTCTGATCAGTGGAAGTCCGGGAAAGGGGCGAAGCCCCTGCGCCAGGGATGCGCAAGGGGGCCGCAGGCCCTCCCCGCAGGGGATGAGCGCGAATGCGCGAACCTGGAGCAGCCCGACACCGGCCACGCCGGTGGGGCGCCCGATGCCTCCATGCAACCACGCACCCGACATCCCCGCTGCACGCCCTGCCCGCCATGCACGCCGTCACAGTGACCCGTTGCTGTGCGCTGGTTGAGCCGAACGATTTCTCCGACGGGCCGACGGGCCGCCTGAGGCTTGGGTCGGAGAAGCTCACTCGCTGGCCGACACGGAAGTCCTGTTCGTGATGATCTCCGGCGGCCCCGCAGTGCAGGAGGCGATGGGGATGCGCTCTCACGATGCGCCTCAACCGGCACGACAACCGCATGCAGCACGCTGCAGCGCTGTGTGCCCTGCGACCAGCCCTGCCTCCACGGTGTCCGTCCGCTCGTACAGTAAAGTGCTATGTCCTCAACACGGAGCCCGAAAGGGAAGACGAAATGATCACACCGGAAGAGGCAACGACAACGGCTTCGGCTGCAAACGTTCTTGGAACAGAAATGGCGCTGACCGCAGCGTTAAGAGCGCTCATCAAGGCACACCCCGAACCCAACCTGCTTGCACAGGAATTGGCGCAGCAGCGGCAGTTTTCTCAGGCGCATCTGGAAGCGAGCCCACTCCCAGACAAAGCGTTGACGAGTTTCGAGCTGACCTGGGCGCTGATCCTTCATCAGGATCCCGCACAAGAGGTGCGGCTTGTGCCAACGCTGTAGATACGATGCAGACGCGCACTGTGCTTACCAGGCCCCTGCGCCTTCAAGATCGCTGATCTGCCGCGCGTAAAAGCCCGACGCGCGCTTCCACGGCATTCATCGCCAAGCTGCATGGTGAGCCGGAAGAGTATGGCGTCAGCACTTGGCGAACGGCCAAAAAAAACCGGCTCATGGGAGCCGGTCTTTCCGAAGACGTTACCTTGGTCAGTAACGACCACCACCAAAGCCGCCATTGCCGTAGCCAACGTCCGAGCGTTTTGCTGTGCTGTACCCAGTCGCGCTATAGCCACCAGAGCCGCCACCCTCTTCGCGGGGACGGGCCAGGTTCACCACAATCGAGCGTCCATCGACGGACATCCCGTTCAGAGCGGTGATGGCGGCTTGAGCAACCTCGGCAGAGGCCATTTCTACAAATGCGAAGCCCTTGGAGCGGCCGCTTTCGCGGTCCATCATGACCTTCGCCGTAGAAACTCGGCCGAACTCGGCAAAGTTGCTTTCGAGGATGGAATCGGTCACGGAAAAGGGAAGGTTGCCCACGTAAATTTTGACGCTCATGGAAAGAGCCTTTCTGAATGAAGGTGCGCGACGGTTGCCGCGACGATGAAACTCGGATCTTCGGATCGGAAGTCCGCAGCGAATGGCACAAGTGAGTGAGATTTATGCCGGCAGATTGCCGGCACTCAGCGGGTGCGGCATGCACGTTTGCAGCCAGGCCTGCGTGACTGCAAGAAGCCGTGCGGCTTCGCGTGAAACAAAGGATTTATCGAGCTGGAATACTCGGCATGAGCTGCCGTTCCCCTGAGATCGATGGACCGAGAAAGAGGCGCGAAAACGGCCACAGTCGGTCGGGTGTGTCGAGGGCGAAACGACGAACTTGCCCATGGAAATGCCGATATTTGGAATCTAATTCATCCGGGATTCGCAGGCTTGAACCAACCTGCGTGAGCCAACTAGGAACTCGGTTGGCTGCAGCTCTACAGACCAACAAGGCGACGAAGGTCGCCATACGGAGCCTGCATAGGGCGAGTTTCACCTCATGAACAGGAGTTGCGAAACGGCACGAATAAACAACTGCCGCTGCAACAGGCTCCATTATAACTTCGTTAGACAATAGATGCCGATCATTAGTCCGTTTGATGTTAAGGAGCCGGGCGATCTCCGGCTGCGACGCATCGCACGGGTGCGACGCAGCCTGGATCAGACCGGTCCTCGGGCGATGCGCGTTCCTAAGCACCCGCGACGAGAAACGAGTCGATCAGGTTCCGATCCACGTTGGTCGCCTGCCGGATCGAGTTCGCGCATTCAGACGCCGTTCAGGCCTGCGCTGCACATTTCGCCGCTATGACTTTCAAGAGCGGCAAGCGCGCCAGCGTCACTGGCATGCTGGAAGTGGTGCCCAAGGGCCCGGGTCCCGAGAACCAGTTCATCCAGCTGCGCCCGACACTGCACGGACGAGAGGCGGATGTGTTGAAGGCGGTCACGGACTTGCCAGCGGAAATTCGCACGCCCACGGCGGCGGCGAGCGAACTCGTCCGCAGGGGGATCGACATTCCCTACTCGACGCTGGGCTCGATCCTCCGGCGGCTCGAGCGCAAAGGCGCACTGCACCTGGGACGCGTCAAGTCTTGAGTCATTGGTGCCGCCTGCTACCGTCACTGACGCAGTCGACATAGTCGCGCCGAGACGAAGTTGAAGGCATGCGGCCAGCCACAGCATCTGCAATCTTGAATTGGAACGGCGCCAAGTCGGCTGTCGGTTCGCGCCTAAGGTCGGATTGCCGCGTTGCACGAACGACCGACTTGACGCTGCGCCCTTCCCTCGCAGACCTCAAGGGCAATGCCCGTCAGTCCGACGCCGCGGCCGCGAGCCCGTCGACCGCAGGCATCTCCCGCGCCACGATGAACGCGAAGGCTTCCTCCGCGAGCCGCGCCGCTGTGAAGATCGCTGTACGGTCGCCGCGCAGCACCCGCAGCCAGGC
>NZ_JBPJZG010000017.1:0-13210 GCF_051216415.1 Variovorax trehalosi
CAACGTGAAGTTGCCCCTCGTGTTGTTCTGGAACACCAGCGAGACCTGGAACAGCGGATGCCGTGCCATCGAGCGCGTGGGGTTGAGCACTTCGACCAGCCGCTCGAACGGCAGGTCTTGGTGCTCATAGGCGCTCAGGTTGGTCTCGCGCACCCGTGCGAGCAGATCGCGGAAGCTCGGATTGCCCGAGGTGTCCGTGCGCAGCACGAGCGTGTTGACAAAGAAGCCCACGAGGTCGTTGAGTGCCTCGTCGGTGCGCCCGGCGATCGCACTGCCCAGGGCGATATCGGTGCCTGCACCCATGCGGGTGAACAGCGTCGCCAGCGCGGCCTGCAGGACCATGAACAAGCTGGACTGGCTCTCGCGTGCAAGGGCGGCCAGCTTCTGGTGGACCGGTGCGCCGATCTGTATCAGCAGATTCTCACCGCGGTAGCTCGAGACCGCGGGACGCGGCCTGTCGGTGGGCAGTTCCAATTGCTCGGGCAGGCCGGCCAGGGTGCGTTGCCAATAGGCCAACTGGCGGGCACCGGTACTTCCTGGGTCGGCCTCGTCGCCCAGCAACTCGCGCTGCCAGAGTGTGTAGTCGGCGTATTGCACCGGCAGGGGGGGCCATGTCGGTGCCTGGTCCTGCAGGCGGGCGGCATAGGCCGACGAAAGATCGCGCGCCAGCGGCGCGGCCGACCAACCGTCGCTGGCGATGTGATGGCACAACAGCAGCAGCACATGCTGGTCGGCGCCCAGGTGGAACAGCCAGGCACGGATCGGAATCTCGCTTGTGATCTCGAAGCCGTGTGCGATGGCTTCGGCCAGGCGTTGCGGCAAATCTCCCTCAGACACCTCGCGCACTTGCAGCGCCGGCCTGCCAGCCTCCGGTGCAAGGATCACTTGCCGGGGCGTGTCGCTCGTATCGGGAAAGATGGTGCGCAGGCTTTCGTGCCGGGCCACAACATCGCACAGCGCCTGCCCGAGCGCCGCGTCGTCGATGCTGCCGACAAGGCGCAGTGCCAGGGGAATGTTGTAGGTCGAGCTGGCGCCATCCAGGCAGTGCAGGAACCACAGGCGTTGCTGGGCGAAGGACAAGGGGATCATCATGGCGTGGCTTTGAATTTCGAGTGACTACGTGTCTTCGGTCTGGTCTTGTGCTCAGCGCATGGCGCGCAGGGCTTTGCGTGCTGCAGGGGCGTTCTTCAGCTTCGGCTCCAGTTGCGCGATCGTGGGCGCCTCGAACAGCGCCCGGATCGCCAGCTCCACGCCCAGCGCCGAGCGCACGCGGCTCACCAGCTTGGTGGCCAGCAGCGAATGGCCGCCGAGCTCGAAGAAGTTGTCGTCGATGCCCACCCTGGCCAGGCCGAGGATCTCCGCGAAAAGCGTGACCAGCACCTCTTCCTGCGGCGTGCGCGGCGCGCGGATATTCCGCGGCGTGAGGTCCGGCGCGGGCAGCGCGCGGCGGTCGAGCTTGCCGTTGGGCGTGAGCGGCAGCGCGTCCAGCACGACGACGGCCGCGGGCACCATGTAGTCGGGCAGGTACCCGGACAGCGCGGCGCGCAATGCGTGGGCATCCAGCACCTCTGCGTCCTTCGCGACCGCATAGCCCACGAGCTGCCTGTGTCCTGGCTGGTCCTCACGCGCGACGACGGCCGCTTGCGCGACGCCGGGCTGGCGCAGGAGCACAGCCTCGATCTCGCCGGGCTCGATGCGAAAGCCGCGGATCTTCACCTGCTGGTCCGCGCGCCCGAGGAATTCGAGCATGCCGTCGGGCCGCCACCGCGCGAGGTCGCCGGTGCGGTACATGTGGCTGTCCGGTGCGCCGGACGGATCGGCCACGAAGCGCTCCGCATTCAGCTCGGGACGCTTGAGATAGCCGCGCGCGACGTGCCTGCTGCAGATCGCCAGTTCGCCGAACAGGTCGGTGGGCTGGCCCTGCGGGTCCAGCAGCACGATGCGCGTCGCTTCGACGGTGTGCCCGATGGGCAGCCGCGTGCCCTGCACCTGGCTGCGCGCATGGGCGAAGAACTGCGCCGTCACCGTGGATTCCGTCGGCCCGTAGCCGTTGACCAGCAGGCAGTCGGGTCCGAAGTTGTCCGCGAGCAGGGCGAGGTCCGACGGCGCGGCCTCTTCGCCGCCGAGCACGATAAGCCGCGTCGACGACGACTTGCGGCCCTGGAAGCCGCCGGCCGCCAGTCGGAACACCGTCGGCGTCGAGTGCCAGACCGTGATGCGCTCTGCCTCGAGCCAGCCGTGCAACTGCTCGAACTCGACCTGGCGCAGGTCATGGATGGCGAGCGCGGCACCATTCAGGAGCGCGCCGTAGATGTCCATCACCGACGCATCGAAGCCGTAGGAACTGAAGAGCGTCAGCCGGTCGGAGGCGTCCAGGTGCAGCGCGTTGGTGTACGCGGCAATGAAGTGCAGCACGTTGCGATCGACCTGCACCACGCCCTTGGGCTGCCCGGTCGTGCCCGAGGTGTAGAGCACGTAGGTCTCGCTGCCCGGATGCCGTTCGGCGTCGGAGGCACTGTCCGCGGGGGCGATCTGCGACTGGTCGAGCACCGGAATGTGCCCCGCATCGCAGACGCTCGCGGCCAGCTCATTGAATCCCGGCTCGCACAGCAGCACCTGGCCTTCCGAGTCGGCCGCAATGAACCTCAGCCGTTCGGCGGGATGCAGCGGGTCCAGCGGCACGTAGCTGCGACCGGCCTTGAGCACGCCGAGCATGGCCGCCACCATCTCCGGCCCGTGGCCGAAGAGCAGTAGCACCCGACCTGCGCCCGGACGGAGCGTCCGCCGCAGCGTGGCGGCGATGCCGTTGGCCTTGCGGTCCAGCGCCTCGTAGGTCCATGCCGTGCCTTCGTGCGTGATGGCAACCGCCGAGGGTGATCGCCGTACCTGCGCTTCGAAACGATGGGTGAGGGTCTGTTCGATCTCTTCGCGCGCGATCGGCGTAAAGGCCTGCGTCGGCCTCGGCAGGGTGGCGGCGGAGGCGGCTTCGGCGGCTGCGTCGTTCGGCAGTGGAATCTGGAACAGCGCCGTGGCCGGGTTCGCGGCCACGCAGCGCAGCAGCGCCTCGAAGTGATGCAGCATCCACCGCACCGTGGCGCGATCGAAGAGATCGGTCGCGTAGTCCAGGCGTCCGGTGAGCCCCTGGGCCTTGCCCGCGGTGTCGAACTGTTCCCAAAGCGTGAAGGACAGGTCGTACTTGGCCGAACTCATGTCGATGGGCTGGGTGCCGACCTGCAGCCCCGGCAGCGAGAAGCTTGTGCGCGCGTTGTTCTGGAACACGAGCGAGACCTGGAACAGTGGATGCCGCGCCATCGAGCGCTGCGGGTTGAGCACTTCGACGAGCCGCTCGAACGGCAGGTCCTGGTGCTCGTAGGCGCTCAGGTCGGTCTCGCGCACCCTGGCCAGCAGCTCGCGGAAGCTCGGGTTGCCCGAGGTGTCGGTGCGCAGCACCAGCGTGTTGAGGAAGAAGCCCACGAGGTCGTCGAGCGCCTCGTCGGTGCGTCCCGCGATCGGGCTGCCGAGGGCGATGTCGGTGCCCGCGCCCATGCGGGTGAACAGCGCCGCAAGGCCTGCCTGCAGCACCATGAAGAGGCTGGCCTGACCCTCGCGCGCCAGCGTCTGCAGGCCGCGATGCAAGTCGGCATCGAAGCGGAAGATTTCCGCCGCGCCCGCATGCGAGGACACGGCCGGGCGCGGCCGGTCGGTGGGCAGCTCCAGCTGTTCGGGCAGGCCGGCCAGCGTGCGTTGCCAGTAGGCCAGCTGGCGCGCGCTGGTGCTGTCCGCGTCGTGCTCGTCGCCCAGCAGCTCGCGCTGCCAGAGCGTGTAGTCGGCGTACTGCACCGGCAGCGGCGTCCACGCGGGCGCCTTGCCCAGGCAGCGTGCGGCATAGGCCGCCGAGAGATCGCGTGCCAGCGGCGTGAGCGACCAGCCGTCGCTGGCAATGTGATGGCACAGCAGCAGCAGCACGTGTTGCTCGCCGCCCAGGTGGAGCAGCGTGGCGCGCATCGGCAGCTCGCGTGCGATCTCGAAGCCCAAGGACGTGGCCTCGGCCAGCAGCGCGAGCAGCTCGGCCTCGGACGCTTCGCGCACCTGCAGCGAAGGCCGTGCGGACTCGGGCGGAAGGATCAGCTGCTGCGCCACGTCGCCGGTGTCGGGGAACACGGTGCGCAGGCTCTCGTGACGCGCCGCGAGATCGGCCAACGCCTCTGCGAGCGCCGCATCGTCGATGCGGCCGGACAGCCGCAGGGCGAGCGTGATGTTGTAGGTCGCGCTCGCGCCTTCCAGACGATGCAGGAACCACAGGCGCTGCTGCGCGAACGACAGCGGAATCTGCGCCGGCCGCACCATCGGCTGCAGCGTCGTGCGCGCGGTGCGCGCGCCGCCCAACCGGTGCGCCAGTTGCGCCACCGACGGTGCCTCGAACAGCGTGCGGATCGCCAGCTCCACGCCCAGCGCCGAGCGCACGCGGCTCACGAGCCGGGTGGCGAGCAGCGAATGGCCGCCGAGCTCGAAGAAGTTGTCGTCGATGCCCACCTGGGCGAGACCGAGCACTTCGGCGAAGAACGCCGCAAGGATTTCTTCCCGCGGCGTGCGCGGTGCGCGGGTGCGCTGCGGCGTGAAGTCGGGCGCGGGCAGGGCCTTGCGGTCGAGCTTGCCGTTGGGCGTGAGCGGCAATGCATCGAGCGCGACGATGGCCGCGGGCACCATGTGGTCGGGCAGGTCGGCTGCGAGCGCACGGCGCAGCGCCGCGGTGTCCACGTCGTGGCCGTCGGCCGCGACCACGTAGCCCACGAGCTGCCTGTGCCCGGGGAAGTCTTCGCGTGCGATCACGGCGGTTTGCGCCACGCCGGGCAGGCGCGCGAGCGCGGCCTCGATCTCGCCGGGCTCGATGCGAAAGCCCCGAACCTTGACCTGCTGGTCGGCGCGGCCGAGGAAGTCGAGCACGCCGTCGGCACGCCACTGCGCAAGGTCGCCGGTGCGGTACATGCGACTGCCCGGTGCACCGAACGGATTGGCCACGAAGCGCTCGGCACTCAGGCTCGGGCGCTTCAGGTAGCCGCGCGCGAGACCCGCGCCTGCGATGTACAGCTCACCCGGCACGCCCGGGGGCACCGGCTGCAGTGCGGCGTCCAGCACGTACACCTGCGTGTTGCCGATGGGCCGGCCGATGGGCGGCGCACCCGCGCCGGCCAGCGGGGCGCTCATCGTTGCGCAGACCGTGGACTCAGTGGGCCCGTAGGCATTCACCATCTGCCGGCCTTCGGACCACTGCGCGACCAGTTGCGGCGCGCAGAAGTCGCCGGCCACGATCAGGCTGGACACCTCGGGCAGGCTGTCTTCCGCCATGGCCGCCAATGCGACTGGAGGGATGGTCAGGTGAGTAACGCCGTGCCTGGCCGCGACGGCGCGAAGCCCATCTCCGGGAAGAAGGTCGTGCGTGCGGGAAAGCACCAGCGCGGCACCTGACAGCAGTCCCATGCACACCTCCCAGAACGCCGCATCGAAACTCATCGAAGAGAACTGCAGCACGCGCGAGCGCGGCGTGACCGCGAACTGGCGGATCTGGCTGGTGCTGAGACTGGGAATACCGCGGTGCGTGACGACCACGCCCTTGGGCCTGCCGGTGGAGCCGGAGGTGTAGATGACGTAGGCGGCGTTGGAGGCCGTGAGTGGGCGAGTGCGATGACGGTCCTCGGGGTTGGCGGCCGAGCGCGCGGCAATCGCAACCGTGGTGTCGAGATCGTCGAACAGCAGGGTTGGTGTGCCCTGGGGCAGCAATCGCGCGCTAGCCGTGTCGCTGATCAGGCAGGCGGGCGATGCGTCCTGCAGCATGAAGGCCAGCCGGTCCTTCGGATAGTCCACGTCCAGCGGCACGTAGGCCGCACCTGCCTTGAGGATGGCCAAGAGGCTGACGACCAGTTCGAGTGAACGCGGAAGGGCGAGCGCGACGAAGCTCTCGGGCCCGACACCCTGCGCGATCAGGTGATGAGCTAGCTGGTTGGCGCGCGCATTGAGTTCGCCATAGGTCAGCGAGGTGTCCTCGAAGACGAGGGCAACCGCATCGGGCGCACGCGCGGCTTGCCGCTCGAAGAGCACGGGCAGCGTGACGTCGGGCACCGGATGCGCGGTGTCGTTCCATCCCAGAAGAATCCGCTCGCGCTCCTCTGGCTGCAGGATCTCGATGCCTCCGATGGGCTGCGAAGGATCGGCCGCAATCGCCTCCAGCATGCGCTGCAGCCGGTGCGTGATCTGCTCCACGGCAGAGCGGTCGAACACATCCGGCCGATAGCCCACGCGCAGTTGCACGCGCGTTCCCGGCACGATGGTGAAGTTCAACGGATAGTGCGTGGTGTCGCCGCCGCTGGAGCCGCCGTTGGCGATGGACAGGCCGTTGTACGAAGGTTGGCGCGCGGTGGGCGCCACCGGGTAGTTCTCGTAGACGAGCAGGCTGTCGAAGAGCGAACCGAACCCTGCAATTCGCTGGATGTCCGTCAGGCCCAGGTGCTGGTGCGCGATGAGCAACGACTGCTCGTCCTGCAGCCTTGCAAGCGTCGCGACAGCCGGCTCGCACGCGTGGAGCCGCATGCGCACCGGCAAGGTGTTGATGAGCAGGCCCACCATGCCCTCCACGCCCGGCAGCTCCGGCGAACGCCCGGAGACAGTGATGCCGAAGACCACGTCATTGCGGCCCGTGAGCCGTGCCAGCACGGCGCCCCAGGCGCCCTGCATGAGGGTGTTGAGCGTCAGGCTGTGCAGGCGTGCCTGGCGAGTGAGCGCTTCGCCCAGGGCTTGCGGCAGGCTCAGCGAGAACATCTCCTGGCGGCCCGAGGAGGTTGCAGGTATTGCGACGAGCCGTGTGGGCTCCTGCATGCCCGCGAAGGCGGTGCGCCATGCCTGTTCGGCGGCTGCGTGGTCCTGCTGCCTGTACCAGGACAGGAAATTGCGATAGGGCGCTATCGGCGGCAGCGCGTGCGCGTCACCCCGGCTCGCATACAGCGAGAACAACTCCTTGAGCAGGATCGGCAAGGACCAACCGTCCAGCAGGATGTGGTGGCTGGTGAAGACGAAGCGGGCGCGTTGCGAGGCCAGGCGGATGAGCGTGAAGCGCAGCAGCGGGGCCTCGGCTGGATCGAATGGGCGTACCCGGTCGCCCTGCAGCCAGCGGACAAGCTCGGTCTCACGCGCCTCGGATGCAAGCGCACAGAGGTCGATCTCCTGCCAGGGCAGCACGACCTGGCGAGGGATGATCTGCACGGGCTCGGGGAGGTCATGCTGCACAAAGGCTGCGCGCAGGTTGGCGTGGCGCTGCAGCAGCGCGGCGGCAGCCGCGCGCAGGGCTGCAGCGTCCAGCGGTCCGGTGAGCTCGAAGCCCAGCTGCAGCACATAGGCGTCGGCCTCCTGCCCGTCGGACAGCGCGTGGAACAGCAGGCCCTGCTGCAGGGCCGACAGCGGCAGGATGTCTTCGAGCGGGGGAGATGCCCGCTCGAGACGTTCGATCTCGGACTGGTCCAGCGCCAACAGCGGGAAGTCCGATGGCGTGAAGCCGCCGGCCGCGGGTTGCCGGACGTGGGAGACCAGCGCCTCCAGCACCCGGAACCATGTCCGACCGAGTGCCTGGATGTCATCTTCCGAGAAGAGCCTGCCGGCCCAGGACCACGTGGCCGAGAGTTGGGGACCATCGGTGAAGTCTCGGGTGAGTGCGTCCAGCTCGATGGCGTGGGACAGGGCCATCTGCAGGTCTGCGCTGCCGCCGAGCGCTGCGGCCTCCGGTGCGGTGGCCCAGTCCTTTGCGGTGGGTGCCGAGAAGCGCCCCAGGTAGTTGAAGGCGATCTGCGGCGTGGCAGTGCCGAGCACGTCGGCCGTCTCGCGGTTCAGGTAGCGCAGCAGCCCGAAGCCCAGGCCGTTGTCGGGCAGGGCGCGCAGTTGCTCCTTGCTCTGCTTGAGTGCACGGCCCATGTGCTCGCCACCTCGCAAGGCGTCGTCGAGGTCGATGCCCTGAAGGTCGAGCCGCACAGGGAAGAGGCTGGTGAACCAGCCCACGGTGCGCGAGAGATCTGCGCCCTCGAAGATCTCTTCGCGGCCATGGCCTTCCAGATCGAACAGCACGTCGTTGGCACGGCTATCGCGAGAAGGCGCGCGACGGCGGCGCCAATCGGCCACGGCCAGCGCGAAGGCTGTCAACAGCACATCGTTGATGCGGCCGTGGAAGAGCGCCGGCACCTGTGTCAGCAGAACCGACGTGAGCGCAACGGGCAACGTCAAGGTCAGGCGCCTTGCCGTCTCGACCGTATCGAGGGCGGGGTCCAGCGGCCGTGGCGAGAGCAACGGATCGGGCGCACCGAGGATGCGCGTCCAGACCGGCAGTTCGGCCATGCGGAGCGGGCTCGTGGCAGCCTCGCTCAATCGCCGCGCCCAGCGTCGCAGGGACGTACCTTGCGATTCCTGCTTTACCTGCCGGCCTTGCAGCGCGGCTTCCCAGGCGGCCTGCAGGTCGGGCACGAGGATGCGCCAGGAAACGCCATCGACCGCGAGGTGATGAATGGTCAGCAGCAGGCGTCCGGGTTGTGCGCTGCCTGCATCGAGCCAGACGGCCTGCAGCATGCGCCCTGCTTCGGGGGTGAGACGCCCTGAAGCTGCGCGCGAGGCTTCCGCCACGAGCACACGCAGGCCGTCTTCGTGCAGGCCGATCATGTCGACCTGATGCAGACAGTCTTCTGCATGAATCGTTGCCGCAGGCGGAATCTCGAGTTGCCAGTCGCTGGTCTCCGATATGTGCAGCCGCATGCGCAACGCGTCGTGATGGTCCAGCAATGTTTGCAGCGCGGCGAGCAGATGGGCCTTCTGCAGGTTCGCGGGCACTTGCAGCAGCATCGACTGGTTGAAACGGTCGATAGGACCACCACGCTCGCGCAGCCAGTGCACGATGGGCGTCAGCGGGACCGGGCCCACGGCGATGTCGACTTCGATACTGCGCGTGTCCAGTGCAACCGCCACCGTCGCGAGTGCGGCAACGTTCTGGTGCTGGAAGACGTTGCGCGGCGTGATGACCAGACCGGCCTTGCGTGCGCGGCTGACCAGCTGGATGGAGCTGATGCTGTCGCCGCCGAGGTCGAAGAAGTTGTCGTCGATGCCCACTTGCTGCAGGCGCAGGACTTCGGCGAAGAGATCGGCGAGGGTCTGCTCCTGCGGCGTGCGCGGGGCGCGAATGCTTTGCGGGGTGAAGTCCGGCGCGGGCAGGGCCTTGCGGTCGAGTTTGCCGTTGGGCGTGAGCGGCAGCGTATCGAGCACGACGATGGCAGCAGGGACCATGTGCTCGGGCAGGGCATCGGAGAGCGCCCGGCGCAAGTTCGCGGTGTCGATGGCGGCATCTGCGACCACATAGCCCACAAGCTGCTTGTGGCCCGGTGAGTCTTCTCGGGCGATGACGGCCGCTTGCGCAATGCCCGGTTGGCGGGCAAGCGCGTCTTCGATCTCGCCCAGCTCGATACGGAAGCCTCGAATCTTCACTTGGTGGTCCGCCCGCCCGAGGAAGTCGAGCACGCCATCGGCACGCCATCGCGCGAGGTCGCCCGTGCGGTACATGCGGCTGCCCGGTGCACCGAAGGGATTGGCCACGAAGCGCTCGGCACTCAGGCCGGGACGCTTCAGATAGCCACGCGCCAGCCCCGTGCCTGCGATGTACAGCTCACCTGGCACACCCGCCGGCACCGGCTGCAATTGCGCATCCAGCACATACATCTGCGTGTTCCAGATCGGTCGACCAATCGGGACCGAAGTGGCCTCGTCGTTGATGTCGCAGGCCCAGTACGTGACGTCCACGGCCGCCTCTGTCGGGCCATAGAGGTTGTGCAAAGGCGCACCCAGAACGCGATGAAACTGGGCTTCCAGTTCCTTGGGCAATGCCTCGCCACTGCAGATGACCCGCGTCAACGAGGTGCAGCCCGAAGCCGCGGCTTCTTGAACGAAGGCCTGCAACATCGAAGGCACGAAGTGCGCGGTGGTGATTCGCTGAGCCTGAATCAGCTGGGCAAGATAGTTCGGGTCCTTGTGCCCCTCGGGCTTGGCGACAACGAGCGTGGCCCCTTCGATCAAGGGCCAGAAGAACTCCCAGACCGACACGTCGAAGCCTGCGGGTGTCTTCTGCAACACCCGGTCATGCGGCTGGAGCTGATAGGCCGACTGCATCCATGCGAGGCGATTGACGATGGCGGCTTCGGAGACGATGACCCCCTTGGGCCTTCCGGTGGAACCCGATGTGTAGATGACGTAGGCGGGGTTGAGCGAGGTGATTAGTTGCGATGGATTGGTGCTTGAGCGCGCCGCAATCGCAGCCTCGGTGCGTGGGTCATCGAGCAGCAGCACGGGCGAACCCGAAGGCAGCAACTGTGCCGTAGCTGCGGTGCTGATCACGCAGACCGGTGATGCGTCCTGAAGCATGAAGGCCAGTCGGTCCTTGGGGTAGTCCACATCCAGCGGCACATACGCTGCGCCGGCCTTGAGGACCGCCAGCAGGCTGATCACCAACTCCAGAGACCGCGGCAGGGCGAGCGCAACGAAGCTCTCAGGCCCCACACCTTGCGCAATCAGGTGATGGGCCAACTGGTTGGCGCGCGCGTTGAGTTCGCCGTAGGTCAGAGAGGCATCCTCGAAGACCAGGGCGGTGGCATCGGGCGTGCGTGCGGCCTGCTGCTCGAACAGTGCAGGCAAGGTCGATTCGGGCACGGGATGAGCGGTGTCGTTCCAGCCCAGCAGCACCTGTGCACGCTCCTCAGGCGCCATCACCTCGATGCTTCCGATGGGCTGTGAGGGATCGTGGGCAATGGCCTCAAGCACGCGCTGCAAGCGCACCACCAGTTGCTCGACCACACCACGCTCGAACAGGTCCGGCCGGTAGCCCACACGCAACTGAAGCTGTGCTCCTGGCACGATGGTGATGCTCAGCGGGTAGTGCGTGGTGTCGCCCCCGCTGGCACCTGCATGCGTTATTGCGAGGCCGTTGTATGACGGTTGGCGCGAGTTGGGGTCTACCGGGTAGCTTTCATAGACGAGCAAGGAGTCGAAGAGCGAACCGAACCCTGCCAGCCGCTGTACATCCGTCAAACCCAGATGCTGGTGAGCGATAAGCGAAGACTGTTCGTCTTGCAGCCTCGCAAGCGCTGCGACGACCGATTCGGACGAGCGGAGCCGGAAGCGCACGGGCAATGTGTTGATGAACAGGCCCACCATGCCTTCGACGCCCTGCAGCTCGGGCGGGCGGCCCGAGACCGTGATGCCGAAGACCACGTCTTGGCGGCCCGTCAGGCGCGCGAGCAGCGCGCCCCAGGCGCCTTGCATCAGGGTGTTGAGCGTCAGGCTGTATTGGCGGGCCCTGCGCGTGAGCGCCTCGCCCAAGGCCTGCGGCAGGTTCAGCGGGAGCATCTCCTGGCGGCCCGAGGAGGATGTCGATGCCGTAGCTAGTCGGGTGGGCTCCTGAAGATCCGCGTATGCGGCGCGCCATGCTACTTCTGCGGCTGGCCGGTCCTGCTGCCTGTACCAGGACAGGTAGCTGCGATAAGGCGCCACGGGTGGGAGCGCGCTCGTGTCGCCCTTGGTCGCATACAGCGCGAACAGCTCCTTGAGCAGGATCGGCATGGACCAGCCGTCCAGCAGGATGTGATGGCTGGTGAAGACAAGGCGCGCGCGCTGCGGTGCTAGTCGGATGAGCGCGAAGCGCAGCAACGGTGCCTGGGCGGGGTCAAAGGGGCGCACATGGTCGTCTTGCAGCCAGAGCTTGAGCGCCGCTTCACGGGCCTCGGGGGTGAGCGACGAGAGGTCGATGTCCTGCCAGGGCAGAGTGATCTCGCGCGGGATGATCTGCACGGGCTCCGAGAGGTTCTGGTGCAAGAAGGCCGCGCGCAGGTTGGCGTGGCGCTGCAGCAGCGCGGTGGCTGCTGCGCGCAGGGCAGCGGTGTCCAGCAGCCCGGTGAGATCGAAGCCCAGCTGCACCACGTAGGCATCGGCCTCCTGCTCGTCGAACAGCGCGTGGAACAGCAGGCCCTGTTGAAGGGGCGACAGGGGCAGGATCTCCTCGAGCGGAGGGGAGGTCTCCTCCAAGTGCTCGATCTCGACCTGGCTCAGTGTGAGCAGCGGAAAGTCCGACGGCGCGAGGCTCGGGGTGTCTTCCAACGGGACCGCGACGGTGGCGAGCGCGGCCACGCTCTGGTGCTGGAACACATTGCGCGGCGTGATGACCAGGCCCGCCTTGCGCGCGCGGCTGACCAGCTGGATGGAGCTGATGCTGTCGCCGCCGAGGTCGAAGAAGTTGTCGTCGATGCCCACTTGCTGCAGGCGCAGGACTTCGGCGAAGAGCGTCGCGAGAGTCTTCTCCTGCGGCGTGCGCGGGGCGCGAATGCTTTGCGGGGTGAAGTCCGGCGCGGGCAGGGCCTTGCGGTCGAGCTTGCCGTTGGGCGTGAGCGGCAGCGCATCGAGCACGACGATGGCAGCAGGGACCATGTGCTCGGGCAGGGCGTCGGACAGTGCGCGACGCAAGTTCGCGGTGTCGATGCCGGCATCTGCGACCACATAGCCCACAAGCTGCTTGTGGCCCGGTGAGTCTTCGCGGACGATGACGGCCGCTTGCGCAATACCCGATTGGCGGGCAAGCGCGTCTTCGATCTCCCCGAGCTCGATCCGGAAGCCTCGAATCTTCACTTGGTGGTCCGCCCGCCCGAGGAAGTCGAGCACGCCATCGGCACGCCATCGCGCGAGATCGCCCGTGCGGTACATGCGACTGCCCGGTGCACCGAACGGATTGGCCACAAAGCGCTCGGCACTCAAGCCGGGACGTTTCAGATAGCCGCGAGCGAGACCTGTGCCCGCGATGTACAGCTCGCCGGGCACGCCTGCGGGCACCGGCTGCAGCTGTGCATCCAGTACATACATCTGCGTGTTCCAGATCGGCTTTCCGATCGGAACCGAAGTGGCTTCGTCGTTGACATCGCAGGCCCAGTACGTGACGTCCACGGCCGCCTCTGTCGGACCGTAGAGGTTGTGCAATGGCGCACCCAGAACGCGATGAAACTGCGCTTCCAGTTCCTTGGGCAATGCCTCGCCGCTGCAGATGACCCGCGTCAACGAGGTGCAACCGGAGGCTGCAGGCTCTTGCACGAAGGCCTGGAGCATCGAAGGCACGAAGTGCGCGGTGGTGATCCGCTGCGATTGGATCAACTGC
>NZ_JBPJZG010000018.1:0-7647 GCF_051216415.1 Variovorax trehalosi
TTTCATTCAACGCCTAGGACTTCAGGTGGAGTGTGGCTGGCATGGAAGGCAGGTTGCAGGCCTGATTCGAGACATTGTGACGAAGGACCGCTCTTGGCCGACTGTAGCCGGTCGCGCTGGCGTCGCGAAGAGGCCCGAAGCAGAAGTTCGACCTCGCCCGAAGCGGTCAGTCAGCAGGTGGCGTCCTGTCCTTGACCGCGACAAACAAGTCGCGATCACAGCATTCTGCCGACGAGGCACCCCGTCCAACACGACCAGGCAGCCAAGCGCGCGGGCGTCGACGGAACGATAAACGCTTCTTTGGCAGAATGTCTTAAGCGGTCATGGATGGCTGTGGGAGCATTGCCGTGCCATATTCGATAATTGTTTTCGTCCCCCCGGTGCCCGGTGATGATGAGGTTGCCGTCGAGTGGATACTCGATTACAATGAAGATCTTTCCAACGAGGGAAAACCACTCGATCCGCGCCTGCACGCTCTGATCGACGAGTTGGCACAGATTTACCCACGACGGAAATCCTTCCCGCCAGAGCGAGAGGACGAGTGCATATGGGCAGAGGAGCCGTTGGAGCTGAATGGCTCGGGGCTGTTGTGCCATTTCGCGTTGTCTGGTCGGTACAACATCGATCCGCTGATTGAGCGCATCTCCGAAGTGGCCCTTCGGCGTGGCTTGCTGGTCTTTGATGGTGATCAGCTACGCCGTCCGCTGGAGTGAAGCTGATGCCGTTGTCCGCTCGTACTTGGCAAGTGTTCCTTACGGCAGCACTCGTAGGCCCGCTCATTGCGATAGTTCTCGTTTTCTACAAGCCATCGAATGAAATGCCGCCTCGCGCTTTGGACCTTCTATCGCACGTGGAGGAGATAGCAGCGACTGCAGGTGGCGCCATTAGCAGGTCTGAGTGTTCCTGGTTTTCAAAGAATGGCCTTATGGTGAACTGCCCCCTTGCAAGTGTGAAGGGAGCGCAAATTAGGGAAGCCTTAAAGAAGCTCGGTTGGGTACAGACCGATTTCAAACGTGCGCTCGATGGCGAATCGACCTATTCCTATTCGCGTGGTGAGCACTGCGCGCGTGCCGGCGAGAGTTCAGACTTGTCTCGCTTGTGGCTGTCCGTGGGGTGCTATAGGTAGTCGGCTTGATGGTTGTTCGCGGTCGACAGTTGATAAATCCCGTCAAAGCGGTCATTCAACAGGCGAGTTCAGACAGCATCAGCCGCACCGGCCCGATGAGGTGAGGCTAAGCGCCTGTTCTGAAAATCGCCACTATCGCTCCAGATGCGCCGCCGCAAGCTAGCGCGACCCAAAGCCAGAGGACAAACTTGTTTCTGGAGCGTTGCCCCTTCTCAGTCAGGAGACCCGGCAGCGAACCCGAGAGATAGGGAAAAAGATTCGCTATCCACGAACGACTTGGTGCAATTTCAAGGAACATGTGCGACGCGTGATAGACCGCGATGATCCCCGCAACAACAGACGCCACGAGCAACGATAAGGCAGCGGCGGGAGGCAGTAGATCGAGCATCATTTATCCCTAAAGTGGCTGAATTTCACTTGCCGTTGGATGACCGCTTCTGGCCGAATGTAGTCCACTGGCGGTTGGCGCCACACGGCCCAAAGTTGACCTATGCCTCTACGCTGGGACGCGCGGCAGCTTCGCTTTCTCGATGGCCGCTCTGAACGCTGTGTCCCATGCAGTCCACTGCTCCGGTGACGCCTGGCCCTCAACGGTTATGCCGGATGGCTCAAACGACGCTTCTAGGCATAGATCGCCAGAGGAATCACTGAAGAAGCCCATCGAGCCTGGCCGTGCTCCCGGCAATTCAAGAAGTAGCCTGCCCAGCTTTGCGACCTCACCTTCGGTCAGACGTCCCGTGCAGACGGTGTATGTCCCACCGATCTTCAGGAGCGTTCGAGCCGCCAAATCGTGCTCGTTCCAAGGCTGGAACCAGCCTTCTAAGCCTTCGATATGTTCTTCGCTTGTCATCATGGGTGCTCTTCTACTTCCGTTCTTGGCCGAGTGGCGTCTATGACTCCCGATGCCAATGAATGAACACGGCATTGGCACGTGAACTCAGCAATAACACATGCCCAAAACAATGTTCGCATCCATTTATGACACGAAAGCACTCGTCTATCGGCGTCAATAAATTGATCATCGCGACACTTTCCACTCGAGCAAGATCACGTCGAATGGTTTCTAGAATCCCGTGCAGGTGGGCCGGGTCTGCCGCCTCTATCTGAGCTCGCAGGGGTTCGATGGACTGGTCAGCGCTAAGGCATGATGCCCAGAAGGTGTCGAGTTCATGCTTAGATGCGACTGTGTTCTGCAAGACACGAACATAGCCGGACGCAGTTTCCACTTCCACCCTTGACAGAACGCGGTGGCTTCCCGCGGAAGGAGGCTCAGCCGCCTGGAGGAGGATTTGATCGGTGCGATGAGTTGCACTCATGAGTTGAAGTGGTATGACCTATTCAAGTTTGCCTGCGTTGCTCCAATGTCCGGTTCTGGCCGCGAGGAGGCATCTTGGTGATCGTCCTCATGCCGCGATGTCAGCAGTGCTGAACGAACGTTGTGAACGCGTCCTTCGCTGGGTCATGGAAAACATACACCGCCGCCTCATCATGAAAGTAGTTGACGACAGGAAACTGCCCCAAGAAGACCAAAGGGCCAGCATCTCCGATGGGCCACGCTGGAGACTGCAACCAGCGCGGGGGCTGCTTGGCGTACTTAAACAGTTCCAAAATTCTCTGGCGCAGCCATGCCTTTCTCTGTTTGGAAGGTAGGCGTGGCGCGGCATTAAGTAACGAGGCGAGGAACTTGACGTCCGCGTCGAGCCAGCGCGGCTGGGCATCGAGCAGCAGCGCATATTCCGCCGTTGCGGCCCCGTCTAGCGCTGTCGTCATTCCATGCTTCTGGAGCAAAGAGACCAACACGTCCTTTGCGCTGAGCACCTGGCCTGGGTCGCTGAGGTCGAGTCCGATCAGGTAGTGGAACAGCGTTGTCCCCGTTTGGCAAAATCGAGGAGCGCTCTCTGCCGAGAGCAATGTTTCAATGTCCGGATCGTTGTAGAGCTGTTGCTCGAACTCAGGCACCGGGGTTTTGCCCGAGGCGAAGTCGCTCAGTCGTTGCAGGGCTTCAGTTGATGGAGGCATTCTCGAAAGCTTCTAGCTTGGCATGCGCCGCGAACGACCGGTCTTGCGGGACTGATGGTAATTGGCTGAATGACTGCATGTGGCCGGCTGCCGCCTGATGCGCCGGGTACACAAGAGGCAGAGGCAGACACCGAATTAGTTGTACCCTAGCCTCTCGCTGAAGTGGGAATCGCCATCAAGAAGAAGGCGAATGCGCGTGCACCCGGTTCTCTTGCGTGGTGCCGGCAGCGGCCAGTACTCGAACGGGAGTCAACGTAAAACGTGTAGCCGTTCTCCAGGAAGCGATTGACATCTTCTTCAGCGACCCAGGCGCACACGTCAGAATGAACAAGCGAATCCAAGGTGACGTCGCTGTCTACAACCTCAAACGTGGGGCGAGGGATGATTGCCGCCGATGGCTTCGAGCGAAGAAGTTTGGTAATCCAGTTCTGCAAGGCACTCTCCTGTCGAATGTCCGCGTTTGGCACGTCCTGCCAATCGATTCATTGTTCGGTTTGTGTCGCTTCGGCCTGGCGATTCCAAGGGGAGTCACGATGCTTACGCCAAGCCATCCAACCCGGCTGCACGTCGGCGAGTTCAAGCAGGGTCGAGTCTCGTTCGACCATGGTCCTCAGCGAGACGAGCATCGCCTCTGCCTCCTCGAAAGCATCCCCGGTTAGAAACTGCCATGCTCCGTCGTCCGCATCGCGGGTAGCCATGAGTACAGGCTTGCCACCATCCACTATGGACCGCACGGTGATGCATGCCACGTTGGGTGGACTGTCGAACGGCCATTCAGAGTTTTCGAGGGTCATTTTTGGTCTTTGGGCTGAACGTCTGGTTGTGGCCGAATTTTGCCCGTCGGCGCGACCGGCTGCAGTTAAAGCGTCGCGTCCGAGCGGGCGGGCGGAGCGTCGCATTCCATCGGCTTGTTTCCTGCCGGGAGTAGTACCCGGCCCGTCTCCTTCACAGGGGTACGTGAGACTTTTCCTTCATCAATCAATGAGAGCAAGCTGAGCGTTGTGACGCACCTCGAGCCCGCCGCCATCTTGATCGACAACTCATATTCTTCGCCAGGCTTCGGGGAGAAGACCGGCACCGCACAAGCGCCCGCCTGCGCGTTTTGAATAGTCCCGTGTGTAGCCGGATTCATCGAGAAGAGGATTGTTCCTGCATCGAGTAGCGCAACGGTCATCCACGGCATGACCGCCGTCGGACGATTCGGTGCAACGCGTCTCTCAAGGACGCCATCTCGCGGCATCGTGGTGTCGAGCATGCCCACCCGTGCCGTATCAATACTTGCGCCTCCGCTAATCCAACCGATGTCGGCGGCGGGCTTGCATGCAGTTAGATCGACCGTTGCAAGACGAAGCGCAAACTGCTCAGGATTGGGAACGACGACGCGCAACTTGGCTGTACTTCCTCCCTCTGGTTGCTGATAGTCCGGGATGGAGGAACATCCAACGGAAAACACTGCGACGCAGCACAACGCAAGTCGATATCGAATGGGCATGGGATGGATCGAACTATTTCAAAAGGAGATTACTTACTTCAGAAGCGCGTTGCTTTGAGTGTCGATTCTTGAGCATCGGAGGCACTCCTCGCACCAAGAAGATTGTGGCCGAGGTTGGTCCCTGGCTCGAATGTCTGGTGTTGGCCGTCAAGCGCCGATTGCCTTTTCACCAATCGGCACCGCAGGTGCGGCGTCCTTGGCGAGCATCGAAAGCTCGCGCTTGTACAAGGGCGCACGGATCGCCGCACGCACACGCTTGAGAGTGGCGGCGTTGCCGATGAGAGGCCAGCAATCCATCAGCAGCCAATCTCGCCGCTGGCTCTGCTGCTTCGAAGCAGTGGGGTCAACGGCAATGATGCGGCTCAGGACGGCGTCGAGGCCTGGAGGATCGTCTGCGGGCGCGCGCGGAGTGCTGGCGCGCAAGGCATCCACTAGCAATTTCAGCCGGGCCAAGTCGTTGAGAGCGTCAAATTGGACTAGCTCCGATGCCGTGCCCAGCAACTGGTTGACCTCGGACACCGTAGTCTTCTCTGTTAATGGCCGTAGTGCCACATAGGCCATGCCATGAACGTGCCCCTTGACGCCAATCCGCTTGTCGCGTGTCAACGCCAGCGCATCGCGCCAACCGTAGGTGCGGGACACTGCGTCAACGAGTTGGCGTCGCATGTTGTCCACCCACTCGCGTTCCTGCCGAGCTTCGTATTTCGGCCAGAGCGATAAGAAAGCAAATGCGTCAGCACGTGCAGCGTGGTATTCGCCGATGGCTCGCCAGCCGACCCATTGCTCCTGATCGAAATTTGGGCTTGCTGCGGCTTCCATGGCTGCTGACAGGTCGCCATCGGCCAGCAGCCTATACACAGTGGCGCGTTGCAGGAATCCTTGAACCAGCTTTGAGGCGCTTGCGCGGATGGCGCGTTGAGCTGTGGCGACCGGAATCAGCCCGCCAGCTAGCAGGATGCAGATCGCGTCGCTCACGTTGAAGCCGAGATGGCTGTTGGCGTCATACGAAGCGCGGACGCTGAATCTCGCTGCGGGCTCGTAGAGCCGAGTCGTGCAGAACGGGTCAGGGCCGCGAGCGACCCGCGCATGAAGGGCGGCACGCACCGCCTCCTGGAATGGAACAAATGCAGCCGGCGTTGGATAGGGTGGTTGCGATGCCGCTTCAATTTCTTCATCCGACGGTGAGTAGCCGATGGCAGCGATGGCTAGGTCATCCAGCGGAGACAGGGGGTTACTGGTCATTTGGCATTGGCCCTTGATGTGGAGACAGATGGAATCCCGCCCCAGAAGCTAGACCGCAGATTCGCTTCTTGGGCATTGATGATCATGGCTTCGCTCGCATTTAGCCAGCCCTGCAACGCAGCAATGGCAATCGCCAGAAAAAATTGGAAGCTCGCAGTGAAGGTCTGCTCTTGGCTGATAGTACCCATTCGTGCAAGCCCTGCAGATGTCGGCAATCGCTGCATTGCAGACGCGGCGGCCTATGTGGCCCTCCTGCGCCCAAGCGCAAGTTCTGTTAGTTCCTGTCGTGCAAAGAGATCGACATCCACGGCGCGATGATCTTGACGATGAGGGCAGCAGGTCTGGTGAATCTAGGCACCCAAAAACTTATCTAGGGTGGTCCCGGCCTTAACGCCACAGGCGGAACACCATCGTGCAAACAGCAAGACGTCCAGAAAGTTTTCACCCCGTTCAATTTTTGAAACGTATGACTGCCCGACACGGAGCGAACTCGCCAACTGAGCTTGTGTGAGTCCCGCTTCCAACCGCAAGCTGCGCAGCAAAGAGCGGAGTTCTTCATATTTGGCATCGTAGAGCGAAATGGACATCCATGGATCGTTAAGTCCCTTTCGGAATAGTCGTAAACGGACTAAACTTGCTAAATCTGACTGAAAATTCGTTAACGCCTAGCGAGCTGTCCAGCATGTCCAATCGACTGATTGCATCCCCGCTTCCCAGTGCCCGCCCGTTGCGCCTTCCGGTCTCGGTAACGCGTGTTCGACCGCGGCAACCCGCACCTCTGGTGCGCAGCCTGTCCGCGGTGCGCATTGGTGCGCAGGTGAGGGCGTTGCGTATGGCGGCGGAGGTGTCCGGCGGCGTGCTGGCTAAGGTCTCTGGGATTTCTTCCTCGATGCTCTCGCGCATCGAGCGCGGGCTCGTGTCACCGTCGGTGGAGACCTTGGAGCGCCTCGCGAATGGTTTGGGTGTGCCGGCGTCGCGCTTCTTTGGCGATCAGGCGCGCCGCACGGATTTCTGCCATGTGCGCGCGGGGCAGGGCGTTGTCGTCGATCGCATCGGTGCGGTTTCAGACTACCGCTACGAGTTGCTGGGGCATCTCCTGTCGGGCAACCTGTTCGTCGAGCCCTATCTGGTCACGTTGCTGCCCGGTGCCGATCCCTACGTGACCTTCCAGCATCCGGGACTTAAGTTCCTGTACTTCCTGTCCGGGGAGGTCAGCTACCGCTATGGTGCCAAGGTGGCCACGGTGAGGGCAGGGGACTCGCTGCTGTTCGAGGCGACCGCGCTGCATGGGATCGAAGCGATTCAGAGTGGGCCGGTGTCGTACCTCTCGGTGGTGTTCACGTTGCGCGAGTGAGGCGCGTGGGGACGGAGCTTTCGGCTGGCGATATCGCTGCGCGCTTCGAGATGTCCAAGCCTTCTCTTTCCAAGCATCTGAAGATCCTGGAAGGCGCGGGGCTCGTGAAGGCCGAGAAGCGGGGGCAGTTCGTGTTCTACAGCCTGCAGCGCGAAAGCCTGGCCAACACCTTGACCGGGTTCGTGCAGGCAATCTGCTCGGTGTCCAAGGCGTTGAAGAAGGAAAGCCGGGCGCTGGCCAGCCAGCGTTCACCCGGCGCGAAGGCCTGAGCGATCCGGCCGTCCTGCGCGTGCGCCTGTGGTCCCCCGCAGGTCTCAGCAAGCCGCAGGCGGCTGATTTCTAATCAAAAAATGTCAAAACAGACGCTTGATAGCGATTTTTTCGCGCCGGTAATTGTTTCCATAGACTCGTGGC
>NZ_JBPJZG010000019.1:0-5742 GCF_051216415.1 Variovorax trehalosi
AAAGCAAAAAACCCCAGTCAGTAATCTGACTGGGGTTTTCTGGGCTGTAAGAGCCTGACGATGACCTACTTTCACACGGGAACCCGCACTATCATCGGCGCTGAGTCGTTTCACTGTCCTGTTCGGGATGGGAAGGAGTGGTACCAACTCGCTATGGTCATCAGGCATAAAGGGTAGTCTGGTTGATCAAGTGATCAATCAAACGAATTCATAGAGTTTGGAATCAGCGTGCAACTGTCTTGCACTTGCTTGAATATATTTTGAATGCGTCAACTTGGCATAACACCTTGATCTTGATGATCAAAGTTATAGGGTCAAGCCGCACGAGCAATTAGTATCAGTTAGCTTAACGCATTACTGCGCTTCCACACCTGACCTATCAACGTCCTGGTCTTGAACGACTCTTTAGGGGGCTCAAGGCCCCGGCAGATCTCATCTTGAAACGAGTTTCCCGCTTAGATGCTTTCAGCGGTTATCTCTTCCACACTTAGCTACTCGGCAATGCCACTGGCGTGACAACCGATACACCAGAGGTGTGTCCACTCCGGTCCTCTCGTACTAGGAGCAGGCTTCCTCAAATCTGCAGCGCCCACGGAAGATAGGGACCAAACTGTCTCACGACGTTTTAAACCCAGCTCACGTACCTCTTTAAATGGCGAACAGCCATACCCTTGGGACCGGCTACAGCCCCAGGATGAGATGAGCCGACATCGAGGTGCCAAACACCGCCGTCGATATGAACTCTTGGGCGGTATCAGCCTGTTATCCCCAGAGTACCTTTTATCCGTTGAGCGATGGCCCTTCCATACAGAACCACCGGATCACTATGTCCTGCTTTCGCATCTGCTCGACTTGTCAGTCTCGCAGTTAAGCACGCTTATGCCATTGCACTATCGTCACGATGTCCGACCGTAACTAGCGTACCTTCGAACTCCTCCGTTACGCTTTGGGAGGAGACCGCCCCAGTCAAACTGCCTACCATGCACTGTCCCCGATCCAGATAATGGACCTAGGTTAGAACCTCAAACACACCAGGGTGGTATTTCAACGTTGGCTCCACAAGATCTAGCGACCCTGCTTCAAAGCCTCCCACCTATCCTACACAGATCTGTTCAAAGTCCAATACAAAGCTACAGTAAAGGTTCATGGGGTCTTTCCGTCTTTCCGCGGGGAGATTGCATCATCACAAACATTTCAACTTCGCTGAGTCTCAGGAGGAGACAGTGTGGCCATCGTTACGCCATTCGTGCAGGTCGGAACTTACCCGACAAGGAATTTCGCTACCTTAGGACCGTTATAGTTACGGCCGCCGTTTACTGGGACTTCAATCAAGAGCTTGCACCCCATCATTTAATCTTCCAGCACCGGGCAGGCGTCACACCCTATACGTCCACTTTCGTGTTTGCAGAGTGCTGTGTTTTTAATAAACAGTCGCAGCCACCGATTTTTTGCAACCCATTCATGCTTCGTTGTTCACTACACACTAATAGGGCACACCTTCTTCCGAAGTTACGGTGTCAATTTGCCGAGTTCCTTCTCCTGAGTTCTCTCAAGCGCCTTAGAATACTCATCTCGCGCACCAGTGTCGGTTTGCGGTACGGTCGTATATAGCTGAAGCTTAGTGGCTTTTCCTGGAACCTCGTTCAGTCACTTCACGGACAAGTCCGCTCGATCGTTGGCCTCGGTATATGTGCACCGGATTTGCCTAATGCACGCCTACATCCAACTAAACCAGAATAATCCAATAACTGGATGACCTATTAAGATCCGTCCCCACATCGCACTATATAACGGTACAGGAATATTGACCTGTTTCCCATCAGCTACGCATCTCTGCCTCGCCTTAGGGGCCGACTCACTCTACGCCGATGAACGTTGCGTAGAAAACCTTGCGCTTACGGCGAGGGGGCTTTTCACCCCCTTTAACGCTACTCATGTCAGCATTCGCACTTCTGATACCTCCAGCACGCTTTACAACGCACCTTCACAGGCTTACAGAACGCTCTCCTACCACTTGCAATAAATTGCAAATCCGCAGCTTCGGTAACTGGCTTAGCCCCGTTACATCTTCCGCGCAGGACGACTCGATCAGTGAGCTATTACGCTTTCTTTAAATGATGGCTGCTTCTAAGCCAACATCCTGACTGTTTTAGCCTTCCCACTTCGTTTCCCACTTAGCCAATTTTAGGGACCTTAGCTGGCGGTCTGGGTTGTTTCCCTCTTGAGTCCGGACGTTAGCACCCGGTGCTCTGTCTCCCAAGCTGTACTCATCGGTATTCGGAGTTTGCCTTGGTTTGGTAAGTCGCCATGACCCCCTAGCCAAAACAGTGCTCTACCCCCGATGGTAATACTTGAGGCACTACCTAAATAGTTTTCGGAGAGAACCAGCTATTTCCAAGTTTGTTTAGCCTTTCACCCCTATCCACAGCTCATCCGCTAGTTTTGCAACACTAGTCGGTTCGGACCTCCAGTACCTGTTACGGCACCTTCATCCTGGCCATGGATAGATCACTTGGTTTCGGGTCTACACCCAGCGACTGATCGCCCTATTCGGACTCGATTTCTCTACGGCTTCCCTATTCGGTTAACCTTGCCACTGAATGTAAGTCGCTGACCCATTATACAAAAGGTACGCAGTCACCCCTTACGAGGCTCCTACTTTTTGTAAGCACGCGGTTTCAGGATCTATTTCACTCCCCTCCCGGGGTTCTTTTCGCCTTTCCCTCACGGTACTAGTTCACTATCGGTCAATGATGAGTATTTAGCCTTGGAGGATGGTCCCCCCATATTCAGACAGGATTTCTCGTGTCCCGCCCTACTTGTCGTTAGCTCAGTACCACACAGGTCATTTCACGTACGGGGCTATCACCCGCTATGGCCAGTCTTTCCAAACTGTTCCGTTATGTCTTGTGCTATCACTAACAGGCTCTTCCGATTTCGCTCGCCACTACTTTCGGAATCTCGGTTGATGTCTTTTCCTCGAGCTACTGAGATGTTTCAGTTCACCCGGTTCGCCTCGCATAGCTATGTATTCACTATGCGATACCTTTCGGTGGGTTTCCCCATTCGGAAATCTCCGGATCAAAGCTAATTTGCCAGCTCCCCGAAGCTTATCGCAGGCTATCACGTCCTTCGTCGCCTATCATTGCCAAGGCATCCACCACGTGCTCTTATTCACTTGACCCTATAACTTTGACGTTTCTTTCGAAACACAAAATCATTTTCAAGGAATATGTCAGGTCTTTCACCTGACGCGTTATGCCGTTACATTCAAAATTCGATTTGACTCGAAATTGAAGTTTCTTTTGACGCAATCAAAAATTCTATGTTGCTGATGGCACGGTCTGCACTAAACCTTTACGAATGTGCAGTTTCCATCAGCAACGCTGATTCGACTCTATGAATTTTTAAAGAACAGCCGATTGATCAAGAGATCTCGATCAACAACAAAGAAGCCTCATGCTCACGCACAAAGCCGCTTTGGTGTTGAATTTAAGCATCGATTTATTGGTGGAGGATGACGGGATCGAACCGACGACCCCCTGCTTGCAAAGCAGGTGCTCTCCCAGCTGAGCTAATCCCCCAAACTCTCACACGAGATATCAGAAGATTTGGTGGGTCTAGTTGGGCTCGAACCAACGACCCCCGCCTTATCAAGACGGTGCTCTAACCAGCTGAGCTACAGACCCAATCGAGAATCAATGAAGATTTCGACTTCTTCCAACAACCGATAAGTGTGGGCGTTTAAATTAAATTGCTTGTTTCCAGAAAGGAGGTGATCCAGCCGCACCTTCCGATACGGCTACCTTGTTACGACTTCACCCCAGTCACGAACCCTGCCGTGGTAATCGCCCTCCTTGCGGTTAAGCTAACTACTTCTGGCAGAACCCGCTCCCATGGTGTGACGGGCGGTGTGTACAAGACCCGGGAACGTATTCACCGTGACATTCTGATCCACGATTACTAGCGATTCCGACTTCACGCAGTCGAGTTGCAGACTGCGATCCGGACTACGACTGGTTTTATGGGATTAGCTCCCCCTCGCGGGTTGGCAACCCTTTGTACCAGCCATTGTATGACGTGTGTAGCCCCACCTATAAGGGCCATGAGGACTTGACGTCATCCCCACCTTCCTCCGGTTTGTCACCGGCAGTCTCATTAGAGTGCCCAACTGAATGTAGCAACTAATGACAAGGGTTGCGCTCGTTGCGGGACTTAACCCAACATCTCACGACACGAGCTGACGACAGCCATGCAGCACCTGTGTTACGGTTCTCTTTCGAGCACTAAGCCATCTCTGGCGAATTCCGTACATGTCAAAGGTGGGTAAGGTTTTTCGCGTTGCATCGAATTAAACCACATCATCCACCGCTTGTGCGGGTCCCCGTCAATTCCTTTGAGTTTCAACCTTGCGGCCGTACTCCCCAGGCGGTCAACTTCACGCGTTAGCTTCGTTACTGAGTCAGTGAAGACCCAACAACCAGTTGACATCGTTTAGGGCGTGGACTACCAGGGTATCTAATCCTGTTTGCTCCCCACGCTTTCGTGCATGAGCGTCAGTACAGGTCCAGGGGATTGCCTTCGCCATCGGTGTTCCTCCGCATATCTACGCATTTCACTGCTACACGCGGAATTCCATCCCCCTCTACCGTACTCTAGCTATGCAGTCACAGATGCAGTTCCCAGGTTGAGCCCGGGGATTTCACAACTGTCTTACATAACCGCCTGCGCACGCTTTACGCCCAGTAATTCCGATTAACGCTTGCACCCTACGTATTACCGCGGCTGCTGGCACGTAGTTAGCCGGTGCTTATTCTTACGGTACCGTCATTAGCCCTCTTTATTAGAAAAGGCCGTTTCGTTCCGTACAAAAGCAGTTTACAACCCGAAGGCCTTCATCCTGCACGCGGCATGGCTGGATCAGGCTTTCGCCCATTGTCCAAAATTCCCCACTGCTGCCTCCCGTAGGAGTCTGGGCCGTGTCTCAGTCCCAGTGTGGCTGGTCGTCCTCTCAGACCAGCTACAGATCGAAGGCTTGGTGAGCCTTTACCTCACCAACTACCTAATCTGCCATCGGCCGCTCCATTCGCGCAAGGTCTTGCGATCCCCTGCTTTCATCCGTAGATCGTATGCGGTATTAGCACAGCTTTCGCTGCGTTATCCCCCACGATTGGGCACGTTCCGATGTATTACTCACCCGTTCGCCACTCGCCGCCAGGATTGCTCCCGCGCTGCCGTTCGACTTGCATGTGTAAGGCATGCCGCCAGCGTTCAATCTGAGCCAGGATCAAACTCTATAGTTCGATCTTGATTTTTGCGCCTGACCTCGCGGCCAGGCAAAACTCATAAAAAAAGAATTAAAGTGAACTTCACTTCTATCTCATGAGCGTTTTTAAGTCTTGCGACTTGTTCCGAAGAACTTACGCAATTACCTTCAAACGCCCACGCTTATCGGCTGTAAATTTTTAACGATCACCGAAGCAACTTTTCGTTTTCTTCGTTCAGCTCGCTGTGATCAGCGAAGCCTTGTAGGCTATCACGGTTTTTGAAGAACCGTCAAACTTTTTTCGCTTTCAACATCTTCTTATTCGCACCCCGCAACCTTCGCTGCGAGACGCTGAAGCTGTTTCAGCGGAGCCTTCGATTATGCACTGTTTTTTGCAATCCAGTCAACTTCGAAGAAGCTTTTTTATCGACCAACTCTTCAGCAACCACCCCTTCCAGAGCAACCACCGAATCACT